>NZ_JAUSRA010000001.1:6958333-7611666 GCF_030811575.1 Catenuloplanes nepalensis | reverse complement strand
CGCCGCCGTGCTGCCCACGATCGCCGGGCTCGGCCCGCTGGCCTGGGTCGCGTTCGGCGGACTGGCGGCCGGCGTGGTCGGCCAGCTGTTCCGCGCACAGGACCGGGCCCGGGTGCGCGAGTCCTTCTTCTCCACGCTGCTGATCGTGCTCGGCGTGGTGGCGCTGGCCACGCTGATCGTGCTGACCCGCAAGCCGGCCGGCACCCAGGCGATCGTGGTCTGCCTGACCGCGGCCGGCGTGGCGCTGGTGGTGGCGCGCGCGCTCGACTCGGTCTTCGCCTGGCCCCGGTTCGAGCCGCACGTGCCGCGCGGCGGCCTGGGCGTGGTGCTCGGCACCATGATCGGCACCGCCGTGGCCGCGGTGATCGGGCGGTACCAGGTCGGGTTCGACCCCGGCAGCGCCGCGATCGTCGGCCTGGTCGCGGCCGGCGCCGCCAGCCTGGTGGACCTCGCCACCGACTACTCCGAGGCGGGCAGGCAGCTGGCCGGCGACGCGCCGACCATGTTCCTGGCCCGGCACATGCAGGGCCCGCTGGGCGGTTTCGCACTCGCCGCGCCCACGGCGTACCTGATGTCTGTCATGTTCCTCACCTGACCCGGATGGGTATCCGGTTCCGTAACAAGACTCGAGTGAACGAGCGCGCTGGGAGGCGACGGTGACGGTGTACGAGCAGCCGACCGAGCAACACGAGGTCGACCGGCCACGGCGCCGCCGGCGGGGACGGGCGTTGCTCATCACGCTCATCGTGTTCCTGATCGTGCTGGGTGTGCTGGTGGTGGTCGCGGACCGGGTGGCGCACGGCTACGCGGAGGACCGGATCGGCAGCGAGATCGACGGCCAGCTCTCCGCGCAGGGCCTCAGCGCCGAGCCGGCCGAGGTGTCCGTGGGCGGCGTCCCGTTCCTCACCCAGGTGCTGGCCGGGCGGTACGAGGAGATATCCGTGCTGCTGCGCGAGGTGCAGGGCCCGGTGCCCGGCGCGGCCGACGTGGTCCGCATCCCCACGCTGGACATCGACGCGACCGGCGTCTCCGCGCCGCTGAACACGCTGCGCACCGGGCAGGGCGAGATCGTCGCGGCGAACGTCGACGGCGTCGGCACCATCGACTACACCAGCCTGGCCGGCATGATCGGCCAGGAGGGCGTCACGCTGGCCGAGCGGGACGGCAAGCTGGGCGCGACGCTGCCGGTCTCGGTCTTCGGGCAGAACGTCGAGCTGAACGGCACCGCGAACATCGCGGTCCAGGACAACACGGTGCAGGTCCGTTTCGACACGCTGACCGCCGAGGGCCTGCCGGACAACGCCCTGGTCCAGAACCTGATCAGTGGGTACGCGGAACAGCTCTCGCTCAACGTGGCGCTCCCGGCGCTGCCGTTCGGCCTGCAGGTCACCGAGATCAAGCCGGCCGCGGACGGACTGCAGGTCACCGCGACCGCGAAGGACGTGCCGCTGAACCAGGGCGGCGCCTGACGAGCAAGGGGTTCAGGGGCGGCCGCCGGCGGGGTGGGTGCGTTCACTCACTTCCCGCATGGTGGTCGCCCCTGTCCGTGACCTGGGCCCGCTGGTAGGGTCCTTCGCATGGGCACGATGCTCACTAAAAGGCGCGCGGTCGACCTGTGCCGCGTGGCCGCCTGCCTCTGTCCCCGCCTCCACTGACGGCGGGGCTGCTTTCACGCCCGCGAGCCGGCTCGGTCGAGCCGCCTCCTTCCGCGTGGCACTCAATCTCTGAGCCCGGCACCGGCGCCGTCGCACAAACACGAGAACCCTCCATCTACAGGGTCCCGCGCGTGGTGCGACACAGAATCTCACCGGAAATCCGCGCGCTGACTCGACCCACCAAATCCTCACAAGGAGTGATTCGATGAGTCGCGACACCGCACTCGTTTCGGCTGACTGGGCCGAGAAGAACATCGACGCGCCCGG
This sequence comes from Catenuloplanes nepalensis, assembly GCF_030811575.1. Taxonomy (GTDB): domain Bacteria; phylum Actinomycetota; class Actinomycetes; order Mycobacteriales; family Micromonosporaceae; genus Catenuloplanes; species Catenuloplanes nepalensis. The sequence continues at coordinate 7,609,744 of NZ_JAUSRA010000001.1, read as the reverse complement.
CGTCGTCTTCGTCGAGGTCGACGAGGACACCACCGCCTACGACGGCGGCCACATCGCCGGCGCGATCAAGCTGAACTGGAAGACCGACCTGCAGGACGAGGTCCGCCGTGACTTCGTCAACAAGGAGCAGTTCGAGGCGCTGCTGTCGTCCCGGGGCATCTCCAACGACGACACGGTCGTGCTCTACGGCGGCAACAACAACTGGTTCGCGGCGTATGCGTACTGGTACTTCAAGCTCTACGGCCACCGCGAGGTCAAGCTGATCGACGGCGGCCGCAAGAAGTGGGAGCTCGACGCGCGCCCGCTGGTCAAGGGCGAGGTCTCCCGTCCCGCCACGACATACGTCGCGCAGGACCAGGACCTGTCGCTGCGCGCGTTCCGCGACGAGGTCGTGGCCGCGATCGGCACGCAGAACCTGGTCGACGTGCGCTCCCCCGACGAGTACGCGGGCCGGCTGCTCGCCCCCGCGCACCTGCCGCAGGAGTCGGCGCAGCGCGGCGGCCACATCCCGACCGCGGTGAGCGTGCCGTGGAGCAAGGCGGCCAACGAGGACGGCACGTTCAAGTCCGACGAGGAGCTGGCGAAGATCTACGGCGACGCCGGGCTCGACGGCGGCAAGGACACGATCGCGTACTGCCGGATCGGCGAGCGCTCCTCGCACACCTGGTTCGTGCTCAAGGAGCTGCTCGGCCACCAGAACGTGAAGAACTACGACGGTTCCTGGACCGAGTACGGCTCGCTCGTCGGCGTGCCCGTGGTCCTCGGCGACGAGCCCGGAAAGGCGTGATCACCATGACCGCAGTCACCGACGCGACCTGCGCCGCGCCCGACCAGGCGGCTCCGCTGCCGGCCGGCATCGACCTGGCGAAGGAGACCGTGATCACCGGCGTGGTGACCTCGGCCGAGGGCGAGGCCGTGCAGGGTGCGTACGTGCGCCTGCTCGACTCGACCGGCGAGTTCACCGCGGAGGTCGTCACGTCCGCCGCGGGCCAGTTCCGGTTCTTCGCCGCCCCGGGCTCGTGGACGCTGCGCGCCCTCTCCCGCCACGGCAACGGTGACCTGACCGTCTCCGCCGACCGCGGCCTCAACGAGTTCGCGGTGACCGTCGGCGACTGACGCCGCCACGACCTCCGGAAGCCGGTCCGCCTCACCCGAGGCGGACCGGCTTTCCTCGTTTTGACACCATGGCGAGGTGACGCAGACCCAGGTTTCCCCGTGGTGGCGGCGCCGGGGTGTGCTGCCGGCCGCGGTGACCGCGTGGGTGCTGGTGATCGCCGGGCTGGCGTACTACTCGTACCGGACGGACGCGGCGACCGTGCGGGACCACCGGCCGCTGGACCGGGCGATGCCGGTGGCCGACACCGCGTACGGCACCGTGCTGGCGAAGCTGGCCGAAGGGCCGGGCGACGGCGGCGTGCGACCGGTGATCGTGCTGGAACCGCCGCGCGTCGAGCCGGGCTGCCGGGTGACGACCGCGCGGGACGGTGCGGAACTGACCCGCCGGGCCACCGTCCACATCGCACCCGAGGACGGCGTGCCGCTGATCGAGCGGCTGGCCGGCGCGGGCGCGCTGCCGGCCGGCTACCGGATCTGGCTGGGCCGCGACCGGGACGGCGCGACGAACTCGTTCCGGGTGGACGCGGGCGACTTCATCGGGCTGCGCGGCATCGTCGAGGAGCCGGGCCTGCTGCGGGTGTCGCTGGAGACCGGCTGCCGGCCGGTCGACGGCCCGCTCCCGGCAGTCGGTCAGCCGGCCCCGGACTTCATGTCGGCGGGCCGCGCCGAGGGCGTGCTGGCGGCACTGGGTGCACCGGGCTCACGGCAGAGCGCGTCGTCCGTGCCCTGCCCGGGCGGTGGCGCGCTCACCACCACGCTGGTGGCCGGCTTCCCGGAGCGGGCACCCGCGCTGACCGAAGTGCTGACGCCGCGGGCCGGGCTGGTGCTGACCAGCGGCGAGAAGCGGTTCGCCTACACCGACGGCGGCCGGGAGGGCGTCGCGGTGGAGGTGGCCGACGGCGGCGAGATCACGGTCGCCGCGACCACCTCCTGCTGACTGGTCTAGCCGGCGACGCGGAGCAGGCGCGCGGAGAGGTGCGGCGTGAGCGGCAGGCCCTCGGCGGCCATGTCGTACGCGTACAGCAGCGCGCCCTCGACGATGCCGAAGAGCCGGTGGCCCGCGGTCACCTCCTTGGACGTGGAGGTGCGCACGACCAGGTCGGTCACCAGCTCCATCTGGGTGGTGCCCTTGGTCTTGCCCAGGTACATCTCCATGATGCCGGTCGGGCTGGTCATCAGCGCCTCGACGTCGTCGGTGACCCGGTCGTTCACCACCACCGGGCGCCACCAGCCGATCTCACGCCCGGCCGGGCGGATCGGCTTCGCCTCCTCGTCGATGATCCACGCGCGCGACTCGTAGAACAGGAACGGGCGGCCGTCGTGGCTGATCCGCAGCTCCTGTGCGAAGTGGAAGTCCTCGCCCTCGAGCGTCGGGTAGCCGCCCTGGCCCCGGCCGCGCCACACGCCGACGTACGGCAGGAGGCCCAGCAGATGCGGGTGCAGATCCGGCCCGCTGCGCAGGTCGTGCGTCTCCTCGAACGGGTACGCGTACTCCACCGGAGCCAGTGAGGCCCACGGCGGCAGCAGCGGGTTGTCCGACGATGTGTCCGGCGTTGTCACCAGCGTCCCCTTGAAATCCTTACGGCGAGATACGCGAGACCGCCCGCGAGCGCGCCGAAGCCCGCCACCAGCAGGCTGACAAACCCGATCTCGGTAACCATGACCGGCCCATCCTATGCTGACGGTCATGGCCCGATCTCTCGTCATCAAGGTGACCGCCGGCGCCGACGCGCCGGAGCGCTGTGCCCAGGCGTTCACGGTCGCCGCCACCGCGGTCGCGGCCGGCGTCGACGTCTCGCTGTGGCTGACCGGTGAGGCGTCCTGGTTCACGCTGCCGGGCCGGGCCGCCGAGTTCCAGCTGCCCCACTCCGCACCGCTACCCGACCTGCTGGACGCGGTGCTGGCCGGCGGCAGGGTGACGCTCTGCACGCAGTGCGCGGCCCGCCGGGACATCGGCCAGGAGGACGTGATCGAGGGCGTCCGCATCGCCGGTGCCGCGGTCTTCGTCGAGGAGTCGCTCACCGACGGTGCCCAAGCACTGGTCTATTGATCCGCGCATTGCGACTATGCTCGGTAGGTGTCCGAAACAACGCTGGCCGAGATGTTGCGGGAGCGTGGACTGCGGCTGACACCGCAGCGCCAGCTGGTGCTGCAGGCGGTGCACGAGCTGGGCCACGCCACCCCCGAGCAGGTGCACAACGCCGTGCGTGAGGTCGCCGCCGGCGTCAACATCACCACCGTCTACCGGACGCTTGAGCTGCTGGAAGAGCTGGGGCTGGTCCGGCACACACACCTGTCGCACGGTTCGCCCACCTACCACCCGGCCGGGCAGGACCAGCACATCCATCTGGTCTGCCGGCACTGTGGCGCGGTGAGTGAGATGGACCCCATGCTGATGGCGCCGCTGGCCGATGAGCTCGCCCGCGAGAAAGGATTCACCGTGGACGTCGGACACGTGGCTCTCTTCGGCACGTGCGCCGAGTGCGGAGACAGCGGCAGGGAGAAGTAGATGCTGGACGTGCCGGGCGCGATCGGGATCCGTGAGCTCGACGAGATCGACCCGGACGCCCAGAGTTCCCCTGATGTGCATGGCTTCACCGACGTGGCCGCCCACTACGGTGACCCGGCCCGCGAGCAGCGGCTGCTCGACACCGAGGCGGGCATCGTGGACCGGTCGCACCGCGGGGTGCTGGCCGTGCCGGGCGTGGAGCGGGCGAGCTGGCTGCACTCGCTGACCACCCAGCACCTCGCGGACCTGCGCGACGGTCAGGGCACCGAGCTGCTGGTGCTGTCGCCGCACGGGCACGTCGAGCACCACGCGGGCGTCGCCGAGGTCGGCGAGACGGTCTGGCTGGACACCGAGCCGTCCTCGGCCGCCGGCCTGTTCACGTTCCTGTCCAAGATGGTCTTCCTGACCCGGGTCGAGCCGCGCGACGCGACCGCGGACCGAGCCGTGCTCTCGCTCGTCGGCCCGCGTGCGGCGGAGGCGCTGGCCCGGATCGGCGTGCCGGATCTGCCGGCACCGTCGGTCCAGGCCGTGCCCGGCCCCAAGTTCCCCAGCGGAGCCCTTCAACCCCAACCCACCAGTGGGTACGCGGTGCGCGAGCTGCCATCAGACATCCTTCGGCCCGGTCCGGGGGCGGGGGCCGGGGCGGCAGCCGGGGGGTTCGTGCGGGCCGGGCGGCTGGGCTACGACCTGGTGGTGCCGCGCGGGAGCGTCGCCGCGCTGGTGACGGCTCTCGGCGTACCCCCGGCGGGTCTGTGGGCCTATGAGGCGCTGCGGGTGGCGGCCGGTCTGCCGCGGGCCGGGTTCGAGACCGACCACCGCACGCTGCCGAGCGAGGTCGGGCTGATCGAGCCCGCGGTGCACCTGGACAAGGGCTGCTACCGCGGTCAGGAGACGATCGCCCGCGTGCACAACCTGGGCCGGCCGCCGCGTCGCATGGTGCTGCTGCACCTCGACGGCATCACCTCGGACGAGCCGCCGGCCGTGCACACGCCGGTGACGAACGAGGCCGGCAAGGAGATCGGTTTCGTCGGCACGGCCGTGCGGCACTACGAACTCGGTACGATCGCGCTGGCCGTGATCAAGCGGAACACGCCGGACGACGCGGCGCTGCGAGTGGGCGTGGCGGCCGCCGCCATCGACCCGACGATTCGCCTGTAGCTCCCGGAAGGACGCCGGATGTCCCTCGGCACGTTGATCACCGTGGCGCCGACCGGGGCGGAGACGCGCAAGCAGGACGTGCCGGCGCTGCCGGTCACGCTCGACGAGCTGCTGGTCACCGCGAAGGAGTGCGCCGCGCTCGGCGCCGCGATGATTCACGTGCACGTGCGGGACGACGCCGGCGAGCCCACGCTCGACCCCGGCCGGCTGCGCGAGACGGTCGCCGCGCTGCGCGCCGAGACCGGCCTGATCGTGCAGCTCTCCACGGGCGGCGCGGTCGGCGATCCGGAGGACGCGCGCCGCGCCGTGCTGGACGCCGGGCCGGACGCGGCATCGCTCACCATGGGCTCGGTCAACTTCGGCGACGGCGTGTTCGTGAACCGCTGGGAGTTCGTCGTCGACCTGCACCTGCGCATGCGGGAGCGCGGGATCGTGCCGGAGTTCGAGATCTTCGACCTGGGCCAGCTGCACGCGCTGCGGCGGCTGCTCGACGAGCACGGGCTGCCGGCCGGCGGTCACGTCCACCTCGACCTGGTGATGGGCGTGCCCGGCGGGATGGACGGCACCACTGAGACCGTGGCGGCCTGCCTGGCCGCGATGCGTGACCTGCCGGCGGACCTGACGTTCTCCGCGACCGGCATCGGGCGGACCACGATCCCGGTGATGCTGGCCGCGCTCTCCGCGGGCGGGCACCTGCGGGTCGGCATGGAGGACACGCTGACCTACGCGAAACGCCGCCCGGTCGAGTCGAACATGCAGCTGGTGGCGCGTGCGGTGGGCCTGGCTCAGCTGGCCCAGCGCCCGCCCCTGACGCCGAAGCAGGCCCGCGAGCTGCTCGGACTGAGCTAGCTGGTCGTCGCTCCGCTCCTCCGGCTCGGGCGCTCTCGGGCGTTGTCGAGACGCCGGTTTTTCGAAGGTGCTCTCTTTGCCTTCGAAAACCGGTGGCTCGGCAACGCCGCGCCCTCACCCCCTCAGTGCGCCGAGGAAGGACAGCACGATGCGGTTGACCGCCTCCGGCTGCTCCAGCGGGGCCAGGTGCGCCGCGTCCGGGATGTCCGGCAGGCGGTGCGCGTTCGGGATCTCCGCGGCCATCCGGTCGGCCAGCCGGCGGATGTCCGGCACGTCCGCGGCACCGGCCGTGACCAGCGTCGGCGGGCGCACCTCGGCGAGCCGGTAGGTGGCGACCGGGTTCAGCTGGTGCACGTCCACCTGGCCCAGCGCGGCCTCCGCGGCGAGCGCGCGCCGGTCCATCCGCCACGCGAAGTCCAGCAGGTCCGGGTCCATGGTGGCGATGTCCCGCCCCGGCCCGACCACCCAGAAGCGGACCTCGGCCTCGGCCATCGCGTCCACGTCGTCCGTGCCGACCTCGGCCGCCAGCGCCTCCCACAGCTCGTCCACCTCTTCGGACCAGGCGTGGCCGGAGAGCGCGGAGCCGATCAGCGCGAGACCGGCGACCCGGTCCGGGTGGGCGATCGCGGTGTCGATCGCGACCGCGCCGCCGAACGAGCATCCGACCAGCACGGCCCGCTGGATCTGCAGCGCGTCGAGCAGCGCGATCACGTCGTCGTGGTGCGCGAACGGCGTGCGGGTCAACGTGGACTCACCGTAGCCACGCAGATCCAGCCGGATCACGCGGTGCATCACGGAGAGTGGGCCGGCCTGCTCGCGCCACATGCGTCGATCGGCGATGCCCGCGTGCAGCAGGAGCACGGCGGGGCCGGTGCCGTCGTCGTCGTAGGCGAGGCTCGCCCCTGGAAGATCAAGATAAGGCACCTAGCGACAGTAGGTCGCATCGATGCGCGCGGCAATGCGAGTTCTGTCTACGTTCCGTAACGCGCACCGAGTGAGCGTGCTAACTTTCGCTAGCAGTTTGCTTGCAACAGTTAGCAGGCGCGGCTACCGTCGGGGCATGGCACCGGCAGACCTACCGCGCGACATCGGCGGATTCATCCGTGACATGCGGCGCAACGCGAAGATCTCGCTCCGGCAGCTCGCCGAGCAGGCCGGCGTCAGCAATCCATACCTCAGCCAGATCGAGCGCGGCCTGCGCAAGCCGAGCGCGGAGGTGTTGCAGCAGCTCGCGGGCGCGCTGCGGGTCTCCACCCCGGCGATGTACCTGCGGGCCGGCCTGCTCGAAGGTGACGCACCCGGCGTGCTGGAGGCCATCGCGGGCGACCCGGACCTGACGATGGCGCAGAGGCAGTCACTCACCCAGATCTACGACACGTTCCGCCGGGAGAACGCCCGCGAGGCGGCGGTCGCGGCTGCTGAGGCGGCTGCTGAGGCGGCTGCTGAGGCGGCGGCTGCTGAGGCGGCGGCTGCTGAGGCGGCGGCCGCTGAGAAGGCCGCCGCTGGAACGGCTGCTGCCGCGGAAGCGGCGGCGGATGCGAAGACGGACGAGGTCGCGACGGATGGTGACGCGGCCGAGCAGGCGCCCCCGGTGAAGAAGGCGCCGACCACGACCACCCCCACGACGGAGGAGACGCCATGACGAACCAGCCCGAGACCACGACCCCCGCGAACACCCGCATCCCCACGCCGCTCTACGCGGTGGCCGGCGCCGGCGACCTGGCGTACCAGCAGATCCGCAAGCTCCCCGAGGTGGTCGAGCAGCTGCGCGAGCGAGTGCCGGTCGCGGTGGCCGAGCTGCGCACCCGGGCCGAGGAGCTGAACGGGCGGCGCGACGAGATCCGTACCCGTGCGGCCGAGGGTTTGAAGGTCGCCCAGGCGCAGGCCGGCTCGCTGCGTGAGCGCGCCGCCGGCCCGGAGAGCGACGTGGCGAAGCTGACCGAGGCCGCCAAGCGCAACGCGGCCGCCGCGATCGCGGTCGCGCAGGCCGGTGCGCAGGTCGCGCAGCAGCGCGCGGTCAGCACGTACGCGGCGCTGGTCGCGCACGGCGAGCGGGTCGTCGGCACCGGCGTGGTGCAGGCCGCCGACACCGTGAACGCGGACATCGAGGCGACCGAGGCCCCGGCCGAGGTCACCGCCACGCCCGCTGATGTGGCCGCCACGTCCGTTGGTGTGACCGCGACGTCCGCTGGTGTGACCGCGACGCCGGCCGACGTGGCCGCTGCTCCGGCACCGCGGAAGCGGGTGGCGAAGAACGACGCCGAGCCTGCCGCGGAGTGACCCGGCGAGCGCGAGGCCCGGACCCCGGGCCTCGCGCTCCGCTACCGCGCGCCGGGGAACGCTCTAAGCTTGAGGCATGGCAGCCGACGTCCCGATCTTCGCCTTCTACGTTCGCGGCATCATCGACCTGGTGATTCTCTTCCTGGCGCTGGTCGTCCTCGGCGTCTCGTTCGTGCACTGCCTCACTCAGCGGGCGGATGCGTTCCCCGCCATCGGCACGCTGCCCAAGGGCGGCTGGCTGGCGATCCTCGGCCTCTGCATGGTCTTCTGCCTGCTGCTGAGCCGGCAGACCATCTTCCAGATGATCGGCATCGCGGCCGCGATGGTCTACCTGCTGGACGTCCGGGCCGGTCTGCGGGACCTCTCCGACGGCAAAGGCTTCTGGTGAGGGATTTCCGCTGGCCGCCCCGCCCCGACGGCGGCCCTCGGACCTACGGTCCCGGTCCCTCCGCCCCACGCAACAGCCGTCCCACGCTTCCCGAGCCGCCGACCGACATCGTGCAGACACCCCATGGGGTACGGCTGGAGAGGCTGATCGGCGGCGCCGGTGACCCGGGCACCGTGTTCGCGCACGGGCTGGCCGGCAGCATCGCCGCGACCCGCCCGCTGGGCAGCGCGGTCCTCGGCCGCCGGATCTTCTTCCAGTTCCGCGGCCACGGGCGCTCCGAAGCTCCGCCCGGACCGTGGGACTACGCCGACCTGGCCCGTGATCTGCGTGCCGTCGCCGATCTCTCGGACGCCACCCGTGCGGTCGGCGTCAGCCTGGGCGCGGCCGCGCTGTCCCGGCTGCTCACGGAGAGCCCAGGCCGGTTCACGCGCGTGGTCTTCTTCCTGCCGATACCGGTGGACGAGGCGCGTGGCGACGCGCTGCGCGACCGGGTCGAGGCACTGCACGCGACCGTGGAGGACGGCGACCTGGCCGCGATCGCGGAGGTGGTCTCCGCCGAACTGCCGCCGTCCGTGCGCAACACCCCGGCCGGCTGGGGTTACCTGCGGCAGCGCGTCGAGCAGCTCTCCCGGGACGGGCTCGGCGCGGAACTGGCCGGCCTCGCCGACGCGGTGCCGGTGCCGGACACCGCCGCGCTCGCCTCGGTGACCGCGGAGGCACTGGTGATCGGTGCCCGCGGCGACGAGTTGCACCCGGTGGAGGCGGCCGAGCGGCTGGCCGGGCTGCTGCCGCGCGCGACGCTGCACGTCTACGACCGCCCGGGGCCGGTTTTCACCCACCGCGCCGACCTTCGGGAGCGGATCTCCGGCTTCCTGAACTGATCCATCCCCACACCTGCGTAACCTTTACTGCCCGTTTTGCGGTGTTTAGGGAGTGAAGGTGTCGCCGAGGATCGTGTTCGCGGCCATCGTGGTGTGCGGCCTCCCATCCGCCATCCATGTGGGCTGGCGCCTGGGCGGCCTCGCCTCGCCGCTCGGCCCGTCCGGAGTCGGCCTGTTCGGCGACGCGCCCGCCGGCAGCGCGCCGCCCAGCGCGGTCGCGACCTGGGGCACCGCGCCACCGGGTAGCACGCCGCAGGACCCGTCCGGCACGGCCGCGGGCGAGGGCGCGGTCAGCCCGCTGCCCGGCGCGCCGCCACCGGCCGGCCCGCCGACCCCGGCCTGGACCGGCGGGCCCACGCCGCCGTCCAGCACCGGCGCGGCCACGTCCCCACCGATGCCGTCGACCGGCCTCCCGTCCGCGTCGTCGACCTGCACACCCGTGCCGCTGCTGCCGATCTGCGCGCCGACCGGGCCTGGACCCGCCGGGCCGGCCGGACCCGGTCCGGGCGCCCCGGAGGGCACGTTCACACCGGATCCGATGCCGACCGGACCGTCACCGGAATCGGCACCCTCGGACGACTGGCCGGACCCGGCGCCGCCGGACGAGTGGCTGGAGCCGCCGGACGAGTGGCTGGAATCGTCCACGGCCGTCCCGGAACCGGCTCCTGAGGAGTGGCTGGAGTGGTCCACGGTGGTCCCGGTCCCTGAGGAGTGGCTGGAGTCGTCCACGGCGGTCCCGGTTCCTGAGGAGTGGCCGGTGCCGGCCCCGTCCGAGCCGGAACCGATTCCGGCGCCACCCGTCAGCGGCCCGGAAACGGAATCGGCGCTGCCCTGATCCGCCGTCCAGCGACGCCCGGCGGAATTCCAGCCCGTGATCAGGGCGTGCCCCATGTCGTCCGAACGACATGGGGCACGCCCTGTCCGCGCAGGCCTGTCCGCGCAGGCCTGTCCGCGCAGGCCTGTCCGCGCAGGCCTGTCCGCGCAGGCCTGTCCGCGCAGGCCTGTCCGCGCAGGCCTGTCCGCGCAGGCCTGTCCGCGCAGGCCTGTCCGCGCAGGCCTGCTCCGCTCGGTCACGTGCGGCGCTGGCCGCTCACGGCTGGCCGGCCGATTGCCGGGTCCGGTGCCGGGAGGCGGGGATGGCGCGCTGCCTTTAGGCTTTCGGGTCGTGACGCTTCCGCAGCAGCCCGGCCCCCACGCCCGGCCACCGATCACCGCACACCCGGCGGCCGCGCGCGCCGGCAGCACCGCGCAGGAATTCTTCGCCGGGATCCGGATGCTGCTCCGCGGCCTCGGCCTCTACGTCAGCAACCCGCGCCTGATGGCGTTCGGGCTCATCCCCGCGTTCATCTCCGGCCTGCTCTACCTGGCCGCGTTCGGCACGCTGTTCTACTTCGTGTCGGACATCTCGGAGTGGCTCACGCCGTTCGCGAACGGCTGGGACGAGGGTCTCCAGGAGATCGTCCGGCTCGCCGTGGCAGCCGCGGTGCTCGGCCTGTTCGTGCTGGTCGGCATGCTCACGTTCACCGCGATCACGCTGCTGATCGGTGACCCGTTCTACGAGAAGATCTCCGAGGCCGTCGAGAACCGCTACGGCGGCGTGCCCGGCGAGGTCGACCTGCCCTGGCACAAGACCATGCGGCTCAGCCTGGCCGACTCGATCCGCCTGATCGGCCTGACCATCCTCTGCGGCGTCCCGCTGTTCCTGCTCGGCTTCATCCCGCTGATCGGCCAGACCGTCATCCCCGTGGTCGCCGCCCTGGTCGGCGGCTGGTTCCTCGCGCTCGAGCTGACCGGCTTCCCGTTCTACCGTCGCGGCCTCCGCCTCGCCGACCGCCGCCGCGTCTTCCGCGCCAACCGCCCCGCCGCTCTCGGCTTCGGCGTCGGCGTCTTCGTCTGCTTCCTCATCCCGCTCGGCGCCATCCTGGTCACCCCCGCCGCCATCGCCGGCGCAGCCCTGCTCTCCCGCCGCTCCCTCGGCTTCCCCATCGAGCACCACCGCTGACCGCCCCGCCCGCTGACCGCCTGACCGCCTGGCCGGCTGGCCGCCTGGCTGCCTGGCTGCCTGGCTGCCTGGCTGCCTGGCTGCCTGGCTGCCTGGCTGCCTGGCTGCCTGGCTGCCTGGCTGCCTGGCTGCCTGGCCGGCTGGCCGGCTGGCCGGCTGGCCGGCTGGCCGGCTGGCCGCCTGGCCGGCTGACCGGCTGACCGCCTGGCCCGCTCGCGGCGGGCCGGCGTCAGCCACTCGCCCCGGGCTCGCGGCCATCGGCGCCGGCCGGTCACCCCGCGCTCTCCACGTTCGGCGGGCCGGCGTCGGCCCGCCGGGCGTGCCGCCGCAGTGGCGAGCGAAGATCGTTCCATACCTCATGGACCTTTCGAGCACGCGGAAAGGTCCATGAGGTATGGAACGATCTTGCATCCCACGAACTGGAAGATCCAGAAACGGTCACCGGCGCGATCGCGGACCGGTCCCGGCAGAGGAAGATGATGCTCGCCGCGGGGCCGGTGCTGCTTCCGGCCCTCTCGGGTTGATGTGCCTCCGCGCCGCTGGAACTGAGGCCGGTGAGGCCACAGCGAACGGAAGTCCACGCCACCGCCGGTGATCAGCTCCGCTGCGCTTTGCTCTGCTTACCTGCACGGCGACTACCCTCCTGAACTGCGCTTCCGTAGATTCTCCCCGCAAAGTTGACGCGGGTAAGCAGAGCAAAGCGGCGGGCGTGGTGGACGGCGGCAGGTCGGCGGCGGGGGTTTGATCTGCCGCTTCGGTGAGTGCGCCGCGCAAAGTTGACGCGGGTAAGCAGAGCAAAGCGGCGGGGCGTGGTGGACGGCGGCGGGGGTTTGATCTGCTTGACCGCCCACGGAACGTGCAGGGAGGCCGCCCGCGGCCGACCGGTGCCCGCGGGAGCACTCGGAAGGTGCCCACGCCGGAAGCGGGATCATCCGCTTTGGAGGTTTGTGATTCTTGGGGCGCCGAGCCGTGGGTGGCCCGGCGCCTGGGTGGATCAGAGGCCGTTGTCGCGGATGACCTGGGAGTAGAAGCGAGCGCTGTCCTTGGGGATGCGGCGCTGGGTGTGGTAGTCGACGTAGACCACGCCGAAGCGCTTGCGGTAGCCCTCGGCCCACTCGTAGTTGTCCAGCAGGGACCAGACGAAGTAGCCGCGCAGGTCGACGCCGCGGGCGATCGCGTCGTGGCAGGCGCGCAGGTGGCCGTCGAGGTAGGCGACCCGGTCGGCATCGGGCACCCGGTCGCCGGTCTCGTCCGGACCGGTGGGGTACGCGGCGCCGTTCTCGGTGATCATGAGAGGCGTGCCCGGGTAGTCGCGGTGGATGCGCGCCAGCAGGCGGGTCAGCGAGGCCGGCTCGATCGCCCAGCCCATGTCCGTGACCGCGCCGGCCGGAGGCAGGAACTCGATGCCGTCGGTGCCGGGGGCGCTCGGGTTGCCGTCGATGCCGGGCTTCGACCGGACGTAGGTCGGCGAATAGAAGTTGATCCCGAGCACGTCGATCGGCGCGTTGATGATCGTCTCGTCACCGGTGCGCAGCCAGCTCAGGTCGGAGAACCGGCGGATGTGCGCGAGCACGTCGTCCGGGTAGGAGCCGCGCAGGATCGGGTCGAAGAAGATCCGGTTCTGCAGGCCGTCGACCAGGTGTGCGGCGGCCACGTCGGCCTCGCTGTCCGGGTCGGCGGGGGAGACCGCGGCCGGGTTCAGCGTGATGCCGAGCTTCCGCACGCCGGCGTCGCGCAGCGCCCTGGTCGCCAGGCCGTGGCCGAGCAGCAGGTGGTGGACGGCCTTGAACGCGGACTCCGGGTCCCGGATGCCGGGCGCGTGGATCCCGGAGGCGTAGCCGAGGTAGGCCGAGCACCACGGCTCGTTCAGCGTGGTCCAGGTCTCGACCCGGTCGCCGAGCCGCTTGTGGACCGCGAGCGCGTAGTCCGCGAACGCCTCGGACGTGTCGCGGTTGGTCCAGCCGCCGCGGTCCTCCAGCGTCTGCGGCAGGTCCCAGTGGTAGAGCGTGACGACCGGGGTGATCCCCCTGCCGTGCAGCTCGTCCACGAGCCGGTCGTAGAAGTCGAGGCCGGCCGGGTTGACCGGGCCGGTGCCGTCCGGCTGGATGCGCGGCCAGGCGATGGAGAACCGGTACGCCTGCAGGCCGAGCTCCGCCATCATGGCCACGTCGTCGCGGTACCGGTGGTAGTGGTCGCAGGCGACGTCGCCGGTGTGCCCGGCGTACACCTTGCCCGGCGTGCGGCTGAACGTGTCCCAGATCGAGGGGCCGCGGCCGTCCTCACGGGCGGCGCCCTCGATCTGATAGGAGGCCGTGGCGGCCCCCCAGAGGAAGCCCTCCGGGAACGTCACGCTCTGTGTTGAGGGGTTAGTCACGTCGCCATTATCACTCGCGGATCATGACGACGGGTGCGGTCAGCCGATGCGCAGGCCACCCAGCAGAGAACGCTCTCCCGTGATCTCCAGCGTGTCGAACGGGATCCGGCCGTGCAGCGCCAGCAGCAGATCGCTGGCGGAGCCGGCCGCGAGCACGCGCGCGTGGTGGTCGTCGGAGTCCAGAATCGTGTCCGTGTCGAGCAGCGCCAGGCCCTCGCCGCGCAGCCGGACGAACCACTGGTGCTGCAGGTCGGAGGCGACCAGGTGGATCATGCCGAACCGGTCGCGCGGGCCGGTGCCGCGGCCGGCCGGGAGCAGCGTGTCGAGCAGCTCGGCCAGCCCGTCCACGGCCAGCTTCGCCTCGATCGGCTCGGCCAGCCCGATCGTCATCTGCGCGTCCCACCGGTGCAGCGTGGTCAGGTGCGCGGCGCGGCGCAGCCAGAACGCGGCCTTCTTCGCCGCGGGCATCGGGTTCCACGCGGGGAGGTCCTCCTCGACGCCCTCCAGCGTCGCCAGGGCCGCGGTGTAGCGCTGGTCCCACCAGGTCAGCGGGTCGACGCCGGCCGGAACCGCTTCCGCCGGCCGGGTCGTCTCGGGCGCGGTGGTCACACCGCGGGTGACGTGCGCCCCGACCCAGTCGTAGAAGCCGCCGAGGTGGCCGATGAGGTCCGTCACGGTCCACTCCGGACGCGTGGGAACGGGCGCGCCCAGCGCCTGTTCGGCCAGGGCCGCGCGGAACGCGGGACCCTCGGCGCGCAGTGCGCCGATCCAGAAGTCTTTCGTGGCATGCAGCTTCGTCATGACCGTTCCTCCCACGCGGCCGCCCAGTCCGCTCGCCCCCAGCCTAGGGTTAAGGGCGTGCACGACGTTAGCGCTGATTCGCCCACCGTCGCAGGGTCGACAGTCCCCAGTTCGCTCGCTCCGCACACCACGTTGCGGTTGGGCGGGCCCGCCAGACGGCTGGTTTCCGCCGAAAATGCGGATGAACTGGTCGAGTTGACCAAGGCCGCGAGCCGAACGGGTGACCCTCTGCTGTTGCTGGCCGGCGGCAGCAACGTGGTCATCGGGGACGACGGATTCGCCGGGACCGCGATTCTGATCCGCAGCCGCGGCGTGGAGGTGATCAGTCGCCGGCCGGACCAGCTGATCATCCGGGTCCAGGCCGGGCACCCGTGGGACGAGTTCGTGGCCGAGACGGTCACCGCGGGGTGGGCCGGTGTCGAATGCCTCTCCGGCATCCCCGGCTCGACCGGCGCCACCCCGATCCAGAACGTCGGGGCGTACGGGCAGGACGTGGCGGAGACGATCTCGTCGGTCACGGTCTACGACCGCGCCGATGGGGTGATCCGGGACATGCCCGCGGCCGATTGCGGCTTCGGCTACCGCGCGAGCATCTTCAAGCACAACGAGCGGTTCGTGGTGCTCTCCGTCGACTTCCGGCTGCGCCCCGCCACGGAGTCCGGCCCGGTGCGCTACGCGGAGCTGGCCCGCTCGCTCGGCGTGACCCAGGGGGACCGGGTGCCGCTTGCCGCCGCGCGCGAGACCGTGCTGACGCTGCGCGCCGGCAAGGGCATGGTGCTGGACTCCGGCGACCGGGACACCTGGTCCGTCGGATCGTTCTTCACCAATCCGATCCTGGACGGCGGAGCCTGGGAGAAGCTGCGCGCCGCGACCGAGGGGACCGGCGAACCGCCGGGCTGGCCGGGCGAGGGCGGCCGGGTCAAGGTCAGCGCGGCCTGGCTGATCGACCGGGCCGGGTTCGGCAAGGGTTACCCGGGTGGCGACGTGCCGGTCAGCATCTCCACCAAGCACACGCTGGCGCTGACCAACCGGGGCTCCGGCAGCACCGCGCAGCTGCTCGGCCTGGCGCGGGAGATCCGCGACGGCGTGCGCGACCGCTTCGGCGTGCTGCTGCACCCGGAGCCGGTGCTGGTCGGCTGCGAGATCTGACCGCCGGATACAGATCAAGGGATCGGCGTCCGTGGACGCCGATCCCTTGATCAACGGGGGGTGAGGGAGGTGTGTGGGTCAGCCGCCGAATTCCTGGGTCCAGTAGATGGTGCCCTTGGTGTCGCGGGCGACGCCGACGCCGATCTTGACGGCCTTGCAGTTGAGGATGTTCTTGCGGTGGCCGGGGCTGTTCATCCAGCCGGTCATGACGCCGGTGGTGTCGCTGTAGCCCCAGGCGATGTTCTCGCCGACGGCGGGGGCGTAGCCGGCGGTCTTGACGCGGGCGGTGAAGGTGGAGCCGTTGCGGCCGGTGTGGGAGAAGTAGCCGTGCTTGGCCTGGTCGGAGGAGTGTCCGCGGGCGGCTGTGGTCAGTGCGGGGGAGACGGTGAGCTTCTTGCAGCCGGCCTTGGCGCGTTCGGTGTTGGTCTGTGCGATGACCTGCGTCTCCAGCGTGGTGGCCGGGGTCACGGCGGCGGTCGCGGTGGT
Organism: Catenuloplanes nepalensis; assembly: GCF_030811575.1. GTDB lineage: Bacteria > Actinomycetota > Actinomycetes > Mycobacteriales > Micromonosporaceae > Catenuloplanes > Catenuloplanes nepalensis. The sequence continues at coordinate 7,593,751 of NZ_JAUSRA010000001.1, read as the reverse complement.
GGCGGTGCCACCGATCACGAGGGCGGCGGTGACGGCGGTCAGGGTGGCGGAGCGGAGCAGGTTGCGCAAGGTGTGTGCCTCTCGGTTGGCGTTGCTTACGCCAATCAAGTTCGGCCGGGTGCGCGGCGCCTTGATAGATCGACCTGGTGCTATGCGGTGAGCGCTCGGGTCCCGCCCGGGTGCCGGATCCCGCCACCGTCCGGCAACCCGACCGCTCAGGAACCGATCCCGCGCGCCGATACGGCGGTTATGAGGCGGTCCGGGCCGTTGGCCTGCGCCGTACGACAGGAGGTTTCGCCGTTATGAACGCCCCGACCGGTGCCATCGACCGCAGCGCGTGGCAGGGGGAACTGGAGCGGCGGGTCACCGCCGCGTACCGAGGCCGGTACCCGCTGGTGATCGTGCTGCTCGACCTCGACCACTTCGCGGCCTACGAGGCACAGCACGGACGCGAGGCCGGCGAGCAGCTGCTCCTGGACGCCGGTGAGGCCTGGCGCGCCCACGTCCGCCCGGACGACCTGCTCGTCCGGTACGGGGAGGGGCAGTTCGGCGTGATACTCAGCCGGGTGCAGCTGCGCGCGGCGGAGCGGATCATCGCGCGGCTGCGGGAGGCCACGCCGGGCGCGCAGACGTTCTCCGCGGGTGTGGCGCTGTGGAACGGCTCCGAGGACTGGCAGGCGCTCGTCGCGCGCGCGGTGGAGGCGCTCGAGGCAGCGAAGGAGGGCGGCCGCAACCGGTCCGTGGTGCACGGCACCACCGCGCTCATCTAGCCGGCTCCGGACTCCACGAGCAGGGCGTCCCTCATGTCGCTGAAAGACAGATACTGAGAGGTCACGCCGCCGCCGGCAGCCTCACCGTGATCGCGGCGCCGGTCTCCGGGGCGAAGCTGATCGAGACCGCGCCGCCGTGGCGGTGCGCGATCGCCCGCGCAAGCAGCATCCAGAGCGCCAGGCTGCGGGTCCGGCCGTCGCCGGGCACCGGCAGCGACGTCGCCAGGAAGTACTCGTCGGTGAGCGTCTCGGCCTGCGTGCTGCGCACCGTGATCGTCCAGTGGTCGCCGAAGCAGGCGCCCTGGATCTCGCCGCTGCCGTCCAGCGCCCGCTCGGTCATCGCGCCGGTGACCGCGTAGAACAGCTGGTGCAGCAGGCTCGCGTCGCCCCGGACCGGTGGCCCGGCCTCGACCGTGCCGCGCACCGCCGCGGTCGGCACCACCCGTTCGACCTCCTGGCCGGCGCCGGCGACGACCGGTGCCAGCGCGACCGGCTCGGACTGCACCGGCAGGTCGCCGGACTCCAGGCGGGACAGCAGCATCAGATCCTCGACGAGCACCAGCATGCGCTCGGTGTTGCGCTGCACGACGGAGAGCGCGGTGGGCCGCTCGCCCTCCGGCAGGTCGACGCCGGACAGCATCTCCGTGAACGCGGCGATGGAGGTCAGCGGCGTGCGCAACTCGTGCGAGACGACGGCGAGGAACTGGGCCTTGAATGCATCCCGTGATTCGGGCTCCGGCGCGGTTTTCACAAGCGGTCCTGTTTCGGATGCGAGCGCAAGCAGTGACTTCCCACGATAAACTCTGACTGTTCAGTTTTTTGCTCTTAATATCACCCTATAGGCATCGTAACCGATTCATGCCATATGGGCGTCTGGACGGTGCTTCAGGGGGTGGGCTAATGCAGGGACCCATGTGTGCCCGGGCGGGGGCGATCCGGTGAGCAAGCTTCTGGTCGTCGAGGACGATCCGGACATCGCGCTGGCACTGCGGATGCTCTTCGGTCGCGCCGGGTATGACATCTCACACGCCGCCGACGGCCGCAGCGGACTGCGCGAGGCCTACACGGAGAAGCCCGATCTGGTCGTCCTGGACGTGGGACTGCCGGAGATGGACGGCTGGCAGGTGCTGGAGCGGCTGCGGGACGTCTCGGACGTACCCGTGCTGGTGCTGACCGCGCACGGCCAGGAGGCCGAGAAGGTGCGCGGCCTGCGCGGCGGCGCCGACGACTACCTGACCAAGCCGTTCGCGAACGCGGAGTTGCTGGCCCGGGTCGAGGCACTGCTGCGCCGCTCGTCGGCCGGCCAGAACAGCTGGGCGAGTCAGGTCTACGACGACGGCGTCGTGCACCTGGACCCCACCCGGCGGCGCGTCTACGTCAAGGGCGAGGAGGTCCGGCTCACGCCGACCGAGTTCCGCCTGCTGAACGCGCTCGTTCGGCACGCCGGCGCGGTGCTCAGCCCGAACCAGTTGCTGACCCAGGCCTGGGACGACCCGACCGGCATCGGCCAGGAGCGGGTGAAGTTCGCCGTGCTGCGTCTGCGGCGCAAGCTGGGCTGGTCCGATCCCGAAGAGTCACCCATCGAATCGGTACGAGGTTTCGGCTACCGGTACCGGAAGGCCAACCCCGATGCCTGATTCCTCAAGTACGTCCTTTTTCGGTCGATAGGGCTCCTGCACCGGAGCAGGAGGGAAGCCTGTGGAAGAGCTTGGCGAGATCGTCGGCGAGTTCCTGATGGAGAGCCACGAGAACCTGGACCAACTGGACCGGGACCTCGTGTCGCTGGAGCAGGACCCCGGATCGCGTGACCTGATCTCACGCATCTTTCGGACGATCCACACAATCAAGGGCACCAGCGGGTTCCTCGCGTTCTCCCGGCTGGAGACCCTGACCCACGCGGGTGAGTCGCTCCTGTCGCGGTTGCGCGACGGCGTGCAGCCGGTGACCGCGGAGACCATCACCGCGTTGCTCGCGATGCTGGACGGCGTTCGTGCGCTGCTGGCCACGATCGAGGAGAGCGGCGCCGAGGGCGACGTCGACGTCGAGGGCATCATCGCCACCGTCAACGCGCAGATGGCTGAGCCGGGCGCCGCCGCGAAGCCGGCCGCGGACAAGCCGGCCGAGGCGGCCCCGGCCGAGGCCGAGGCGCCCAAGGCGCCGGCCGGCGTGCCGTCCGCGTTCGAGGACGAGGCCGCGGCCGAGGACGGCGAGCGGCCGACGCCCGAGCCGATCGAGGAGCAGCGCAAGCCGATCGGCGAGCAGTTGGTCGAGTCCGGCGCCGCTTCCACGGCCGACGTCGCGTCCGCGCTGCAGCAGCAGATCGAGGGCGACGAACGCAAGCTCGGCACGATCCTGCTCGACGAGGGCAAGGCGGCACCCGCCGCGGTCAGCGACGCGGTGCAGAACCAGGCGCCGAAGCGCAGCGTCGCGGACAGTGCGATCCGGGTCGACGTCGACCTGCTCGACGGGCTGATGAACCTGGTCGGCGAGCTCGTGCTCGCCCGCAATCAGCTGGTCCGCGGCGTGGCCGACCTGGGCGACCAGGCGATGATCCGCAGTGCCCAGCGGCTCAACCTGATCACCAGTGAGCTGCAAGAGGGCATCATGAAGACCCGCATGCAGCCGATCGACCACATCTGGTCGAAGCTGCCGCGAGTCGTGCGGGACCTCTCCAAGGCGCTGGACAAGCAGATCAACCTGGTCATGGAGGGCAAGGAGACCGAGCTCGACCGGACGCTGCTGGAGGCGGTCAAGGACCCACTGACCCACCTGGTCCGCAACGCGGTCGACCACGGCATCGAGGACGTGCCCACCCGCATCGCCTCCGGTAAGGGCCCGGAGGGCACGCTCACGCTGCGCGCGTTCCACGAGGGCGGTCACGTCACGGTCGAGGTCGCCGACGACGGCGCCGGACTGAACGTGGACCGGATCGCGAAGAAGGCCGTGGAGAACGGCCTGGCCAAGCCGGAGCAGATCGCGACCATGGACCGGCGCGAGATCATGTCGATGGTCTTCCAGCCCGGCTTCTCCACGGCCGCGAAGGTCACCAACGTCTCCGGCCGCGGCGTCGGCATGGACGTGGTCAAGACCAACATCGAGCGCGTCGGCGGCGCGGTCGGCGTGGACTCCGTCCCGGGCAAGGGCACCACCTGGCGCCTCACCATCCCGCTGACGCTGGCGATCATCCAGGCGCTCACCATCGACTGCGCCGATCAGCGGTACGTGGTGCCGCAGGCCTCGGTGCTGGAGCTGGTCTTCATCGACGGCAACTCGACGAAGATCGAGTACGCGTCCGGCGCCCCGGTCTACCGGCTGCGCGGCCGGCTGCTCCCGCTGGTTCGGCTGGACCGCACGCTCGGCCTGCCGGTCGGCGGTGACCAGGGCGTCTACATCGTGGTGCTGCAGGCCGACGGCCGCAGTTTCGGGCTGGTCGTGGACCGCGTCCTGAACACCGAGGAGGTCGTGGTCAAGGCGCTCAACTCGCGGTTCAAGGACGTGGGCCTGTACGCCGGCGCCACCATCCTCGGCCACGGCAAGGTCGGCCTGATCCTGGACGTCGCGTCGCTGGCCCGCCGGTCGAACCTGGCGACCAGCTCCGAGCGCGACTCCAGCATCAGCGCCCGGGACAGCCGCGGCCCCAGCGACAACGCGGAGCGGCTGCTGGTCACCGCGGTCGGCGAGCGCCGGGTGGCGATCCCGCTGGACACGGTCACCCGTCTGGAGGAGTTCCCGATCGCGAAGATCGAGCACGCCGGCAGCCGGGAGGTCGTGCAGTACCGCGGCCAGATCCTGCCCCTGGTCCGGCTGTCGTACCTGCTCGGTGCGATGCCGGAGGAGACCGGCGAGACGGTCTCCGTGGTGGTCTACAGCGAGGGCGAGCGCAGTGTCGCGCTGGTCGTCGACAAGATCGTGGACATCGTGGAGGACGCGATGACCGCCCGCCGGAACGTCGACGACGACGGCCTGGTCGGTACCGCGGTCATCCAGCAGCGGGTCACCGAGCTGCTCGACGTCCGCCGCGCGATCGTCGCGGCCGACCCGAACTTCTACAGCGACCTGCACGAGGACGAGATGCTGGTGGAGGCCTGAGATGGCGACGCGGCAGTATGCCACCTTCGAGGTGGCCGGTCAGCTCTTCGGGGTCGAGGTGCACACCGTGCAGGAAGTGCTCTCCTACAACGAGTACACGATGGTGCCGCTGGCACCGTCCGCGGTCGGCGGCCTGTTCAACCTGCGCGGTCAGGTGATCGCGGCGGTGGACCTGCGGGTGCAGCTGGGCCTGCCCCGGCAGTCGCTGGACGGGCCGGTGATGAACGTGATCCTGCGCGGCGACGAGGAGCCGGTCAGCCTGCTGGTCGACAAGATCGGCGAGGTCGTCGACCTGGACGAGGCCACGTTCGAGCCGCCGCCGGACACACTGAACGGCCCGACCCGTGAGCTGGTGGTCGGCACGTTCAAGCTGGAGGGCCGCCTGATGCTCGCGCTCAACGTGGCGCAGGCAGTGGACACCTACCGCACTCCGGCCGCGAGCTAGGCCTGGCGCTTGTGATCATCTCCGGACCCTCGTACCCATCGGCCGCCGTGCACCGGCGGCCGGCGGGCGCGGGGGTCCGCTTCTGTGAGGCCGGGGTGCTGAGAACTCGTGTATAGCCTTGTCAGTGCGCCCGTGCTCGGCTTCGACCTGACCCGGTTGGCCGGCGGCTCCGCCACCGCCGAGGTGCTGCTGCGGGCGCTGCGGCTGCGCCGGGAGGATCTGCCGGTGCTGGCCGGCACGCTGCCGAGCGAGGAGATCCGCGCGCCGCTGTGGCTCGAGGTGGAGAGCGCGGCGCGCCAGGTGCCGACGCTGCGCGGGCTGTCCGACATGGCGGACTCCGCGGCCGCGCTCACCATGGTCGAGCGGGCCCCGATCGGCAGCGTCGACTCGCTGCTCACCTGCGTGCGCTACGACGTGATGTCCTGGACGTGGATCGGCAAGGGCCGCGGCGCCCGTCAGGACGAGGTCGCGGAGAAGGCGACCGCGTTGCTCTGTGACGCGGTGGTCGCCTCGTACCTGCGCGAGGTCCTGGACGACACCGTGCGCCGCCGGCTCGGCGCGGGCTGGGTGGCCGCGGTCCGCCGGCTGCCCGGTGGCCCGCCGGTCGACCTGGGCCCGCACCACTACGTGGTCTCCTCGCTGCTGGAACGGCTGCGCTCGCTGACCGGGGCGGACGTGGAACGGCTGATCCGCTCCGGCGAGGACGCGCGGGTGAACTCCGGCGGCTGGTCCCCGGCCGTGCACTCGGCGTCCTGGGCGGCGTACCTGTCGGACCGGATCCGCACGGCCGCGGCCGCCCAGCTGCTGCTGGTGCAGGCGATCGACACGTCCGCGGTGCCGATGTCCGCGCGGGCCGGCGGCGTCTGGAACATGCTCAGCGGCGCGGTCCAGGCGCTGGTGGTCCGCGATCTGCTGGACACCGGCACCGCGCACCGGCTGCTGAGCCCGGTCGTGGCCGCTTTGGGACCGGCATGGCTGTCCTGACCGATATATCCCCGTTGCGAGAAAGCCTCAATTCGGTCGTGATGGGGTCGATTCAAGGTTGCGGGTGGGGTGCGGAGAGCGCGCCGGCCCGCCGGATGTGGCGCAGGGAGGCGACGAAGTGACGATCGCAGTGATGGTGGTCGACGACTCAGTGGTCGTCCGCCGGCTGATCGTGGACGCGCTCGACGGCATGCCGGACATCAAGGTCGTCGGCACCGCCTCCAACGGCCGTCTGGCCCAGGCGAAGATCGACCAGCTGAAGCCGGACGTCATCACGATGGACATCGAGATGCCGGAGATGAACGGCATCGAGGCGGTCCGGGAGCTGCGCAAGCGGCACAAGACGCCGGTGATCATGTTCAGCACGCTCAGCGCCGCGGGCGCCACCGCGACGCTGGACGCGCTGGCCGCGGGCGCCACGGACTACGTCACCAAGCCGGCGAACGTGGGCAGCGTCCAGGCCTCCATCCAGGCGGTACGCGACCAGCTGGTGCCGAAGATCCACGCGCTGGGCGGGCGCCGCGGTGGACCGCCGCTCGCCGGCCGCCCGCCGGCCCGTCCGATGGCCCCGGCACGTCCCGGCGCGCCGATGGGCCGCCCCGGCCTGCCGCCGCTGCCCGGTGGCCCGGCCCCGCACGGCGGTCCCGGCGCACCCAGCGGGCGGATCGACCTGATCGCGGTGGGCTGCTCGACCGGCGGCCCGGACGCGCTCGCCCGGGTGGTGCAGTCGTTCCCCGGAGACCTGCCGGTGCCGGTGGTGGTCACCCAGCACATGCCGCCGGTCTTCACGAAGATGTTCGCCGAACGGCTGGACCGCACGAACGCGATCCAGGTCGTCGAGGCGACGGACAGCATGACGCTCAAGCCGGGGGTCATGTACATCGCTCCCGGCGATCGCCACCTCGTCCTGGTCAAGCGAGGAACCGGCGTGGTCACCCAGCTGTCCACAGCACCGCCGGAGAACTCCTGCCGGCCCGCCGTGGACGTGATGTTCCGAGCGGTCGGCCGCGCCTACGGCGGCTCGACCCTCGCCGTGATCCTGACCGGCATGGGTCAGGACGGCCGCAACGGCTGCCAGGAACTCCGGGCGGCCGGCGCCGAGATCGTCGCGCAGGACGAGGCGACCTCGGTGGTGTGGGGAATGCCCGGCGCGGTCGTCACCGCGAACCTCGCCCACACCGTGCTGCCGCTGGACCAGATCGGCCCGTACCTGACCTCTCGTGTGAATGCCGGCCGCACGGCCCGGCCGAAGGTGGTGACTCGATGACACTGTCTCAACAAGACTTCTCATTCGTCGCTGGGCTCGTGCGGCGCGAGGCGTCGATCGTGCTGGCTCCGGGCAAGGAGTACCTGGTCGAGGCGCGGCTGATCCCGGTCGCACGCCAGATCGGCGCGGCCAGCGTGACGGAGTTCCTGGCGAACATCCAGCGGCGTCCGGATCCCACGCACCAGCGGATGATCGTGGACGCGCTGACGACGAACGAGACGTCCTGGTTCCGGGACCGTGAGCCGTTCACCGCTCTTACCGAGCAGATCCTGCCGGAGCTGATCAGTTCCCGGGCGACCAGCCGCAAGCTGCGGTTCTGGTCGGCCGCGTGCTCCAGCGGGCAGGAGCCGTACAGCCTGGCGATCACGTTGCAGCAGGCGCTGCCGGCCGGCTGGAACTACGAGATCGTCGGCAGCGACATCTCCACCGAAATGATCAAGCGGGCCGAGGCCGGCGAGTTCAGCCAGGTGGAGATCAACCGGGGCCTGCCGGCCGCGCAGCTCGTGCACTACTTCGAGCGGGCCGGCGCGCACTGGCGGATCGCGCCCTCGCTGCGGCGCAACGTCTCCTTCACCCGGCTGAACCTGACCGCTCCGCTGCCGCCGCTGCCGCCGTTCGACGTCGTGTTCCTGCGGAACGTGCTCATCTACTTCGACGTGGACACCAAGCGCACCGTGCTGAAGAACATCGGGCGGATGCTGCGGCCGGACGGGTGGCTCTTCCTTGGAGCGGCCGAGACCACCATCGGCATCGATGACAACTATGAGCGGGTCGTAGCCGGGCGCACGTCGGCGTACCGACTCAAGTCTGCGGTGCCGGCCGGCATCGCTAGGAAGGGGTGAGCCACGTGCAGGCGATCTTGATCGACGACTCCCGGGCGATGCGCCTGATCCTGCGCCGCATCGTCGGGCAGATCGGCTTCGACGCGGTGGAGGCAGAGGACGGGCAGGCCGCCATCGACCTGCTCGACACCATGGAGAAGCCGCCCGAACTGGCGCTCATTGACTGGAACATGCCCAACATGAACGGCCTCGAGTTCGTCACCACGGTCCGCAAGCTACCGAAGTACCGCGAGATGACGCTCGTGATGGTCACCACCGAGAGCGAGCAGAGCCAGATCGTGCGTGCGCTCGCCGCCGGCGCGCACGAGTACGTGATCAAGCCGTTCACCGCGGGCGCCATGATCGAAAAGCTGGCCCTGCTGGGCCTCGTCCCTCAGGGAGCAACTTCATGAGTGATGTAGCTGCACTTCGGGTCGAAGATCTGCAGGAGATCGTCGAACAGGTGTGGTCGTCGTACCTCGACCCGGAGGGCATCGAGCCACTGCTCCCGGTCTACGACGACATCGACGGCATGAAGACCGACATGCACGCGTCCGTGTCGATCACCGGCACCTGGCACGGGCACGTGGTCGTCGCCTGCAACGAGCCGGCCGCGAAGAACTGCTCGGCCGCGTTCCTGGCGATGGAGGTCGAGGAGGTCGGCGAGGCCGACATGATGGACGTGCTCGGCGAGCTGGCCAACATCGTCGGCGGCAACGTGAAGAGCATGCTCCCGCCCGGCTGCTTCGTCTCGCTGCCGACCGTGGTCACCGGCGAGGCGCCGCACTATCCGTCCGCGGAGCCGGTCTGCCAGCTGGCCGGCACGTGGCTGGGTGACCCCTTCGTGATCACCATGTGGCGGAGCCGTGGCGACAGCGGGGGAGACGCGGCGTGAAGATTCTGATCGCGGACGACAGCCGGGTGATGCGCCAGATCGTCACCCGTACGCTGCGGCAGGCCGGCTTCGACGGGCATGACCTGGTCGAGGCGCAGGACGGCAAGCAGGCGTTCGACCTGGTGCAGTCCGAGAAGCCGGACCTGGTGATCTCCGACTGGAACATGCCGGAGATGACCGGCGTCGAGTGCCTGCGCCAGCTGCGGGCCAACGGCAACGACGTCAAGTTCGGCTTCGTCACCTCGGAGTGCACGCCCGAGATGATGCAGCAGGCCGAGGCCGCAGGTGCCCTGTTCTTCATCATCAAGCCGTTCACAGCTGAACGATTTGATGAGGTCTTTAGTCCAATTTTGGGATGATATGAGCCATGTCTGACACTCTCGCAGTCCCCGCCTCTCTCGCGGTGCGCAACATGCTCGGGGACACCCTGGGCCGCGATGTCACCGTCAATGTCGGAAACCCGCTGACGCAGAAGGATCTCCCCACCGCCACGGTGGCGATCTATGTCGACTCCTACAGCAAGGTCGTTGCCGTCCTCGGCATGGATCTCAAGCTCGCCGCGTTCGCCGGTGCCGCGCTGGGTCTGCTGCCGGTCGGCGGTGCGGAGGACGCCATCGACGACAAGGAGCTCTACCCGAACCTCGCGGAGAACGTCGGCGAGCTCTGCAACATCCTGACCGGCCTGCTCAACAAGGAGGGCGCGCCGCACGTCAAGCTCGACCGCGTCGTCTTCCCGGGCGAGTCGGTGCCGAACGACGCCCAGGCGCACCTGCTCGCGCTCGGCCGCCGCATCGACCTGTCCGTCGAGATCGCGCGGTACGGCACCGGCACCTTCTCGCTCTCGCTGGCCTGACCCCGCTCTTCCCGCGCCGCCGGTCCCATCAGGGGCCGGCGGCGCGACGCGTTCCAGATCAACACCACGATCCGGGGGTACGGCGTGAGCCGCGCCGCTCCCGGAATCCCTGGGATCTCCCCGCGACCGGCCGATGACCGGATTACAGCGGACCGTCTACCCCCGGTCCGAAAAGGAGATCGACATGGGTTCCATCAGCAGTGTCAGCGGTGGGGCGAACACCGCGTACGCGAACAGCGGCCGGGTCGAGCGGCGCGACCCGATGGCCGACGTCGCGAAGACGCTCGGCCTGGACAGCAACACGCTCCGGGAGAAGATGAAGGAGGGCAAGTCGCTCGCCGACATCGCGGAGACCCAGGGCGTCGCGAACGATGACCTGATCGCCGCGATCAAGCAGGGCATGCCGGTCGACAAGGCGAACTCCCCGCAGGCCACCGAGCTGGCCGAGTCGCTGGCCAACGCGACGAACGCGGGCGCGCTGGCCGCGGCCGGCGGTGCGGGCGGCCCCGGCGGTCCCGGCGGTGGCGGTCCCGGCGGTGGCGGTCCCGGCGGTGGCGGTCCGGGCGGCGGTCCCGGCGGTCAGCTCGGCGGGCCCGGGATCAGCAGCGCACCGCGCGCGACCACGGAGTCGGAGTCGCTCAGCCGGATCAGCAACCTGCTGGAGATGTCCACGGACGAGGTCAGCGAGCAGGTGCACAGCGCCTCCGACCTGCTCAACCTGGCCAGCTCCAAGGGCGTCACCGCCGAGCAGCTGACCTCGGTCCTGCAGCGCAGCGGCAGCCTGGTCGACGTCCGCGTCTGACCGCACGGCGAGGCCCGGGACGTACGCGTACCGTCCCGGGCCTCGAAGGTCTTGATCTTATTGATTCTGGGCCGGCGGTTCCGGGGTCTCGGCCGGGCGCAGCCACTGCCAGGCCAGGAACAGCAGGCCCAGCGCGAGCATGCCGAGGCCCATCCACAGGTTGATCCGGACGCCCTCGGCCTTGGCGATCTCGTCCGGGCCGTCGAGCAGCCCGACGACCGTGACGATCACGCCGTAGACCGTGAACAGCCCGCCGATCACGCGCCGGACGTCGAAGGTGCGCGCGGCCGAGGCGCGCTTCTGCTCGAGTTCGTTGTCGGTCATGTGGGTTCCCCCGTCACCAGATCGGGATGTAGAGCAGCACGGACAGAACCAGGGCGATCATGCCCAGCAGCACCGGCGATCGGTACCAGGCCGCGTCACCGGCCAGCGCGTCGCTCGCGCCACCGGTGCCCTGCAGCCCGTAGACCAGGCCGCGCAGGTCGTCGTCGGACTTCGGCCGGGTCAGCGGCGTGATGATCAGTGCGACGATCACCACGGTGAAGAACGCGATGCCGGAGCCCCAGAAGCTCTCCTCCAGGTCGGAGTCGAACGGCAGCGTCCCGGCCTTGTAGAGCAGGTAGACCGTGAACGACGCGAGCGTGCCGAGCAGCAGCGACCAGAAACCGGCCTGCGCGGTCATCCGCTTCCAGAACATGCCCACGATGAACGTCGCGAACAGCGGCGCGTTGAACAGGCTGAACAGCGTCTGGATGTAGTTCATGATGTTGTTGAAGTCGGCCGCGATGAACGCGGTGCCGATGCCGATCACCACGCCGCAGACCGTGGCGATCCGGCCCACCCGCAGGTAGTACTCGTCCGGCCGGTCCTTACGGACGTAGGCCTGCCAGATGTCGTAGGTGAAGACCGTGTTGAAGCCGCTGACGTTCGCGGCCATGCCGGCCATGAACGACGCGATCAGGCCGGTCACCGCGATACCGAGCACACCGTTCGGCAGCAGGTCGCGCATCAGCAGCGGGATCGCGTTGTTGTACTGCAGCGCGCCGGACTCCGCGCCCAGCCCGGACACGGTCACCAGCGCGATCAGGCCGGGCACCACGACGACCAGCGGGATCAGCAGCTTCGGGAACGCCGCGATGATCGGGGTACGCCGGGCCGCGCTCATGTTGCGGGCGGAGAGCGCGCGCTGCACCTCGGCGAAGTTCGTGGTCCAGTAGCCGAAGGACAGCACGAAACCGAGGCCGAAGACGATGCCGATCCAGTTCGCGCCGAGCGGATTGTCCTGGCCCGCGGTGTTCGCCCAGGTGTGCAGCCCGGCCTCGCCGAGCGTGCTGTTCCGGACCGCGTCCGCCAGGCCGTTCACGCCGCCGACCTTGACCAGGCCGATCACGGTGAGCGGGATCAGGCCGGCCAGGATCACGAAGAACTGCAGCACCTCGTTGTAGATCGCCGAGGTGAGGCCGCCGACCGTGATGTAGGCCAGCACGATCGCGGCGCCGACCACGATGGACACCCACAGCGGCCAGCCGAGCAGCGCCTCCAGCACCAGCGCCAGCGCGAACAGGTTGACGCCCGCGATCAGCACCTGGGCGAGCGCGAAGCTCAGGGCGTTGAGCAGGTGCGTCGGCCGGTTGAAGCGGCGGAGCAGGAACTCCGGCACGCTGCGCACCTTGGAGCCGTAGTAGAACGGCATCATCACGATGCCCAGGAAGACCATCGCGGGTACGGCGCCGATCAGGTAGTAGTGCAGCGTCATCATGCCGTACTGCGCGCCGTTCGCGGCCATGCCGATGATCTCGAGCGCGCCGAGGTTGGCCGAGACGAACGCCAGGCCGGTCACCCAGGCCGGCAGCGACCGTCCGGACAGGAAGAAGTCGACGCTGGTCTTGATCGCGCGCCGGGCCGCGAAGCCCACGCCGAGCACGGTGCCGAAGTAGAGCGCCAGGATGAGATAGTCGATTATGCCAAGATCGAGTCTTAGCTCCTCCACGGAACACCTCCCCAGGTGCCGGCGTGGGGTGCCGGTCGCCGGGCCGTGGACTACCCCTCGGTAACGGTGCTTACACGCGCGGGATCGTGTTGCGCGCCACGTGTCAGTCGATCATCGGATCGGTAGGCTGCGGATGTCGAAAAGGGGGGCGGAATGGGGCGTGGCCGTCGCCTGCTGGTCCTGCTGATCTGTTGCATGAGCCTGCTGATCGTCGGCCTGGACAACACGATCGTCCAGGTGGCACTGCCGTCCATCCGAGCCGACCTGGACGCGTCCCTGTCCGGTCTGCAGTGGACGGTCGACGCGTACACGCTGGTGCTGGCGAGTCTCCTGATGCTGGCCGGCTCGACCGCGGATCGGATCGGACGGCGGCGCGTGTTCCAGACCGGCCTGCTCGTCTTCGCGCTCGGCAGCCTGGCCTGCAGTCTCGCGCCCACATTGGAGTGGCTGATCGCGGCGCGCGTGCTGCAGGCGATCGGCGGCTCGATGCTCAACCCGGTCGCCATGTCGATCATCACGAACACGTTCACCGACCCGCGCGAGCGCGCCCAGGCGATCGGCGTCTGGGGCGCGGTCAGCGGCCTCGGCATGGCGCTCGGCCCGGTGCTCGGCGGCATCCTGATCGACAGCGTCGGCTGGGAGGCGATCTTCTGGATCAACATCCCGGTCGGCATCGCCGCGATCGTACTGACCGCGCTCTACGTGCCGGAGTCCCGCGCCGACCACCCGCGCCGCCCCGACCCGGCCGGGCAGCTGCTGGTGCTGACGTTCCTGGCCATGCTCACGTTCGGCATCATCGAGGGCCCGAACCTCGGCTGGACCTCGCCGTTCATCGTCGGCGCGTTCGCCGCGGCCGCGCTGTCCCTGGCCGGCCTGCTGATCTACGAGCCGCGGCGCGAAGAGCCACTGCTCGACCTGCGCTTCTTCCGCAGCGCGCCGTTCTCCGGCGCGGTGCTCATCGCGATCAGCGGGTTCGCCGCGCTGGCCGGCATGCTCTTCCTCGGCACGCTCTACCTCCAGGAGGTGCGCGGCCTCTCGGCACTGCACGCCGGCCTGTGGATGCTGCCGATCGCGGCCGCCACCGTCATCTTCTCGCCGATCGCGGGCCGCCTCGTCGGTGCGCGCGGCACCCGGCTCCCGCTGATCATCGCGGGCGTCTCGATGACCGCGGCCGGCGCGATGCTGGCCGCGTTCACCGCCACGACGCCGCTACCGTGGATCCTGCTGCCGTACGCGCTCTTCGGCCTCGGCTTCGGCATGCTGAACACCCCGATCACCAACACCGCGGTCTCCGGCATGCCGCGCGCCCAGGCCGGTCTGGCCGCCTCGGTCGCCTCCACCAGCCGCCAGGTCGGCCAGTCCCTCGGCGTGGCCGTGATCGGCGCCGTGGTCGCCACCGGCCTCGGCGACGCCACCGGCGCCACCCTCGCCGCCGACTTCCCCGCGGCCAGCCGCCCTGGCTTCCTCATCGTCGCCACCGGCGGCCTCATCGTCCTCCTCGTCGGCCTCGCCACCACCACCCCGCGCGCCAAGGCCTCCGCCGCCCGCGTCGCCGCCGCCCTCGACCCGGTTCACACCTGACATCCACGATTCCGGCGCCAGCGCCGGCTGCGGCGCCGGTCACCGCACGCAACGCGATTCCCGCGTCGATCCCGATGCCGCATCCGGGCGCCGCCGTGTGCGCGATTCCCGCGTCGATCCCGATGTTGTGCCCGGGCGCCGCGTTGTGCGCGATTCCCGCATCGATGCCGACGTTGCAGCCGGGCGCTGCCGTGCGTGCGATTCCCGCGCTGATCCGGGGGTCGCGGCCGGTCGTCGCGATGCGCGCGATTCCCGCGCTGACGCTGTCCCGCAGGGCGGCATCACCGCCGCGCCCGCCGGCCACGTTGCCGCACGCTTTGCTCTGCTTACATTGACAAATCGCCGCAAAGCGTGCGGCGGAGACGGCGGCTGTCGGCGTACCGTCGGGTCTTCTTTGGACTGTTTTGTTCCTGTAAGCAGAGCAAAGCAACGCCGGGGAGAGGTGGGCGGGGCCGGTCGCGGGAATCGCGGCGTGGGCTAGGCGGTGGTGGGGAAGCGGTGGATGTTCTGTTCGACCCAGGTGCGGAGCAGCGCGAGCGGGGCGCACGCGTCGCGGCCGAGGTCGGTCAGCGCGTATTCCACGTGCAGTGGGACGGCGGGGAAGACCGTGCGGTCGACCAGGCCGTGGGCCTCCAGGCCGCGCAGCGTGTGGGTGAGCACCTTCGGGCTGACGCCCTGCAGCCGGTCGCGGAGTGCGCCGAAGCGCTGCGGGCCGCCCTCCAGCGCGCCGAGCGCGAGGGCGCTCCACTTGTTGGCCAGCAGGTCCAGCATGTCGCGGCAGGGGCAGGCGGCGGAGTAGACGTCGCGGGGGCCGCAGGTCTCGGCGTGGGGCTTGGCGCGCATCCGGCCAGGATAGTTCCCGAAGGGTAGTAGTTTCCTAGCGGTAACTACCGTCCATTGACGGTAACCACTGCCCGGGGGATACCTTCGCGGCCATGAGCGAAACGATGCGTGCGGTCGCGTACCGCAGAAGTCTTCCGGTCGATGATCCGGAGAGCCTGGTCGACGTGGAGCTGCCAGTGCCGGTGGCGCACGGCCACGACCTGCTGGTACGGGTGCACGCGGTCTCCGTCAACCCGGTGGACACGAAGGTGCGGCGCGGCGGCGATCCGGCGGCTGGACTGCGCGTGCTGGGCTTCGACGCGTCCGGGGTGGTCGAGGCGGTGGGGCCGGACGTCACCCGGTTCGCGGTCGGTGACGAGGTCTACTACGCGGGCTCGATCGGCCGGTCCGGCAGCGACGCGGAGCTGCACCTGGTCGACGAGAGGATCGCCGGGCCGAAGCCGGCGACGCTGACGCACGCGGAGGCGGCCGCGCTGCCGCTGACCACGATCACGGCGTGGGAGAGCCTGTTCGAGAAGCTGCGGGTGACCGCGGCGAGCACCGGCACGCTGCTGGTGGTCGGGGCGGCCGGCGGCGTCGGCTCGATGGTGATCCAGCTGGCCCGGCGGCTGACCGGGCTGACCGTGATCGCGACCGCGTCCCGGCCGGAGTCGCGCGAGTGGGCGCTGCGGATGGGCGCGCACCACGTGGTCGGCCACCGCGACGGGCTGGCGGACGCGGTGCTGGCGGTGGTGCCGGACGGCGTGGACCTGGTCTTCACCTCGTTCTCGGAGAAGGCCCCGATCAGCGAGTACGAACGGCTCACCGCGCCGTTCGGTCAGATCGTGGCGATCGACGACCCGGAGACGCTGGACGTGGTGCCGCTGAAGGGGAAGAGCATCAGCTGGCACTGGGAGCTGATGTTCACCAAGCCGCTGCGGCTGCCGGAGGACGACGGACAGCACCGCCTGCTCGGCGAGGTCGCCCGGCTGGTCGACGCGGGGGAACTGCGCAGCACGGTCACCGAGGAGCTGAGCCCGATCGGGGCGGAGGCACTGCGGAAGGCGCACGCGCTGGTCGAGTCCGGCGCGGTGACCGGCAAGGTGGTCGTGTCCGGCGGTTTCGCCTGACGACGGCGAAGGACAGCGGGTTCACCTGGCGTCGAGGGGGCGGCGGGTTCACCCGACGACGAAGGGGCGGCGGGGCTCGCCGACGTCGAGGGGGCGGCGGGCTCGGCTGAACGGCGAAGGGCCGGCCGGGTGACCGGCCGGCCCGCGCCACGACGGTGCTACAACGTGGCGGCCGCGGCGGCGATCGCTGCGGCGAACGTGCTCACCTCGCTGTAGACGCCCGGGTAGCCGGGGCGGGCACAGCCGGTGCCCCAGCTGACGATGCCGACCTGCACCACGGCGCCGGTGGAGGTGGTCTTGAACATCGGGCCGCCGGAGTCACCCTGGCAGGTGTCGGTGCCGCCCGCGGCGTACCCGGCGCAGATCATGTCGCTGGCGACGAACCGGCCGGTGTACGAGGACGCGCACGAGGTGTCGCTGACGAAGGGCACCGACGCCTTCAGCAGGTAACGCTGCTGCGCGCCGCCCTCGGTCGCGGAGCCCCAGCCCGCGACCGTGAACGTGCCCGAGTTGTTGGACGTGTTCGTGGCGATCGGCAGCGTCGCCAGGCCGGTGACCGGCGAGGCCAGCTTGATCAGCGCCCAGTCCTTGCCGGTGGTGACGCTGCGGTAGCCGGGAGCCCGGTAGACGTAGGTGGACCGGACCGTGATCCGGCTGGAGGACTGCAGGTCGACCACGCCCAGCGTCGCGGTGATGCCGGTGTTGGCGCCGGTGGCGCCGACGCAGTGGGCCGCGGTCAGCACGATCTGCGACGTGTAGAGCGCGCCACCGCACCCCATCGAGAGCCGCACCATGAACGGGAACTCGCCCTGCGCGGCACGCGTGCCGCCGACGACGTCCGGCTTCGCCTGCGCCACGCCGGGCACGGCGGTGCTCCCCAGCGCGACGGCCGTGATGAGCGCGAGCGCGAGCCCGAGCGTCCTACCCCAACGAGCCATGTGTCCTCCCGAACGCGATCCGGACGCCTCGTGGGCGTCCGGATTTTCCTGGTTGCGGGGAGCCTATGGCTCGGTCGCCCATGGTGGGGCATATCGATTTGGCTATACCGTCTACTGGGCGAGACGCGGCGTGGCGTCCGAGATCGTGCCCTCCAGCGGCGCGGACTCCACCGCGGACTCCACCCCGGTCGCGACCGGCGCCTTCTGGCCGTAGCCGAACGTCACGTAGCGGAAACCGGCCAGCAGCAGCGCCGCAACGGGCACCGCGACCAGGAACCGGATCAGCGCGTCCGTGACGTCCAGCGTCTGCAGGATCAGCGACTGGAAGAAGGCCGGCAGGGAGAGGATCGCGGCGAACCACAGTGCAGACGGACGGATCAGCCCCATTTAACGCCTCCGCTTTCGGGTGGACTTCTTCTCGGATCGGGTCAGACGCTGGCACAACATGGCGGCCCACGCGTGCGGTGACGCGTCCTGGCCGTCGATCATGAAGATCGGTACTTCCAGACCCAGCACGGTGGCCGGGTCCGCGGTCACGGCGGTGCCGTACACCGCCACCGCGTCCACGTCACCCATGCTCGTCAGGTGGCGACGCGTGTCCGCGGTCTTCCGGGTCGCGTCGACGGCCGCCCACACCTCGGTCGCGCCGATGGCGTCGCAGACGTCCCGGACCCACTCCTCGTTCGGCTCGTTGACCGGGGCGTCGAGCACCACCACGTACGGTGTGTCGCCTCGGTGGATCTTCCGGGCCTTCTTCTCGGCCGCGCTCGGCCCGGAGATCTTCCGCGACGGGTGGATCCCGGTGCCGGACGCGGACGGGCCGGCCAGCAGCAGCCGGGACGCGTCCAGCCGCAGCTGCTCGATCACCTTCCGGGCGACCGGCAGCGCGTGGCTCAGCTCGCCGGCCACCACCAGCACGTCACCGGCCCTGGCCGGCGGCTGCGGCCGGGGCGGCAGGTCGGCCAGCGCCTCCAGCACCCCGCCGTAGGCGTCCGTGCCGGTCGCCCGTTCCGCCATCTCGGCCGGCATGCCCAGCGCGATCAGCTTCTCCGCGATCGGGCTCCGGACGACCTCGGCCACCGGCGCGGGTTCCGCGGCCGGCTTCGGTTCCGGCGGCGCGGGGGCCGCCTGCGGCGCCACCACGATCTCAGGAGCCAGAACCTCCGGAGCCTTCTGCGGTACGGCCGGGAGCGCCGGATGCACGGGGACCAGGGCCGATCGTTCCGGGGGCGCCGGAGCGGCCGGGATGATCGGCGCCTCGGGCGCCATCGTCGCTGTTGCCATCGGTGTGCTCATCGGCGGCGGCGCCGGTGCCGGCTGGGAAACCACGGGTGCCAACGGGTTGGTTTCCGCGATCAGCTGCTCCAGCAGCGCCGGGCTGACCATCGGGCCGCCCGGTGCCGGCGGGCCGTCCGGCGAGATCGCGGCCGGTGGCCGGTACGGCCGGACCGTGGGCGCGGCCGGTTTGAGCGGCACGTCGATCACGGGCGCGGCGCCGCCGGACGGTGCGGACGGTGTGACCGCGGGGTGCACAGCCGGTGCGCCGACGGTCACCGCGCGCTCGGCCGGCGCCCGGGTCAGGTGCCCGCTCTCCAGCCCCGCCATGATCTCGGCGAATGCCGGGCTCGCGGTGGAGACCAGGCCGGCGCGCGCGGGCAGTTCCCCGCCGCCGTGACCGCTGCCGCCGTGGCCGTATGGATTTCGTACCATCTGATCGTTTTGTTCTTCGCGGGCCGCGGCCCTGGCAAAGCCGTCCTTGTCCGCGCGCTCCAGCAGCGCGGCCAGCGTGTCCACCGGCTTCTCCCGGGGCGCCGGCTCCGGCCCGCCACCGGAGAAGCCGCCACCGCCGGCGAAACCACCACCACCGGAGAGGCCACCGCCGCCGGCGAAACCACCGCCGGGTCCCGCACCGTGCCCGCCGCTCGGCCGGCCGGCCATCACGTCGTCCGGGACCTCGACAGACAACTCGTACTTCTGTTTCGCGAAGAAGCCGCCGAACCCGCCGGTGCGGACCTTGTCCGCGGAGATGATGCGCACCGACGTGCCGTACTCCCTGCGCACCTGCTCCAGCAGCGGCTCGATGGCCGGACCCTCAAGCAGCACCCGCGTAGGCACCGTTCACCACCCCCATCGTCTCGATCTGCGCGGTCGAACCGGCGATCTCGGAGTAGGACATGACAGCGGTCTTGCGTCCACCGGCCCGCAACAGCCGGTGCAGCGGCGGCCGCAGCTGCGGGGAGCAGGCCAGCACCGGGTTCGCGCCCTGCTGCTCCGCCGTCTCGGCGTGCATCCCGATCTGGTTCACCACGTTCTCCGCGAGCGCCGCGTCCAGCGCCAGGAACAGGCCGTTCTCGCTCGGCCGCAGCGACTCCAGCATCGCGTGCTCCAGCTGCGGGTCGAGCGTGACCACGACGAGCGTGCCACCGGTGGAGAACTGCTGCGCGATCGCCGGGCCGAGCGCGGCGCGGGCCGCCTCCACCAGGCCGTCGTGGTCGGTGGAGATCTTCGCGCGCAGCGACAGCGACTCGAAGATGCGCACCAGGTCGCGGATGGCGACGCCCTCCTCCAGCAGCGACTGCAGCACGCGCTGGATCTGGCCGAGGCTGAGCAGCGACGGCGTCAGCTCCTCGACCACCACCGGGTGGGTGCGCTTGACCGTCTCGACCAGCGCCCGGACGTCCTCGCGGCCGAGCAGCCGGCTAGCGTTCGTGCGGACCACCTCGGCCAGGTGCGTGATGATCACCGAGGCGCGGTCGACCACGGTCGCGCCGGCCAGCTCGGCCTGATAGTGCAGTTCGGCCGGGACCCACTTGCCGGCCAACCCGAACACCGGCTCGATGCCGGCCCGGCCGGGCAGCGCGGAGAGGCCGTCGCCGATCGCCAGCACCGTGCCCGGCGGTGCCTGGCCACGGCCGGTCTCCACGCCGCTGATCCGGATCGCGTACCCGGAGAGCGGCAGTTCAAGATCGTCGCGGGTACGGACCGGGGGCATCACCACGCCGAGCTCCAGCGCGATCTTGCGGCGCAGCGCGCGGACCCGGTCCAGCAGGTCACCGCCGGTCGGGTCGACCAGGTCCACCAGGTCGGGGGAGAGCGCCAGCTCCAGCGGGTCGACCCGCATCTCACCCATGATCGACTCGGTGGTGTCCGGGTTGACCGCCGCGGCCGCCGCCCCCTCGGCCGCCTCGCCCGGCGCCGGCTCCTCCACCGGCGGCTTGAGCCGGGTGGACGCGAACAGCACCAGGCCGCCGACCACCAGGAACGGCAGCTTCGGCAGGCCCGGGATGACGCAGAGCGCGAGCGCGGCACCGCCGCCGATCTGCAACGCCAGCTTGTGCTGACCGAGCTGTTTGGTGACGCTGCTGCCCATGTCGCCCTCGGTGGCTGACCGGGTCACGATCAGACCGGTCGCCACGGACAGCAGCAGCGCCGGGATCTGCGAGACCAGGCCGTCACCGATGCTGAGCAGGCTGTACGTCTCGATCGCCTCGACCGGCGCCATGCCCTTCTGCAGCATGCCGACGCCGAAGCCGCCGATCAGGTTGATCAGCGTGATGATGATGGCCGCGATCGCGTCGCCCTTCACGAACTTCGAGGCACCGTCCATCGCGCCGTAGAAGTCCGCCTCCGCGGAGACCTCCTGGCGCCGCTTCCGCGCCTCCGGCTCGTCGATCAGGCCCGCGTTCAGGTCCGCGTCGATCGCCATCTGCTTGCCGGGCATCGCGTCCAGCGTGAACCGGGCGCCGACCTCCGCGACGCGTTCCGCGCCCTTGGTCACCACGACCATCTGCACGATCACCAGGATCGTGAAGATGACCAGGCCGACGATGAGCGAGCCGCCGACCACGAAGTGACCGAACGCCTCGATCACCTTGCCGGCGAAGCCGTCCATCAGCACCAGCCTGGTCGCGCTGATGTTCAGCGCCAGCCGGAACAGCGTGAAGATCAGAAGTAGCGCCGGGAAGATCGAGAACTCCAGCGGCTTCTGGACGAACATGCTGACCAGGACGATCAGGAGCGCGCCGGTGATATTGAACGCGATGAGCAGATCGAGGATCATCGTCGGCAGCGGCACCACCATCATCACGATGATCCCGATGACGCCGATCGGTACGGCCAGCTGGCCCATCAGCTTCGTGTTCACGGCACCTTCCACGGGTGTGGGGGTATTCCCGGGCTGGTCCGTGCCCCTGCGTGAAGGTGCCGTCCTGGCGACGTCCCGATCGGCGGTCCGGTGAAAGAGTTGAGGCTTATGCGGCCAGGCGGTGCGTACCCGCCGCGGAACCGCGCGACTTCAGGCTCATCACGAACGCCAGCACCTTCGCCACCGCGCCGTAGAACTCGGCCGGGATCTCCGCGCCGATCTCGCAGCTGCCGTAGAGCGCGCGGGCCAGCGGCACGTCCTGGATCATCGGGATCCGGTTCTCCGACGCCAGGTCGCGGATCTTCTGTGCCACGTTGCCCTGCCCCTTGGCGATCACCCGGGGCGCGCCCTTCTCCGGCTCGTACCGCATCGCGACCGCCACGTGCGTCGGGTTGACCAGCACCACGTCCGCCTTCGGCACGTCGGACATCATCCGGTTCCGGGCCATCGCGTGCTGCCGCGCCCGGATCTGGCCCTTCACGTGCGGGTCACCCTCGGTCTTCTTGTACTCGTCCTTCACCTCCTGCAACGACATCTTCAGCTGCTTCATCGTGCGCATCTTCACCACGAAGTAGTCGGCCGCGGCCATCACCAGGCCGGCTACCGCGGCCGTCCGGATGATGGCGATGGTGGCGTCCTTGACCATGTCGAGCAGTACCGCGAGCGGCAGGTTGCCGGCCGTCATCAGCGACGGGACCAGGTCCTTGATCTGTATGTAGAGCACGCCACCCAGCACCAGCGTCTTGATCAGCGCCTTGAAGCCCTCCCAGAGCGCCTGCATACCGACGATCCGCTTGATGCCCTGTAGTGGATTGAGCCGGGAGAACTTCGGCATCAGCAGCTTGGTGGCGACGTGGATGCCGCCCTGCGCGCCGGAGCCGATGATGCCGATCAGCATCATCGAGACCGCGAGCGGCGCCACCGCGAACGCCGAGCCGAGCAGCGCGTCCCGGAACATGTCCAGCGCGGAACCGACGTCCGGGTTCTCGACCACGTCCGGCAGCCGGAGGATCACCTCCCGCGCCTTGGCGACCGCCTTCTCCAGCGTCATCGGCACCAGCACGCTGGCGGCCGCGATCCCGGCCCAGGCCCCCAGGTCGGGGGTCTTGCCGATCTGGCCCTCCTCGCGGGCCTTCTTGAGTTTCTGCGGTGTGGGTTTCTCGGTCTTCTCGCCGCTCACGCCCCACCTCCCGGCTGCCGCCCCTGAACCGGACTGACGACCATCTTCAGCTGCCGGAGAGGGTGATGACGGCGGAGACCGCCTTCTCGACGATGGTGTCCAGCGCGCGCGGCAGCACCGCGATCGCCGTGCCGCCCAGCATCAGCACCAGGAAGATCTTGGCGGGGAAGCCGAGCGAGAACGCGTTGAGCGCCGGCGCGACGCGGTTGAGCAGGCCGAACCCGACGTCCGTCAGGAACAGCACCGCGATCAGCGGTCCGGCGATCTGGATCGCGGCCAGGAACATGTCACCCACGCCCTCGGTGAGCAGCTTGGCCAGCGTCTCCATGGAGAGCGTGTCGTTCAGCGGCAGCGAGGTGTAGGACATCATGAAGCCGCGCAGCACCATCTGGTGGCCGTCCGTGGCGAACAGCAGCGTGACGGCCAGCAGGTTGTAGAACCGGCCGAAGATCGAGCTCTGCACCTGGGAGAGCGGGTCGAACGCCATCGCGAGCGTGAAGCCGCCGAACAGGTCGATCATGTCGCCGGCCGCCTGGATCGCGGCGAACAGCAGCGCGGTCATGAAGCCCAGTGCGGCACCGACCGCGACCTGCTCGACCACGCTGATGAGAAGTGCCGATGTCGCCAGCTCCGGTACCTGACCGGCGAGCTTGGGCGACATCGGCAGCGCGAGCGCGAGAGCGAGGAGGGCCTTGATCCGGGCCGGGATCAGCCGGGAGTTGAACGGCGGGCACAGCGCCAGCCAGGCGGAGGCGCGGACCATGGCGAGCAGCAACGCCGTCATGTTCGCGGTCTGCAGCTGCATCGACAACATCGCCCGGCCGGCTCCTGCCTACCCGAGAAGGCTCGGGATCCGCTCGAAGAGAGCGTGGGTGAAGGAGATCATCTCGTGGAGCATCCAGTTGCCGGTGACCAGCAGCGCAACGCCACACGCGATGGCCTTCGGCACGAAGCTGAGCGTAGCCTCCTGGATCTGGGTCACGGACTGGAACAGCGAAATGGCGAAGCCGATGGCCAGCGCGGTGAGCAGAACGGGCGCGCACAGCTTGGCCGCGATGGTCATGGCCTCAAGCCCGAGGTGCACAACCTGCGTGTCCGTCAAGATTTCGCCTTCCGTAGAGATCCGCGGCGGCTCGTGCCCCGCTGAGAAATACTTTCCTCTCCCCCCGTGGCAGCCCGGTTACCCTCCCGGTCGCCACTCGGTTGCAGCCCCAACAAGCCACCCCTGCAATTCCCACCCACCCCGCGGGGGTACGCGCACCCCGCCCTCCTTTGCTCTGCTTACATGCACAAAACGCCCACCTCGGGCAGTGGGCCGTACCGATCGGGCGCCGGATTTGCGATGTTTGTCAATGTAAGCAGAGCAAAGCAGCGCGGCGGGAGTGGTGCGGGGCCGCGACCGAGCGCGCCGCGCGGGAGGTGATCGGCATGGGAATCACGGGGGTTTCGCTGAGCGCCAGGGAACCGGCTCCGACGCGGCGACCGGAGCGCCGGCGGAGGCCGCCGCGGGTTTGCCCGCGGGAGCAAACGGGCCGGACCACGCCGGATGCGGGAAGATCGGGTCCGGGATCGTCCTCGGGTTGGCTCAGTGCCCGCCGGAGCGAACGAAACTGGACCACGCCGGAAGCGGGGTCCAGAATCTGATCTCCCCAGCCTCGGCCTGGCCCAAAGCTCGCGGCTGTGGGATGACCGGGCCGGTAGTCAGCGGAAGCACAGTGGGTGTCAGCCGAGGAGGCTGGGGAGGCGGTCGAAGAGAGCGTGGGTGAAGGAGATCATCTCGTGGAGCATCCAGTTGCCGGTGACCAGCAGTGCGACGCCGCAGGCGATGGCCTTCGGCACGAAGCTGAGCGTGGCCTCCTGGATCTGGGTCACGGACTGGAAGAGGGAGATGGCGAAGCCGATGGCCAGCGCGGTGAGCAGAACGGGCGCGCACAGCTTGGCCGCGATGGTCATAGCCTCAAGCCCGAGGTGCACAACCTGCGTGTCCGTCATATTTCGCCTTTCGGAGAGGTCCGCTGGGCTCGTGCCCCGCTGAGAAGTACTTTCCTCTCCGCCAGTGGCAGCCCGGTTACCCTTCCGGTCGCCACTCGGTTGCAGGCTCAGCCGTAGCTGCCGACGAGCGCGGTGATGATCAGAGCCCAGCCGTCGACGAGCACGAAGAGCAGCAGCTTGAACGGGAGCGCGACGGTCACCGGCGGCAGCATCATCATGCCCAGCGACATCAGGGACGCGGACACCACGATGTCGATGATGAGGAACGGGATGAAGATGACGAAGCCGATGATGAAGGCGGCACGCAGCTCGGACAGGACGAACGCGGGCACCAGCGTGGTCAGCGGCACGGCGTCCGGGTTGGCCGGCTTCTCCGCGTCCGCGACCTTGGTGAGCAGCGCGATCTCGTCCGCGCGGGTGTTCTCCAGCATGAACGCGCGCAGCGGCCGCACGCCGTCGTTGAACGCCGCGGTCTGATCCTTGTCGCCCTTGAGATAGGGCTGTACGCCGGCCGCGTTCATCTCGGACAGGACCGGACTCATGATGAAGAACGTGATGAACAGGGCCAGACCGGCGACGACCTGGTTCGGCGGCATCGAGGTGAGGCCGAGCGCGTTGCGGGTGATGCCGAGGACCATGAAGACCTTGGTGAAACACGTGCACAGGAGCAGCAGAGCGGGCGCCACGGAGAGCAGCGTCAGGCCGACCAGCAGCACGATCGAGGTGCTGGGCTTACCGGCGTCGCCGCCGCCGTTGATGTTGATGTCGATCGTGCCGGCGTCGGTCGGCTGCGGTGCGGGCGCGGCGGCGACCGACGCGGGACTGAGGATCAGCAGCGCGCCGAGCAGGAGCAGCAGTGTGGCCGTGCGCCTCGCGGTCATCGGCGGACCGTCCGCTCCCTCAGGAAGTTCACGGTCTGTGACCAGGTGCGCCCGGACGCCGCGGCCCGGTCCGACGGGCGCTCCACGATCACGCTGTCCTCGGCGCCCTCGCCGCTGAGGTCCTCGCCGGGTTTCACGTGCTCGGGCAGCGTGATCCGGTTCCGCCGTTCGAGCGGCCCGGCCAGCTGGCGCTCGACCGAGGCCAGGTCGGTCTCGCCGAGCAGCGTCACCTGGCCCTCGGTCACGCCCACGATCAGCGCGCGGTCCACCACCCGGATCAGCGCGACCGAGGAGCCGCGGCTGAGCTGCGCGCGGGACAGCACGTCCAGCGCGGCGCCGCTGTGCCGCCCGGTGAGCGGCTTCTTCAGCACGCGCGCCAGGCCCCACATCAGCCCGAAGACGATGGCCAGCGAGAAGGTGATCCGGAGGACCAGCTCGAGCACGGTGTCACCTACTCGTTCGGTGTCATGATCTCGGTGATCCGGATGCCGAAGTTCTCGTCGATAACGACCACCTCGCCGCGCGCGATCAGCCGGCCGTTGACCAGCAGGTCGGCCGGGCTGCCGGCGGCCCGGTCCAGCTCGACGATGGTGCCGGGGGTGACCGAGAGCAGGTCACGCACGCTCATCCGGGTGCGCCCCAGCTCGGCCGAGACCTCCATCTCGACGTCGTGCAGCATCTCCAGGCCGGCCCGGACCGCGGTGGCCGGCGCGGCGGCCCGGGGTGCGACGTCACCGCCCTCGGACGGCCACGGCGAGAGCAGCACCGCTACCAGGGCCCGGGTCGCGGTGCCCTCCAGCAGCGGCACGCTCACCGTCATGTCGCCCTTGACGGCCAGCGCGCTCATCGCGACCGCCGGTTCCATCACCTGGCCCGGGTCCAGCACGACCGGGCCGAACGCGCGGGCCGCGCCCTCCAGCGCGGGCCGGATCGCGGTGGCCAGGTCCAGTTCGCCGAGCGGGCTGGTCCGCAGCGCCTCCGCGAGATCCGCGCCGACGATCACGACCACCTCGCCCGTGGCCGCGCCGCTGAACCGCGCGGTGACCGCCTGGCCGTCCGGCAGATCCGCGCTCGCGCCCGCGATCGGCTGCCCGACCTGCAGCGGCGTGCTGGTCGGCAGCACGGCGAGCGCGGCCTGGGCCGCGGAGCGGGCGAGCGTCAGCTGCGAGTCGGAGACGGTGGCCGCGGTCATGCGTGCACCCCCTGAGGCTGCGTCATTTGCGGGAGTCCTCCTTGGGCGAGGGCACGATCAGGCAGGCGAGACGCGCTCCCTGGGTCCCGGGGACGGCGTGGGCGAAGACGGTGTCGTTGACCACGACGGAGAGGGGGACGGTGACCGGGTGCCCGAGCGGCACCACGTCGCCGGGGCGCAGGTCGACGATGTCGTCGGTGCGCATGCGGATCGGCGCGAAGCGCACCGCCACGTCCAGCGGTGCGAGCGACAGCCCGGTGGTGAGGTTGGTCTGCGCGCGCAGCAGGCTCATCCGCTCCTCCGAGGTCAGCTGCACGTCCTCGGTGGGCTTCTCCAGCACCGGCAGGATGCTGGCGAACGGGATGCAGATGCTGGCGATCGACTCCTCGGAGCCGACCCGGATCTCGAACGAGGTGACCACCACGGCGTCGCCGGGCGCGATCGTGCGGACGAACTGGGGGTTGTACTCGATCGCGCCGAGCTTCGGGTGGACCGGGACCATGGCCTCCAGGCCGTACGCGAGCTCGCCCAGCATCTTCTCGATCAGGCCGCGCAGCAGCGGCATCTCCAGGTCGGTCAGCGGGCGCTCCGGCTGTGCGCCGCCGGGCCCGCCGAGCAGGTGGTCGATGCTCGCCATCGCGGTGCTCAGCGGCACCTCGAAGAGGATCGAGCCGGTCAGCGGCTCCAGTGTGACCACGGCCAGCACGGTCGGGTTGTTGAGCTGGGTCTGGTACTCCTCGTAGGTGAGCTGCTCGATGGCGAGCAGGCCGACCTGGGAGACCGCGCGGAGGCGGGTGGTGAGCAGGGTGCCGCAGCTGCGCGCGTACGTCTCGAAGCACATCTGCAGGTTCCGCATGTGCTCGCGGGACAGCTTGATCGGGCGCCGGAAGTCGTAGGGCTGCGGGCCCGTGCCTCCACCGCGACGCGACATGCGGCCCGATGCGACTTTGCCTGAGACCGCGGACGGCGACTTGGTCACGCGGTCCCCATCGGCATCTTGAGAGCTTCACTGAGAAAACCGCCCAAACTCACCTCGGGCGGTGCCGGCGTGCTCCGGCGGGCCCCGGTGAACCGGAGCCCGCCTCGCACGTTACCGACATGTCGCTTATTGCGTGACGAAAGTCGTGTAGTAGATCGCCATGACGTCCTCCTCGTACGCTTCCTTGATCTTCTCGGTCAGCGCCTCCTTGAGCTTGGCGCGGCCCTCGGCCGTCTCCAGCTCGGCGACCTGCACGTTGGTGTACTGGTCGATCGCCAGGTTGAGCGCCTTGCTGCCGTCCGGCTCCTCGACCGCGGTCGCGGTCGCCTGCAGCGCGATGCCGACCTTCAGGTAGTGCCCGGATGCGAGGTTGATGGTGACCGGGTCCAGCGCCACGATCGCGCCCGGCTCCGGCGCCGGCGCGGCCTCCTCCTCGCTCGACCCGCCGCCCAGCAGCATGAAGGCGCCGCCGCCACCGCCGCCGAGCAGCAGCACCGCCGCGACGATGATCATGATGAGCTTCTTCTTGCCGCCCTTCTTGGGAGCGTCGCCCTCGGCGGCGGCCTTCTCGTCCTTAGCCATGAGATTTCCCCTTTAAGCGTGTGGAAGCTGGTGTGTTACTTGTGGCCGGCGACCGTGGGCAACAGGCTCGCCTGCGTGGCCGGAAGGGTGGTCAGGATGATGACGTCGACCCGGCGGTTCATGGTCACCGAGCGTGGGTCCTTCGGGTCGATCAGCGGGCGGGTGTCCGCGAAGCCGTTCGCCATCAGGCGCTTGTCCGAGATGCCGTCCGCGATCAGTCGCCGGACCACCGAGGACGCGCGGGCCGAGGAGAGCTCCCAGCCGCTCGGGTACTCGCCGGCCGACACGTTGAGCTGGTTCGTGTGCCCGTCGACCTCGATGTTGTTCGGGATCTTCTTGATCGCCGGCACCACCGAGTCAATGATCTTGTTGCCGCTCGGCCGCAGGTCCGCCTTGTTACCGCCGAACACGACCTCGTTGGTGACCACGGTGACGATCAGACCGCGGGCGTCGATCGAGTACTTGACCTGGTCCTGCAGGCCGGCCTTCTTCAGCTCGGCGTCGATCTGCTGCTTGATCTTGTCGAGGTTCTCGGCCTCGGCGCGGGCGGCCTCGGCGTCCTGCTCGGCCTTCTGGCGGTCGGCTGCGGCCACCGCCTGCTCGATCTGGTCCTCGGTGGCGGTCTTCGGCACGCCGGACACCTCCTCGGCCAGGCCGGGGTTGATGTTCATGATGCTGGCGTCCGTGGCCGAGCCGTCGAGCAGCGAGATGTTGCCCTGCAGTGCGGCCGACTGGGCACCGAAGCCCTCCTTGAGGCCGGCGGCCAGCTCGGCGTACTTCGCCTTGTCGACGTTGCTCATCGAGTAGAGGACCACGAACAGAACGAAGAGCAGGGTGAGCATGTCCGCGTACGAGACGAGCCAGCGTTCGTGGTTGACGTGCTCCTCGTGCTCCTCGTGGCCCTTCTTCCTGGGCTTGGCTGCCTTGGCCATTACTCACCTCCCTCGGAATCGATGTGTCTGCTCATGGATCAGGCGGCCTTCTTGCCCTTGTCGTCCGCGACCGGCTTGCCGCCGGGCGGGAGGAGGCTGCGCAGCTTCTGGGCGACCAGGCGTGGGTTGGAGCCGGACTGGATGGCCAGCACGCCCTCGATGGTCAGCTCCATCTGGTCGACCTCCAGCGCGCTGAGCCGGGTGAGCCGGTTGCCGATCGGCAGCCAGAGCAGGTTGGCGCTGAGCACGCCCCACAGCGTCGCGACGAACGCCGCGGCGATCGCGTGGCCGAGGCCCTCGGGCTTGTCCAGGTTCTCCAGCACGTGCACGAGGCCCATGACCGTGCCGATGATGCCGATCGTCGGGGCGAAGCCACCCATGTTCTCGAACATCTTGATCCCGGCCTTGTCCGCCTTCTTCTTGGCGGTGATCTCGGCGTGCAGGATGTCGTGCAGCTCTTCCGGGTCGGTGCCGTCGATCGCGAGCTGCAGGCCGCGCTTCAGGAACGGGTGCGGCACCTCCTTGACCGCGTCCTCCAGGGCCAGCAGGCCCTCGCGACGGGCCCGCTCGGCGAGCTTGACGACGTCCTCGACCAGCTTGTCCGAGGCGACGACCTTGGCCAGGAACGCTTTCTGGAGCGAGGCCCCGAGCCCGGTGGTGTCCTTCAGGATGCCGCCGGCCATGGCCGCACCGAGGCCGCCGCCGAAGACCAGGAGCATCGACGGGAGCAGGATGATCGAGCCCGCGTGACCGCCTTCCAGCGCCTGCACGACGAAGACGATGATGAGCGAGACGACTACGCCGACGATCGTTGCGATGTCCATCAACGGTCCTTTCGGTGGAGCGGAAGGACCTTCGCGGTCTTTTCCGGATCAGAGTCGGTGGTGTCGGAGTCGTCGTCGAGCAGCTGGTGCGGTGTGCAGTCCAGGCGCTGTGCCTTCGCGAT
Source organism: Catenuloplanes nepalensis (assembly GCF_030811575.1). Classification (GTDB taxonomy): domain Bacteria; phylum Actinomycetota; class Actinomycetes; order Mycobacteriales; family Micromonosporaceae; genus Catenuloplanes; species Catenuloplanes nepalensis. The sequence continues at coordinate 7,563,536 of NZ_JAUSRA010000001.1, read as the reverse complement.
CAGGCCGGCGCGGTAACCCATGATCAGGTCGATGAACTCAGGCACGGATTCGGCGAGGATGTACTTCGTCCCGTCGACCAGGGTGACGACCGTGTCAGGCGTGCAGTCGGCACGCTCGACCAGATCGGGGTTCAGTGCGAACACCGTGCCGTTGAGGCGGGTAACCAGAATCACGGATTAAGCCGTCCTTCGGGGCGTCTTGTTGGCTGGGGCTGGAAGGCCGTCCGTGGCCTGCACATGTCTATTCGACGCCGGCGCCGGTGAAGTGAGCCAGCGGGAGTAGCAGGCCGGTGGCAGTCTGTTGCCGGAACTGAGCCGAAACATGCCACCAAAAAGCAACCGGGGCGGGCCACTGTCGTGGCCCGCCCCGGCGGGTAAACGCTGTGAACGATTACCGCTTGATGTTGACCAGCTCCTCGAGGATCGAGTCGGAGGTGGTGATGATCCGAGAGTTCGCCTGGAAACCGCGCTGAGCGATGACCAGGTTGGTGAACTCGCTGGCGAGGTCGACGTTCGACATCTCGAGCATGCCGCTGGAGAGCGTGCCGAGTCCGCTGTCGGACGGCGTGCCCACCTGTGCCATGCCCGAGTTCACCGTGGTCCGGAACATCGAGTCTCCGACCTTCTCCAGGCCGCCGACGTTGTTGAAGTTCGCCAGCGCGACCTGACCCAGGGTCGACTTCATGCCGTTCGTGAAGACACCCACGATCTCACCGGTCTGCGAGATGTTGTACGAGGCCAGCGTGCCCGACGAGTTACCGTCCACCTGGTTCAGCTTCGGGTTCGTCTTGCCGCTGTACTCGGTCATCTTGCTGACGTCGACGGTGTAGTCGCCGAGCGTGACCGTGGGAGTGGTGGGGACACCGTCGGTGAAGTTGATCGTCGCGGTGCCTCCGCCGTCCGGCAGTTCGACGCTCCACGCGTCGTCGCCGGTCTTCGTGAAGCTGAGCGTCAGGCTCTTGGTCGCGCCGGTCTCCGTGAACACGCTGATCGGCAGCTCGATCGCGGGGTCGGTGGTCGCCGCCTCCGCGGAGAGGTTGCCGGTCAGCGTCACGGTGTCGGTCTCCTTCGGCGCGATGGTCTGGCCGAGCGGCAGCTTGATCGGCTCGATCGCGCCGTTGGCGTCGACCTCGCCGTCCACCGCCTGCCAGCCCATCACCTTCTGGCCACCGACCGTGACCATGCTGCCCTGCGTGTCGAACGAGAACGAGCCGGCACGGGTGTACATGGTCTCGTTGCCGTTCTTCACCGCGAACATGCCGTCGCCCTGGATCATCAGGTCCGTGCTCCGACCCGTGGTCTGCGCGGAACCCTGCGAGAAGTTGGTGTTGACGCCGGCGAGCTTCACGCCGAGTCCGATCTGTGCGGGGTTTGTCCCGCCAGCCGTGTCCTGCGGTGAGCCGGCTGAGCGAACCATCTGGCTGAGCGTGTCCTGGAATACGGCGTTACTGGACTTGAATCCAGCCGTGTTCACGTTGGCAATGTTGTTGCCCGTGATGTCCATCATCTGCTGGTGGACACGGAGACCGCCGATTCCCGAGAACAGCGAACGCAGCATAGAGGTGGTTTCCTTTGTTCGGTGGTGTGTTGCTGGACCGGTTGTTCACCGCGGAGCGTCTAGCTGGGCTTCGCGGCTTGACGAACATCCTTGACGTCGGACAGCGCTACATCCTTGTCCCCGATTTTCAGCGTCGGGGTGCTGCCACCAAATGTCGCCGACGTGACGACACCAGTAATGTCGGCACCCCCGGCGGGATCTTTAGCGGTCACGGTCTTCCCGATCAGATTGCTCGCGCCCAGCATCAGCTGGCTCTGCAGCATGGACGCCTGCCCGCTGGCGAGCGTGTCCAGTTTCGCCACGCTGTCGGCGATCGCGCCGAGTTTCTCCACCTGCGTGAATTGAGCGGTCTGGGTGAGGAACTGGGTGGCGTCGGCCGGATTGCTCGGGTCCTGGTATTTCATCTGCGCCACGAGCAGCTTCAGGAACGTGTCCTGATCCATCTTGTTGCTCGACTTCGCGGCCTCCTGGTTCGACTTGCCCAGGACATCGCTGATGTTGGTGTATCCGGACCCGCCTACGGCGCCCGTGGTCATATGTCCCCCTCAGAGCCTCTGTTGACGTGGGCACGTCGCAAAGCCCACGTACAACACCGGTATGCGGGCTTCCGCGCCGCACACCCTCCACAACACCTGGACCTCGCCTCGCTCCGACCTCCGCGTCTAGGCCGTGGTGTCGACCCGGCGCGCGCCGCCGCGGTCGGTGAAGAAGCCGCGCGAGGCGCCGGCCGGTGCGGCGGACTGTTCCGCGGCGGCGGACGCGTCGCCGCCGCCGTAGCCACCCCGGTTCTGGTTGCGCAGCGCGAACTGACGCTGGTAGGCGTCCGCGTTCTGCTGCGGCGTGCCCGAGCCGAGGTCCAGGTTGGTGTTGCCGAACCCGGCGTCCTGCAACTCCCTGCGCAGGTCGTTCATCGAGTTGCGGAGCGCCTCCCGGCCGGCCTCGGTGCCGCCGGACAGCTGCACGTTGATGTCGCCGTTCCGGATCTCCGCCACCACGCTCACCGGGCCGAGGTCGACCGGGTGCAGGTGCACGGTGAGCCGGTGAATGCCGTCCGCCTCCAGCTTCAGCGGCGCGATGTGCATCGCGACCTGCTGGGCCGGCGGCGTGTTCGGCGCGCCGGTGTAGGCCGGGATCGGGGTCGCCGCGGTGACCGGTGCGGCCGGTGCCGGCGCGGCGGGCTGCGCGATCGCGCCCGCGGCCAGCGCCGGATCCGGCGCACCGGCCGGCCGCGCCGCGGTGCGCGCGGGGTCCAGACCCGGCGTGGGCACGGTCTGCGGCCCGGCCGCGGTCGCGTCCGGCGCGGTGTCCTGGGGCGTCGCGGGTACGGCCGGAGCCGCGTTCCCGGGCGCGTCGCCACCCTGCTCGCCGCCGCCGGCCGGGGCGTCGCCCTGACCGGTGGTGGCCGGCGCGGTCCCGGTGGCGGCCGGGTCCGTAGTGCCGGCCGCGGTGCTGCCGGCCGTGGTGGTGCCGGCCGTGGTGGCGCCGGCCGGGCCGGTGGCGCCGGTGGTGTCGGAGGGATCGGTGACGGCGGCCGCGTCCGCCGGTGCGGTGGTGGCCTGCGGTGCCGCCGGGACCGCGCCCGTGGGCAGCGCGACGGTCTCGCCGTCCGGCACGGGCGTGAAGCCCTCGGGCAGCGGCACGCCGGTCTGCGCAGCCGCGACCGGGCCGGTCGTCGCGGGCGCGGTACCGGCGGTCGCCGACGGTGCGACCGGGCCCGCGGCCTGCGCGAGGCCGGCCGCTGCCGGAGCAGCCGCAGTGGCCGCCGTGGTGGTGGCGCCGGACGGTGCCGGCGAAGTCGGGATCACGGACGCGAGCAGCGCGGTCGAGGCGTCCATCGGCACGGCGGCGGGCTGCTGTGCTTGACCCTCGGCGGCGGTGCCCGCGGCCTCGGTCTTCTCGCTCTTCTCCGCAGACCCGGTCTGCCCGGCGTGCTCGGTCTCCCGGACGTCGTCGCCGCCCCGCGTCTCGCGCGTCTCGCCGGTCTCCCGCGTCTCGCCGGTCTCCCGCGTCTCGCGGACCTCGCCGGTCTCCCGGGGCGCGCGGGTGTCCCGCACCTCGCGGGTGTCCCGGGAGTCCCTGGTCTCCCGGACGTTCCGGGCGTCCCGGGCGTCGCGCGCGGGCCGGACGTCGCGGCTGTCCCGGGGCCGCTGGGCCGCATCGTGGTCGCGGCGCTCGTCCGAACGCCCGCTCTCCGGGCGCCGGTTCTCCGTGCGCTGGCTTTCCGTGCGCTGGTTCTCCGGCCGCTGGCTCTCCGGCCGCTTCGAGTCCACCTCGGTCGCCAGCATCGAGGAGAACGCGTCGGCGTCGCCGCCGGGCCGCTTGGCGGCGGCGCCGGAGGCGTTGGTCTTCGACGTGGCGTTCGACGCGTTGATGGACATCGGGTTGGTCATCGGCTGAAACGTCTCCCCTAAAAAGTCGATATTTCGGTCAAAGCGGAGGATCAACCGAGGGCGGCCAGCGCGGCCTTCACCTTCGGCACGTACGCCTGGGTCTCCGCGAACGGCGGGATCCCGTCGTACTTCTTCACCGCACCGCCGCCCGCGTTGTACGCCGCGAGCGCCAGGTCGAGCGACTTGAACTCCTTCAGGTTCGACTTCAGCAGCTTGGCCGCACCCTCGATGGCCTGCTTCGGGTCGAACGCGTCGTCGACGCCGAGACCGCGCGCGGTCGACGGCATCAGCTGCATGAGGCCCTGCGCACCGGCCGGGCTGACCGCCTTCGGGTTGTAGCCCGACTCGACCTTCGCGACCGCGGCCAGCAGCTTCGCCGGCACGCCGTGCTTCGCCGCGGCCTGGGTGAACAGGTCCGCGTACGGCACGCCGCTCAGTGACGCGCTGGTGCCGAGCGCGGCGGCCCGCAGCCCGGAGACCGCCGCGGTGGAGACCGGCGGGGCCGCGGCGACCGAGTCGTCGAGCACCCGGCGGATGGTGCTGGGCGTCTCGTACACCTTCTGGATCTTGACGTGGTCACCCGGCTTCGGCGCCGCGATCATCTTGTTGTCGCCGAGGTAGATGCCGACGTGGTCCACCGGCCGGTTGAACGCGAGGATGTCACCCGGCTTGGCCGCGTCGAGACTCTGCACCGCGGTGCCGGTCTTCGCCTGATCGGCCGCGATGCGCGGAAGCTTCACGCCCATGTCGGAGTAAGCGCGTTGCACGAGAGACGAGCAGTCCAGGCCCTTGTCCGGATTCGTGCTGCCGAACACGTACGGCACGCCGAGGTACTTCTTCGCTGCCTCGACGATGCCGGCGCCGGTGGCGCCGTTCGTGGCCGGCGAGGACCCGGTCGCCGCGGTGAGCGCGGAGGCGAAACTGGCGCCACTCGCGGCGGTGGTGCTGGTCTTGCTGGTGTTGCTGACCGTGACCGGGTTCGTGCTGGTCGGATTAAGGCCTAGCTGAGTCTGCAGTTGCGCGATGCGCTGCTGGACGTTAGCGATGCCTTGGATCACGCACTGGCTCCCCGGGCCGAAGCCCGCTGGCCGTTCGTCACGGCCAGTTCGTCGATCGCCTTCTGGTCGGTTGCCATCTCGTGGGCCTTGCGAGCCTCGGCGTGCCGCTCGGCCAGCCGCTCCACCGCACGCCGCCGTTTGGCCGCGTCCGCGAGCAGTTGCTGCTGCAGCGCCGTGATCTCGCCGGCCTCGACGACCTTCGCCTCCGCGGCGGCCAGGTTGGCGGCGAGCGCCTGCCGGGCCACCAGGGCGGCGACGATCGCCCGGGCGGTGCCCTCGGTCGGCGCCTGCGCGCCGACCAGGTCGAGCGAGGCCCGCTTCGCCAGGTCCTGAGCATCGCGCTCGGAGGATCTGGCGCGGACGAGCCCGCCCTTCGCCGCGTCTTCCTGCGCCTGTCGAGCGCGGAGCACCGGTGCGAGGCGGAAGTGGCGGCGGTTCATCATGACCTTCCTTCAATCGGCAGGTTGTCGGCGTTCAGTAGGGAATTCAGCAAAGCCCAGGAGTGCTCGACCGGGGTCGGCTCGTCGAGGTTCTGCCGGAGGAACGCGAGGATCTGCGGCCACATGGCGTTGGCCATGTCCGCGTCCGGGTTGGTGCCGGGGACGTAGGCGCCGATCTCGACCAGTTCCCGCACGTCCCGGTGCGCGGCCAGCAGCCGGCGCAGGCGGGTGGCGAGCGCGCGCTGTTCCGGCGTGGTGACCACGTTCGCGACCCGGGAGATCGACTCCAGCGCCTCGATCGCCGGGAAGTGCCCGGACGTGGCGAGCTTGCGGTCCAGCACGATGTGGCCGTCCAGGATGCCGCGCGCCGCGTCCGCGATCGGCTCGTTGTGGTCGTCGCCCTCGACCAGCACCGTGTAGAGCGCGGTGATGCTGCCGACCGCCCCCGGGCCGGCGCGCTCCAGCAGCGACGCCATCATGCCGAAGACCGACGGCGGGTAGCCGCGGGTGGCCGGTGGCTCGCCGACCGACAGGCCGACCTCGCGCTGCGCCATGGCGGTACGGGTGACGCTGTCCATCATCAGCAGCACGTCGTTGCCTTCGTCCCGGAACCACTCCGCCATCCGGGTCGCCACGAACGCGGCCCGCAGACGCACCAGCGGCGGCTGGTCACCGGTGGCGATCACCACCACGGACCTCGCGAGCCCTTCCGGCCCCAGGTCGCGCTCCAGGAACTCGCGCACCTCGCGGCCGCGCTCGCCGATCAGCCCGATCACCGCGATCTCGCAGTCGCAGCCGCGGGTGATCATGCTCATCAGCGAGGACTTGCCGACGCCGGAGCCGGCGAAGATGCCCATCCGCTGGCCACGGCCGAGCGGGATCAGCGTGTCCAGCACCCGGACGCCGAGCGGCATCGGCCGGTCCACGGTCTGCCGGGCGAGCGCGGACGGCGGGATCGCGTCGATGCTGACCCGCTCACCGCGCAGCGGCGGGCCGCCGTCCATCGGTCGGCCCAGGCCGTCCAGCACCCGGCCGCGCAGGTCCGGCCCGACCGGCACCTGAAGCGGGGCGCCGGTGTTCACCACCGGGGCGCCGGTGCCGATGCCGGTGATCGGGCCGAGCGGCAGGCAGCTGAGCCGCTCGCCCTCCAGCGCGACCACCTCGGCCAGGATCGGCTCGTCGTCGCCGCCGATCTGCAGCAGGTCGCCGACGCGCGCGCCGATGCCGCTGACCGTGACGCGCAGGCCGACCGCGCCGGTGACCTCGCCGACCGCCATCGGCTTGGCCGCGCGCACCGCCGAGCTGAGCCGGTTGCGCAGAGCTGATGTGCTCACAGGTCCAGCACCTCCCTCACCCGGGCCATCGCGGCCGCGATGGTGGCGTCGATCGTCGTGGGACCGCACTCGGCGACCGCGTCGCCCGGTTGCAGGCCCGGGTCGGCCTGCATGCGGATCACCCGGCCCTCATGAGTGAACTCGCCGCCGGTAGCGGTGGTCAGCAGATTCTGGTAATCGTTCGGGTGTAGCCGCACCCGGACGTCACCGGTCGGCGGCGCCATCGCGAGCGCGCGGTGGATCGCGTCCAGCCCGCCGTTCTGCGCGATCGCCAGCTCCCGGCCGATCACCGCCTCGGCCAGCTCCAGCGCGCAGGCGAGCACGGTCTCCTGCAGGTCGCCGAGGGTGGGGACGATCCGCGCGTCCAGCCGGTCCACGGCCGCGCCGATCGCGCCGATCGCGGAGCCCAGCGCGGCCTGCCGGCGTGCCTCGTGCGCGCGGTGCGCGGCCTCGGCCTGGTCCCGGGCGGCGTGTGCGGCGACCGCGGCGGCCTGCTGGCCCTGCGCCCAGCCCTCGGCGTAACCGGCGGTGCGGGCCGCGGTCCGGGCCCGCTCCACCGCCTCGGACGGGACCGGCGCCTCCTGGCGCAGGTCGATGTCGAACCGCGCGGCCGAGACGTGGCCGGCGTCGGCGGCCCGGATGACCGGATCAGGCGATGAGCTCATCCTCCGCGTCACCCCCGCCGCGCTGGATCTCGATCTGGCCGGAGTCCTCCAGCGCCCGGATGACCTGGACGATCTTGGTTTGCGCCTCCTCGACCATTCGCAGCCGGACCGGGCCGAGCAGGTCGATCTCCTCGAGGAGGTTCTCCCGGGCCCGCTCGGAGAGGTTGCGCACGACCTTGTCGCGGACCTCCTCGGCGACGCCCTTCAGCGCGGTGGCCAGGTCGTTCGACTCGACCTGACGCAGGATGAGCTGGATCGCGCGGTCGTCGAGGGTCTTGATGTCCTCGAACATGAACATCCGGCGCCGGATCTCCTCGGCCAGCTCCGGGTCGCGGCCCTCCAGGCCCTCCAGGATGAGCCGCTCCGAGCCGCGGTCCGAGCGGTTGATGATGTCCACCAGGGGCTGCAGGCCGCCGACCGTGGAGAGCTCGGACGGCTGCAGCACGGTGCTGAGCTTCCGCTCGAACGCGATCTCGACCTGCCGGATGACCTCGGGGGAGGTGCGGTCCATCTTCGCGATCCGGTGCGCCACGTCGGACTGCGCGTTCGCGTCCAGGCCGGAGAGGATCTGCGAGGCGAGCGTGGAGGGCAGGTGCGCCAGGACCAGCGCGATCGTCTGCGGGTGCTCGTGCTGCAGGAAGGAGAGGACCTGCCGGGGGTCGGCGTGGCTGAGGAAGTTGAACGGCATGTCCGTCATGGACGCGTTCAGCCGGTCCAGGATCATCGACGCGCGCTCCGGGCCGAGCGAGGCCTCCAGCAGTTCCCGGGCGTACTCGAGGCCGCCCTGGCCGGCGTGCCGCACCGTGATCTGCGCGTGGAACTCGTCCATCACGGTGTCGGCGGTGTCCGACTCCACCCGGCCCAGCCGGGCGATCTCCGCGGAGAGCTCCTCGACCTCGCTCTCCTTCAGCTGAGCGAGCAGCTTGGCGGAGCGCTCCTTGTCCATCTGGACCAGCATCACGGCGGCCTTGCGCAGGCCGGTCATCGTTCCGCTTGCCATCCGGCACCCCCATCTGTCACGGAAAAGCGGCAGGCCCGGCCGGGTGTCCCCGGCCGGGCCCGTACCTCACTAGCGGCGCTCCGACATCCAGCCGCGGAGCATCTGCGCGACCTCGTCCGGCTGGTCGTCGACCATGCGCTCGATCTCCTTCTGGCGCATCGCGCGGTCCTCGGCGTGCTGGTCGTTCGCGCGCTCGATCTCGACCTGCGTGCTCATCGAGGAGCGACGAGCACGCTCGGCCTCCTCCTCGGCGGCCAGCCGGGCCAGTTCCTCCTCGGTCAGGCGCTGGCGGCGGGCCTTGCGGCCGGCCCGCCACGCCACGAACACCAGGATCAGCAGGATCAGCACGACCGCGCCGGTCTTGGCCAGCGACAGGTAGGTGGCCTGCTTCTCCGCGTTGGTGGCCTGGGTCAGCGACGTGGAGGCGGCCTCCGCGGCCGAGGTGTCGAACGGCACGGCCGACACCGCGAGCGTGTCGCCGCGGGTGGTGTCGATGCCGGCCGCGGACGCGACCAGCTTCTCCACCTCGGCCGGGTCCATGCCGCCCGCGCCCGCGCTGTTGATGACGACGCCCATGTTGAGCTTCTTGAGCGCGCCGCCGGCGGCCCTGCGGACCTCCTCGGTCTTGTTGACCGCGTTGTTCTTGGTGTTCTGGGTGGACTCGTAGTCGCCGCCGTCGGTACCGGCGGCGCCGTCCGGCACCTGGATGTTGTCCGGTCCGAGCACGCCGGCCGCGGTGTTCCCGCCGTTCGAGTACGTCTCCCGGCTGTTCGACTCGGACAGCGCCGGCACGGTCGGGTCGTAGTTGTACTTGGTCGACTTGGTCTCGACCGCGTCGAAGTCCAGGTCCGCGGTGGTGGTGACGGTCGAGTTGCCCGGGCCGAGCACCTTGTCCAGCATCGCCTGGATCTTGTTGTTCATCTGGGTCTGGAACGCCGCGGTCTTCTGGTCGCCGTCGCCGCTGCCCGCGCCCACCGCGGTGCCGTCACCGGCGGAGAGCACCTTGCCGGACGAGTCGGCCACGGTCACCGCGGTCGGGTCGAGCCCGTCGACGCTGGAGGCGACCAGGTGGACGACCGACTGGACCTGCTGGCTGGACAGCGGGGTGTTGCCCTGCGCGGCGATCAGGACCGAGGCGGTCGGCTTCTCCGCGTCGTCGGAGAACACGTCCTTCTGGGGGATCGCCAGGTGCACGGTCGCGGCCTGGACGCCGTCGATCGCGCCGATGGTCTTGTTGAGCTCGCCCTCCAGCGCGCGCTGGTAGCCGACGTGCTGCATGAACTCCGAGGTGGTGATGCCCTGCTTGTCCAGCAGCGCGTAACCCGAGTCGGAGTTGGCCGGCAGTCCTTCGCCGCTCATCCGGATCCGCAGGTCGTAGACCTGGTCCTTCGGAACCATGATGGTCGCGCCGCCGTCGGCGAGCTCGTACGCCACACCCTCCTCCGTGAGATTCTCGACGATCGAGCTCGCGTCCTCACCGGAGAGGTTGTTGAACAACATCGCGTACGAGGGCTTCGAAGCCCAGGTGGCGAAGAAGTAACCGCCGATGGCGAGTGCGAGGACCGCGAAGATCGTGACGGCCTTCTGGCCGCTGGTGAAGGAGGCGAACGAGTCGGTCAGGCGGCGAACGGGCGCCGGAAGCCGGTTCTTCATCAAGCCTGCATCCTCATGATCTCTGTGAAGGCCTCAACAGCCTTGTTCCGGACTGCCACGGTGAGTTGAGTCGCCAGCGCCGCCTCGGTGCTGGCCATCGTGTAGGCGGCTGGATCCGTGAGCGTGCCGTTGGCGGCCTGCACAGCCAGATCGTCGGCACGGCCCTGTACCTGCTGGAGGTTCTCCAGGCCGCTGGCGAGCATCGAGGCGAAGTCCCCGCTCGGGCCGGAGACGGCCGGGGTGGACGACGGCGCGGACGGCGCGACGGGTGCGATCGGCAGTGCGGCACCGATACCGGAGATGCCGGAGATGGGAGACGTCATCAGGAGCCCTTCCCGAGCTGAATGGCGGCGTTGTAGGAGTCCTTGGCGCGTTCGACGACGGACAGGTTGGCCTGGTAGCCGCGCTGTGCCATGACCAGCTGGCCCATCTGGGAGCCGAGGTCGATGTCGGGCATACGGACGTTTCCGTCCGCGTCCGCGAGTGGGTGGGCCGGGTCGTGCACCACCCGGCCCTCGGCGTTGCCGAACGCGGCACCGCCGACCTGCACGCCGTTGCCGTCGCCGGCCTCCTGCGCGACGATGTACCGCTCGCGGAAGGCGGACTCCGACGTCCGGGTGACCGTGTTCATGTTCGCGACGTTGTCCGACACCGCGTCCAGCCACTTGCGGTAGACCGTGACGCCGGTGCTGGCGACCCCGATCGCGTTGAATGTGCTCATCAGTCGTCCCCCTAGCCCTTCAGAACCGTGCTGATCAGGCCGTACTTGCTGTCCAGCGCGCGCAGCGTGAGCTGGTACCGCATGGACGTGTCGACGTGCGAGAGCGTCTCCTCGTCGAGGTTGACGTTGCTGCCGTTGAGCCGCGTCGGCTCCAGCGAGCGGTCCACGGACGGCGCGACGCGGGTCGGCCGGCCGGACTCGACGGCCTGCGAGAGCGCCTCCTCGAACTTGACCTTCTGGGCGTGGTAGCCCGGGGTCTCGATGTTGGCGATGTTGTTGGCGATCGCCTTCTGCCGGGCGGCGAGCCCGTTCACGGCGATACGCAGCGCTGACGACGTGACATCGTCGAACACGGCACCGACTCCTTCCCCCTTGCGTGGGCCGCCGGTCCGTGGCGAGTCGTTCTGCGAGCGATCCGTGCTCGTACCCCTCCCATCGGCCGGGGCAGCGCCCGCTTGAGGCCGCGCGGGTTTCCGCTCGGGTGCGGATTTCCGTTGTCCAGTTGTCAAGAAACGAGTCCCACGGGCCCAGACAGCGGGTCCGTGGGACAAAAGGGCAAAACGCTTCGAGGGTACGGGTCACATCGCGCAGTCCAGGTACGCCGGACGGGACGGGACCGAGTCGCGGGTCTCCACCTTCGCCACGGCCGCCACCTGCCGGCGCGTGCCGACCAGGCGCTGGGCGAGCAGGTGCGCGGCCGCGGTCTGCCGTTTGAGGATGCCGTCCGCGCGCGGACGCAGGTCCAGCGGCAGCGGGCCGAGCCCTTCCGGAGGTGACCACGGGTCGGGCACCGGCACGTCGTCCATCCGGTGTGCGTCGGACAGCAGCGTCTCCACGACGGTGACGTCCAGCTCCAGGCGGTCGAGCGCCTGCGTCCAGGCCGACCGCCAGCCCTCTTCCGTACCGTGCGCGGTGTTCATGGTGTGTGCTCTCAGCCGGCCGCCGCGGGCTGCGCGGCCGCCTCCCGCCAGGCGTCCCGGACCGGTTCGATCTGCTCCCGGACCGCGCGGGCCCGCGCCGCGTCGTTGCCGACGTTCGCGCCGATCAGCTCCGCCAGCCAGTACGCGTAGAGCGACGCCAGCCCGGCCGCGCCGGACCAGACGGTCATGTCGAGCGTCGACCGCAGCTCGATGATGATCTCCTGGGCGTGCTGCAGCTTGTCGGCCGCGGTGACCCGGTCGCCGGCCAGCAGCGCCTCCTCGCCCTGCGCCACGTCCAGCACCAGGCGGTCGTAGAGCATCACCAGCAGCCGGCCGGGAGAGGCGGTCGTGATGGAGTCGTTCAGGTATCGGTTGCGCAGCGCCGGGCTGGTCATCGAGGCTTCCCCCTTACAGGCCGGATAGCTGACCGGCCAGCCAGTTTGACTGGTTCTTCATGCTGCTGAGCGACGTCTCCAGGTTCGCGAACTGCCGGTTCAGTGCCGTCTTGCGGGTGGCGAGCCGGATGTCCCAGTTGCTGATCTGGTCGTTCATGTTGTCGATGAGCGACTTGCGACCGTTGATCACGTCCGTGACGCCGGTCTGCGACTTGTCCGCCAAGTCCTTGACCACCGTCGAGTACGCCGTGGTAGCCGTCTTGATCGCGTCCGGATCGGCCTCGTACGCGTTCTTGAACTTCGCCTCGTCGAAGGAGATCGTGCCGTCCCGGGTGAGCGAGATGCCCAGCTTGGAGAGGCTGCCGAAGTCCTGCAGGCCGCCGCTGACCGTGCTCAGCAGCTTCTGACTGACCTGGCGTACCGCGTAGTCACCGGTCAGCGCGGCGGAAGCCTTGTTCGCCGAGTTGTAGGAGGTCTGCTTGCTGATCTCCGACAGCGCGCCGTTCATGGCGTCGACCATGGCCTTCACCCTGCCGGTGATGGCCGAGGTGTCCGAGGAGACGTCGACCGTGACGCCGGTCTCGCCCTCCTTCGTGACCGTGATCGAGGTGCCGACGATCAGGTTGCTGAACGTGTTGCTGGCGCTGGTCACGGCGTAGCCGCCGTCCAGGTCCGTGCCGCCCACCTGGAGTTTCGCGTCGCCGGCCGCGGTCGGTGTCTTGATCTCGGTGTCGAAGCCGCCGTCGATCGTGAAGCCGTTCGCGACGCCGGCCTTGGCCGCGCTCATCTGCAGGACGCTCTCGCCGCCGTCCAGCGCCACCACCGTGGCCTTGATGCCCAGACCGGCGCCGTTGATCGCGCTGGCGATGCCGGCGAGCGAACGGTCCGTGGAGACGTCGACGCTCTCCTGCGTACCGTCGCCCTTGGTGATCGTGATGCTGTTCTGGCTGGTGGCGTCGCCGGTGCTGGCGGCGCGCGTGGTGGAGACCTGTGCCTTGGCCAGCGAGACCACGTCGAACGTGACCGCGCCGGTCTGAGTGGTGTTGCCGCTCGCGGTGGTCGCGGTGACCGTCGCGCTGCTGGACGCCGCCTTCGCGGACCGCCAGGTGGCGAGCTTGCCGAGGTCGTCGGCCGCGGTCTTGGCGGCCGCGAGCTTGGTGTTCACGGACTGATAGGCGGTGACCGCCTTCTCCTCCGTGTTCACCTTCGTCTTCAGACGGGTCTGACCGGCCGCCTCGACCTGCATGAGCTGGGAGACGAGTGAATTGGTGTCCAGGCCGCTGACGAGGCCGGTGACGCTGGTACTCACGGTGCGGTCCCCTCCGAAGGTAGGGAATTGGATTTCATGGGATAGGGGCGGCCGGCGCCGTCTGCCAGCCACCCCTACCTATTCGATTGTGAAAGCGATCTTCGGTTGATGAAGTTGTTGTGGCCTTAGCGCAGCAGCGACAGAACGCCCTGCGGGGCCTGGTTCGCCTGGGCCAGCATGGAGGTGCCAGCCTGCGACAGGATCTGGGCCCGCGTGAACGAGACCATCTCCTGGGCCATGTCGGTGTCACGGATACGCGACTCCGACGCCGACAGGTTCTCGACCGACACGTTCAGGTTGTTGATCGTGTGCTCGAGACGGTTCTGGTACGCACCGAGCGTCGCACGGGTGGTGGAGACGTTCGCGATGGCGGTGTCGATGGCCGCGAGGGCCGTGTCGGCACCACCGGCGGCGACCAGATCCTGGCCGCCGACGCCCAGACTCGTGGAGTCCATGGCCTGGGTGATCGCCACCTGGAACTTTCCACCCGTGGTCGTGACGTCCTTCCAGTCCACCTGGAAGTCGCCGGAGTAGTTGCCGTCGAGGAGCGCCTGGGACCCGAACTTGGTGGTGTTCGCAATCCGGTCGAGCTCCTTGCCCAGCTCCTGAAACTCGGTGTTGCTGGCGGTACGCGCGTCCGAATCGTTGGAACCGGACGACGACGCCTGCACGGACAGGTCACGCATACGCTGGAGAATGCTGTGCACCTCGGTGAGCGCACCTTCAGCGGTCTGCACGACGCTGATACCGTCCTGCGCGTTACGAACGGCGACCTTGAGGCCACCGGTCTGGGCGCGCAGGCCCTCGCTGATGCTCAGACCAGCCGCGTCGTCGGCCGCCCGGTTGATCCGGAAACCGCTGGACAGCTTCTCCAGCGACTTGGACATCTGGCCGTCGGTGACGGACAGGTTCCGGTAGGCGTTCTGCGCGGCGATGTTCTGGTTGATACGAAGACCCATGAGAAATTCCTCCTTGATATCGGGCCCCTGTGCGGCACATCCGTGCGCCGTACGCCATGACTATTCGGCGTGGGGGGCTCGCTCTTGAGATTTCGCGAGAGACTTTCTGGCTTTCGTCCGGCGGTCGCCGCGGAGACCGGCGCCGCCGATGTCCACAGGGATCGGCGGCGCCGTGCGGGTCCTGAGTCAGGCCGCTATCGCGATCGGGACCCCGTGGTGGTCGGTGAACGCGAGCCGGGTGTGCAGGTTCCCGAGCGAGCCCACCTCCTGGTAGTAGGAGGCGCGCCGGCGGGCCACGCACCCGTCCTTCTTGTCCTTGCGGTCGATCAGCTCCGGGTCCAGGTGTGTGTTGAGCCCTTCGCGCAGCAGCGTCAGCGCCTCCGCGCGCAGCTGCGAGACGCGGGACTCGGTCACGCCGAGCTCGGCCGCGATCGTCGCCATCGGCCGCTCCTGCATGAAGTAGCCGTTGACCACGGTGCGCAGCCGGTCCGGCAGCGCCTCGATCGCGTTGTGCAGGTAGCCGATCTTCTCCCGGTGCAGCAGCAGGTCCTCCGGGCCGGCGGTGCGCTCGGTGACCATGTCCTCCGCCGCGCCGGTGGTGAAGCCCTGCAGGCTGAGCACGACCGCGCGCTGCACGTCGTCCTCCACCTCCTTGAGCTCGTCCACCGCGACGCCGAGGAACCCGGCCAGCTCCTGCTGGGTCGGCGTCCGCCCGAGCGTGGCGGTCAGTTCCTGGCGGGCGGTGTCGGTCTTGCGGGCCCGGGACCGGACGGACCGGGACGCCCAGTCCAGATGGCGTAGCTCGTCGAGGAGCGCGCCGCGCACGCGGGTGGCGGCGAACCGGGCGAACGGGATACCGCGCGACGGGTCGAAGCCACGCGCGGCCGTGACCAGCGCGGCAAGGCCGGCCGAGGTCAGGTCGTCGCGATTGACGTGCGAGGGCACCCGGCTCAGCATGTCGCGGACCAGGTGGCCGACGAGCGGGATGTGTTCCCGGATCAGATGCTCCTGCTCGTGGGCGGTGGCGACGTTCGCGGCGGTGGCCGCGGCGACGGCAGTCATGAGATTCCCCCTCAGGCGTAAGCCCGCGCTCGCGCGAGCTGTTCACCGTGAACAAGAGAAACTCTCTGTTACTAAGGGTGCCGTGTCCGTGACTTACGGTTGCCATTTGGTTGCATCCGACCCGGAATCCTCAGGTCGAAACCCCTCATGGGAGGTCCTGTGCTGCCGACGGGCAAGGACGAACAGGGGACATCGTCCGGCAGGCGGAGGCACTCGTGAGCTTGATCGAACTGTCCAGCGTCCTGTGGCGAACCCGGGAGCTGATGGAGCTGTTGCTCTTCAAGCTCGAGGAGGAGCAGGTGCTCCTCGCCTCCGGCCGCTCGCGGTGGCTCGCGCACGCGACCCGCGAGGTCGAGATGGTCCTCGAACAGATGCGCGAGACCGAGGTCATCCGCGCCGCCCACGCGCAGGCGGCCGCGGTCGAACTCCGGCTGTCGCCCGAAGCCAGCCTGGGGGAGATCGCCGACGCGGCGGCCGCGCCGTGGAGCGACCTCCTCCATGAACACCGTAAGTCATTTCTGACGCTGACCGCGGAGATCAGCGGTCTTGCCGCCACCAACCGCGACCTGCTCTCGGCCGGGCAGCGCGCGGCACGCGAGACCATGATGATCATCGCCGGCTCCGTCGAGACCTACGGCCCCAAGGGGCAGTCCGTGTCCGCAGGCCACCGTGCCCGCCTAGTGGATGAGGCGATCTGATGGCGAGTACCTTCTCCGGAATCACCACCGCGCTCAGCTCGCTCTACGCGCAGCGCCGCGCGCTGGACGTGGCGGGCCAGAACATCGCGAACGCGAACACCGAGGGATACACCCGGCAGCGCGTGCAGATGACGTCGGCCAGCGGAAACACCATGCCGACCAGGTGGTCCACCTCGGACGGCATCGGCAACGGCGTCGCGATCTCCGACATCCGCCGCACCCGGGACGAGTTCCTGGAGGGGCGCGGGCGGGAGGAGCGCGCCAACAGCGCGTACCTGACGAACCAGAAGCAGCAGTTCGTCACGATCGAGAACACGTTCGCGGAGCCCAGCGACACCGCGCTGCAGCACCAGATGGGCGAACTGTGGGGTGCGTTCAGCGACGTCTCCAACAGCCCGAACGACCGGGCGATCCGGACCGCGCTGATCCAGCAGGGCAACACCGTGGTCGACGGCATCCACTCCGCCTACAACGCGCTGGGCGCGCAGTGGAAGGCGAACCGGGACCAGGCCGACGCGTACGCCACCGAGGTCAACACGCTGGCCAAGAACATCGCGCAACTGAACACCACGATCCAGCGCGCCACCGCGGCCGGCCTGCCGGTCAACGAGATGGCCGACCAGCGCGACGTGCAGCTCATGAAGATCTCCGAGTTGACCGGCGCCACCTCGTCGCTGCAGGCCGATGGCACGGCCGCGGTCTACCTCGGCGGATCCGGCCTGGTGCAGGGCGTCACCGCCCGGGAGATCCGGATCACCGGCGCGGACCGGCTGCAGAACCAGACCGGCGACCCGGCCAGCAGCGTGACCGTGCGGTGGGCCGACTCCGGCACGCCCGCGCAGGTCGGCGGCACGCTCGCGTCGATCCACGACACACTGACGAACACGATCCCGAAGTACGCGAACTCCCTCGACGGCGTCGCCGCGAACCTGGCGGCCACGGTCAACACCATCCACGCCGGCGGGTACGGCCTGGACGGCACCGGCGGCCGCACGTTCTTCACCGGCAGCACCGCCGAGTCGATCAAGGTGGCGTTCGACGATCCGGAGTTCGTGGCCGCGTCCGGGACGTCCGGCACGTTCGACGCCGCGAACGCGGACGCGCTCGCCGACCTGGCGACCACGCCGGGCGGGCCGGCCGAGACGTACGCCGTCATGATCGCGAACCTCGGCGTGGAGGCGCAGTCAGTCGACCGCCGGCAGGCGATCCAGTCCGTGGTCACCCAGGACACGGACGCGGCACGGGAGTCGTTCGCCGGCGTCAACCTGGACGAGGAGATGACCCAGCTGATCACGTACCAGCGCGGGTATGAGGCGGCGTCCCGGGTGCTCAACGCGGTCGACGAGATGCTCGACGTGCTGATCAACCGCATGGCTGTCTAGGAGGTCTGAGACACATGGCGATGCAGCTGAGGGTCACCGACGGTGCCATCACGAATCGGGTGCTGGCGAACCTGCAGGGCAACCTGACCCGGGTCGGCAACCTCCAGGAACAGCTCTCCAGCGGCAAGCAGATCAGCCGCCCGTCCGACTCGCCGACCGGCACGGTGTCCGCGATGCAACTCCGCGGCGAGTCACGCGCGGTGCAGCAGTACTCGCGCAACGCCTCGGACGGCCTCGGCTGGCTCGGCGTGATCGACTCGGCGCTGACCAGCTCGCTGTCCCAGACCGGAAAGGTGCGCGAGCTGGTACTGCAGGGCATGTCGGCCGGCACCGCCAGCACCGGGGACGCGCGCGAGGCGATCGCGGTCGAGGTGGAGAACCTGCGCGAGGCGCTGATCGGCGTCGCGAACACGAAGTTCCTGGAGCGGCCGGTGTTCGGCGGCACCACCACCGGGGAGCGCGCGTTCGACGAGAACGGCACGTACGTCGGCGACTCCGGGACAGTGATGCGCACGGTCGGCGACAACTCCAAGGTGCAGGTCGACGCGAATGGCGGGCAGGTCTTCGGCGGTAACGGCGAGGACTTCCAGTTGTTCGCGGTGCTGGAGACGATCACCAACAATCTGCGCAGCGGTAACACCGCTGCCCTTGGTGCCGATCTTCAGAATCTCGACGTCGCGATTGGTACGATCAAGACAAATCTGGCCGACGTCGGTGCCCGGTACAACCGCATCGAGACCAGCCGGACCGCCGCCGACGACCGGCTGCTGAACGTGAAGAGCAAGCTCTCGGAGATCGAGGACATCGATCTTCCCAACACCATCATGCAGATGCAGTTGCAGCAGACGGCTTACCAGGCGGCGCTGCAGGCGACCGCCAAGGTGATCCAGCCCTCGCTGATGGATTTCCTGCGCTAGCAGAAAGCTTCACCATCCACCGAACGACCACGAGAACGATCGAGGGAAGCTATGACCGCGCGCACGATCGAGCAAGAGATGGACGCAGACCTGCTGGATCTGCCGATCATCGACCTGGTCTCTCCGATGCCCGGTTTCCCGGACAACCGGCAGTTCGTGCTGGTCCGGCTGGACGAGAACGGCCTGCTCTACTCGCTCAAGTCGGTCGACAACGCCGACCTGCGTTTCCTCGTCATGCCGCCGGCACCGTTCTTCCCGGACTACGCTCCGGAGATCGACGACGAGGCCACCGAGATGCTCGGCTCCCCCAAGCCGGAGGACCTGATGGTCCTGCTCGTGGTGACGGCCGGCGACTCCGCCTCGCACGCCACGGCGAACCTGCTCGCCCCGATCGTCATCGACCGGGGCAACCGCCGGGGCATGCAGACCGTGCTCAGCGGGTCCGGGCTGCCGGTGCGTGCGGAGCTCGCCGTCGCGGGGTGAGTCCGGGGCCCGCGTCGGCCCAATGCGTCCAACCATGGAGGGGAAAGCCGCATGCTCGTATTGACCCGCCGCTCCGGAGAGAGCGTGATGGTCGGCGACGACATCGTCATCACCGTGCTGGAGGTGCGGGGCGAAGTGATCCGGCTCGGGATCCGCGCGCCTCGAACCGTGCAGGTGCACCGTGAGGAGATCTACCGGGAGTTGCAGACCGCGAACCGCGAGGCGGCATCCCCGGCGGAGAGCGCCGTGGAGGCGCTCGCCGGAGCACTGCGCAAGCCCGACTGACATCCGCGTGAACCATCCGGAAGGGCCGGCCGCCACACGGCGCCGGCCCTTCCGCCGTGTCCGCACCACGGAGAAGGACGGTCAGCGCACGGGGACGCCCTTCTCCTTCAGGAAGAGGAACGGGTCGACCGCGTTCTCCGGCGTGGCAGGGAAGGCGGTGTGCACCTCGAAGTGCAGGTGCGGGCCGGTGGAGTGGCCGGACGAGCCGACCTGCCCGATCACGTCGCCCGCGCGCACGGTCTGGCCGGGCACCACGGACGGACGCCGGACCAGGTGGCAGTACCGGGTGGTGACGCCGTCCGCGTCGCGGATCTCCGCGAACCAGCCGCAGCCGCCCACGGTCAGGCCGCCGTCGGTGTCGCACGTGCCGATCGAGACCTGGCAGAGCACACGCATCACCACGCCGGTGTGCGCCGCCCGGACCGGGGTCTCCTTCGCGGCGGCCAGATCCATGCCGTGGTGAGTGGGCCGCTGCGGCGTCCGGAACGCGCTGTTCATCGCGGCCGGCACCGGCAGCACCCACGCGGCGCCGGCAGCGCTCTCGGTGCTGCGGCTCGGGCTCGGCCTCGGCGGGTCACAGACCGGCAGCTTCGTGGCCGGCCGCTTGATGTACGCATCCGAGACGTAGCCGCCGTCGGTGAGCCGGTCCCACAGATCGGTGCTCCGGACCGTACCGGTGACGCGGTTGCCCTTGGTCTGGCAGACGATGGTGACCTTGGCGCCCTCCTGGAGCGTCCCGGCCCGCTGGGCTCCGGTCTTGGCCGCCTTGCGGACGTTGAGCACGAGCCCGCCGGTGCTGACCGAACCGGACACCGAGGAGGCCGCCTCCGCGGGGCTCGCGGTCACCGTGGCGAGGCCGCCGACCAGCAGTCCGAGTCCGGCGATGGCCACCGCCGAGGCACGGCGACGGTTGCGTTTCGTGGGCAAGGCCCCTCCTCCCGCCCCGCCGGGCGGCGGGCACGGAGAGAAGGTTGCCGGGCGTGCCTTGCCGGCCCGGTGCCCGAGAAGTGCAGCCGGGTTGCGGGCGCCTCGCACCCGTCCGGCACCGCGCAGCGACCCTGGTGAATCGCCCTAAACAGCTGTTTTCCCCAACGAAGACGTTGGATTGGCTCATGACGGTCGCCACACCGCCGATGTGGGCCATGTGCGGAGCCTCGCCTCGGTGCCGCCCTCACCTAGGAGGTCACTTTGGCTGGTCTGGCTGACGTGGGCGTGGGGAAACGCCTCTCCGTCATCGTGGTGTCCGGCGTCGTCGTGGCCGCGTGCGTCACCGGCATCGGCATGTGGTCGCAGGAGCGCCTCGCCGATCAGGCCGAGACGGTACGTGTCTTCGCGCTGACCAAGGCCGCGCTCAACCACCTGGACACCCGCGAGAGCGAGCTGAAGGTGGACGCGTACCGGGCTGCCAACGGCGAGGACACCACCGGCGACGTGACCGACGACGTGCAGTCCGCGCTGGACGCGCTCACGGCCGCACAGCAGCATGAGCTGCCGGGCGAGATCGACGACGACATCGGGGCGCTGGCCACGAGCGTCGAGGGCTTCAACACGTTCACCACGCAGTTCATCACGGACGCGGTGGCGAACCCGGCGAGCGTACGCGACCGCTACGACCAGATCGCCGAGCAGAACAACGTGGTCGACGACCAGATCGGGGCGATCCACGACAAGCTCGACGCCGTGATCGAACAGGAACAGGCCGACATGGCCGCCACCATCGCCTCGTCCCGGCTGTGGATGCTGCTGGTCGCCGGACTCGGCGTGGCCGCGCTGATCGGCTTCGCGGCGCCGCTGGTCCGCTCGATCCTCAACCCGGTCCGCCGAGTCGGCGAGGTGGTCGGCGCGCTCGCCGACGGCGACCTCACGGTCCGCACCGGGATCTCCTCGCACGACGAGCTCGGCCGGATGGCTCAAGGCCTGGACCAGGCCGTGGACCGGATGCGGCAGGCGATGGAGACGATGGCCGAGAACGCGCACACGCTCGCCGGCGCCGCCACCGAACTCTCCGCGACCAGCTCCGAGATCGCCCACGCGGCACAGCAGACGAACGGGCAGACCTCCGCCGCGTCCGCCGAGGCCGAGGAGATCTCCCGCAATGTGCAGACCGTCGCGGCCGGCGGTGAGGAGATGGGCCTGTCCATCCGGGAGATCTCGCAGAACACCAACGAGGCCGCGCAGATCGCCGGTCAGGCCGTCAGCGAGGCCGCGCTGGCCACCCAGAGCATTGAGCGGCTGGGCGAGTCCAGCGCCGAGATCGGCAACGTGATCAAGCTGATCACCTCGATCGCGGAACAGACCAACCTGCTCGCGCTGAACGCCACCATCGAGGCCGCGCGGGCCGGCGACGCGGGCAAGGGCTTCGCGGTCGTCGCGTCCGAGGTCAAGGACCTGGCCCAGGAGACCGCGCGGGCCACCGAGGACATCTCGTCCCGGGTCGCCGCGATCCAGTCCGACACCGGCGGCGCGGTCGAGGTGATCAACCGGATCAGCGAGGTCATCGCGAAGATCAACGACTACCAGACCACGATCGCCAGCGCGGTGGAGGAGCAGACCGCCACGACCGCGGAGATGTCCCGCAGCATCGCGGAGGTGGCCGCCGGCGCCAGCCGGATCGCCGGCAGCATCTCCGAGGTCTCCCAGGCCGGCGCGCAGTCGATGGAGGGCGTCAACCAGACCAACCAGGCCAGCCAGGAGGTCGCCCGCACCGCCGAGGAACTCCGCGCCCTGGTCAGCAGCTTCCGAATCAGCTGAGTCTCTGGTCGTCGTTTCGCTCCTCCGGGCTCGGCGCCACTCCCGGCGCTGACACGTCCTCTGGCAGACGAACACCGTGTCTGCCAAAGGCCGCGCCAGCTCTGGTCGCCCGCGCCTCACGTGGGCGGCCGGGATTCGCCGTGGTCGGGGGAGACTGCAGACGAAGAACGAAGATCCTTGAACCCGTCGGGGGTACGACGCTGAGCGTCGTACCCCCGAAGCGCCTTTGAAGGTCCTTGATTTTGTCTGCAGTTTCTCCTGAGCACGGCGAAACCCATCCACACCGTGAGGCGCGGGCGACCAGAGCTGGCGCGGCCATCGGCAGGCACGGTTTTCGTCTGCCGGTGGAACGTGTCAGCGCCGGGAGCGGCGTCGAGCCGGAGGAGCGCAGCGACGACCAGAGACTCAGACGACCAATAACTCAGTTGCACCTGCGCGAAACCCACGGGCACTACACGCCGGGCCGATTGTGATCTCGGGCGGGAGTCGCCCCACCGAAGCGCCGACCGACGGCGTCCGGGACGAACCGCAGGGAGCACACCGTGAGCGCAGAGCGCACCGCCGCCGTCGAGGCGACGCCGATGCTTGACCTGTGCGCCGACGCGCACGTCCACACCGGGTTCTCCGCGGGGCGCGACAGCGTCGGCGTGGTCGTGATGGCCGCCGACCGGGCCGGACTCACCGCGCTGACGTTCGCGGACCAGGCAGGCCCGGACAGCACGTGGCTCCCCGCCTACGGCGACTCGGTCCGCCGCGCGCAGCAGCGCACGGACATCCGGCTCTCGGTCGCGGCCGAGATCGAGATCATCCGGGCCGACGGCTGGCTGGCCTGGCCGCCGGACCTGGGCGGCCTGGACGCCATCTCGGTCTCGCTCAGCCGCCTGCCGCTGGCCACCGGACCGGCCACCCCGCAGCAGATCCGCGGCCTGCTGGCGGCCGGCTCGGTGCGGCGCGCGGACGTGATCGAGCGCGCGGTGGAGGCCACGGTCCGCGGTGTCGAGCGTGCCGCCCGGTATGCGCCGGCCCGCCTGGCCCGCCCGCTCAGCCTGCTCAACCAGATCGGCATCTCCGAGGACGAGATCGACGCGCACTTGCTCACCCACCTGGTCGAGGGCTGCCGTGTCACGCACGCCACGGTCGAGGTCAGCGAGGCCTGGCGTACCCCGTCCGCGGCCCTGGTCCGCCGGCTGCTCGACGCGGGCGTGACCGTCTCCGCCGCCTCGGACGCCCGCTACGCCGCCCAGGTCGGCCGCTGGCAGTACGTCGCCACGCTCTGACCGGGTTCTTCGTTTCGCGGCTTTTGCTCACTTTGCCTGGCTACGCTCAGGTGAACCGGCCCCCTGCCCGGGCCGGGGTGATCTCCTAGTCGTTGGAGGATCGATGAGCACCGTGAAGCAGGCCATCGAGGTGGGCGCGCCACTGCATGCGGTCTACGAGCAGCTGTCGCACTTCGAGAACTATCCGCAGTTCATGAGCGGGGTCCAGGAGGTCACCCAGCTGTCCAGCACCAAGACCCACTGGATCATGGATCTGGACGGCCAGCGGCGGGAGTTCGACGCGCAGATCACCGAGTGCCGCCCGGACGAACTGGTCGCCTGGCGCGCCACGAACGGGCCCGCGTTCTCCGAGGTGATCACGCTCAAGCCGATGACCGCCGAGCGTACCCAGATCATCGCGCAGATGGACGCGGACGTGGCCGCGCTGATGCCCAGCGACCGGCACGCCCAGGACTCGCTGAGCCGCCGGCTGAAAGCCGACCTCACCAGCTTCAAGCGCCTCATGGAGAACGCCGGTTTCAGTCCGCACCAGGCATCCGGCGTGCCCCTCGCCACCACGATGGGCCGGGCCGGCACGAACGCCGGCATGAACGTGGGGCTGAACAAGACGTACGGCGGGAACGAGCCCGGCATCACCACCGCGGGCACGCTCTCCGAGAGCCTGACCAGGCCGACCATCGGCTCCGGCTCCGGCATCGGCGCCAGCACGAAGCGCGGCAACCAGCGCTCGGCCACGCCCAGCCCGGCGATCATGCGCAACCGCCGCCCCGAGCCGATCACCCAGCCGGCCGGCCGGATCAGCGCCGCCAAGCCCGCGGAGACCGCCGGCACCACCGAGGCCACGACCACCGGCGCCACCGCCTCCACCGTCTCGGCCACCGGCCCCACCACCGCCACGACCGCGGCCACCGGCGGTACCCGCCGGGCCGGCGAGGGCATCAGCGGCGGCATGGGCGCCGACTCCACCATCGATCTGGCCGCCGCGGACGACGTCACCGAGCGTGTCCCCAAGAACGGCCGGCGCACGCCCAAGCAGCCCTGACGCCACCTCCGCCCCGAAAGCCCCGGCCCGCTCCCGCTGGCCGGGGCTTTCCACGTCCCAGCCCGCTTTGCTCTGCTTACCTGTGCGACTCGGGCGGTTGTGCAGCCGCGGTCCTGTAGGGCTTCGGTGTGCGCCGGCTGCCTTTGCTCTGCTTACCTACGCAAATCGGGCGGTTGTGCAGCGGCGCTGCGGGCTGGCCCGCGCCCGCGGTGCGCTTCAGCCGCTTTGCTCTGCTTACCTGTGCAAAACGGGCGGATACGCAGCAGCGCTGTGAGCTTCGGCGGTTCCGGTGCGTTCCGGGCGGGTTTGCTCTGCTTACCTGACTAAAGCGGGCGTAAGGGATGCGTGACCGCAGTGGGTTTTGTCCGGCTTCGTGTATGTAAGCAGAGCAAAGCGCGGCGGGATGGTCAGGGCGAGGGCTCAGTCGTCGCGGAGGGCGTCGTTGACGGCGTCGATCAAGGCGCTGGTGGTGAACGGCTTCTGCAGCAGGCGGGCATGCTCGTCGACCATGCCCTTGTCCACGGCGACCTCCTTGGGGAGGCCGGAGACGTAGATGACGCGGAGCCCGGGGCGCATCGCCGAGGCCTGCTCCGCGACCTCGCGCCCGGTGGCGCCGGGCATGCTGAGGTCCGTCACGAGCAGGTCGATCCCGCCGTCGTGATCGCGACAGGCGACGATCGCGGCGTCGGCGTCGCCGGCCGTGAGCGCGGTGAAACCCTTGCGCTCCAGCATGCGGCGCATGATGTCGCGCAGGTCCTCCTCGTCGTCGACGACGAGCACCGTGGGCGGCGACTGCAGGTCCTGCGTCATCGCACCCTCCTCCGACCGTACCGAAAGATTAGGTTATATCCGTTTTTTGGGTTTTTCCGGGAAAGCGCGAAAGCCCCGCCGTCCCGAGGGGACGACGGGGCCTTGCGCAGCGGGTCAGACCGTCAGGGTCCAGGAGTCGAGCAGGCCGGTCCGGCCCTGCGCGTCCTTGACCGTCAGCGTCCACTTGCCGTTCTTCAGCGCGGTCGAGGCGTCGAAGTTCCAGGCGGTGTTGAGGTCACCGGTGCCGGCCGCGGCCTTCAGGTTCCAGATCTTCCCGTTCGGGGAGGTGAGCTGGATCCGCAGGTCGCCGCGGACCGGCTGGCGCACGTTCACCTGCACGCTGGTCTTCTTCGAGGCGGTGGTGCCGGTGGTGCCGCAGCTGGCCACGGTCAGCGCCGAGGTCGCGGGCAGCGCCACGTCGGTGAGCGACTCGAACCGGTCGCAGCTCGCGGCCGCCGGCGTGACCGGCGTCTGCACGGCCAGCGGCGCGGTGGCCGTGCCGGTGTAGAGCAGGCGGTTCGGCGAGCCGTTCACGCCGGTCACCTTGCCGGGCGTGGCCGCGCCGACCAGCGCGTCGCGCACCTGCTGCGGGGTGGCCTGCGGGTTCGCGCCGAGCACCAGCGCGGCCGCGCCGGCCACGTGCGGCGCTGCCATCGAGGTGCCGCTCATCGTGGTGGTGCTGGTGTCGCCGGTGCGGGCGTCCGACAGGATCTTCGCGCCGGGCGCGAAGATGTCCAGGCAGCTGCCCCAGTTCGAGAACGACGCGCGGGCGTCGTTGCTGTCGGAGGCGCCGACCGTGATGCCGGCCGGGAGCCGGGCCGGGGAGGACGCGCAGGCGTCCTTGTTCTCGTTGCCGGCGGCCAGCACGTACGTCACGCCCGAGTTGATCGAGCGCTGCACCGCGTCGTCCAGCGACGCGGAGGTCGAACCGCCCAGGCTCATGTTCACCACGGCCGGCTTGACCGCGTTCCGGGTGACCCAGTCGACGCCCGCGATGATCTGCGAGTAGCTGCCGCTGCCGTCGCAGCCGAGCACGCGCACGGAGACCAGCTTGACGTCCTTGGCGACGCCGTACGCGGCGCCGCCGACCGTACCGGCGACGTGCGTGCCGTGGCCCTGGCAGTCGTCCGCGACCGCGTCGTTGTCGACGAAGTCCCAGCCGTGCCGGGCCCGGCCGCCGAAGTCCTTGTGGCTGATCCGGACGCCGGTGTCCATCACGTACGCGGTCACGTTCGACGCGGCCGGGGAGGTGTAGCTGCGGTTGAGCGGCAGGTCGCGCTGGTCGACACGGTCCAGGCCCCAGGTCGGGTTGCTCTGCGTGGCGCTCATCGTGACGCGGCGGTCCTGCTCGACGAGCTTCACGGCGGGGTCGGCCGCGAGGCGCCGCGCCGCGGTCCGGGACATCTCGGCGGTGAACCCGCGCACGGCCGAGCCGAACGAGGCGCGGACCTTGCCGCCGTACCGCTTCGCCAGGTCGCCCGCGACGTTCGCGGACCGGCCGGTCGCCGCGCCGTCCCGCAGGACCACGATGTAGCTGTCCTTGATCGCGCCCGGCGCCCCGTCCTGGAGGACGGCGCCGGTGACCGGTGCGGCCGCCTGGGCCACGCCCACGCCGGACAGCGCGACGAACGCGGCGGCGGTGGCGGAGGCGATGGCAAGGCCGGTGGTGCGACGGCCGGTGCGGTGAAACGCGGTCATGAACTCCCTTTCTTCTGCCGGGGCCCTGCTGGCCGCCGACCTGAATCAGATTCGCGGGCCGGAGTCGCGGCTGGGGACCCTTGCGGTTGCGCTCCGGTAGCGCGTCGGAAGAGAGAGGACAAGACCCCGCACGGGTACGTTGTGACGCTGTTGAGCTGGGGGTATGAGGTTCAAGATGTGGTGCGGATCGCAAATGGGACCCCCGCGGGCGGTAACCGGGGGTAGCGGCTTGGTTAGGAGCCGGGTGTCGCGCTAAAACGGGTGGAGCGGAGACCGATGTTGACCTCGTCCGGGCCACAAGGCCGCGCCGACGCATCGTTCGACCGACCAAGGAGGCCAACGCCATGAACGCACTGCTGAACCCCACTCAGGTGGAAGTCGTCAACACCGTCACCGAGCGCTGCGACAGCTGCGGGGCGGCCGCGAAGCTGGGCGTGCGCCTCTCCGGGGGTGGCGAGCTCTCGTTCTGCGGGCACCACGCCAACCGTCACGCCGGCGAGATCGCCAAGATGGCGAACCGCGTGCTCGTCGAGGCCGGGTTCGCCTGGACCGGCTCGTCCCGCACCGCCTGACCGCCGCACAGACCGCTTGAAGCGCGCCGAGCCCCGACCGGGCTCGGTGCGCTTTTTCGCGTGAGGACACGCATTTGCCTGATAGGCTCCTTTAGTCCGTTTATGAGGAGCTTTCGGCCGTGGATATCCCGCAGTACGGGCGCCGACTCCACGGCGCGTTCGCTATCGGTGCCGGCGTCGCCGTCGCCTCCCTCGGCATGATCACGCTGCTGACCTGGGGAGACGGGGCCTCGTCTACGGAGCTCTTCGGCCCCGGCACGCCCGCGCCGCTGGTCGCGGTCGCGCTCGCCACGGCCGGCTGCGGCCTGATCGCGCTGGCCCCGAGCCGGCCCGCACCGCAGACCCGCCTGACCGGCCGGTTCCTCGGGCTGATCACCATGGTGGCCGGCGCCGCCGGGCTGGTCGCCCGCCTGTTCGGGCCGGGCCGCATCCAGCCGGCCGCGCTCGACTTCCTCGGCATCCACGACGCGCCGCTCGGCCGCACGTCGGCCACGACCGCGCTGACGCTGATGCTGGTCGGGGCCGCGCTGTTCACGCTGGACCGCAGGCCCGAGCAGCGCGCGTCGCGACCTGCGCCGGAGAGCGCCGAACCCACGATCATCAGCGGTACGGTCACCGCGGCGGACCCGGCCGTGACGGCGCCCTCCCCGGAGACCGCGGTCGCGGACCAGCGGCGCGGCGGGGGCGACCGGCGCGCCACCGGGGGCGATCGGCGAGCGGGCGGCGACCGGCGCGCGGGCGACCGGCGCGACCTCGGCGCGGAGACCGCGGGCGCGGCCGACCTGCTTGGCCTCGGAGCCGCCACGATCGCGGTGGTGGCGCTGGTGGTGCAGATCTTCGGCGCGGCGTACCGGGAGGGTACCGCCACCGCCACGGTCATGTCGCCGATCACCGCGCTCGCCGTGCTCGCGCTCTGCCTGGGCCTGCTCGTCGCGCGCCCGCAGCGCGGCCCGCTCGCGGCGCTCACCGGCACCAGCCGGGGCGCGTCGGTCGGCCGCCGCCTGGCGTTCGCGCTGGTGCTGCTCCCGGTGGTGGCGGGCCTGCTGGCGATCGCGGCCGTCTACGCGGGCGTGGACCGCCCGGCCACCGCGATCACCGGCGCCGCGATCCTGGCCACGCTCGCGCTGCTGGTGGTGCTGGCCCGGCTGGTCCGCGAGCTGAACGTCTCCGACCGGGTGCAGCAGCAGCTGGTCGACGCGCTGGAGGAGCGGCGCGAGTTCACCGAGACGCTGCTGCAGTCGATCAACGAGGGCGTCGTGGTGCTGGACCGGGACCACCGCGTGCTGGACGTGAACCGGCACTGGTGCGAGCTGACCGGCCGGACTCCGCGCGAGGCGATCGGCCACCTTCCGCCGTACCCGTGGGATCCGCCTTCGGAGGTCGTGGAGCGCCCCGGTGGCGACACCGTGCTGCGCCGCCCGAACGGGGAGAACGTGCCGGTCATGGCGTCGATGGCGGCGCTGCCCGGTCCGGCCGGGCCGCGCGCGTACGTGGTGACCTACGTCGACATCACCGGGCGGAAGCGGACCGAGGACGCGGTGGCCGCGCACGCCGCCGAGACCGAGACCACGAACGCGGAGCTGATCGAGGCGAACGAGCAGCTGGAGCGAGCGGTCGAGTTCAAGTCCGACCTGATGTCGATGGTGTCGCACGAGCTGGCGCAGCCGCTGAGCTCGATCGCCAGCCTCGCCGAGCTGCTCACGGTCGACTGGAACGACCTCGAGGACGACATCCGCCTGGAGCTGAGCACCAAGATCGACAAGAACACCCGGCGGCTGATCGGGATGATGAACGACCTGACGCTGCTGTTCCGCCTGGACGCCGGCAAGGTCACCGCGCGCCGCACCCCGGTCCCGGTGCGGGACGTGGCCGAGTCCGCGATCAGCAACCTGCCGCCGACCGCGCCGCCGGTGCGGGTCGAGGTGGATCCGGGCCTGGCCGCGCTCGCCGACCGCGGCCACCTCTGGCAGATCCTGCTCAACATGCTCAGCAACGCGGTGAAGTACGGCCGGGCGCCGATCGCGCTGACCGCGCGCCGCGACGGCGACCAGCTGATCATCGAGATCAGTGACCACGGCCCGGGCGTCCCCGACAATCTCGTGCCGACGCTCTTCGACCGTTTCATGCGCGGCGCCGGGCTCGGCCTGTTCATCGTCCGGCACCTGGCAGAGGCGAACGGCGGCACTGTCCGTTACCAGCCGGTCGAGCCGCACGGCGCGCTCTTCATCCTGACGATCGAGGCCGCCTAGCCCGTACCCCCGGCACCGCTTTGCTCTGCTTACAAGCGCGAAGCGGTCATATGGGGCGACGTCGGCGTGGTGATTTCACCCGTTTCGTCAATGTAAGCAGAGCAAAGCGGCGCGGGAGGGGGTCAGTCGTCGAGGACGGCGCGGACGGCCTGGAGGAGCCCGCGCTCGGAGAACGGCTTGGCGACCAGCGTGACATCGTCACCCAGCGTGCCGTTCTCGGTGAGGACCGGCTGGGCGTAACCGGACATGAAGAGCACGCGGGTGTCCGGGCGCAGCGCGGTGACCCGCTCGGCCACCTCCTTGCCCAGCATCTTCGGCATGATGACGTCACTGAGCAGCAGGTGGATGCGCCCGTCGTGGTGCCGGGCCAGGTCCAGCGCGCGGTCGCCGCCGGGCGCGGTCAGCACCCGGTATCCGTTGCGGGTGAGGATGCGGTGGGTGACGTCGCGCATCGCGTCCTCGTCCTCGACCACCAGCACGGTCTCGCCGCCGCCGGTGGCGACCTCGGGCAGCGACGAGATCTGCTGCGCGACGACCGGCAGCGCCTCCTCGCTGGCCGGGACGAGCGCGCTGATCGTGGTGCCGACGTCCGGCTCCGAGTAGATGCTGACCTGCCCGCCGGTCTGCGCGATGGTGCCGTAGACCGTGGCCAGGCCGAGACCGGTCGCCTCGCCCTTCGGCTTGGTCGTGTAGAACGGCTCGAACGCGCGGTCCGCCACCTCCTTCGGCATGCCGCCGCCGGTGTCGCTGACCTGCAACCGCACGTACGGGCCGGGGTGCAGCCCGGGCCGGCCGGCCAGGTAGCTCTCGTCCACCGTCACGTTGTCCGTGCCGATGGTCAGGCTGCCGCCGCCGGGCATCGCGTCACGCGCGTTGACCGCGAGGTTGACCAGCACCTGGGTGAGCTGGCCGGGGTCCGCGCGGATCGGCCAGAGGTCGTCGGCGAGCGCGGTCTCCAGGCGCACGTGCTCGCCGATCGTGCGCTGCAGCAGCGCCTCCACCTCGCGTACCACCGTGTTGAGGTTGAGCACGCGCGGCTTGACCACCTCGCGGCGGCCGAACGCGAGCAGCTGGTGGGTGAGCGAGATGGCGCGTTCGGCGGCGCGCTGGATCTGGTTGATGTCCTTGAGCACCGGCCCCCAGCGGCCCGGGTCCTCGGTCGCGGCGTCGCCGACCTCCTCCGCGATGAACGCGATGTAGTTGAGCACCACCGCCAGCAGGTTGTTGAAGTCGTGCGCGACGCCACCGGCGAGCTGGCCGAGGCTCTCCAGGCGCTGTGACTGCTGCAGCCGCGCCTCGATCCGCTCCCGCTCCGCGATCGCGGTCAGGCGTTCCCGCTCGGCCTGCTCCTCCAGCCGGTCGCTGACGTCCCGGATCGCCGCGGCGGTCAGAAGACCTTCGGGGGTACGGACGGCGGAGAGCGAGATCTCGGCCGGGAACTCCGACCCGTCCCGCCGGCGTGCGGCCAGCGTGCCCGCGCCCATCGGCCGGGGACGGGCGGCCCGCATGTACTCCTCCCGGTGCAGCGGATGCGCGTGCCGGGCCGCCTCCGGGACCAGGATCTCCACGGTGCGACCGATCAGCTCGTCGCGCCGGTAGCCGAGCAGGCGCTCGGCCTGCGCGTTGATCAGCGTGATCCGGCCGTCCTCGGTCACCACGACGATCGCGTCCGGCGCCGCCTCGAGCAGCCCCTGCGCGTAATCGGTGGACCAGTCCTGCACGACGTCTCCGGGCTTCCGACGGAAATACCCCTGATCCGCAAATTCTCCCATAAACCGGGCGGGTCGGATGCGCAACCGGCCTGCACCGTCCCGGGTCCGGTACCTGCTACGGCCGCAGCCGAATCTTATTCCTGTCAGGGAAAACGCCGCGGGAGCGGCAACGGAAGGGGATACATTGCGCAGGACTCAGGGAGTCTTCGGGACGCTGCTGGCGGGCTCGCTGGCGGTCGGTGCACTCGCGGGCGCGCCCGCGCTGGCGGCCACGACCACCACGACGCAGCTGCCGGTCTTCGCCTCGGACGACGCCTACACGTCCTCCGCGCGGACGAGCCTGATCACCGGCTCCGAGACGAAGCTGGTCGCCGGCACGGTCGCCGGTGACCGCAAGGTCTCCTACCTGAAGTTCACCACCGGCAAGGCCGCCACCGGCGCGAAGCTGGCGCTGGCGCTCGACGAGGCCCCGGCCGGCAGCACGCTGACCGTCACCCGGGTGCTCGCCAGCTCGTGGGCCGAGTCCACGCTGACCTCGGCGAACGCGCCGGCGCTGGGCACCACCACCGTCTCCGCGAAGCTGGCCGCCGGTCAGCAGGAGGTCGTCTTCGACCTCGGCGCCCAGATCAAGGCGGCCGGGACCTACTCGTTCGCGATCAGCTCCAGCTCCACCACCGCGGTCACCCGGATCCACTCCACCGAGCACGGCACCGCGGGCCTGCGCCCGGCGCTGCGGCTGACCGTGGCCGGCGCGGCCACCCCGGCCCCGGCCACCCCGGCCCCGGCGACCGGCTGCACCACCGGCGCGAAGCTGATCCCGACCTGTGGCGTGCTGTGGGGCGCGGCGGCCGGTGGCTTCACCTCGACGCCGCGGGACACCGCGCTGAAGCAGTGGGAGGCCGTGACCGGCCGCACCGCCGCGATCTACCACACGTACCACAAGGGCAACGAGCTGTTCCCGACCCCGGCCGAGATCGCCATGACCACCGACGCCGCGAAGCCGCGCACGCTGCTGCTGAACTGGAAGGTCGCGTACGGCGACACCTGGGCCGGCGTGAAGGCGGGCACGCAGGACAAGCGGATCGACCGCTGGTCCGCGCACGTCAAGGCGAACTTCAAGAAGCCGTTCTTCCTGGCGCTGCACCACGAGCCGGAGAACGACGTCAACACCAACCCCGAGTCCGGCATGACCGCCAAGGACTACGCCGGCATGTACCGGCACGTGATCCAGCGGCTGCGCGCGAACGGCGTCACCAACGCGATCAACGTCGTCGCCTACATGGGCAACGAAACCTACCTGGCCAAGTCCTGGTGGCCGGACCTGTACCCGGGCGACGACGTCACCGACTGGATCGGCCTGGACTCGTACCTGAACGCGGAGAAGGGTTACCACCACGGCGACCTCGACAACCTGCTGGACCGCGGCCCGGTGGCCGGCACGAACAAGCTCGGCTTCTACGACTGGGCGACCACCAAGCACGCGGGCAAGCCGATCATGGTCGCGGAGTGGGGCGTCTACCACAGCCTGAAGCGCACCGCGGACAAGGGCGCGATCTTCGACACCGTGCTGTCGCAGCTCAAGGCGCGTTCGGCGGTCAAGGCGATGGTCTACTTCGACTGCCCGGCCGACGACACCGGCGACCGGAACATCACGGTCACCAGCAGCGCGTCCGCGCTGACCGCGTTCAAGAAGATCGCCGCTGACCCGATCTTCAACGTCACCCTCAAGTAAGACCAGTGGGCCGCCCGGGAATACTCCCGGGCGGCCCTTTCTGTTGCTTGATCTGGTGAAACGCCGAGATCATCAGCCGGACGTACGTGCCGGCCCGGGACGAGAACCTGCCGGCCGGCCGCCGGCAGCTGTCGTTCGTGGTGGCGGTGCCGTTCTACCGGCCGACCGCGGACCGGATCAGCGGGTGGGCGGTGCTCGGCCTGCGCGGCGGCACGTTCCTCTCCGCGGCTTCCTGACGATGACCGGGCACGACCTGAGGTCGCCGCTGGCCTCGATGGCCGGGCACGTGAACCGCTGCGCGGCGTCCCGGACCCGGACGAGGCGGGCCGTGGGGCGCGGGCCGACCCGGATGAACCGGCTGTCAGCGGATCGTGGAGCGGCACGGCGGCGAGATCGGCGTGGAGGCGAACGCCGGCGGCGGCAGCCGGTTCGGGTTCACGCCGCCGGCGGTTCCGTCCCGGTCAGCTGACCCCGGTCAGCTTCGCCTGTAGCTCGGCGACCAGCATCTTCATCTCGGTGAGCGCGGCCGTGCCGTGCCGGCGCCCGGCCGTGTCCACCACCCGGCCGACGTTGTTCAGGCGCCGCGCCGCCTCGTCCACGTCGCCGAGCTGGGCCAGCGCCTGCGCGGCGAGCCAGTCGCAGTACGAGGACTCCGCACCGGCCGCCCGCATGTCCTCGACCAGCACCAGCGCGACCTCGTCCATCCCCTCGGCCAGCATCAGCTGCGCCAGCTGGTCGGTGCCCTGCAACCGCTCCCGGGTGTGGGGGAACAGCTCGCGCAGCATCTCCAGCGTGTCCACCGCGTCCTGCTTGTGGCCGGCGACGACACAGCTGCGGCCCAGGTCCAGCAGCGTGCGGGCGATCTGGTCGCGGTTGCCCACCGGGTCGGCGGCCAGGTCGTCCAGCTGCACCCGGCCGAGCAGCACGTTCCGCAGCGCCTTCGCCTCGCGGCGCTCCGCGGTCGCGTAGCCGGCGTGCGCGATCCGGGCCACGTCCCGGGGGAGCGCGGCGAGTCGCAGCGTGCCGTCGCGGGCGACGATCCGCTCGTGGATGCGCCCGGCCCACACCGTGCGGTCCGGCCGGAACAGTCGCGGTGCCCGGAACGTGACGTCGCTGTCCTGCCGGTCGCTGTCGATCTCCAGCGTGGCCGCGTCCGCGTCCGTACCGGCCAGGCGGTCGCGCAGTTCGGCGGCGTTCGCGGTGACGCGTTCGTCCGCGTCCACGGAGAGCACCCAGTCCGCGGTCCAGCCCTGCAGCGCCGCGTTGCGCGCGTCCGCGAAGTGGTCGGTCCAGAGGCCGGCGGTGAGACACGCGCCGGCCCGCATCGCCACCTCCGGGCTGCCGTCCGTGGAGCCGGTGTCGTGCACGTGGATCTCGTCGACCACGCCGCGCAGCGAGTCCAGGCAGCGGGCCAGCAGCTCCGCCTCGTCCCGCACGATGATCGCGGCGGCCAGCTTCAGGTTCGCGCTCACCATCGCCCGATCGGCCGTACCCGCGCGATCCTGAGAACTTCGCTACCTCGCGGCAACCGATTCCCACCCGATCGTCAACTCGCCGAGGCGCCAGCGGCGCGGGCCGTCGTGCACCGGCCAGCCCGCGTCCCGCACCGTCCGGACCGCGCGCATCCATCGCTGGCGGGGGCCGAAGACCGCGTACGGCGCCGCGTCCCGCCACCCGTCGTCGAGCGTGCGGATCAACGCGTGCACGCGTTCGCCCGGCACGTTGCGGTGGATCAGCGCCTTCGGCAAGCGTTCCGCCAGCGTGGCCGGGGTGTCCAGGTTCGCCAGGCGGGCCGCGAGCGTGAGCGTGCGCGGGCCGGCCGCGTCCAGCGCGATCCAGGTGGCCAGCCGGCCGGGCTCGTCGCAGGTGCCCTCGACCAGCACGCCGCCGGGCGCGAGCCGGGAGACGATCAGATTCCAGGCGGCCGTGACCTCGGCCTCCGGGTACTGCCGGAGCACGTTGAACGCGCGGACCACGACCGGGCGCAGGCCGGCCAGCTCGAAGCCGCCGCGCCGGAACTCCAGCCACGGCGGGTCCGCGGCCGGCTGCGCGGCCACCACCCGGGCCGGGTCGATCTCCAGGCCGGTCACGCGCGTGTCCGGGCGCACCCGGCGGGCCAGCCGGGCGCGCAGCTCCACCGCGGTGACCGGGGTGGCGCCGTAGCCGAGGTCGATCACCAGCGGGTCGGCCGCGTCCCGGAGCAGGTCACCGAGCGTGTCCGCGATCCAGTTGTCCACCCGGCGCAGCCGGTTGGGATTCGTGGTTCCGCGGGTGACGACGCCCTGGGCCTTTCCGGGGTCGGCCGTCCCCGAGGCGGCTGAAGCCATCTACTCGACCCGGTGCACCTTGTGCTGTGCGGCCTGGGCGAGCGGGCGGACCACGAGGCGGTCCACGTTGACGTGGTGCGGGCGGGTGGCGACCCACGAGACGCAGTCCGCGATGTCCTCGGCCACCAGCGGCTCGGCCACTCCTCTGTAGACCGCGGCCGCGCGCGCGGCGTCGCCGTCGAACCGGGTCAGCGAGAACTCCTCCGTCCTGACCATGCCGGGGTCGATCTCGATCACCCGGATCGGGCGGCCGTTCAGCTCCAGGCGGAGCGTGCCGGCCAGCGCGGTCTGGGCGTGCTTGGCCGCGGCGTACCCGCCGCCGCCCTCGTACGGCGTGAACGCCGCGGTGGAGCCGATCACCACGATCGTCGCGGCGCCGGACGCGTCGAGCGCCGGGAGCAGCGCCTGGGTGACGCGCAGCGTGCCGAGCACGTTCGTGTCGTACATCCGCTGCCAGTCCGCGATCGCGCCGCTCTCCACCGGGTCCAGCCCGAGTGCGCCACCGGCGTTGTTGACCAGCAGCGTCACCGGTCCGGGCACGGCCTCGGCCAGCGCGCGCACGGACGCGTCGTCGGTGACGTCGGCCGCGACCGCGGTGGCCCGGCCGCCGGCCGCCTCGATCTCGGCGACCAGTGCGGTGAGGCGCTCGGCGCGCCGGGCGGTGGCGATCACGTGGAAGCCGTCGGCCGCGAGCCGGCGGGCGCTGGCAGCGCCGATGCCGCTGGAGGCGCCGGTGACGACGGCGATGGGGGAATCAGTCACCCCCCGATCCTGCCGTACGCGCCGGAACCGCCCGTGACGCCGGTGGCACGCGGAGGAATGAGTTGGATCACGTGAACCTCCGGGCGTGCATGTCCGGCGAAAATCTGCGGGGAAGATGGGTCGGCTCCCCGTGGTTGGAAACCACGGCGTAAAAATCGCAACAATTGATCCGCTGGAGGCGACCGTGTCAGTGGCTCGGCAGCGAACGGCCTGGCCGACACCCCGGCGGATTGCGACGCTCTCCGTGCACACCTCGCCGCTCGACCAACCGGGCAGCGGCGACGCCGGTGGCATGAACGTCTATATCGTCGAGGTCGCCCGCCGCCTGGCCGAGTTGGGCGTCGAGGTGGAGATCTTCACCCGGGCCACCCGCGGCGGGCTGCCACCGGTGGTCGAGATGAGCCCCGGCGTGCTGGTCCGGCACGTGACCGCGGGCCCGTACGAAGGCCTGGCCAAGGAGGAACTGCCGGCCCAGCTGTGCGCGTTCACCAACGGCGTGCAGCGCGCGGAGGCGGCCCGGGCGCCCGGCTACTACGACCTGATCCACTCCCACTACTGGCTCTCCGGCCAGGTCGGCTGGCTGGCCAAGGACCGCTGGGGCGTGCCGCTGGTGCACACCGCGCACACGCTCGCCAAGGTCAAGAACGCGCAGCTCGCGGCCGGTGACCGTCCCGAGCCGAAGGCCCGGGTGATCGGCGAGGAGCAGGTGGTCGCGGAGTCCGACCGGCTCGTCGCGAACACGCTCGCCGAGGCCGAGGACCTGACCCGGCTGTACGGCGCGGACCCGGCCCGGGTCGCGATCGTCGAGCCCGGCGTGGACCTGGACCGGTTCCGCCCCGCACCGGCCGGGCGCGCCGAGGCGGACCGGCTCGCCGCCCGCCGCCTGCTCGACCTGCCCGAGCGCGGCCGGATCGTCACGTTCGTCGGCCGGATCCAGCCGCTCAAGGCGCCGGACGTGCTGGTCCGCGCGGCCGCGGAGCTGGAGTCGCGGGACGGCCTGACCGTGGTGATCTGCGGCGGCCCGAGCGGCAGCGGGCTGGACCGGCCGACCGCGCTGATCGAGCTGGCGCAACGGCTCGGCATAGCGGACTCGGTGCGGTTCATGCCGCCACAGGCCGGCCCCGGGCTGCCCGCGCTCTACCGGGCGTCGGACCTGGTCGCGGTGCCGTCGCACAACGAGTCGTTCGGCCTAGTCGCGCTGGAGGCCCAGGCGTGCGGCACGCCGGTGGTGGCCGCGAACGTGGGCGGGCTCAGCCGCGCGGTGCGCGACGGCGTGAGCGGCGCGCTGGTCGACGGGCACTCCTCCGCGGAGTGGGCGCGCGTGCTCGGCGGGCTGCTGGCCGAGCCGGCCCGGTTGCGCGAGCTGTCCCTCGGCGCGGTGCAGCACGCCCGCCAGTTCTCCTGGCAGCGCACTGCGGCCGGGCTGCTGGACGTCTACCGTGGTGCGGTGACCGCGCACCGCCGGCGGATCACGGCGGAGCTGGCCGGGGCCTACGGAGGGGCATGATGACGGACGTCGCGAAGCTGATCGAGCGGGTCTGCGCGGAGCGGGAACTGCCCTGCGAGCCGACCGGTGACCGGTCGTTCGCGGTGACGCTGCCCGGCACGCACAAGCTCAAGACCGTCTGCAACCTGATCGTCGGCGAGCACTCGCTGCGGATCGAGGCGTTCGTGATGCGCCGGCCGGACGAGAACGCGGAGGCGCTGTGGGCCTGGCTGCTGCGCCGCAACGCGCGCCTCTACGGCGTCGCGTTCTCCATCGACACCGCCGGTGACGTCTACCTGACCGGCCGGGTCGCGCTGACCGGGCTGGACGCCGACGAGCTGGACCGGCTGCTCGGCTCCGTGCTGACCTACGCGGACGAGTCGTTCGACCGGATGCTGGAGATCGGTTTCGGCAGCTCGATCCGGCGCGAGTGGGAGTGGCGGGTGAAGCGCGGCGAGTCGCTGGCGAACCTGCAGGCGTTCGCGCACCTGTTCCCGGAGCAGCCCTGATAGAGATCACGTCATGTGATCGTTCGAACAGGTGTGCGCCATTGTGCCGCCATCCGCATCGGAACTACCGTCGAGGCGGGCGGTATGTGGGGGAATCGGTGGCCGGGGGGACACCGAGCCCGCGGCGGCCGGCGGGCGGGCCTTTGGGGAGGACCGCCCGCCGCCGCCGGTCTCAGCCCGCCGCGGGGAACGGTGCCACGTCCTGCGCGCACCGGGTCCCGGCCGGCGGCAGCGCGCCGTCGACCAGATAGCGGGTGTACCAGCCGGCCACGCACGCGCTGTCGCCGCTGGCGTGACCGAAGCCGTCCATCGTGAGCAGCCGGGCGTTGCCGAGTTCCCGGGTCATCCGGACCGCGAAGTCGTACCGGGTGGCCGGGTCGAACGTCGGGTTCACCACCAGCACGGTCCGCGCGGTGCGGCGGTTCCACGGCCCGGCGTACCGCTCCTCGATCCGCGGCCAGTTCGCGCAGCCGACCTCGCTGAACGCCTCGGCCCGCCCGAACGTCCGGTGCGCCGCCTCGAACGTCCGCGCGAAACCCGGATAGAGCGCGGGATCGCGGGGCAGCGGCGCGTCCGCGCAGTTCACCGCGAAGAACGCGTCATTGCTGTTGAACCCGTAGGCGTCCGCGAACCCGCCACGCGGCGGAAGAGCCTCCAGAGCCATCGGGGGTACGCCGGCCGCGCGCCCGGCCGTGCCGGACAGTCCCTCGTGGAGCATCTGCAGCGTGACCGCCGCGTCCGGGAACGAGCGCACGTCGTAGAGCACGCCGCTGATGAACCCGGTCAGGTCGTCGATCGTCACGGTGCCGAACGGCGGCACGTCGGCCGGACCCTGGCGCAGCCGCTCACGCATCGCGTCGAACTTCGCCCGGGCGCCGCCGGCGAACGCGCAGTCCGGCCCGGCCGCGTCGCAGGCGCGCAGGAAGCCGGCCAGCGCGATCTCGAAGCCGCCGGCCCGGTCGCGCTTGTTGGCCAGCCGGTGGTTCGCCCGCTGGTCCGGGTCGACGTTGCCGTCCAGGATCACGGCGCGCACCCGCTGCGGGAACAGGTTGACGTACGTGGCGCCGATCATCGTGCCGTACGAGTAGCCGACGTAGGTCAGCCGCTGGTCACCGACCGCGCGGCGCAGCAGGTCCAGGTCCTTCGCCACGTTCAGCGTGCTCATGTGCGGCAGTAGCGCGCCCATGGTCCGCTTGCAGGCCTCGGTGTAGTCATGGTTGGCGCGCAGCGTCGAGGAGATCTGCTCCGGCGTCAGCGGCACGCCGGTCATCCGCTCCAGCAGCGCGATCGCCTCCTCGTCGGTGTGGAAGCACTGCACCGGGTCGCTGGCGCCGATCCCGCGCGGGTCGAAGCCGACCACGTCGAACCGGGCCAGCACCTCCGCCGGCAGGATCCGGTCCGCGACCGCGGCCAGGAACCGGCCGGGACCGCCGGGCCCACCCGGGTTGAGGAACAGCGTGCCGATCCGCCGGTCCGGGTCGGCGGCCGGCCGGCGGGCCAGCGCGATCGTGGTGGTCGCGCCGCGCGGCCGGTCATGGTCGAGCGGCACCTCGATCGCGGTGCAGTCGAGCCCGGTCAGGTCCTCCTCGGTGCAGGGAGCCCAGGCGAGCGCGGGCGCGGCCACGGCCGCGCCCGGAGTGAGGATCACCGCGGCGAGCACGGTGGCCGCGACGGCGGAGCGCAGTAGCGTCATGGTCGTCGATGATGGCATTGATCACAGTCGAACGGTGTCCGCTTCCGGACGCGCGCGCATGGCGGACAGGTGCCGTTCCCGGCGCGGGCCGGCGAGCAGGTGCAGTCCGGCCGCGGCCAGCCCGAGCGCGCCGGCGATCAGCCAGTGCGCGTCGCCGAGGCGCTCCAGCGTGAACCCGCCCGCGGCCGGGGCCAGGAACGCGGCCGCGGGGAACGTCAGGTAGAAGACCGACTGGTACCGGCCGCGCAGCGCGGGCGGTGCCAGCTCCGCGTTGATCTGCGCGTTCGGCGGTGCGGCCAGCATCTGCCCGGCGGTCCAGGCGACGGCCGCGAGCAGGTAGATCCAGAGGTCACCGGCGAACGCCAGCGCGCCGTAGCCGAGCGCGGCCAGTGCGGTGGCCAGCGCCAGCACGCGGTGCTTGGCGTGGCCGGCGATCAGCCGCGGCACGAACAGCTGACCGGCGATGATGAGCAGCACGCCGAGCGCCATCACCCGGCCGTACGCGCTGGGCCCGAGCCCGTCCTGCGCCATCGCGATCGGCATGATCGTCGGCGCCTGCGTGACCACCACCGCGAAGAGCAGCGTCAACCCGGTGAAGGCCAGGAAGTGCCGGTCGGCGAGCACGCGCCGGAAGCCGCCGTGCGGGCCGGCCCGCCGGGTGGGCCGGAACGTCTCCGGCACCTTCCACAGCACCAGCGCCAGCGCGGCCGCGGTGGCGGCCGCGTCGACGCCGAACAGTGCGGTGTAGCCGGCCTCGGCGAGCTGCCCGGCCAGGAACGC
Organism: Catenuloplanes nepalensis; assembly: GCF_030811575.1. Taxonomy (GTDB): domain Bacteria; phylum Actinomycetota; class Actinomycetes; order Mycobacteriales; family Micromonosporaceae; genus Catenuloplanes; species Catenuloplanes nepalensis. The sequence continues at coordinate 7,522,907 of NZ_JAUSRA010000001.1, read as the reverse complement.
CGCGATCGCGGTGCCCAGGTTGAGGGCCCAGTACTCCAGGTTGAACGCGCGCGGCCGGTCGGACTCCGGGACCACGTCGACCATCGCGGCGATCAGCGCGGGGCCGGGCATCGACTGCACCAGGCCGAGCACGCCGATCAGCGCGCCGATCGCGGGCAGCGGCGTGGTGAACGCGAGCGCGAGCAGCGTGACCACCATGGCCAGGTAGGCGGCGATCAGCGTGCGACGCCGTCCCCACCGGTCGGTGAGGACGCCGCTGAGCAGGCTGCCGGCCATGCCGCCGACGCCGTAGGCGCCGATCATCAGCCCGGCCAGGGTCGGGCTCGCACCGCGCTCGGTGGTCAGGTAGAGGCTGAGGAACAGCACCACGAACCCGCCGGCCCGGGTGATCAGCATGCCGGTCCACAGGTACCAGAACGTGCCCGGCAGCCCGCCGGCGTTGCTCGCGAGCCAGCGCCGCATGCCGCTCCTTCGGTAAAGGTTCCTTACCGTACCGCCGGCTCCCTGACCGCCGCCTCCGCGGCCGCGACCGCGGCGACCCGCCGGAGCCGGGACGGGCGGGCGAGCAGGTGACCGGCCGCGGCGATCACGCAGACCACGGCCGTGGCCAGCCAGAGCGCGGCGTGCCCGGCGTGCTCCTGGACGTAGCCGCCGGCGATCGGCGCGATCGCGGACGCGCCGGCCCAGGACAGCGAGGAGACGCCCTGGTAGCGGCCGCGCAGCGCGACCGGGGACAGCTCGGCCATCAGCGCGGAGTTGGACGGCGCGTTGAGCATCTCACCGAGCGTCCAGATGATCACCGTGAGCGCGTAGAGCGGCGCGGTGTGCGCGATCGCGGTCAGGCCGAAGCCGGCGCCGACCACGATCGCGGCCACCGCCATCACCCGCGAGTGGTCCCGGCCCCGCAGCAGCCGCGGCACGAAGAGCTGGCCGAACACGATCAGCACGCCGTTCAGCGCGATCACCACGCCGTAGGTGGCCGGGGAGAGCCCGTCCGCGGTCATCGCGATCGGCAGCGTGGACAGGTGCTGCATGAAGACCAGCGCGATCAGCAGGTTCAGCGCCACGTAGACCAGGAACACGTGGTCCCTCAGCAGCGACAGCATCCCGGAGGTGCGCGGCGCCAGTGCACCCGCCTGGACCACGCGCACGGCCGGGCGGCTCTCCGGCACCCGCAGGAAGATGATGGTCGCGGTGACCAGGATGGTCGCGGCGTCGACCAGGAACAGCAGCATGTAGTTCGCCTGCGCGGCGAAGCCGGCCAGGATCGCGGAGGACGCGAAGCCGAGGTTGATCGCCCAGTAGTTCAGCGTGAACGCGCGCAGCCGGTCCTTCGGCTCGACCACGTCGACCAGCATCGCGGAGAACGCGGGCCGGGCCGCCTCCGCGAAGAAACCGAGTGCGGCCGCGCCGATCGCGATGACGGGGATCTCCCGGGCGAGCGCCAGGTTCAGCATCATCGCGGACGCGCCGAGGTGCGCGACCAGCAGCGTGGGGCGGCGGCCGAACCGGTCGGCGGCTATCCCGCCGATCATCGTGCCGACCGCGGCACCGGCGCCGTAGAGCCCGAGGACCAGGCCGGCCTGGCTCTCCGAGAGGCCGCGCGCGCTGGTCAGGTAGATCGCCAGGAAGATGACGACGAAGCCGCCCATCCGGTTGATCAGGTTCCCGGCCCAGAGGTACCAGAAGGTTCTCGGTAAGCCTCCCGCCGTCTCGGACAACCACGCGCGCACGCCGTACCCCCGCTGTAGAAGCTTCACTGCGTAATGAATGATCTTGAATTGGTTCCTTACAACCTAGTCCCCGGGGTCTCGCCCGGTCACGCCGAATATCCTGATCGCATGACTGTGGGGACCCTGGTGCTGTTGCGGCACGGCGAGAGCGAGTGGAACGCCAAGAACCTGTTCACCGGCTGGGTCGACGTGGACCTGAACGCCAAGGGCGAGGCGGAGGCACGGCGCGGCGGCGAGCTGCTCTCCGAGCACGGCCTGCTGCCCGACGTGGTGCACACCAGCGTGCTGCGCCGCGCGATCCGGACGTCGGAGCTGGCGCTGCACGCGGCCGGCCGGCACTGGATCCCGGTGCGTCGCTCGTGGCGCCTGAACGAGCGCCACTACGGCGCGCTGCAGGGCAAGAACAAGAAGGAGACGCTGGAGGCGTACGGCGAGGAGCAGTTCATGCTCTGGCGCCGCTCCTACGACACGCCCCCGCCGCCGATCGCGGACGACGACGAGTGGTCGCAGATCGGCGACCCGCGTTACGCCACGCTCCCGCCGGAGCTGGCCCCGCGCACCGAGTGCCTCAAGGACGTCGTCGGCCGCATGCTGCCGTACTGGTACGACAACATCGTGCCGGACCTGCTGGCCGGCCGGACCGTGCTGGTCACCGCGCACGGCAACTCGCTGCGCGCGCTGGTCAAGCACCTGGACCAGATCTCCGACGAGGCGATCGCGAAGCTGAACATCCCGACCGGCATCCCGCTCCGCTACGACCTGGGCGCGGACCTGCGCCCGACCGTGGCCGGCGGCACCTACCTGGACCCGGAGGCGGCCAAGGAGGCGGCCGCCGCGGTGGCCAACCAGGGTAAGTAGTTCTCCCGCACGACGAAGGGGGCCACCGCGGTGGCCCCCTTCGCTCGTTGCCGGTCAGCCGTTCGCGACGGTCTCGTCGGTCACGGTCTCGCCGGTGAGCAGGTAGATCACCCGGCGGCCGGAGTTCACCGCGTGGTCGGCGAAGCGCTCGTAGAAGCGGCCCAGCAGCGCGCCGTCGATCGCGGTCTCCGCGCCGTACGGCCAGTCGTCGCCGAGCAGCACCTTGAACAGCTCGCGGTGCAGGTTGTCCATCACGTCGTCGTCGGCCTCGAGCTCGGCCGCGAGCTTCGCGTCCGGCTCCGCGAGCACGGTCGCGACCTTGCCGGCGATGGTGTCGGCCACGTTCGCCATGTCCTTGAAGACGCCGCGCAGCTCGGCCGGGACGGCCGGCGACGGGTGCCGGCGCAGCGCGGTCTTCGCCACGTGGTCGGCCAGGTCGCCCATCCGCTCCAGATCGGCCGCGACGTGCAATGCGGCGATCAGCATGCGCAGGTCGGAGGCGACCGGCGCCTGGCGGGCCAGCACGTCCGCCACCTTCTCCTCGACCTGACGGTACAGATCGTCCAGGTCGGAGTCCTGCTCGATGACCGCCTCACCGGCGGCGCGGTCGGCGGCGAGGAGTGCCGTCGTGGCACGGCGCATGGCGACGCGCGCGCCCTCGGCAAGCTCCACCAGAAGCCGGCTGACCTCCCTGAGGTCGGCCTGGAATTCTTCGCGCATGATCACGTCCTTGTTATCTGTGTATGCCGGGTTACCGTAGGTCGCAGGGACGGCCCAGCGGTGAACTGCGATGAACGACGTTGAGCCGAGAGTTGAACATTACGAAACCCGCGCGGTTTTCGCCCCTTTTGACGGGGACCCCAGGTAAACAATCCCCCTAACATCGCTGGCGTGAGGTGGGCGGTGGAGTCAGGCGTGGCCGGTGCGACAGTGATCGGGCTGGTCCTCGGCGTGGTCTTCGGGCTGCTCTACGGACGTGCGCGATGGGCTCGGCCCCGGCACCGGCTGACCGGGCTCGGCCCGGACTCCGGCGTCGAGGTCCAGGTCGATGGGAGGCCGGCGATAGGCAAGAAGGATCAGGCCCCGATGTCCGGCCTGGGGCGCAAGAGTCTCGACTCGCTGCGGGTCGGCGTGGTCGTGCTGGACGCCGACGACACCCCGGTGCTGGTCAACCCGGCGGCGCGGGCGATGGGCCTGCTGCGCGCCGGCTCCGGCCCCGGGACGATCGCGGCGCACCCGATCCTGCGGACGCTCGCCGGTCAGGTCCGACGCACCGGCGTGCGCCGCGAGGTCGAGCTGGACCTGCGCCGGGGTCGCGAGGGCGGGCCGCAGGCGCCGCTCGGCGTGCACCTGCGCGCGGTCGCGCTCGGCGGCGAGTTCGTCGCGGTCGAGGCCGCCGACGTCACCGAGTCGCACCGGGTCGACCGGGTCCGCCGCGACTTCGTGGCCAACGTCAGCCACGAGCTGAAGACCCCGATCGGCGCGCTGCAGCTGCTCTCCGAGGCACTGCTGGACGCGACCGACCCGATCACCGCCGGCAGTTCGCCGGACCCGGCCGAGGACGTGGCCGCGGCCCGGCGCTTCGCCGAGCGCATCCACCACGAGTCGCTGCGGATGGGCCGGCTGGTCAGCGAGCTGCTCGAGCTCAGCCGGCTGCAGGGCGCGGAGCCGCTGCCCACGCCGGAGCCGGTCTCGGTCGACTGGGTGGTCGCGGAGACCGTCGACCGCACCCGCACCGCCGCCTCGGCCAAGTCGATCGAGGTGGTCGTCGAGGGCGGGCGCGGGCTGCTGGTCTACGGCAACGACAGCCAGGTCGCCACGGCCGTCACCAACCTGGTCGAGAACGCCATCGCGTACTCGCCGGAGAACACCAAGGTCACCGTCGTGATCAGCACGGACGACGAGAACGTGCAGATCGCGGTCACCGACCAGGGCATCGGCATCGGCGGAGCGGACGTCGACCGGATCTTCGAGCGCTTCTACCGGGCCGATCAGGCCCGGTCCCGCTCCACCGGCGGCACCGGGCTCGGCCTGGCCATCGTCAAGCACATCGCGACCAACCACGGCGGTCGGGTGGACGTGACGAGCACACTGGGGGAGGGGTCGACGTTCACTCTGCGGCTGCCTGCCCGACCGCTTGCGGACGGTATGCCGCTAACCACGTCGGTTGAGATCGAGTCCGGTCCGGCCGTCCTCGGGCAGTCCTGAGCTGCCGGACATAGGAAAGGAAGTTACTGGTGGCCCGTGTGCTGGTCGTCGAGGACGAGGAGTCGTTCTCCGACGCGCTCTCCTACATGCTCCGCAAGGAGGGGTTCGAGGTCTCGGTCGCGGAGACCGGCGTCTCCGCGCTGACCGAGTTCGACCGCACCGGCGCGGACATCGTGCTCCTTGACCTGATGCTGCCCGAGATGTCCGGCACCGAGGTCTGCCGCCAGCTGCGGCAGCGCTCGCACGTGCCGATCATCATGGTCACCGCCCGGGACAGCGAGATCGACAAGGTGGTCGGCCTGGAGATCGGCGCCGACGACTACGTCACCAAGCCGTACTCTCCTCGGGAGCTGGTCGCCCGCATCCGCGCCGTGCTCCGCCGCAACCAGACCGAGACGGTCGAGGACAGCACGCCCACCCTCGCGGCCGGCCCGGTCCGGATGGACGTCGAGCGGCACGTTGTCACCGTCGACGGCGCCGCCGTGCAGCTGCCGCTGAAGGAGTTCGAGCTGCTCGAACTCCTGCTGCGCAACGCCGGCCGGGTGCTCACCCGCGGCCAGCTGATCGACCGCGTCTGGGGAGCCGACTACGTCGGCGACACCAAGACCCTCGACGTGCACGTGAAGCGGCTCCGCTCCAAGGTCGAGCCCGAGCCGTCCGCCCCGCGCTACATCGTCACGGTCCGCGGCCTCGGCTACAAGTTCGAGCCGTAAGCCGATTCACGCGGACATCTCGATCCGGCCGGCAGCCCGCTGCGGGCCGGATCGAGCCGTTAGGCGTCCGCCGCTGGATCGCCCCGTGGCCGAACCCTGGACCGGGAATTCACCCGTGTGATGCATCCGCCGAACATGGTGGCTAGCGCGCCTGCGGTGGAGTGGCCGGTTCGCGGCCGCCGGGGAGTTCGGTGCCGGCGGCGGCGACGGTGGCCGGGTGGATGGCGATCAGGCCGTGCGCCAGGCGGGCCGCGCACAGCTCGGCCAGCCTGGTGTAGGCGTCCTTGCCGATCAGGGCGACCAGCTCCGGCTCGTAGGAGCGGAACATCGCGTCCGTGCCGACGTGCGCGTCCGGGGAGGACGTGCACCACCAGTGCAGGTCGTGGCCGCCCTCGCCCCAGCCGCGGCGGTCGAACTCGGTGAGCGTGGAGACCAGGACCTTGGTGCCGTCCGGGCGCTTGACCCAGTCCTGGGCGCGGCGGACCGGGAGCTGCCAGCAGACGTCCGGCTTGTACTCCAGCGGGTGGACGCCGTCGCGCAGCGCCTGGGCGTGCAGCGCGCAGCCGCCGCCGGCCGGGAAGTCGGGATCGTTGAGGAAGACGCACGGGCCGCCCTCGTGCTGGGTGGCGGTGCGGCGGGCCGGGGCGTCGCCGTCGATCGTGTCGACCTCGGTGTAGTTCTTGAAGCCGCGCCGGTAGTGCTGCCACGTCTGCGGCGTGAGGCGCTTCACCGCGGTCTTCAGCCGGCCCTCGTCGTCGGAGTCGGTGAAGAACGCACCGTGCGAGCAGCAGCCGTCCTGGGCGCGGCCGGGCACGATGCCGTGGCAGGCCTTACCGAAGACACAGGTCCAGCGGGACAGCAGCCAGGTGAGGTCCGCGCGGATCACGTGCTTCGGATCGGCGGGATCGGCGAACTCGATCCACTCCCGGGGGAAGTCGAGGCCGACCTCCCTGGAGCGGGGATCGTCGCCAGCACCATCGGAGGCGACAGCATCATCAGAGGCGTCGGCATCATCAGAGGCGTTTGTGTCGACCAGGACCTGAAGCTGCGTTCGGCTTGCCACCCGACCACACTACGCCCGGACCTGCCACTCAGCAGCGCGACAAGCGGGGGCGGGTGGCACTTCGCCGGGCGGTACGGCCGTCGCGAGTTACCCTGAGGGGTGTGACCGAGCGAGTGCCAGTTCTTCTGTCCAGCTCCTCCGTCTTCCCGGAGCCGACCGCCGCGGCCTTTCAGATGGCCGCCCACCTCGGCTTTGACGGGGTCGAGGTGATGGTGTGGACGGACGTGGTGAGCCAGGACGCCGGCGCGCTGCAGGGCTTGGCGGCGCACTACGGCGTTCCGGTGATGTCCGTGCACGCGCCCTGCCTGCTGGTGACGCAGCGGGTGTGGAGCCCCGATCCGTGGGAGCGGCTGCGCCGGGCCGCGGTCCTGGCCGAGAAGCTGGGCGCGACCACCGTGGTCGTGCACCCGCCCTTCACCTGGCAGCGTGACTACGCGAAGCGCTTCCAGGAGGGCCTGCACAAGATGACCCTCAAGCACCCGGACCTCAAGTTCGCGGTGGAGAACATGTACCCGGTGAAGATGGCCGGCCGCGACTTCGTGCCCTACGTCCCGGGCTGGAACCCGGTCGAAACCGGCTACGACGCGTACACGCTGGACATCTCGCACTGTTCGGCCGCCCGCACCGACCCGATCGCGATGGCCGAGTCGATGGGCGACAAGCTCGCCCACCTGCACCTGGGCGACGGCACCGGCGAGGGCCGCGACGAGCACCTGGTCCCGGGCCGCGGCACGATGCCGTGCGCCGAGGTCCTCGCCTCACTCTCCAGGAACGGTTTCCGTGGCTCGGTCGCGCTGGAGGTCGCCACCCGCAAGTCGAGCAGCCGGGCCGAGCGCGAGGCCGACCTCGCCGAGTCGCTGCGCTTCGCCCGCGAGCACCTCGGCGTGCTGACCAGCCACTGAGAAAAACCGAGACCCGGATCTACCCGCTCCCGGCGGCACCGGTCCCGCACGCTCCCGCGGGCACCGGTCGTCGCTGGCGCTCCTCCCTAATGGGTTCTAGAGGTCGGGTCGGTTGTGTTGCAGACTCGGTGTCTGGTAGCCGCAGCGGGTGAGCACTGTTCCTCCCGGGGCCGTTGAGTCCTGCGTGCAGATCGTGCCCCTGTCTGTGATGTGTGAGGACCGTACGGCTGATGGGGTGTCGTGCCCGCCGGATGGCGTGAGCACTGATCCATTAGGGCGCCGGGTCTTCCATGTGGCTGCGGGGTTGTTGTTGCTGGTGGGGAGGGGTTCGGGTGTTGTTCGTCGGTGATGACTGGGCGGAAGATCATCATGATGTGGAGGTGCAGAACGAGGCCGGGCAGACACTGGGCGTGGTGCGGTTGCCGGAGGGTGTGGAAGGAGTGACCCGGTTCCATGAGCTGGTGGGCCGGTTCCTGACCGGGGATGCCGGGCCTTCGCAGGTGCTGATATGCATCGAGACGGATCGCGGGCCGTGGGTGCGGGCGCTGGTCACGGCCGGTTATCAGGTATTTGCGGTCAACCCGAAGCAAGCGGCCCGGCACCGGGAGCTGCTGTCGCTGTCAGGAGCGAAGAGTGACAAGGGCGACGCGCGGATGCTGGCGGACATGCTCCGGACCCGCCGGCATCAGTTACGGCCCGTCGCCGCGGATTCCGAGATCGCTGAGGCGGTCAAGGTCGTCGCGAGGGCGCATCAGACACTGATCTGGGAACGCACACGGCACATGCTGCGGCTGCGCACGGCGTTGCGGGAGTATTTTCCGGCCGCGGTCGCCGCTTACGAGGAGTTGACGCTCACCGGCCGTGACGCTCTGGAGCTTCTGGCGAAGGCCCCGACACCGGCCGGCGCGGCGAAGCTGACCCTGGCACAGATCGGTACGGTGCTGAAACGGGCCCGCCGCCGCAACGTCGAGGGCAAGGCGGCCGGGATCCAGCAGGCGTTGCGGACCGTCGAGCTCGGCCAGCCCGAGACGGTCACGGCCGCCTATGCGGCCTCGGTCCGGGCGACGGTCGCGGTCCTGCAGACCCTCAACACCGAGATCAAAACCCTGGAAGGGCAGGTCGAGGAGCATTTTGGCCGGCACCCAGACGCTGAGGTCTATCTCAGCCAGCCCGGTATCGGGGCTGTCCTCGGCGCCCGGGTGCTCGCCGAGTTCGGGGACGCCGCCGGCCGTTACACCGACGCGAAATCCCGGAAGAACTATGCCGGAACCGCACCACTGACCCGCCAGTCCGGGAAAACGAAGACCGTCTACGCCCGGTTCATCCACAACAACCGCCTCATCGACGCCCTGCACATGCAGGCCAGCGCCGCGATGCTGCACGATCCCGAAGTCCGCGCCTACTACGACACCCTCCGCGACCGCGACGTCAAGCACCAAGCCGCACTCCGCCAGGTCGGCAACCGCCTCGTCGGCATCCTCCACGGCTGCCTCAAGACCCACACCCCCTACGACCAGGCCACCGCCTGGTCACACCGCAAGAAAACCACCACCACAACTTGACACCTCAGCTCCAGGGGTGTCTGCACGATCCGAGGCCGCAAGATCAACCCCACCCCCGCCCCGCAGGCACTCGCCGCCCCCTTTGCTCTGCTTACCTGGACATCCCGCCCAATCCGGGCGGCGATCGGCCCCGCCGCGCCGCCACTCCCGCGCCTGACTCGCACCGATTCGGCCAGGTACCGACCCTCCGCCGTCAGGGTGAACGCCAACGATCCATGATCGAGGCAGCTCTGACGACTTGAGCCACGCCTCGATCACCGGAAGCCGCCGAGAGTGCCCCCGACGCCGGGTAGCCGGCCTTCGGACAGCGGCCGAACGATCGCGTGGGCGACTCGGTCGTCCACGCGGTCAGACCATCCCGGACCTTTACGTCGATCCTCCACCGGAGCGATCGACTACTCGTGCGATATGACATGAAATTTCGGACGAAACGCCGCGGGCATGTGACAGACAGACCGGCCATTGGCGAGGCGAGTGAGTCGAGCAAGCCGCAGGCGAGTAAGCCGCGGGTGAGTGGCCGAGCGGGCCGAGCAAGCGGCGGCCGAGCGGGCGGCGGCCGAGCGGGCGGCGGCCGAGCGGGCGGCGGCCGAGCGGCCGCGTAAGCGGCGAGCGGGCGAGCCGCGGGGCGATGACCCTGACTTTGAAGGATCAGTAAGCAGAGCAAAGCAGGGCGGAGGGGTTGGGCGGGGGAGGACGATTGGACCCAGAGCGGAGTGGATGCGGTTATAGCGCGAAATTTCGGGCGCGAAGCGCCCGATCAGCTGGTCGGCGGCGCGGCAGGGTGGCGAGGATCGCGGTGATCGCGAGGGGTTTCCGTGACCCGCGACGGACCGGCAGTGAGGCCGCCCGCGGCCGAGCGGTGCCCGCGGGAGCACTCGGAAAGTGGCCACGCCGGGAGCGGGAAAGTCTGGATCTGGTTGTGGATCTCAAGGATCAGACGTGGGTGAGTTCGTGGGTCTCGGCCGGGGCGGGGTCGGCGGAGGCGGCGCGCTTGCGGGCGCGGTGGGCGGCCACGTGGGAGCGGGTGGCGCAGCGCTCGGAGCAGAAGCGGCGGCAGCAGTTCGAGGACGTGTCGAGGTAGACGTTGCCGCAGCGCTCGTCGGCGCAGATGCCGAAGCGGGAGCTGCCGTACTCGCAGAGCCAGACGGCCAGGCCCCAGACGGCGCCGGCCAGGTATTCGGCGCTGACCGACGCGCCGCGGCTGGTCACGTGCATGTGCCAGTCGGCGGCGTCGTGGCCGGAGATGCGTGGCTGGACGGGGAACGCCTCCAGCAGCGAGTTCAGCTCGGCGACCGTCTCGGGGTCGCGGCCGGCGGCGCCGGACTCGAAGACCTCGCGCAGGCGCTTCTGCGCGCGGCGGAAGGTGGCGAGGTCCCGTTCGGCGACCTCGTCGCGCATGTACGCGTTCTCGTCGGTGAAGAGACCCTTGAGGTCGTCGACGGTCGCGAGCTGCGTGTTGACGAGGTCGACCGCGGTGCGGGCGTACGCATCGAAGTTCACCCGACAACCGTAGACGATTCGTTCGACTACGTCGGTCGTCCGTAAGGGCGGGGCGTATACGCTCCCCGTATGCTTCGTTCGGCCATTCTCGCCGCCTCCCGCTCAGCCCGGCTGGAGAACCTGGTCTCGAAGGCACCGTTCGGCCGTGACGTGGCGCGGCGTTTCGTCGCCGGTGACGGCGTGGCGGACGCGATCCGGGTCGCGGCCGAGCTGGCCGCGGACGGTCTCTCCACGACGGTCGAGCACCTCGGCCCGGCGACGGCCACCGAGGCGGGTGCGCACACGGCCCGCGACGAGTACCGGCGGTTGCTGCGCCGGATCGCCGAGGCGGGCCTGTCCGACACGGCAGAGGTCAGCGTGAAACTGTCCGCGCTGGGCCGGTCCGTGGACGAGCGGCTGGCCCGGGAACTGGCCCGGGACGTGTGCGAGGCCGCGGCCGAGGCCGGCACCACGGTCACGGTGGACATGGAGGACAGCGCGGGCACCGACCTCGTGCTCGACACGGTCGGGAAACTGCGCGGCGACGTGCCGTCCACCGGCGTGGCGGTGCAGGCCTACCTGCGCCGGACCGAGGCGGACTGCCGGGAGCTGTCGCTACCGGGCTCGCGGGTGCGGCTGTGCAAGGGCGCCTACCCGGAGCCGGAGTCGGTGGCCTGGCAGGCCGCGCTGGAGGTGGACAAGTCGTTCGTCCGCTGCTTGAACGCGCTGCTGTCCGGCCCGGCGTACCCGATGGTCGCCACGCACGACGCGCGCCTGATCGCGATCGCGGAGGACCGGGCGCGCTGGTTCGACCGGGCGGCCGGCGAGTTCGAGTTCCAGATGCTCTACGGCGTGCGGACCGCGGAGCAGGCGCGGCTGGCCGCGGAGGGCTACACGGTCCGCGTCTATCTGCCCTACGGCACGCACTGGTACGGGTACCTGGCGCGCCGGCTCGCCGAGCGCCCGGGCAGCGCCGCGTTCCTCGGGCGGGCGCTCACCAACCGACGGTGATCCCGGACCGAACCCGGCATCCGGCGGTGAACCGCGCGATTCGAGCCAAAAGGCCTATGCCCGCTGCGTGACACGCGGTTCTAGGCTGCGCTCGTGAACACGCCGGACGGTCACTCAGAGTCAGCATCGTCGCCGGCCCCGGATGCCGTACCGCCGATCCCGGTCTTCGACGCGGTCGTGGTCTACAACCCGGCGGTGATCCCGGCGCAGCCCGGCCCGCCCCCGGCGGAGACCCCGGCGGAGACCCCGGCGCGGTCCGGTCCACCGGCGGAGCAGCCGGGCCCGCCACCGGCGGCGATTCCCGCGCAGCCGGGCCCGCCACCGGCCGAGAGCGTGCCGCGGAGCATTCCCGCGCAGTGGCGCTCACCGCTGGCGTCCTCGGCGCCGATCCCGGACGACTACCCGTTCCCGCGGCTGCCGCAGTTCGACTCGATCCCGCCGTCCTGGTACGCGCCGCCGCCCCCACCCCCGCGGAAGCGCCGCGGCCGTACCGCCGTGATCGTTCTTGCGGTCTTCGCCGCGCTCGCCGCGGCTACCGCGGTCGCGGTCTACCCGGTCCTGACCGGCCGGGACGCCGACGCCACCGCCGCACCCGCGGTGACCGGCCCGCCGGCCAGCCCGGGGCCGAGCGCGCTGTCCTACGAGCGCGTCCCGTGGATCCGCTACCAGATCGACGCCGCGCTGCAGGCCCAGGCGGCCGCGCTGCTGGCCGGCGACGAGAACGGCTTCCTGGCACCGGTCGCGGAGGGCGGCACCGAGCTGACCCGCGACCTGCGCCGCCGCTTCGAGACGCTGCGCGCGATGCAGGTGACCGCCTGGTCGGAGGAGATGATCGGCGCGCCCACGCCGGTGACCGGCAAGGGCGGCCGGGACGAGTGGCGGGTCGTGGTCGACCTGCGGCACTGCTTCGTGGTTCCCGAGTGCACCGTGGACGGGCTGCGCGCGGAGACGCGCTGGGTGGAGACGCCCGCGCAGGGCCTGCGGATGGTCGCGTTCGCACCGTCCGAGGCGGAGGAGAACGGGCCGCGCCCGTGGGAGGTCACGAACCTGACGGTCTCGGTCGGCGCGCGCACCGTCGTCGGCGTCACCCCGAAGTACGCCAGGCGCCTCCCCGAGCTGCAGAAGCAGGCCGAGGCCGCGGCGCTGCTGGCGGACCGGTACGTGCGCGGCGACGCCGGCCCGGTGGACCGCTACCGGATCTTCATGGCCGACGGCAAGGAATGGCAGCGCTGGTACGGCGGCGAGGACCTGGAGTGGGCCGCCGGCTTCGCGGTACCGACCGGCGAGGCGCGGCTGGACGTGGTACTGAACCTGAGTGAGATGCCCGAGGACTTCATCGACGACACGCTGCGGCACGAGCTGGCCCACGTGGCGACACTGCGCGGGGCCGACTACTCGGACGACGACGACTCCTGGTGGATGATCGAGGGCATCGCCGACTACGTGGACGAGCTCGGCGTGCCGGTCTCCGAGTACGACGAGGCCGACCTCGTCGCCCGGTACGCCGGTGAGGTCGACATGAAGGACGGCGTGGTGGTGCCGCCGCCGGACGCGGACACCGAGGACTGGCAGGTCGCGGCGCGGTACGGCGTCGGCTACTACGCGGTCCGCCGGATCTCCGAGCGGTTCGGCGAGCCCGCGATGCTGGCCTTCTTCGACGCGGTCGTCCGCGACGGAAAAACACTGAAGGATGCGGCACCGGCTACTTTGGGCAAGGATTGGGACGACGTGAACCGCGACTGCCTGGCCTACCTGGAAGAGGTCACCTGACGCATGACCCCGCGGAGCCGCCCGCTCGCCCTACTGGCCGCCGTCACCCTGGCTGCCGGGGCGACGGCGGCCTCGTGCGAGGAGGAGCCGTCCGGCGTGGACGTCGGCGAGGTGCGGCTCGGCGCGGTGACCGAGATCGTGGACGCGCCCGCGACCGTGACCGCCCGGTCCGCGGCCACGCTCACCGCCGCGTCCGCCGGCACGCTCAGGGAACTGCTGGTCCGCCCGGGTGACGCGGTCCGGCCGGGCCAGGTGCTCGCCGTGATCGACTCGCCGGAGGCGACCGCGCGCCTGGACTCGGCCGCGCGCACGCTGGACGCGGCCGCGCAGGCCGGCGGCCAGGCCTTCTCCGTCACCGGGCTGGACGGCGCGCAGCGGGAGACGGACGCGGCCGCCGCCGACTCCTTCGCCGCGGCCCGTGCCGCCGCCGCGAAGGTCGCCGACGAGCGGGTCCGGGACACGCTGCTGCACGAGGTGGACGCGGCCCAGCAGCGGTACGACGCGGCGTCCGCGGCCGTGGCCGGCGCGACCCGGTCCGTGCAGGCGGGCGTGGCCGGCCTCGGCACCGCGCTCGGCGCGCTCTCCACCGCGCAGCGGCTGCAGGCGGAGGCCGCCTACGACCTGGCCAAGGGCACGGTCGACGCGCTCACGCTGCGGGCCCCGATCGGCGGCGTGGTCCAGCTCGGCGGCGCCGCCTCGGGCACGCCCGCGGGCCTGGACGTCACGGACATCCTGCAGGGCGCCGAGCTGCCCACCGGCTCCGGACCGCCCGCGGGCGTCGACCCGGCCGTGCCGAAGGGCGGGTACGTGGGCGCCGGCACCACCGTGCTGACCATCGTGGACGTCTCCGAGCCGGCCGTCGTCGCGGAGGTCGACGAGACGGACGTGCTGCTGGTCGCGGAGGGCGCGGTCGCGGACGTGGAGCTGGACGCCGCGCCCGGTGCCGGCTACCCCGGCGAGGTGACCTCGGTCGACCTGCTGCCTACCGAGTCGGCGCGCGGTGGGGTCTCGTACCGGGTGCGGATTACGCTCGGCGCGGGCACGCTCATGGACGGCAGACCCGCGCCGGCACCCCGGCCCGGCATGAGCGCGGTCGCCCACCTGCGGGTCCGGGAGGCGGCGAACACGGTGACGGTGCCGGCCGCCGCGGTCTTCTCGACCGAGTCGGGCGGCGAGGCGGTCTGGGTGGTCGACGGCGGGCGGGCCGCACGGGTGGACGTCTCGGTCGGCGTGCAGGGCCAGGACGCGGTGCAGATCGTGCGGGGCCTCCGGGCCGGGCAGACGATCGTGGTGCGCGGGACGGACCGGGTGACCGACGGCCAGCGGGTGCCATGACGTCACCGGCGGTCGAGGCCGAGCGGGTGTCCCGGACGTACCGGCTGGAGGGTTTCTCCGTGACCGCGCTGCACGAGGTCAGCCTCACCGTGGAGCGCGGTGAGTACGCCGCGGTGGTGGGCCCGTCCGGCTCCGGCAAGAGCACGCTGATGCACCTGCTCGGCGGCCTGGACCGGCCGACCGGCGGGCGGCTGCGGCTGGACGGGCGGGACGTGGCCGGCCTGTCCTCGGCGGAGCTGGCCCGGCTGCGCAACGAGGTGATCGGCTTCGTCTTCCAGGCGTTCCACCTGCTGCCCCGGACCAGCGCGGTGGAGAACGTGGCGCTGCCGCTGGTCTACCGCGGCCTCGGCACCCGGAAACGGCACGCGGCCGCGGCGGAGATGCTGGAGCGCGTCGGCCTCGGCCATCGCCTGACGCACCGCCCGAACCAGATGTCCGGCGGCGAGCAGCAGCGGGTCGCGATCGCCCGCGCACTGGTCACCGGCCCGTCCGTGCTGCTCGCGGACGAGCCGACCGGCAACCTGGACACCGCCACCGGCGAGGCGGTGCTGCGACTGCTGGAGGAGCTGAACGTGGAGTCCGGCGTGGCGGTCGTGCTGGTCACCCACGACCGGGAGGTGGCCGCGCGGGCGCGCCGCCGGATCGCCATGCGCGACGGCCGGATCGTGACGGACGAACGGTCATGAGACTTGCCGAGGCGTGGCGGGTCGCGTTCGGCGCGCTCCGGGCGAACCGGCTGCGCAGCCTCCTCACCATGCTCGGCGTGATCATCGGGGTCGGCGCGGTGGTGGTCCTGGTCGCGATCGGCACCGGCGCGAAGAACGAGGTCGAGGCACAGGTCGAGGGCCTCGGCTCGAACCTGATGCTGGTGGTGCCGGGCCGGCTGGAGTTCGGTTCCGCGCCCTCGGCCTCGCGCCTGTCGCTGCGGGACGCGGAGGCGGTGGCGGAGGTGGTCGGCGACCCGTCGCGGGTGACGGCCACGGTCGCGACCGGCGAGACGGTCCGGGCGGGCGCGCGCGAGCGGTTCACCACGGTCCAGGGTGTGCTGGCGACGACGCCGCAGGTCTTCGACCGCCCGGTCGGCCGCGGCCACTACTTCACCTCCTCGGACGTGCGGACCGGCCGCCGGATCGCGGTGCTCGGCGCGACCGTGGCCGCCGCGCTGTTCCCGGACCGTGACCCGATAGGGCAGCAGGTGTCGATCGCGGGCGTCCGGTTCCGGGTCAGCGGCCTGTTCGCGCCGCTCGGCCAGAGCCTGGGCGTGGACCGGGACGACGAGGTGCACATCCCGGTCAGCGCGGCGCAGCGGCTGATCGGCGTGGACCGGATCGACGGCCTGGCGATCAAGGCACCGGACCGGGAGCGGATCGACGAGCTGAGCGCGCGGGTGGTCGCGGAGCTGTCCCGCCGGCATCCGGACACCGAGTTCAGCGCGGTCACCCAGGAGCAGATCCTGGGTGTGCTCGGCGACATCCTGGGCGTGCTGACCGGTGTGCTGGCCGCGATCGCCGGCATCTCGCTGCTGGTCGGCGGCGTCGGCGTCTCCAACATCATGCTGGTCTCGGTGCGCGAGCGGACCAGGGAGATCGGCCTGCGCAAGGCGGTCGGCGCCCGGCCCCGCGACATCGGGTTGCAGTTCCTGTTGGAGGCGGTGCTGCTCACCACGGTCGGCGGCGTGCTCGGGATGGGCCTGGGCGTCGGCTCGGCGCTGCTGGTCGACGCGCTGTCGCCGGTGCCGGCCGCGATCACCTGGTGGTCGCTGGCGCTGGCGTTCGGCGTGTCCGCCGCGGTCGGCATCGTCTTCGGCGTGGTGCCGGCGCAGCGGGCCGGCCGGCTGGACCCGGTGGTGGCGCTGCGCAGCGAGTAACGGACATCCGATGATAAAACCGAAATATTCGGTGTGTCGGCTTGACGTGATCACTCTGAGTTTCCAGAAGGTCTCGCGCCGTTAACAGCTGCCCCGCTACCGTACTAATTACACGCGCGTCGCCCGAAGGGGGTGCGCGCTCGGGGTCGATGGGTTGTGAGCGCATGGCCGGAGCATCACACGCAGAGGGCCGGCTGCCGGAGGTCCGTTTCCTCACCGTTGCCGAGGTCGCCACGCTGATGCGGGTGTCCAAGATGACCGTCTACCGGCTCGTGCACAGCAGCGAGCTGACCGCCGTCCGGGTGGGCCGATCGTTCCGCGTCCCGGAGCACGCGGTCCACGAATATCTGCGCGGTGCGTTCTCCGAGTCGGCCTGACCGGCAGGGTCGTGTTTGTCGCCGCGTCGCACACGGGTACCCTGGAGCGGACTCGGACCCGAACCTTGCTGGCTCGCGCCGGTGCCCGGCCGCTGAAGCCCGGCGCCTGACGCGCTCGCTGAGGTTACCGGTCCACCGTCTCGCCGGTGCCCGGTGTCACGCCCCGTGACCTGCCGAGCCCGGAGGATCGCATCAACAACGATTGAAGGGGCTGTCGTATGGGCTCGGTGGTCAAGAAGCGCCGCAAGCGTATGGCCAAGAAGAAGCACCGCAAGCTGCTGCGCAAGACCCGCGTCCAGCGTCGCCGTCTCGGCAAGTAATCCCGCGTCGCGCCGGGCCGCCTTCCGAAGGCCCGGCGCCGGGTATTGCTTGCCTGGTTTCAACGAGGAATATTCAGCGCGGTGGAGACCAGCGGGCTGACCTGCGGTTACCAGCGGGTCGAGTTCGGCGCTGAATAAGCCTCGACAGCTGGTCCGCAGGTTCGAGAAGGCCACGGAGGCGCGAGTGACCGAATCGCCGGGGACCGTCGTGGTCACCGGGGTCAGCCGGTTCTTGGGCGCACACGTGGCCGCGCGCCTCGCCGCCGACCCGCGCATCGGGCAGGTCATCGGGCTCGACCCGGCCGACCCGCCCGCCGCGCTGGCCGAGACGCTGCACGGTGTCGAGCTGGTCCGCGTCGACCTCCGGTCCGCCGGATCGGTCCTCGCCGACCTCGGTGCCGAGGCGGTCGTCCACCTCGCGATCACCAGCTCGCCGGACGCCATCCAGGGCGGCCGCGGCGCGATGAAGGAACACAACGTCATCGGCGCCATGCAGCTGCTAGCGGCCGCCCAGCAGGCGCCGAGGCTGCGCAAGCTGGTCATGCGGTCGTCTACCGCCGCCTACGGGGCCTCGTTCCGCGACCCGGGCGTCTTCACCGAGGACACCGAGCCGCGGGAGGTGCCTCGCGGCGGTTTCGCCCGCGACATCCTCGATATCGAGGGCTACGTGCGCGGGTTCCGCCGCCGGCGCCCCGACGTGGTCGCCACCGTCCTGCGCTTCGCGCCGTTCATCGGCTCCCGCGCGGAGACGTCGCTGACCCGCTACTTCTCCCAGCCGTTCGTCCCGACCGTGTTCGGCCGCGACGCACGGCTGCAGTTCGTGCACATCGACGACGCGCTCGAGGTGATGCACCGCGCGATCGCCGAGGACCACGCCGGCACGTTCAACGTGGCCGGCGAGGGGGTGCTCGCGCTGTCCCAGGCCATCCGCCGGGCCGGCCGCGTCCCGGTGCCGGTCCCCGAGCCCGGCCTGGCCGGCGCGATGTCGATCGCGCGCGCGATGGGCCTCGGCCAGAACGGCCTCGACCAGGTCGACCTGTTCGTGCACGGCCGGGTCGTCGACACCACCCGGCTGATCCACGAGTTCGGCTTCACGCCCCGGTCCACCGCGGCCGCGTTCGACGACTTCATCCAGGCCCACCTCGGCGGCGCGCTGGTCTCCCCGGAGCGCCTGGCCGGCGCCGAGCAGTCGATCCTGGACACGATCCGCCGGGTGCGCGCGGCCCGCCAGGAGGCGGCGTCATGAGCGAGCGCGGCGACTTCCTGCCCGGTGCGGAGTTCCGCCCGGCCGACCTGGCGCCGATGCCGCGCCGCAGCAACGGCCACCACCCGTCCGTACCCGCGCAGAACGGTTTCCCGCCCGGTGACCGGCCGGCCGCGCAGAAGTCATCCCGGACCGCTCCCGCCGAGGACGCTCCGGATGGCATCGTCGGTGACGTGTGGGACCAGCGGGTGGCCGGTGCGCTGTCGTTCCTGCGCCGCCGTCTCTCCGGGCAGTACGACGTCGACGAGTTCGGCTTCGACCCGGACCTCACCGACCAGGTCTTCCACCCGATGCTCAAGCCGCTCTACCGCGAGTGGTTCCGCACCGAGGTGCTCGACGTCGACAACGTCCCCGCGGACGGCGGCGCGCTGGTCGTCGGCAACCACTCCGGCACGATCGCGCTGGACGCGCTGATGCTCTCCGTCGCGCTGCGCGACACCCACCCGCAGGAGCGTCACCTGCGCCTGCTCGGCGCTGACCTGATCTTCCGCATGCCGGTCGTCTCCGAGTTGGCCCGCAAGTCCGGCGTCACCGTCGCCTGCAACCCCGACGCCGAGCGCCTGCTGCGCACCGGCGAGGTCGTCGGCGTCTTCCCCGAGGGCTTCAAGGGCATCGGCAAGCACTACTCCCAGCGCTACAAGCTGCAGCGTTTCGGCCGCGGCGGTTTCGTCGCCGCCGCCCTGCGCACCGGCGCCCCGATCGTCCCGGCCGCCATCGTCGGCGCCGAGGAGTCCTACCCGATGCTCGCCGACGTGAAGCCGCTCGCCCGCCTCCTCGGCCTCCCCTACTTCCCGATCACCCCCACCTTCCCGCTGCTCGGCCCGCTCGGCCTGGTGCCGCTGCCCAGCAAGTGGCTGATCCAGTTCTGCCCCCCGATTCCCACCGCCCACCTGATGGACACCGCCGACGACCCGCTGGTCGTCTACAACCTCGCCGACCAGGTCCGGGAAACCATCCAGCACACGCTGCACACCCTCCTCAAATCCCGCCCCGACCCCTTCGGTCTCTAGCCCAGGACCGATCAAAGGCGGATTTTCCCGCTCCCGGCGGCTCCGGTCCCGCATGCTCCCGCGGGCCCCGGTCGTCGCTGGCGCTCCTCCCTGCCGGTCTCGCGTCACAAGACCTCACGGACGCCCACCCCTCACGGGAAACCGAACTTCCCTCACTCGCGGTAGCCACCAGCACCTCTGCGCACCGGGTTCCCCACCACCCAGCGCGCCCGAGACGCCCGCTTCGTGCACCACCCCACCCCGAGGCCCTCACAACCTTTGCTCTGCTTACCTACTCGGGCCTTGCTCTGCTTACCTCCCTGGCGCCAGTGCGTTCCGTCCGGTTCATGGCTGACCATCCGAACGGCGTGACTGGACCGAAATGAAAGCTATATCGGTAAATATGATGTTTATCGGGCCCGGTTCCGCCAAGGTAAGCAGAGCAAAGCCGGAGGGAAGCGGGCCCGAGGGCTTGAGCGGGGCGACTCGGTGGTGGTGGGTGCCGAGGGCTGCGAGGCGGGACGAGGTCGAGGCCGAGCGCGATGGGTGCGGTAGTTACGAAGGGTGATGGCCGCGTGGCGGGGAACGGTGGTGGTGAGCCGTCGGGCCGTGTCGCCACCGGCGCGCGTTCGGTGGTCCGGGGCAGGCGGTCGCCTTCGCTGCCGATCGCTGAAGATCTGGGAACGTGCCGCGCCCGGCCGGCGTCCGTGCCGCTGCGCGCGGCCGACGTCATCGCGATCGCTCGACGCTGCCGGCCGATGGCCGCGGACGCCGCTCGTGCTGAGGTGGTATTCGAGTGCTTCGCGCCCGAACCATCCCTACATCTCATCTCGCGCCAGGCCCGTCTTCGCGCGCGCCGGCACCGCTTCGACCCTGAGTGATCAATCAGTGGTGCGAGAGGGCGATCGACTTCGATGGCTCATCTCCTCTTCGTACCACTGATTGATCACTCAAGGGCCGGGATCGGAGTGGCCGACGTTGTCCGGCGCGGCGGCTCGTGGCGCCAGGGCTCTTCATGGCGGCATTCCGGGCACGGCGTGCCCGGTCCGCGGGAGGCCGCGAACTCAGCCCACGAATCGGTGCGGCCCGCCCTCTGCCTGGGCATGGGCGCTCGCCTGCCTAGGCAGTGGGCACTCGCCCTGCCGGAGAGTGGGCGTTCGCGGCTGTCAGGGCAGGGGTAACGCGGCCGAGCAGGGGCGTTCGGGACGTGGGTCGGGGGTTCGGGTCTTCGATTTGTCAATCGGGGTGGGGAGGATGGGGGGCATGACGAAGCTTGGGGCGGTGTTCGTGCCGCAGTGGGAGCCGGAGCGGCTGCGAGGCGTGGCGCGGGCGGCGGACGAAGCGGGGCTGGAGGAGCTGTGGCTCTGGGAGGACTGCTTCTTCGAGAGCGGGGTGGCGAGCGCGGCGGCGGCGCTGGCGTGGACGGAGCGGCTGCGCGTGGTGGTGGGTCTGCTGCCGGCGCCGTTGCGGAACGTGGCGCTGACCGCGATGGAGGCGGCCAACCTGGAGCGGATGTTCCCGGGGCGGTCCATGCTCGGGCTCGGCCACGGGGTGCAGGACTGGATGGGGCAGGCGGGAGCGCGGGCCGGGTCGCCGGTGACGCTGATGCGGGAGTACGCGACGGCGCTCCGCGCGCTGCTGGACGGCGAGAAGGTCACGGTGTCGGGGCGGTACGTGAACCTGGACGGCGTCGAGCTGGTCTGGAAGCCGGCGAGCCCGCCGCCGCTGCTGGTGGGCGCGTCGGGTCCGCGATCGCTGCGGCTGTGCGGCGAGGTCGGTGATGTGGTGATCCTGTCCGGTGGGACGACACCGGCCGAGACGGCGCGGGCCCGGGCGCTGATCGAGGAGGGGCGGGCGGCGGCGGGCCGGACCGACCCGGTCACGCTGGCGGTGTATCTGATCGCGGCGACCGGCGACGATCACGAGGCGCGGCTGCGGCGGGCGCACGAGACGTGGGGGATGACGGACCCGGTGGCGGACGTGACGGTGGGCGGCGACCCGGCGGAGATCGCGGCCGGCCTGCGACGGTGGGCGGACGCGGGCGCGGACACGATCGTGCTGCAGCCGACCGCGGACGAGCCGTCGCCGGAGGACTTCGTCCGGTTCGTCGCGACCGAGCTGCGGCCACTGGTCGACTGACCCGCGGCCGCCGGGGTCAGCCGACCGCGGTGAGCGGCAGGGTGTGCCAGACGATGTCGGTGTCGGCCCCGGTCGACCACCAGAGGACGCCGTTGCGGGACTGGATCATGCCGACCGCGTCGGCGACCCGGACCGTCCGCTGCGTCGCGATGTCGTAGACGTAGAGGATCTGGCTGCTGGTCGGGATGGTGTCCGGGCCGGCCTCGGTGAGCACCTCGAACCGGTCGAGCAGCGCCACGTCGGTGACCGCGGACATCGCGGCGCCGCCGGCCATCCGGCGGCGCTCGGAGCCGTCCGGGCGCATCAGGTCGGTGCGGGCCGGGCCGTCCGCGGAGATGACCAGCACCCGGCACCAGACGCTGCCGCAGGTCACCAGCTCGGTGCCGGTGGCGGGGACGGTCAGCTCCCGGTGGTTCCTCCAGTCGCGGAGCTTGGGCAGCGAGGCCTGGCCGCTCTCCGCGCTGACCAGCCACGGGAACTTCGTCATCGCCCAGGCGCCGTCCTCGGTGCCGGTGGTGACGTCGCCGCCGGCCAGCGGGACGGACCGGATCAGCGTGGCGGGCTCGTCGCCGGGTGCGACCTCGGCCCAGTAGAGCGCGCCCTCGGCGATCAGCATGTCGTACTCGGAGTTGAAGAAGACCACGTCGCCGGTGTCGGCGGTGAGCCGGCGCGGCTCGCCGTCCGGCAGCCGCATCGCCCACATCTCGGTGCGCGTCACGTTGTCGTCACCGGCCAGGGACTCGGCCCAGGCCAGCTCCGTGCCGTCGGTGGCGAAGCCGCCGAACTGCGGCGCACCGGAGTAGGGCAGCCGGCGCAGCTCGCGCAGCGTGCCGTCGCCGGCGCGGCGGACCAGCCGCATGAAGGCGCCGTCCGGGCTCGGCGCGGTGCCGATCGCGGTGGTGGCGTCCAGGAAGTATGACGGGGAGAACGCCGGGCCGTCGGAGACGTTGCCCGGGAACTGGCCGATCGTCACGCCCGGCCATGCCTCGGCGGGACCGATCGGGCCGGTCTGTGCCGGGCTCTCCGCCCGGTCCGCGTTGCCCGGCAGCACGATCAGCGCGACCGCGGCGAGCACCGCGACCAGGAGGCCGATCTGCGCGAGCCCGATCCGGCGGCGGGGCATGGCCGCGCTCGCGGTCATCGGGCCGCCCGGCGGCGGAGCGCGACGGTCAGCGCGGCACTCGCGAGCAGGCCGGTGGCGACCGCGGCCGGCACCGCTATCCTGGCCGCCTTCCGCGCGGTCCGGAAGTCGCGGACCTGCCAGCCCCGGTCCCGCGCGATGCGGCGCAGCGCCGCGTCCGGGTTCGTCGCCACCGCGCTGCCGACGCTGGTCAGCATGGGCATGTCGTTGGCCGAGTCGCTGTACGCCGTGCAGCGCTTCAGGTCCAGGCCCTCGACCACGGCGAGCTGGCGGACCGCGTCCGCCTTGGCCGGGCCGTGCATCATGTCGCCGGCCAGCCGCCCGGTGTAGGTGCCGTCGACGATCTCGGCGACGGTGCCGATCGCACCGGTCAGCCCGAGCCGCTGCGCGATCACCCGCCCTATCTCGATCGGCGCGGCGGTGACCAGCCAGACGCGCTCGCCGCCGTCCAGGTGTGTCCGGGCGAGCGCGTGCGTGCCGGGCCAGATGCGGGCCGCCATCGACTCCTCGAAGATCTCCTCGGCCAGCCGCTCGACGTCCTCGACCGACCAGCCGTGGAAGAACGCCAGCGCGATGTCCTTCGCGCTGCTGATGTGCCCGCGGTGCTCGCTGACCAGCCGGAAGTGGGCTTGCTGCCAGGCGAACCGGGCGACGTCGCGGGCGGTGAAGTAGCGGCGGGAGGCGAGGCCGCGCGCGAACCAGTACAGCGACGCGCCCTGCATCATCGTGTTGTCCAGGTCGAAGAAGGCTGCGGCGCTCGGGTCCGGCCGCGGGACGAGCGCAGCCTCCAGATCGGTCGAGACCCAGCCCGCGGTGTGACCCTGTGCGTCCGTGCTCACGGTCACCTTGCGAATGCGCGGCACCGAGGCCCCCTTCTCGTCACGGTCGAAGCGATCGCTCACGCGAGCCTAGCCGCCGCCCGAAGCGGGCCGTGCGATCCCGGGGGTGAATACACGCGGAGGGCCGCCCGGCCGGATGGCCGGGCGGCCCTCGTGCGAGACCGTGGCGATCAGCCGCCGAGCAGGCCGCCGAGCAGGTCCCCCAGCACGTTCTTGCCGGCCGGCGTGGGGCTCGGCGCGGGTGCGCTGGGCTCCGGCTCCTCGAGGACCGGCTCGTCACTGGTCCCGGTGCCGGTGCCGGTGCCGGGCGCGGGCTCGTCACGGGCCGGCGCGGGCGCCGGCGTCGCGGTGGCAGGTGTGGGCGTGCCGGTGCCGGCCGGTGCGCCGGTCGCGGGCGCGCCGTCCGTCTCCCGGGCGGCCGGGACCTGGTCCTGCGAGCGCTGTCCGCCGCCGTGCACCGGCGAGCCGACCGGGTCGTCGTCGCCCGTGTCGCAGAGGTTCGGCAGCGGGCCGAGCGCGTCGGTCGGCGGCAGCACCTCCGCGGCCGGGCAGGCGAACCCGTCGGTCAGCGCGCGGGAGCGCTTGTCGACGGAGTCGAGCAGGATCAGCGAGCCGAGCGCGCGGTCCCGGTTCGCCCCGGAGAGCGTGTCCAGGAAGCCGCCGATCTGCCGGCGCTGACCGGTGACGAACGGGTCCACCGGGTCCAGCGGCGTGTCGCTGTGCTCCCGGGTCGCGGCGCCGGCCAGCAGCTTCACGCCCGCGCGGGTGTCGGCGTCCATGTCGTTGAGCACGGCCTCGAACCCGGCGGTGTCGCCGGTGACGGCCCGTGCCTCGCGCAGCCGGGTGGCCGCGAACTCCAGGTGCAGCCGGCCCTTGTCCTCGTCGGACCCGGCGAGTGCCAGCTGAGCCTGCTCGGAGTGCCGTTTGACGCTGTAGAGCGCGTCGCCCGGGTTCGCGTCCGAGCTGGCCGCGGACATGCCGGAGACCACGACCGCGCCGGCGATCACGCCGACCACGATCGCGCCCCGGGCCCGCAGCCGGCGTCCGGCCGCGTCCGCGGCCGCACCGGCCCTGAGCAGGTGGGCCACCGGACCGGCGGCGCTCTCCGGGTCCGTGGAGGTGACACCGATACCCTCCCGTTCCGCGGTCGCCATCAGCATGGCGCGCAGTCCGGTCCGGAAGTCGGAGTCGATCTCGGGGCCCGGCGATTCGCTGGTCAGCTCGTGTCCTAGCGCCACGAACTCGGCCAGCTGGTCATCCGCTCGGGACCGGCCGTGGTGGCGCGGTCCGCCGTCCGCCTCGTCCAGCAGCTGAGCGAAGCGTTCGGCACGACGACGGTCGAAGATGACGTTTCTCACCGAGGGCACCTCCCTTCAGTCGTCGCGGTTACCCGGACGGCGTCTGCACCGGCCAGGGCGACCGCGATGCGGGGAAATGCCGGAACCACCATGGGTCGCACCGGGACAAACGGGGGACGGGCACGCGTGGTTACGGGAGGATCCGGGGGAACGGGTCACGGTTGGAAGCCGTCCGGCAGGAGCCGGGCCAGCGTGCGGACCGCCCGGTACTGCAGCGCCTTGATCGCCCCCTCGTTCTTGCCCATCGCCTGTGCGGTCTCCGCGACCGAGAACCCCTGGAGGAAGCGGAGCACGATGCACTCCTGCTGTTCCGGGTTGAGCTGCTTGACCGCGGTGAGCAGCGCCACGTTGGTGATGTGGTCGACGACCGCCGCTTCCGGGCTGCCTTCCGGCCCGCGGTCCTCGCGGTCGGCGTCGAGCACGTCGCCGGTGGTCACCTCCAGCCGGTAGCGGCCGGACTTGAAGTGGTCGGCGACCAGGTTCCGGGCGATCGTGACCAGCCAGGCGCCGAGGTCGCGGCCCTGCCAGGTGAAGCTGCCGATCCGTTTGAGCGCGCGCAGGAACGTGTCCGAGGTCAGGTCCTCGGCGAGCTGGCGGTTGCCGACCCGGAAGTAGATGAAGCGGAAGACGGTGTCGACGTACCGGTCGTAGATCAGCCCGAAGGCCGCGGCCTCGCCGGCCTGGGCGCGCTCGACGAGCGCCCACACCTCGGCGGCCGCGTCGGACGGGTCCGGCCGGCTCGGGCGCTGCGGCGCGTCCGGCCCGGTGGCCGGCGGCGGTGCGGTGTCCGTGGTGCGCTGCCCGGGCGGGGCCGGTTTGGCCGGCGCGCCGACCCGGCCGCCGTTGGTGGGCGTGCCGGTCCGGGGTGGTGCCTGGTTCGGTGGTGCGTTGGGCGGCCGGTTCCGGGTGCGCTCGCTGCCGCTGCTCTCCGCACGCGCCATCCCGATGGTGACGCCGAGGTGGTGGAGGCCTTCGTTGAGCGCGAGCCGGGCCGAAAAGACGATCCCGTCCGCGGCGTATCGGTACGTCACTGGGCCTCCTCCGCGCAGCCTCGTACTGAGGGCATATCGGCGCATCCGGCGGGTAAGGGGGGTCGGCGAGCCGGGAGCGGACGGGCACCCGCGAGGTGCAGTTGCGGTGCAAGATCGGGCACAACGGCCTCCTCTGGGTGAGGGGTGTCAACTCATAACAAAAGGGGTGAGTCGACCCTTTGAGATGATAGGGCCTGCCTCACCCGCACGTGTGGAGTCCGTTACATAGAGCAGGAGTATTTCGCGGAAACCGCACTTCCGTGTCGCACACCGTGTGCGTTACGCAAAACCATACGTGTGGTGACCAGGCGCTTACCTCGGGCGATGCCCCGACACGCCCGGACGCACTTGCACCGCGACACGCCGTCGCGGGTGTCCACCGGGGGTCACTCTGGCAGACTCGGCCGGATGCAGGAGCCCCGTCTGACCCTCATCACCCGGCCCGGCTGCCACCTGTGCGAGGCGGCCAAGGAGGCGGTCGACCGGGTGGTCGCCGCGACCGGTGACCGCTACGTCGAGATCGACGTCGAAAGCGACCTCGAGCTGGAGCGGGAGTACGGCGAACGCGTTCCCGTCGTGCTGCTGGACGGCCGGGAGCACGGCTACTGGCGGGTCGAGGAGGCGCGCCTTCTGGCCGATCTGGCGCAGCCCCGCTAGCCGCTAGCATCGCCCGATGGGCACTCGCACACACCTCGTCTGGGACTGGAACGGCACGCTCCTCAACGACCTGCAACTTGTCGTCGAGGCGACCAACGCGGCCTTCGCCAGCATCGCCGGCCCGGCGGTCACGCCCGAGCAGCACCGGCGCAACTTCCGCCGGCCGATCTCCGAGTACTACGCGCAGGTGCTGGGCCGCGCGGTCGACGCGGACGAGTTCGGCGTGCTCGACGGCATCTTCCACGACGCGTACCGGGACGGTCTGACCTCGGTCGCGCTGGCCGCGGACGCGGCGGACGCGATGCGCGACTGGGGCACGGAGCAGTCGCTGCTGTCCATGTGGTTCCACAGCGAGCTGGTGCCGGTCGTCGAGCGCTACGGGCTCACCGCGCACTTCCGGCGCGTCGACGGCCTGCCCGGCGCGGTCGGCGGCGGCCTGAAGGCGGAATACCTGGCCCGGCACCTGGCCGAGCTCGGCGTGGCCGGCACCGACGTGGTGCTGATCGGCGACTCGCTCGACGACGCGGACGCGGCGCACTCGGTCGGCGGCGCGGCCGTGCTCTACACCGGCGGATTCACCGACCCCGACCGGCTACGCGCGTCCGGCCTGCCGGTGGCCGACACCCTCTCCGAGGCCGTGAAGCTGGCGAAGACTCTCTAGCCGCCGAGGTACGTCAGCACCGCCAGCACCCGGCGGTGCTGCTCCTCGTCCGGGGGCAGTTGGAGTTTGGTGAAGATGTTGCGCACGTGCTTCTCCACCGCGCCGTCGCTGACCACCAGCTTCCGGGCGATCGCGGTGTTCGACCTGCCCTCCGCCATCAGCCCGAGCACCTCCCGCTCGCGCGGCGTCAGCCCGCGCAGCGGGTCGTCCCGGCGGCGCCGCGCGAACAGCTGTGCCACCACCTCCGGGTCCAGCACGGTGCCGCCGCCCGCGACCCGGCCGAGTGAGTCGAGGAAGTCCGCGACCGCGGCCACCCGGTCCTTGAGCAGGTAACCGATGGCGCCGGCCCGGTCGGCTAGCAGATCGTCGGCGTAGGAGACCTCGACGTACTGCGACAGCACCAGGATCGGCGTGCCCGGCACCAGGCTCCGCGCCTCGACCGCGGCGCGCAGCCCCTCGTCGGTGTGCGACGGCGGCATCCGCACGTCCACGATCGACACGTCCGGCCGGTGCTCCCGGACCGCCTCGACCAGCGCCGGCCCGGTGTCCACGGCCGCGGCCACCTCGTGCCCGTGCTCGGTCAGCAGCCGGATGAGACCTTCCCGCAACAGCACCGCGTCCTCGGCGATCACGACCCGCATGACCCCGTGTCTAGCACGGCAGGTCGACCCGCAGCTCCGTCGGCCCGCCCATCGGGCTGTCGATGCGCAGCGTGCCACCGGCCGCCTGCACCCGGTCCGCCAGGCCGGCCAGCCCGTGCCCCTTCGCCATGTGCGCGCCGCCGGCGCCGTTGTCCAGCACCGAGATGCCCAGCCGGTCGCCCACGTGCGCCACGGTCAGCCAGGCCTCGGAGGCGTTGCTGTGCTTGTTCACGTTGGCCAGCGCCTCCGCCGCCACGAAGTACGCGGCGTTCTCCACGGCCGGCTCCAGCCGGCCCATGTCACGATCAACGGCCAGTTCCACGGGTACGGAGGACCGCCCGGCCAGCGCGGCCAGCGCGCTCGGCAGCCCGCGGTCGGCCAGCACCGGCGGCGCGATGCCGCGGGACAGCGCGCGCAGTTCGTTGAGCGTGTCCACGGTGTGCGTGAGCGCCTCGCCGAGCGTGGCCTTCGCGGCCGCCGGATCCGTCTCCATCTGCTGCTGCGCGCGGCTGAGATCCATGGCGAGCCGGACCAGGCGCTGCTGCGGGCCGTCGTGGATGTCCCGTTCCAGCCGCCGCAGCGCGTGCGCCTCAGCGGATACCGCGGCCCGGCGCTGCCCCTCCAGCGTGGTGATCCGGGTCTGGAACTGCGCCATGCCGGTCAGCAGCACCCGGCCGGTGCCGGCGCTCAGCAGCGCGGCGCCGCGGACGACCAGCGGCAGCGTGGCGGCGAAGAAGATGCCGAGCGCGGTGTAGGCCGCGATCCGGGAGCCGCTGCTGTCCGGCAGGCCGAGCAGCTCGGGCAGGTCGGTGTTGTCCGACTCGTACGGCAGTGCCCAGTCCCACATCCAGTATGTGACGCCGCCGGCCGCACCGGCCCACCACACCACGGTGATGAGGAACGACACGGCGGAGACCGGCAGCCTCAGCAGCGCGTGGGCGAAGTCGAGCCAGGACTGGACGTCCAGGATCGGTGCGAACATCCGGGACCACAGCCCGCCGTTCTCCTTGGCCTTCCGGTACGCCGGCCGGATGTAGGGCGTGCGCAGCACCGCGGGCATGCGCAGCCGTTCCAGGTCCGCGAGCCCGCGGGCGATCAGCAGGCCGCCCGCCATGATCGGCAGGCCGATGACGGTGACCGCCATCCCGGCACCGAGCGTCACGGTGACGAGCGTCAGGATGAACCCGATCAACCCGAGCGGCAGACCGATCAGGACGTATCCGGAATCGATCAGCAATTGCCGCATCGGGGTCGGGGACGGGGTCCCCGATTCGGCGGTGAGCGTGGTCATGGCGAAACGCTAAGCCCTCGCCCGTGGGTATCCGATCCCGCGCGCACGCCTCTTCGTAGTAGGGCTCTCCCTACCGCGCACGGTGCGGTTACGCGCTATTTGCAGCATAAAAGCCATTTGGCGCATACTGATTGGCGGCTGTCTTCGGACGGTGCGGAGGTGGGCTGGTCGGGGCAGGGCCCCGGTGGAGACGGAGGGCTTCGGTGCACCGACGAAGCCCGGCGATTTCGCTAGCATGGACGGCGGCCGGTTGTCCACCGCTTGGGTCAAGATCGCGATTTGTGCACGCCTTCACAAGCGCCTACATTGTTAGCTCTATACGCCCCGTCAGGGCAGCCGGTAACGGCGGGTGTCGAGGGGCTTCCACAACGATCGATCCGCAGGGTCGGTCGAGGATCGCTACGTCGGCACGGAGTCACATGAGCCAGCACCCCCCGCCGGGCACGCCCGGGCATCCCGCGGCCGTCCCCGCGCTACCGGACCTCCCCGAGGCCACGGTCGCCCGGCTGCCGGAGTACCTGCGCGCACTGCACAACCTGGCGGAGGCGGGCCACGAGACGGTCTCCAGCGAGGAGCTCGCCGTGGCCGCCGGAGTCAACTCGGCCAAGCTGCGCAAGGACCTCTCCCACCTCGGGTCGTACGGGACCCGCGGCGTCGGCTACGACGTGACGCTGCTCGTCGACCAGATCGAGAGCGTGCTCGGCCTCACCCAGCGGCGCTCCGTCGTGCTCGTCGGCCTGGGCAACCTCGGCCACGCGCTCGCGGGGTACGCCGGGTTCGCCAGCCGGGGCTTCCGCATCGCCGCGCTCTTCGACGTCGACCCGGAGCTGGTCGGCCAGCGCATCCACGGCCTGACCGTGCGCCACCTGGACGAGCTGCCGCAGGTCGCGGCGGAGGACCCGATCTCGGTCGGCGTCATCTCCACGCCCGCGGAGGGCGCCCAGAGCGTCGCCGACCAGCTCGTGGCCGCCGGGGTCACCGGCATCCTGAACTTCGCTCCCTGCGTGCTGACCGTGCCCGCGGGAGTGGACGTCCGGAAGGTGGATCTCGCGATCGAGCTGCAGATCCTCTCCTTCCACCAACACCGCAAGTCGAGCGCGGCCGGACCGGCCGGGCTCACCGCCCTGCCCGGCGGCCTGACCGGGCCGGGAACACACCATTCCACCGACGCTGCGGAGGCGGTCGGATCGTGAAACTCCTCGTCGTCGGCGCGTCGTACCGCACCAGCCCGCTCCCGGTGCTGGAGCGGCTCGCGACGCCGCCCGCGGACCTGCACGGCATGCTGGAACGGCTGGTCGCCCAGCCGTACGTCGGCGAGGCCGTGGTGCTGTCCACCTGCAACCGGGTGGAGGTCTACGCGGCGGTCTCCGGCTTCCACGGCGGCCTCGGCGACATCTGCGCCGTGCTGGCCGAGCAGGCCGGCTTCGACGTCCCCACCGAGCTGGCGAGCCACCTCTACGTGCACTTCGACGGCGATGCCGTGGAGCACACGTTCAAGGTCGCGGCCGGTCTCGACTCCATGGTCATCGGCGAGCCGCAGATCCTCGGCCAGCTGCGCGACGCGTACCACTCGGCCACCGAGGCGGACTCGGCCGGCCGGCTGCTGCACGAGCTGATGCAGCAGGGCCTGCGGGTCGGCAAGCGGGCGCACTCGGAGACCGGCATCGACCGGGCCGGCCAGAGCGTGGTCACGGCCGCGCTCGAGGTCGCGGCGGAGCACCTGCCCGGCGGTCTGCACGGCCGCCCGGCGCTGGTCATCGGCGCGGGCGCGATGGGTGCGCTCTCCGTCGCCACGCTCAGCCGGGCCGGCGTCGGCCCGCTGCGCATCACGAACCGCAACGCACAGCGGGCCGAGCGGCTCGCCGAGGCGTACAGCGCGCAGGCGGTCGGCTACCCGGACGTGGCCACCGCGCTGCGCGACGCCGACCTGGTCGTCACCGCGACCGCGTCGCAGACGCCGGTGCTCACCCGCGAGCTGCTGGCGGAGGCCGTCGCCGGGCGGGCCGGCCGCGGCCCGCTGGTGGTGCTGGACCTCGCCCTGCCTCGCGACGTCGCACCGGACGCCGCGGACGTGCCCGGCGTGGTCGTGCTCGACATCGACCGGCTCGCCGAGGCCCGCCGGGACCACCCCGCGTCCGCGGACACGATCGCGGTGGAGAACATCGTCGCCGGCGAGGTGGAGAACTTCCTCGGCTGGCTGCGCGGCAAGGACGTCGCGCCGACCGTCGCCGCGCTGCGCGGGCGCGCCGACGACGTGGTCAGCTCCGAGCTGCGCCGGCTCAACCAGCGCCACCCGGAGTTCAGCGAGGATCAGCGCGCGGACGTGGCGAAGACGCTGCACCGGGTCGTGCAACAGTTGCTGCACCAGCCGACGGTCCGGGTCCGCCAGCTCGCCCAGTCACCCGGCGGCGACCAGTACGCGGCGCTGCTGCGCGAGCTGTTCGACCTGGAGATCCCGCAGGCGACCCACGCCGACGCCGTACCCGAGATCGGAGGGCAAGCGTGACCGACTCACCGAGCCCGGAGACCGGCGCGCCGCTGCGCCTGGGCACCCGGGGCAGCGCGCTCGCGCTCGCCCAGTCACAGCGCGTGGCGAACGCGCTCACCGCGGCCACCGGCCGGCCGGTCGAACTCGTCCGCATCGTGACCAGCGGTGACGCCTCCGCCGCGCCGGTGCGGACGCTCGGCGTCGGTGTGTTCGTCTCCGCGCTGCGCGACGCGCTCTCCGCCGGGAGGATCGACTTCGCGGTGCACAGCTACAAGGACCTGCCGACCGCACCGGCCGCCGGGCTGCACATCGCGGCCGTCCCGGCCCGGGAGGACCCGCGCGACGCGCTCGTCTCCCGCGACGGCCTGCGACTGACCGAGCTTCCCCCCGGAGCCCGGATCGGCACCGGCGCGGTCCGCCGCATCGCCCAGCTGCACGCGCTGGGCCTGCAGTTCGAGACCGTCCCGATCCGCGGCAACGTGGACACCCGGATCTCCCGGGTGGTCGGCCCGCACGCGGACCTGGACGCGGTCGTGCTGGCCCGCGCCGGCCTGACCCGGCTCGGCCGGGACGGCGAGATCACCGAGACGCTCGACCCGATGCTCATGCTGCCCGCGCCCGCGCAGGGCGCGCTCGCCGTGGAGTGCCGCGCCGACGACGCCGACCTGGTCGACCTGCTCGCCGTGCTCGACGACCCGGACACCCGCGCGGTCGTCGCGGCCGAGCGGTCGCTGCTCGCCACCCTGGAGGCCGGCTGCAGCGCACCGGTCGGCGCGTACGCGGAGATGGCCGAGGGCGATGACGGCGACGAGATCTACCTGCGCGGCGCCGTGATCGCCCCGGACGGCAGCCACGATGTGCGCCTGTCCCGCACCGGACGCCCGGCCGACGCCGTCGAGATCGGCAAGGCGCTCGCCGCCGATCTGCTCGACTCCGGTGCCGCCGGGCTCTGGACGGCCGGCCCCGCACAGCCCCCGAATGGCACGACTCCGAATGCCTCACCGCGGACCGCGGAAGCACATGTAACTGGGAGCACGCAATGACCCGCACCCGTAAAGCCGTAGGCCACATCGCGTTCGTCGGGGCCGGCCCCGGCGACCCCGGCCTGCTCACCCGCCGTGCGCACGACGCCGTCGTCGACGCGGACCAGGTGATCTACGACCGGGGTCTCCCCGAATCGCTGATCGAGGCATTGAAGGCGCAGGCCGCCGAGGACGCCCAGTTCACGCCCGCCGAGGGTGCCCCCGGCGACGTCGCCAAGGTGCTGCTCTCCGCCGCCCGTTCCGGGCTGCACGCGGCGTACCTGGTCGCCGGTGACCCGTTCGGACACGACTCGGTGGTCGCGGCGGTGCAGGCGGTCGCGCGTACCGCCGCGCACTTCGAGGTCGTGCCCGGCATCGGCCAGGCGGCCGGCGTCGCCACCTACGCGGGCGTGCCGCTGCCCGGCGTGCGCACCGCCGGCGACGTGGACGACGTGTCCACGCTCGACTTCGAGGCGCTCGCCGCCGCGCTCGGCCGCGGCTCGATCTCCCTCGCGGTCGACGCGGGCGACCTGGCCGCGGTCCGCGACGGGCTGCTGGCCGCGGGCGTCGACGGCACCACGCCGGTCGGTGTCACCGGCGACGGCACCGGCGACACCCAGCACACCACCACCTCCACCGTCGACTCGTTCGTCGCGGCCGCGCTCGGCTTCACCGGCCGCGTGGTGCTCACGCTCGGCGAGGGCGTCGCCGAGCGGGACAAGCTCAGCTGGTGGGAGAACCGCCCGCTGTACGGCTGGAAGGTCCTCGTCCCGCGCACCAAGGAGCAGGCCGGCGTGATGAGCGCGCGCCTTCGGGCGTACGGCGCGATCCCGTGCGAGGTGCCGACCATCGCGGTCGAGCCGCCGCGTACCCCGGCCCAGATGGAGCGGGCGATCAAGGGCCTGGTCGACGGCCGGTACGCGTGGGTCGTCTTCACCTCGGTCAACGCGGTCCGCGCGGTCTGGGAGAAGTTCGGCGAGCACGGCCTGGACGCGCGCCACTTCGGCGGCGTCAAGATCGCCTGTATCGGCGAGGCCACGGCCGAGGCGGTCCGGGCGTTCGGCATCCAGCCCGAGCTGATCCCGGCCGGTGAGCAGTCCTCCGAGGGCCTGCTGGCCGAGTTCTCCCCACACGACGAGATCCTCGACCCGGTCGGCCGGGTCCTGCTGCCGCGCGCCGACATCGCCACCGAGACGCTCGCGGCCGGCCTGGTCGAGCGCGGCTGGGAGGTCGACGACGTCACCGCGTACCGGACCGTCCGGGCCGCCCCGCCGCCCGCCGACATCCGCGACGCGATCAAGTCCGGTGGCTTCGACGCGGTGCTCTTCACCTCGTCCTCCACCGTCCGCAACCTGGTCGGCATCGCCGGCAAGCCGCACCAGCGCACGGTGGTCGCGGTGATCGGCCCGAAGACCGCGGAGACCGCGACGGAGTTCGGCCTGCGGGTCGACGTCCAGCCGCCGCACGCCTCGGTCCCGGACCTGGTCGAGGCGCTCGCCGGGTACGCCGTCGAGCTCCGCGAGAAGCTCGCCGCCATGCCGGCCAAGCAGCGCCGCGGCTCGAAGGTGCAGGGCCCGACCGCACTCCGCTTCCGTTAGCACGGACCCAGCCAAGGAAGGCTGACGATGTCCTTTCCCGACATTCGCCCCCGGCGTCTCCGCACCACCCCGGCCCTGCGCCGGCTGGTCGAGGAGACCCGGGTGGCGCCGGCCCAGCTCATCCTGCCGATGTTCGTGAAGGAGGGCCTCACCGCGCCGCGGCCGATCTCGTCGTTGCCCGGCGTGGTGCAGCACTCCCGCGACTCGCTGCGCAAGGCCGTGGTCGAGGCCGTGCAGGCCGGCGTCGGCGGTGTGATGCTCTTCGGCGTGCCGGAGACCCGGGACGAGACCGGTTCCGGCGGCCTCGACCCGGACGGCATCCTCAACGTTGCGCTGCGCGACGTCCGCGCCGAGGTAGGCGACGCCACGGTGATCATGAGCGATGTCTGCCTGGACGAGTTCACCTCGCACGGCCACTGCGGCCTGCTCGCCGCCGACGGCACCGTGGACAACGACGCCACGCTCGAGGCGTACGCCCGGATGGCCGTGGCCCAGGCAGACGCGGGCGCGCACGTGCTCGGCCCGTCCGGGATGATGGACGGCCAGGTCGGCGCGATCCGCAAGGCACTGGACGCCGCCGGCCACACCGACCGGTCGATCCTCGCCTACGCCGTGAAGTACGCGTCGACGTTCTACGGCCCGTTCCGCGAGGCCGTCGAGTCCGCGCTCGAGGGCGACCGCCGTACGTACCAGCAGAACCCCGCGAACCTGCGCGAGTCGATGCGCGAGGTGGCGCTGGACATCGCCGAGGGCGCCGACATGGTCATGGTCAAGCCGGCCCTGCCCTACCTCGACGTGCTCGCCCGGATCGCCGACACGGTCGACGTGCCGGTCGCCGCGTACCAGATCAGCGGCGAGTACGCGATGGTCGAGGCCGCCGCCGCGAACGGCTGGATCGACCGCGAGGCCGCGATCCTGGAGACGCTCACCTCGATCCGCCGCGCCGGCGCCCAGATCATCCTGAGCTACTGGGCCGTCGAGGCCGCCACACTGCTGCGAGCCCGCTACTAGCAGCGTCTCTGATGGGGACAGGCCACAAAAGCTCGTCCCCATACTCAGACAATCTTTATATTTGCTGGATGGCGAAGGCACTGCGGGAGCCCACGTTCTGGATCCTCACCGCGCTGACCGATCAGTCCCGGCACGGCTACGGCATCATCCGCGAGGCCGAGACCCTCTCCGGCGGCTCCGTCCGTCTCCAGGCCGGCACCCTCTACGCCGCCCTCGACCGCCTCTCCGCCGAGGGCCTCGTCGCCGTCGACCGCGAGGAGACCGTCGACGGCCGCCCCCGGCGCTACTACCGCCTCACCGACGACGGCGCCGCCGCCCTCGCCACCGAGGCCACCCGCCTCGCCCACAACGCCGCCACCGCCGCCACCCGCCTCCGCATCCGCCCCACCACCCCCGGCATCACCCCCGCCTGACCCCGCCCTGCGCCCCCAGCCTCACCCTCGCCTCACCCCGCCCGACCACACCGGCCTTACTCGCCCGCCCCCTCGCCGCGCAATCGACCCGGCACGTCCACCCCTGACCGCCGCCGGCGCAACCTCAGCCACGCCGGCCCCCGCACCCACTTCCCACTCTCGCTGGCGCCCCAGGCAACCTCGCCCCGGCCGCTTCCCCGGCCGCCGAGCCTCGGGTGCTGCACCGCCCTCAAGACCTCCCACCCGACCGGCCCGGTCGAGCATCCATCTCCCGGCCGGGCACTCTCCTCATCGCTCCCTCGCCCCGCCATGCCCCGAAGGGCGACAAATCGACGAATAGCAATAAGTTCACCCATGATCGCGACCGATTGTGCAGCAATTCAACGTGACCGATCAAACAGATTTCAGTCACGCGCAGTAACGCCCTGCCCTGCAGGCCCCCCTCGCTCTCACCCAGCCTTTGCTCTGCTTACCTCGGGGGCCGCGCTCATTTCCGCAGCTCATTCCGTTAAGTGCGGCGGCACGCCCGCATGTAAGCAGAGCAAAGGGAGGCGGTGGGGTGGGTGGGGGGGATTGCGGAGAGTGAGGGGGGTGGGGGAAGGGCGGGGTGGCTGGGGGTGGTGGTGTGGGGGCACAGTTCGCGGCATGACGAGAGCGAAGGTGAGGCGGAAGGGGCGGGCCGCGGGGTATGGGCGGCCGGTTCTGGTGGGTGAGGTGGCCGGGTTTCCGGTGGCGGGACTGGTGCGGCGGGCGCGGCGGATGTCGGACATGAGTCAGCGGGATCTGGCGCGGTGGGCGGAGGTGTCGGCGGGGGCGGTGGCGCGGGTGGAGACGGGTGGGCTGGCGCCGAGCGTGGCGTTGCTGGAGCGGATGCTGGGGGTGGCGGGCCTGCATCTGGTGGTGGTCGATCCGGAGGGGCGGATCGTGCAGCCGATGGCGGTGTGGGACGAGACGTATGACGGGGCGGGGCGGCGCTATCCGGCACACCTGTCGACGATTCTGGATCCGCGGGCGGGGGAGTGGTGGGGGGACCGGTACGGTCTGGCGCGGCCGCCGGAGACGTTTCACCGGTCGCCTGAGCTGCGGGAACGGCAGCGGCGGCGGAGCGTGTGGGAGGTGCGGGTGGCGCAGTTCCGGAATGTGCCGCCGCCGCCGATGTGCAGCGTGTGGATGGAAGACGGGAGGCCCGCCACCGTGGGTGACGGGCCTCTCGGGATTGCCGGCGGATAGGTGCGGGTCAGTCGTCGTTGAGGATGGTGCCGGTGGCGATCGGGTCGGTGTTGCGGACGCCGGGGATGCCGGCGACGAGCAGCGTCAGCTTCTCGTCGGCCTCCCGCTTGCGGTCGCCGTTGACGGAGACCGTGAACGTGGTGCCGGTCTGGCCGGCGGCGATGGTGGTGCAGCGGATCAGCGGGCTGTAGTCCGAGCCGGCCGAGGCGGTGATGCCCAGCGTGGTGGCGCAGACGACGACCGGCTTGGCGGTGGCGCGGGACAGCGAGACCGTGAACGCGAGCGGGCTGGTGCCCCTGTCGCCCTCGGTGACCTGCGCGTCGGTGACTGTCAGGGACGGGCGGGTGTGGAAGCGGGCGACCTGCGGGTCGTGGTCGCTGCTGCCGCGGGAGCCGTTGGTGGCGTCCTCGGCGGACCAGTCCGCGTTGATGTGCGCGGCGCGCATCTCGATCAGGTCGGCGTAGAGCGCGTCGTTGACGAACAGGTGGTCCAGCGTCTGCGTCTGGCCCTCGTACGAGTACGAGTAGGCCGACGACGGCGCGTCCGCCAGCAGGTCGTCGTACAGGTTGTGCAGGCCGGAGTCGTACAGCGGGCCGAGCTGGTCCGACGTGGCCGGGTTCGCCGCGGTGGCGATCGGGTCGTCGGGGCGCGGGAAGACGTTCAGGTCGCCGCCGTAGACGACCTTGGCCCCGGCGTCCGCGGCCTCGATCGCGTCGACGATCGCGGCACCGTAGGCGGCCTGCTCACGGCGCTGGCCGACGCGGGTGTCGGGACCGGACGAGTAGTGGTTCGCCACGGCCCAGAGCGTGTACGTGTCGGACGAGCCGGGCGCGGCCTTCACGGTGAACCTGCCGACCTGCGGGGCCCGGGTGAAGACGTTCGCGCCGTCGACGCCGGTGGACGTGTCCACGTCCGCGGGCAGGACCGCGTTCAGCGTCTTCGGGTTCTGCACGTCCGCGTTGCTCGCCAGTCCCGTGCTGCGATACCGCACGGTCGGGGACGAGCCCAGGACCGGGTCGGCCGCGGTCGCCGGGGCCAGCGCCAGCCGGTCGGTGCGGTAGAGGAACGCGGTCGTGATGCCGCGCGCGTCCGCGCCGTTCCGGTCGTACGCGGTGGCGTAGGCGGGGCCGCCGGCGCGGGTGATGGTCAGCGCCAGCTCCTGCAGCGTGTCCGGCGCGCCGTCCGCGTCGTTCGTGGTGCCGCAGACCAGCTCGCCACCGGCCACGGTGCAGATGTCCTGGTCCTCGGCCTCCTCGACCAGGATCAGGTCGGGCGAGTGCAGGTCGGAGCGGATCTGGTCGGCGAGGTTGGCCAGCTGCGTGTCGTACTCGGCCTGGCTGCCGGGCACGTAGTCGAACGGCGGGGAGACGCCCGCGCAGCCGGTGTTGCCGGTGAAGTCGCAGCCGTCGAACGGGTCGTCGCGGTAGTCGTAGAGGTTCTCCACGTTGTACGACGAGATCGCCAGCTCGGAGGAGCGGTCGGCCGGCTTCGGCGGGTTGTTCCGCGACGGGTCGGCGCCGTTCGCGAACGAGACGGACTCGGCCTGCACCGCGTACTTCTCGAAGGTGTAGTACAGACCGCCGATCGCGTCCGTGGTGAGCTTGTCGAACGTCTTCGCGCCCGGGATCAGCGCGGTGCTGTCATTCGAGGCCGCCTTCACGCCCATGCTGGCGATCATGATGCGGCTGCCGTTGCCGTTGTCGAACAGCTGGCCGGGCACGTCGTCCAGCGGGTGCGCGTCCCGGAACACCCGGCGGGCGTACTGGTCCTTGCGCTTCAGGAGCGGGTCGTCCCGGTCGAGCAGCCACACCTCGCCGTCCGCGGTCGACGGGTAGACGTTCCGGCCGCTGACCGTCTGCGCACCGGACCGCACGCGGACGCGCTCGCCCTCGTGCCGCTCCCAGAAGCGGTCCGCGGCGGCGAGGTCGGCCGGCGGGCGCGCGTCGGTGGTGGCGACCACGGCGTCCACGTCCAGGCCGGACGCGACCGTGCCGACCAGCGAGGCACTGCTGAGCTGCGTGTAGTTGTAGTACTCGGAGACGCGGGCGCGCAGCACCACCTCGTCGCCGGCGACCGGCACGTAACCGCCGATCAGCGACGTGAACGTGCTCATGAAGACGAAGATGCCGTCCGCGCTGGCCGGGTCGCCGTCGGTCGCGCCCAGCCGGCTCTGCAGGAAGAAGCCGTACGTGGTGGCGCCGGCCGACGTGCGCGCCTGGGTCAGCTGCGTGATCACGCCCTGGACGAAGTGGTACTCCGCGCTGCTGCCGTTGCCGGACGCGGGCGCCAGCGGCGAACGGTGGTCGCGCGCGTTGCCGGTGTCCGGCGTCGCGCCCTGCACCTCGCCCACGGTCAGCACCCCGGCGACGGTCACGCTGACCGTGCAGGACGCGGTGCCGCCGGAGGCGTCGGTGGCGGTGACCGTGACCGGGTAGGAGCCGGCCGGCACGGTCGCGGCCACGCCGACGGTCGCGGTCGCGGTGCCGCCCGCCGCGGTCGCCGGCGTGAACGCGGTCCGGGTGATGCCCGCGGCCGGGCTCGCCACGGTCAGCTCGGTGATCACGTCGTCCGCGTCGGTCGCGGAGACCGTGCCGCTGCCGGCCGTGCCGACCACGGTGGAGATTCCCGGGCAGGAGAACACCGGGGGCACGTCCACCGGGCCGCCGCCGTCGACCGCGTGGAAGCCGAGGCCGTCCACGGTGTCCGTGGCGAAGCCGGTCCACTGTGCCGCCGGGTCGAACGCGTCGTCGATCACCGTGTCGCCCGCGGTCACGCCCGGCAGGCGGCGCAGCGTGTTGTCGGCGGTGCTGGCCGGCCCGGTGCCCCACTCGGTGCCCGGATCGACGCCGGCCTGACCGAGCGAGTCGACCACGGTGGTGCCCTTGACCAGCACCAGCGCGTCGTCCCCGTTGTAGAAGCTCGCGCTCGACGTCTGGTCCGCGGCGGCCAGGATCGTCGCGTTCGCGGACGCGTGGGCCAGCACGAACACGTCGCCGTCCGCGACCGAGCCGGTCAGCGGCACGCTGCTGAACGTGGTGCCGCCGTTGAAGTACATCCGGAGCGCGTACGCGGAGAGGTCCACCGCCGCGCCCGTACCGTTGAAGATCTCGATGGCCTTGTTGTTGCTGCTGCCTTCGATGTATTCCGAGATAACGATGCTGGCTGAGGTGAATGGGTCGGGCGAGGCGGCGATCGCCACACCGGGCACGAGACCGACCGCCGCGACGGCGGTGATCGTGCCGGCCAGCGTGGCGCGCCAGAGCCGAGGGCGCATGAATCCTCCAGAGAGGGACGATCAGAACCAACGCACGTTAAGGCGCGTCACCGGCCGCCGTCCATCCACCGGTGGTCGTCTCCGTTAACTTTTCGCGCCGCAGCTCAGACGGCCTCCAGCCGGTGTCGTAGTTCGCCCACATCGGCCCCGTATTCGCACCACTCCCGATCCGGCTGGAAACCGAGCTCGGCGTTGACCTTGAGCATGGACTCGTTGGACTGCGCGTTCCACGTCTGCACCTCGGTCAGGCGCGGCTCCGCGGACCGCAGCTCGAACAGCATGCGTGCCTTGATCGCGCGGTCGATGCCGTAACCCCGGTGGTCCTGCACGACGATCGTGTCGTACTGATCCGCGCGCGTCGGATGCTGCAGCGGCACCACCACCTCGGTCAGGCCGGCCACCGCGCCGGTTCGCTCGTGCACGGCCAGCACTATGTGCGGCGTCATGCCGCGCCGGTGCAGCACGTTCAGGCTCTCCCGCAGCCGGCGGGCATCGTACGAGCTGGGGCGCAGATCGAGGTCGCCGTTGTCGCTGTCGCGCAGCTCGGCCTTGGCCACCGCGTAGGCCTCCAGCATGTCGTCCGGTGGACCGCCCGGGAAGTAGTCCACGCGGTAGCCGGCCGCGATGCCGCGCGCCATCTCGCCCAGCGACAGCCAGTCCACCGTGGACAGGCGGAGCACGCTGCGAGTCTCCACGTACTCCCGCTCGAAGCCGAGCGACTCGAAGAACGCGACGGCCGGGGTGCCGCCGACCACCTCGACGCCGATCGAGGAGAAACCCTCGGCGAAGACGCGGCGTGCGGCCGTGGCGACCAGGCGGCGGGCCAGGCCGGTGCGGCGCACCCGCGGGTGGACCAGCACCTCCAGCACCCCGATGCCGCCCAGCAGCAACACCGTCACCATGCCGGTCAGGACGCCGTCGCCGTCCTCCGCGACCCAGCAGACCCGGCGCTCGCTCGGCATCGTCTCCACCAGGTATTCCCGGAGGTGGTCGTCGCGCCACGGCGGATCGTCCGGCAGGTCGGCCGCCAGCGCCGCGTTCAGCGACTCCAGCAGGGCCTGGAACTCGCTGTCCGGCGCCGTCCGGGGGTCCCACTCGCGCACTGTCACGGATACAGCTTGCCGTGACAGTGCGCCGGAGGAAAGCGTGCACGCACTCCGGATCGTGTCGGCGACACCCCGGAGTGCCGATCTCGTCACGCTACGTCTGGCTGCGCACCCCGAAGTCGTTCGCCGCCTCGTACACCGACTGGGCGTAGGGCTCCACGTTGTTGTAGGTCAGGATCGCGTTCCACCAGTCCTCGGTGGTCGACAGGTCCTTGTCGTTCGCGCACAGATAGTTACCGGCCGCCAGGGCCGCATCGTCGATGTCGTTCGGGTCCGTGACGCCGTCGTTGTCCGCGTCGACCTTCCACAGCGCCCAGGTGGTCGGGATGAACTGCATCGACCCGATCGCCCGGTCGTAGGTGGTGTCGCCGTCCAGCCGGCCCTGATCGGTGTCCGGGATCAGCTTGCGGTCGCCCTGCCCGTCCAGCGGCAGGCCGTGGATCGGCGGGTTCGACTCGCCGTCCGGGAGCAGCGCCGCGCCGTTCGCCCGGCCGTGGTTGGACTCGACCCGGCCGATCGCCGCGAGCGTGGTCCAGTTCAGGTGGCAGTTCGGCTGGCGTTGGCCGACCACCCACTCCGCGTACCCGTACGCCTGCATGGCGACCGGCGGGATGTCGACCTTCGCACCGACCTGCTGGGCCCAGGCGGCGAGCGCGTCCGCCGGACGGGCACCCGGTACCGGTGCGGCCGGGGTGGCGCTGCCGGTCGGCGCGACCGGCAGGTCCGTGACCAGCGGCGGCAGCGGGACGTCCGTGGCCGGCACCGGCAGCGCGGTGTCGGCCGCCCCCGGGGTGGGGGTCGCGGCCGGCGGCGGATCGGTGGCCCGGTTGCCGGCGGTGGCCGGGACCAGGACGCCACCGGCCGTGCCGGCGGCGCCGAGCAGGGCGAGGAGCAGCAGACCGGGCAGCGTCAGGCGTCCCCACCGGCCGCGCCGCCAGGCCGCGGCTCCGTCGAGCGAGCGTTGAGCCATCCCGTGTACGGCGGGGAAGCGACGCAGCAGCGGGTTCAGCGGGACGGCGGCGTGCCGTGGCGTGGCGGGCGGCCGGAGGCGCCGCCGGGTGAGCCGGGCCAGGCCGAACGCGGCGCTGCCGGCGAGCGCGGGCTCCTTCACCGCGGGCAGGCCGGTCTTCGTCGCGCCGAGGTCACCACCCGAGCCGGGCGTGCCGTCGCCGGGGTCCCCGTCCCTGCCGCGGCCGGTGGCCTCGGCCGTCCCGGTCGTGGAGCCGGCGGTGAGGCCGCTCGCGGCGGCACCGGCCGTCGTCCCGGCCGGCTTCGCGTTCTGGCCCGCTCCGGCGGTGTCCGGCTTCGCGCTCGTCCCGGCCGGGGCGGTGGTGTCCGGTTTCGCGCTCGCACCGGCGTGGGCGTTCCCGTCC
The DNA here is from genome assembly GCF_030811575.1 of Catenuloplanes nepalensis. GTDB lineage: Bacteria > Actinomycetota > Actinomycetes > Mycobacteriales > Micromonosporaceae > Catenuloplanes > Catenuloplanes nepalensis. Next base: position 7,480,183 of record NZ_JAUSRA010000001.1, on the reverse strand, counting down.
GGTGCCGCGTCCGCGCCGGCCGCGGCACGGGCCGTCGTGGCCTGCGCACCTGCCGCCGCGCCGGGCTCCGGCTTCGCGGGCTTCCCCGCCTCCGCGGCGGCGGGCGCGGTCGGGTCCGGGGACGTGCCGAGGGCCGGGCTCGTCGTCGCTGCCGGTGGTTCCGTGGATGTCCGCGGGCGTGGGGAGCGGGTGGTCTCGTTCGTGGCCGCGCCGACTCCGCTATCGGGTGAATCCGCCTCGATCACGGACGAGCCGAACGGGCGGGTGGCGGCGAATTCCGGCGTGTCCCGTTCCGCGCTCCCGGCCGTACCCCCGGGGGATGTGCCGGATTTGCCGGAGGGCGGTTCCGGCTGCTCGATCGAGTCGCTGGCGACGCCCCATGAGCGCGGGGCCGGAATGGTGGTCTTCCCCGCATCGACCGGTTTGCCCGATGAAATGTCCGTTCCCGGCGATGATGGTTCTTTGGTAGGACTGTCCATATTCGGCATCCCTGACTCCGGCCGGCCGTCCCCGTCCATCACTCGTCGAACCTTACCCATGTCCGCGCGACTGCCGGAACCGGTGCGCGCCGCCGTACCCTCTTGTCATGCCACGCTACGACTTCCGCTGCCGGGCCTGCGGCGCGACCTTCGAGGTCAACCGCCCGATGATCGAGGCCACCGACCCCGCTTCGTGCCCGGACGGTCACGACGACACCGTGAAATTGCTCTCCACCGTCGCGGTCGCGGGCCGCGCCGGCGCGACTCCGGCACCCGCCGGCGGAGGCGGGTGCTGCGGCGGCTCCTGTGGTTGCGGATAAGGCTATAAAAAGCACATATCCCCGCAATTTCGGCGGGTTTAAACCGTACGTCAGGGCCTTTCGGATGATCATCCGGATGGTCGCCAGCTCTGACCTGTCGTGCCACAACCGGCCCCGGCCGGTCTCGTTGTCCCAGCCGTAGTCGCCCGGCCGACACCCGGTGCGGGGGAAGCGGCGGCTCGTTGACCTCGTGCTCGGCTACTACCTTGGGGGAGCCGGGGCCATCCGTTTCGAGGATGTACCTGGTCGAGCGGGTACGGCAGCATGAATCGCGACTTCCAGGGGGCGGAGGTTCCACGCGTGCCGGCAATGGATCACCTGCCAAGCGGCCTGGTGACGTTCTTGTTCACCGACATCGAGGGTTCGACACGGTTGGCCCAGATGCTCGGTGCGGGATACCGGCCGGTGCTCGAAGAGCATCGGCGGCTGCTGCGCGGAATCATCGCGGCACACCACGGCACCGAGCTGTTCACCGAGGGTGACTCCTTCTTCGTCGCGTTCGCCGACGCCTCGGACGCCGTCACCGCCTGCCTGGCCGCCCAGCGCGCGCTCGCCGCCCACGCCTGGCCCGTGCCCGGTGCCGCCCCCAGGGTCCGGATGGGCCTGCACAGCGGCTACGCCACCCCGGTCGGCCGGGAGTACGCGAGCCCCGAGGTGCACCGCGCCGCCCGGGTCGCCGCCGCCGCGCACGGCGGCCAGGTGCTCTGCTCGGCCGCGACCGCCCGCCTCGCCGCCGCGATACCGGCCGACACCGGGCTGCTCGACCTCGGCCTGCACCGGCTGCGCGGCTTCGACGGCCGCGAGCGCCTGTTCCAGCTGACCGCCCCCGGCCTGGAGACCGAGTTCCCGCGCCCGCGCACCGAGGCGGCCGCGCACAACCTGCCGCACCAGGCGACCACGTTCGTCGGCCGTGGCGCCGAGTGCATCGAGCTCGCCACGCTCGTCGAGACGCACCGGCTGGTCACCGTGGTCGGCCCGGGCGGCGCGGGCAAGAGCCGGCTCGCGGTCGAGACCGCCGGCGGGCTGGTCGAGCGCTTCCCGGACGGCGTGTGGTACGTCGACGTGGCCCCGGTCACCGACTCCGGCCTGGTCGCGTTCGCGGTCGCGGCCGTGCTCGGCCTGCGACCGGAGCCGGGCCGCCCGATCCTGGACACCCTCGTCGAGTCCGCCGCGAACCGGCGCATGCTGCTCGTCCTGGACACCGGCGACGCCCAGCTCGCCGCGGCCGCCGAGGTGATCTCCTCACTGCTGACCGGCGGGACCGGCGCGAAGGTCCTGGCCACCAGCCGCGAGCCGTTCCGGGTGGCCGGCGAGGTCGTCTGGCGCATCCCGCCGCTCTCCGTCGCGCCCGGCCCCGGCGGCGCCCCGTCCGACGCGGTCGCGCTGCTGATGGACCGCACCTCCCTCGCCCGGGGCGGGCGCGCGCCCAGCCCGGCCGAGGTCACCCACCTGGCCCGGGTCGCCGGGCGGCTCAACGGGCTGCCGCTCGCGATCGAGCTGGCCGCGGCCCGGCTGCGCCTGCTCTCCGCCAGCCAGCTCGCGGAACGCCTCGACGACCTGCTCGGCGCGCTCGACGCCGGCTCGGGCGACACCGACGCCACGGTCGCGATCGGCCCGGCCGCCCGCGCCGCGTCCGCCGCCTCCCGCAACCAGACCATGCAGGCCACGGTCACCTGGTCGTACCGGACGCTCGGCCCGCGCGCGGCCCGGCTGCTGCGCTGGCTGTCCGTCTTCGCCGGCCCGGTCGACCTGCCCACGGTCGAGTGGGTGCTCAAGGACGACCCGCTCGACCCGCTCGCCGTGCTGGTCGACAAGTCGATGGTTCAGGTCGAGCCGCACGCGTCCGGCACGCTCTACCGGATCCTCGACCCGATCAAGGCGTACGGCGCCCGCCGACTCGCCGACGCGGGCGAGGAGCACTTCGCCCGGGACCAGCACGTCGACTGGTCCATGCAGGCACTCCAGCGCGCCCACCTGGACCAGGGCGGGCAGCCGATCACGCTGTCGCTCTACGCGCTCGACCCACTCGCCGACGAGGTCCGCGCCGCGCTGCGCTGGACGTCGACCGGCGGCAGCGCGCGCAGCGGCCTGCACCTCGCCCAGGGCCTGGACCAGTGGTGGCGCGAGCGCGGCCTGGCCCGTGAGGGGCGGCTGTGGCTGTTCCGGATGTACGGGAGGATGGCCGAGACCGGCGAGCCGATCCCGGACGCCGAGCTGGCCCTGGCGTACCACATGCACTCGCTGCACGCCGGCGCCGACGGTGAGTCCGCCGAGGAGCAGCGCTTCGCCCAGCGCGCCGAGATGCACGCCCGCCGCTCCGGTGACCCCGGCCTGCTCGTCCGCGTCCTCTCCACCCGCGGCGGCCCGCTGATCTTCCAGGGGCAGTACGCCGAGGCCGAGCGCCAGGTCTGCGAGATCATCGAGTGGGCCACCGCGAACGGCGTGCCCGGCGACGCGCTCTACGCCATCTACAGCCTCGCCGAGCTGCTCTGGCGGCGCGGCGCGCTGGACGAGGCCGCCGAGCTGCTCGGCGCCGCCCGCAACGTCGAGGCCGGCCGCCCGCTGGAGCGCGGCCGCCGCGGCGTCGACATGCTGCTCGGCATGATCGCGCTCGGCCGCGGCGATCTGGTCGCCGCGCACGAGCACCTGGTCGTCGCGCTCCGCTCGCGGATGGGCCACGGCTTCCACCGGCGCGCCTGCGACGCGATCAACGCGATGGCCGTGCGCTGCGCGATGGGCGGAGACCCGGTCTCCGCCGCCCGCCTGTTCGGCGCCACGGCCGCGATGCGCTCGTCGCTGCGCAGCACGCCCGGCATCTTCGCCAACTACTGGACCGAGCACCAGCAGTTCGTCCGCGCGGTCATCGGCGACGACGCGTTCGACCGCGCCTACGCCGAGGGCAACGACCTCTCGCTCCCGGAGGCCGCGGCCGCCGCGCTCGCCATCGAGCACCCCGACCTCAGCTCCGACACCGGCCGCTTCCTCGACACCGGCCGCCTCCTCGACCTCGACACCCGGACGATCGAGCTCCCCCCGGGCCGCCGCCCCTGACCCGGTCCGGCGCCGGTCGTCTGCCACCTCGTGTGCCCACGGCCGGGCCTCCGCGCGCCTCCGGTGCGTGCCCTCGGCCAGCGCGCTCATGATCGAGACACCCACCAAAACGTCACCTTAACTGGCGGTCATCCCCGTTTCACCCGCCTTATACCGTATTGCGGCAGGCTTTGCTCTGCTTACCTAGCAGGGAATCGGCTCAAACCGGACGCGGTCGGGTCACCGATGCGCCGGTCGCCGACAGGTAAGCAGAGCAAAAGGGGGCGGAGAGGGCGGGCTGTTCTCGCGGTCTCCGCCAAGTGTTCAAGCGGACTCCTCCATTGAAGGCGGGCGATCCGCGCAGACTTGGGGTCCGCTCAGGCGATCGAAGAGTAGCCGCGGGCGGGAGATGCCGGACCGCCCGCGTCACCCCCGCGGGCCCACCGTTCAGGAGCCCTGGATGCCCCTATTGCTGTCGGCTGACCCCATCCCCACCGTCAAGAGGCTCGGCGCCGTCCTGGTGGCGCTGCTGGCCGTGCTGGCGATCGCGAGCCCCGCCGCCGCGGCCGTGACGCCCGCGCAGAAGGCCGCGACGCTCGCGAGCTTCACCCAGACCGGCGTCACCAGCTACAACGCCTGGAACGCGGCGCGCCAGAACCAGGGCGCCTGGGCCGAGTACGGGTTCGACTGGTCGACCGACTACTGCTCGTCCAGCCCGGACAACCCGCTCGGTTTCGACTTCGCGCTCTCCTGCCACCGGCACGACTTCGGCTACCGCAACCACAAGGCGGCCGGCACGTTCCCCGCGAACAAGAGCCGGATCGACTCGGCGTTCTACGAGGACCTGAAGCGGAAGTGTGCCACCTACCCGTCCGCGACCCGGCCGGCCTGCAGCAGCCTGGCCTGGGTCTACTACCAGGCCGTGGCGGTCTTCGGCTCGGTCTCCGCGGTGCGGCAGTCCGACCTGGACGCCGCCGCGAGGCTGAAGGAGCAAGGGCTCAAGGCCGAGGCCAACGCGGCCTGAGACGGGCCAGGGGCCTCGCGAGGAGGCCCCTGGTCCCTGGTCCCTCAGATCGTCCAGGTGTCGCCCGCGTGCAGCAGGCCGGTCAGCATCTCCTCCGGTGTGCCGGTCGCGGCCTCGCGGGCGTCCGCGACCTGCCGCTGCAGCACCTCGTCGTAGGTCGGGCGGGCCACCGCCCGGAACACGCCGATCGGGGTGTTGCGCAGGTCGAGGCCGGGCAGCCGGGAGAGCGCGAACGCGTACGCCGGGTCCGCCACCGTCTCGTCGTGCACCACGATCTCGGACGGGTCGACCGAGGCGGTGGGCCGGACCGAGAGGCCGAAGCCGCCGGGCGGGTGCACCACGCACGAGTCGCCGAACGTGATCGGCTGCCCGTGCTCCAGCCGGATCAGGTACTCGTCCCGCGTACCCGCGTCCTTGAGGGTCTCGAAGGCTCCGTCGTTGAAGATGTTGCAGTTCTGGTAGATCTCCACGAACGCCGAGCCCCGGTGCGCGGCCGCGGCGCGCAGCACCGACTGCAGGTGCTTGCGGTCCGAGTCGATCGTGCGGGCGACGAACCCGGCCTCCGCACCGAGCGCCAGTGACAGCGGGTTGAACGGTGCGTCCGCGGACCCGACCGGCGTCGACTTGGTGATCTTCCCCAGTTCGGAGGTCGGCGAGTACTGCCCCTTGGTCAGCCCGTAGATCCGGTTGTTGAACAGCAGGATCTTCAGGTTGACGTTCCGGCGCAGCGCGTGGATCAGGTGGTTGCCGCCGATCGAGAGCGCGTCGCCGTCGCCGGTGACCACCCAGATGGACAGGTCGGGCCGGGTGGCGGCGAGACCGGTCGCGATCGCGGGCGCGCGGCCGTGGATCGAGTGCATGCCGTAGGTGTTCATGTAGTACGGGAAGCGGGAGGAGCACCCGATGCCGGAGATGAAGACGATCCGCTCGCGCGGGATGTTCAGCTCCGGCATGAAGCCCTGGACCGCGGCCAGGATCGCGTAGTCCCCGCAACCGGGGCACCAGCGCACCTCCTGGTCGGACTTGAAGTCCTTGGCGGTGAGTTTCAGCAGCTCAGCCATTCTTCACCACGTCCTCCAGCATGGTCTCCAGCTCGCCCGCGGTGAACGGAAGACCATTGACCTTGTTGTACGGCAGCGCGTCCACCAGGAACCGCCCGCGGATCACATGCGCGAGCTGCCCGAGGTTCATCTCCGGGACGACCACCTTGTCGTAACCGGTCACGACCGACTCCAGGTTGGCGGGCATCGGGTGCAGGTGCCGCAGGTGCGCCTGCGCGATGGTCAGCCCGCGCTGCCGCAGCGCCCGGCAGGCCGCCCCGATCGGCCCGTACGTCGAGCCCCAGCCCAGCACCAGCACGCTCGCCGAACCGTCCGGGTCGTCCACGGTCACGTCCGGCACCGGGATCGTCTCGATGCGCTGGGCCCGGGTGCGCACCATCAGGTCGTGGTTCGCCGGGTCGTACGAGATGTCGCCGGTCTTGTCCGCCTTCTCCAGCCCGCCGATCCGGTGCTCCAGCCCGGCCGTGCCCGGTACCGCCCACGGCCGCGCCATCGTCTCCGGATCCCGCAGGTACGGCAGGAAGCGCCCGTCCGGCGAGTTCGCGGTGGACGCGAACTCGACGGTCAGGTCCGGCAGCGACGCCACGTCCGGCAGCAGCCACGGCTCCGACCCGTTCGCCACGTAGTTGTCGGACAGCAGGATCACCGGCGTGCGGTAGGTGAGCGCGATCCGGGCCGCCTCGATCGCGGCGTGGAAGCAGTCCGACGGCGACTGCGGCGCGATCACCGCGACCGGCGCCTCACCGTGCCGGCCGAACAGCGCCATGTTCAGGTCGGCCTGCTCGGTCTTGGTCGGCATACCGGTCGACGGGCCGGCCCGCTGCACGTCCACGATGACCAGCGGCAGCTCCAGCGCCACGGCCAGCGAGATCGTCTCGCCCTTCAGCGCGACGCCGGGACCGCTGGTGGTGGTGACGCCGAGCGCGCCGCCGTAGGACGCGCCGAGCGCGGCACCGATCGCCGCGATCTCGTCCTCGGCCTGCATCGTGGTGACGCCGAGCCGCTTGTGCTTGGACAACTCGTGCAGGATGTCCGAGGCCGGCGTGATCGGATAGGCGCCGAGGAAGACCGGCAGTCTCGCCCGCACCCCGGCCGCGACCAGGCCGAGCGAGAGCGCGGCGTTCCCGGTGATGTTGCGGTACGTCCCGGAGGCCATCGGCGCGGGCGCGATCTCGTACCGCACCGCGAAGTCCTCGGTCGTCTCGCCGAAGTTCCAGCCCGCGCGGAACGCCGCCTGGTTGGCCGCGACCAGCTCCGGCCGGGCCGCGAACTTTCGCTCCAGGAACCGCAGCGTGGACTCGAACGGGCGGGAGTACAGCCAGCTCAGCAGCCCGAGCGCGAACATGTTCTTGGCCCGCTCGGCGTCCTTCTTCGACACTCCGGCGTCGGCGAGCGCGGCCACGGTCATCGAGGTCAGCGCGACCGGATGCACGGCGAACCGGGACAGTGAGCCGTCCTCCAGGGGATTCGCCGCGTACCCCACCTTGGTCAGGCTGCGCTTGCTGAACTCGTCGGTGTTGACGATGATCGCGGCGCCCGCGGGCAGCTCGGCCAGGTTGGCCTTGAGCGCGGCCGGGTTCATCGCGACCAGCACGTCCGGCGCGTCGCCCGGGGTGAGGATGTCGTAGTCGGCGAAGTGCACCTGGAAACTGGAGACGCCGGGCAGCGTGCCGGCCGGTGCACGGATCTCGGCGGGGAAGTTGGGTAGCGTGGAGATGTCGTTGCCGAGCTGCGCCGTCTCCGACGTGAACCGGTCTCCGGTGAGCTGCATGCCGTCACCGGAGTCGCCCGCGAAGCGGATGACCACCCGATCCAGCCGGCGCACCTGCTTGCTCATGCCTGCACCCTTCGATCGCCTCAGGGATGTGTGTGTGCCAAGACACACCATTCCAGAGCCTACGTCGGTTCCGCGACTTACGGCTGTCGCGTGATCGACCCAGCGTGGCGAGTGGCGTGTGCGGCGGCCGGCGAGCGACTAGGCTCCTCGGTCGTGGAGGGATACCTCGGCTCCTACGCCACGCTCGGCCTGTTGCTGCTGGCCAGCGTGCTGATCTTCGTCGCCGCGTTCGGGGCGAACCGGCTGCTCCGGCCGGCTGCTCCGGCCGACCCGTTCGGCAAGCGCGAGCCGTACGAGTGCGGGCTCGACCCGGTCGGCGGCGACTGGGCACAGGCCCAGATCAGGTACTACGTCTACGCGTACCTCTATGTCCTCTTCGCGGTGGAGAGCGTCTTCCTGTTCCCGTGGGCGGTCGTCTTCGACCGGCCCGGCTTCGGAGTCACCACTGTGGTGGAAATGGCCGTATTCGTGGCTGTATTGGCGCTCGGCATCCTCTACGCCTGGCGCAAGAACGTCCTCCGCTGGAGCTGACCGACGGGGTGGCGGTCTCGCCTTGATCAGTCCGTCATGTCACGATCGCCGCTATGGGTCTGTTCATCACTCTCGTCACGGCGCTCGTGGTCGCGGCTATCATCTTCGGCGTCACGGTCCTGGTCAGCGGCAGCGATCCCGCGCTGGTCCCGGCGGAACCGGACGGCCGTGCCGTGCCGCTGCCCGGCAGCCGCCCGCTGCTGGAGGCCGACATCGCCGACGTCCGCTTCGACACCGCGCTGCGGGGTTACCGGATGGCCCAGGTCGACCAGGCGCTGCGCCGCGCCGCCTACGACATCGGGTACAAGGAGGAGCTGATCGGCGTGCTCGAGGCCGAGGTCACCGCGCTGCGCGACGGCCGTCTCGAGGACGCGGACGCGCTGCGCAGGGCCCGTGAGGAGGCGCTCGTCCCGGCCGCGCCGGGCAACTCCGCGCCGACTACCGAAAACAACGACATTTCCGGCGGTACGGCGGAGAGCTCCGAGGTTGCCGTAAAGAGCGACGAGGCGGCGGCGCCCGACTCTACGGTGAAGGCATGACCCAGCCCGACCCGGCCGAGAATCTCCGGGAGGCCGCCACCCCCGGCGCCGGCGAGGTGACCGCGACCGTGATCGTCAACGCGCCCGCCAAGACCGTCTTCGCCGCGTTCACCGCCTGGACCAAGCAGGGCGAGTGGATCCCGTTCACCACGGTCCGCGTGGTCGAGGGCGACGGCGGCGAGGGCAGCCTGGTCGAGGCCGTCACCGCGCTCGGCCCCGCCGTGCTCCGCGACGAGATGCGCGTGGTCCGCGTCGACGCGCCCTACGAGGTGCGGGTCGTGCACTGCGGAAAGTTCCTGCGCGGCCCCGGCGTGCTGCGCTGCACCCCGATGGAGGGCGACCGGACCCAGGTCGTCTGGCACGAGTGGTTCCACCTGCCCGCCGGCGCCGCCGGCAAGGTCACCTGGCCGTTCCTCTGGCCCGGCTCGAAGTTCAGCCTCACGCAGGCCCTGAAACGGTTCGCCACGATGGTCGAGCGCGGCCGCCTGCCGTAACGGCCTGTCGTACCCCACGCCTATGGTGGGCCGCATGTCTGACCTGGTCGTGGGCGAGGACGGTCTCGCCCGCTGCAAGTGGGGCGCCAGCACGCCCGATTACGCGCTCTACCACGACGGCGAGTGGGGCCGCCCGGTGCGCGACGACGACGGCCTCTACGAGCGGCTCACCCTGGAGGCGTTCCAGTCCGGCCTGTCCTGGCTGACCATCCTGCGCAAGCGCCCGGCGTTCCGGGCCGCGTTCGCCGGCTTCTCGATCGAGGCCGTCGCCGCGTTCGGCCCGGACGACGAGGCCCGCCTGATGGCCGACGCCGGCATCGTCCGCAACCGGCTCAAGGTCGAGGCCGCGCTGGCGAACGCGCGGGCCGCACTGGACCTGCCGGACGGCCTGGCCGCGCTGCTCTGGTCGTTCGCCCCACCGGCCCGCCCGCGCCCGGCCACGTTCGCCTCCGTCCCCGCGATCACCCCCGAGTCCACCGCCATGGCCAAGGCGCTGAAGAAGCGCGGCTTCCGCTTCGTCGGCCCCACCACGGCGTACGCGTTGATGCAGGCCACCGGCATGGTCGACGATCACCTCCGGGACTGCCACGTCCGCGTCGCGTGACGCGGGCCCGGCGTGTCCGGGGTCTTGGCTCCGGCCGTCCGCGCCCGTGGTGAGATGGGCACATGGTGCAGCAGTGGGCGATTGTGCTTCCGGACGAGCGGCTGAAGCAGGAGCGGCTCTACCACCACGACTTCGTCGAACTCGCCGACGTGCTCGCCGAGATCCCGGCGTCGGCGCACCCGGAGCTCGGTGACGAGGTCGTGCTGGTCACGGACGAGCCGAAGCCGCGCGCGGTCGCGACCGGCCACATCGGCGGCCTGCGAAAGAACGACGAGGACGACCGCCAGGTCGTGTACTCGCGCCGCGCCTTCGACCAGCCCCACCCCGCCGGCCCGCTGACGCTCGACGGCCCGGTCACCCGCCTCACACCGGCCGAGTTCGCCGCCGTGCTCGACCGGTTCGGCCCCCCACTCGAGCGCAGCACCTGGCTGGTCAGCGTGGACCTGCCGATCGAGGCCACCACGCGCGCCGAGGCCGTCCGCCTCTTCTGGTCCTACGTCCGCGAACTCGGCCCCGCCGAACTCCCCGCCTTCGTCTCCCCGGCCGGCGACGAACTCGCCATGCAGGCCTTCGTCCTCGGCGAGGAGACCAACCTCGACCCCGAGGAAGAGGACGAGGACTGAGTCTCTGGTCGTCGCCCCGCTCCTCCGGGCTCGGGCGCTCTCGGGCGTCTCGACAACGCCGCGCCGTCACGTGGGCGGTCGCGTTCTCACATGATTCAAAACCCCCGGCAAAGCCGGCCTTTCCGCGTGGCTTTGCTCTGCTTACCTTGCTCAAAATTGCGAACGGAGACGTGCCTTCGTGGGTCCTCCGTGCCCGTTGGCCAGGTCGGATGCATGAGATCTGGGTCGGCTGGTCGTTGCCGGTCCCGGCAGGCACGACCCTCGGCCCGGGTGTTGGATTTGTCCAGTTTGTGTCGCCGCGGGCGCTGCAGGTTTCGTCGACTCGCCTGTGCTGGGTGCGCCGATGGCAGGCACGGACCTCATAGGGCCACCAACAGGCCATATGCGGCCGTTCTGAGCAAAGTTGAGCCAGGTAAGCAGAGCAAAGCGCGGCGGAATGCGTGGGGGGAGCTAAATGAACTTCGCGGATGGCGAGATGGGCGAAGTGTCGGGAACGGGTGGGCGCGGCCCGCACCGCGGCGGCCGGACGCGGCTGGGACCGGCTGGGGCCGGCCGGGACCGGTTGAGGGTGGCGGGCGCGCCGGGCCGCCGCCGGCGGGCGGGAGGCCGGGCGGCGGCGGGGGACGTGGTGGGTCAGCGGCCGGTGAAGGTGGGCTTCTCCTTCTTGACGAAGGAGGTGGTGGCGTTGCGGTGGTCGGTGGTGGCGCCGGTGATCGCCTGGGCCTGGGCCTCGGCGGCGAGGGCGTCGGAGAGGGTGCCGGCGGTGCCGACGGAGAGCTCGCGCTTGATCGCGCCGTAGGCGACGGTGGGGCCGGCGGCGAGGCGGGCGGCGAGTTCCTGGGCGGTGGGCAGCACCTCGTCGTCGGAGGCGGTGAGGCGGGTCAGCAGGCCGAGGTCGTGAGCGGTCCGGGCGTCGACCGGTTCGGCCAGCAGGAGCAACTCGACGGCCTTGGCGTGGCCGACGATGCGCGGCAGCGACCAGGAGATGCCGGTGTCGCCGGCCAGGCCGACGTTGGCGAACGCCATCAGGAACGACGTGCCGGGGCCGCCGATGCGGAAGTCGGCCAGCATCGCCAGGGACGCGCCGGCGCCGGCGGCGGTGCCGCGGACCGCGGCGACGACCGGCTTCGGCAGGTTCGCCAGGCGCGCCGCGATCGGGTTGTAGTGGACGAGCACGGTGGAGAGCGGGTCGACGGTGCCGGCCTCCAGGACGGCCACGTGCTCGCGCAGGTCCTGGCCGACGCAGAACGCCCGCCCGGCGCCGGTGAGCACGACGGCGCGGACGGACCGGTCCGCCTCGATCTCGGCGAGCGTGTCCCGCAGCGCCTCCTTCAGCGCCACGTCCAGTGAGTTCATCGACTCGGGACGGTTGAGCACGAGCGTCAGGACGCCCTCGGAGCGCTCGATCAGCAACGGTTCGGTCACGATGCCGGGGCCTTTCTGTCGGGATGAAGCTAGCGTGCGGGCCGTCGTCAAGCCGGGCCACGCCCGGACTGGGCAAGACAATGCTCGACGTAGCGGTCCGCGGCGGGGCGCAGCCGGGACGCGTGTCGGTCGAAGAACGTGGCCGCGGCCGTTCCCGGCCACCCGTCCGGGAGCAGAGCGGGCGGCAGCTGCGGGTCGCGGAACAGGAACTGCCGCCACGAGTGGACCAGCCGGAACCGTGCAGCGTACGCCTCCAGGTCGAGGCTGCGCGCGGTAACGCCGGAGACCACCGGGGTCAGGTCGGTGACGAACCGCTCGTACGCCCGGCCGATCTCGCCCAGGTCCCAGGCCCGCCGGACCAGGGACGTGGCGCCGGCCGTGCCGCCGGTGTGCGCGGAGCTGAACCGCTCGTAGCTCACGCCGGCCTCGGTGATCAGGCGATCCACGTCCTCGCCGGGCCGCGGCGCCACCCAGGTCTGCTCGTCCAGTGCGCCGTACCCCAGGTAGGAGAGGGTGTCGGCGAGCCGTTGCCGGTCCCGGCGGTGCGGCGGAAGCCTTAGGATGATCAGGTCGAAGTGCCCGTTCCAGGCGGGGCGGCCGGTGCGGTAGATGCGGGTGGCCGCGTCGTCCAGGCGGCGCACGGCCTTCGGGGTGAGCAGGTAGCCCGGGCCGGACGCGAGCCGGAGCGGATGCAGCCAGCCCTGACGGACCATCCGGGACACCGCCGTCCGCACGGCCGGCGCCGCGATCTCGAGGGGTGCGAGCAGTCTGACCAGGGCGGCGATGGGCGCACGTCCGCCCCGGGCGCGAAGATGATCCCCGTAGAGGTCGAAGAGGGCAGACCGTGCCTGCATGACCGCACATTGTGACAGCCGAAAAACGTATAAGCTAGAGACTGTCATAACTCTGCAGCCTCGGTTTGGGTCTTGAGGCGTTCATCAGGGAAAATCGTTGGTCGGCAGTGCGGGCTGAGCCGGTCATATGGATAACCAGGCTTGTTTCGGCCCGCAGCCGGGGTCGCGCGGGGCGGGCAGTGCTCCGTGCGGCACTGGCGGGCCGTCGCCGGTGCGGGCTGTGCGTGCCGGCGGTGATGGGAAGTGGCTGTGGGGCAACCCATTGACCCTGGTGTAGGTCTGAGGGGAGACAACATGGCGGCGATGAAGCCGCGGACGGGCGACGGTCCGCTGGAGGTCACCAAGGAAGGCCGGGGGATCGTCATGCGGGTTCCACTGGAGGGCGGTGGGCGGCTCGTCGTCGAGATGACTCCTGACGAGGCGAATGCGCTCGGCGACGCGCTGAAGGCCGCCGCCGGCTGATTGTTTTCCAGGGCCTGTTTTCCGAGGGGGCCGCAAGCTGCAGCCCGGCCGTCCCGGTGAGGCGAGCCCGGACCCGCCGGTACGGGACGTCCCGTACCGGCGGGTCTTTGTGCCATGACGAACCGCCAAGAGGGTGAGAAGAGCATGCCGAACGTCCGCCTGGTCGCCGAGCCGGATCTGACGTCAGTGGTGGTGCTGCCGGTGCGCCCGGTGGCCGAACCGGCCGAGGACGGTCCCGAGGCCGAGCTGGTGGAGGCCGGCGGCGCGCTTCCGGCCGACGTGATCGCGGAGGCGACCGCGTTCCTGGCGGAGGCGAAGGGGACCGGCAAGGCGGGCAGCGCGGTCACGTTGCCGCGCCCCACCCGTACCCCCGCGAAATTGATCTTTGTTGGGGTCGGCGACGCGGACGAGGCGGGCTGGCGTGCGGCGGGCGCGGCCGTGTCCAGGGAGACGCGCGCGGCGGCGGCGACCGTGCTGCTGCCGTCCGGCGTGTCCGGCGACGCGGTGCGCGGCCTGGCGGAGGGCCTGCACCTGGGCGCCTACCGGTTCACGGTCCCGGCCGGATTCGACGAGGCCGGCCCGGAACCGGCCGACATCGCGCTGGCGACCGCGGACGACTTCGCGGCGGAGCTGACCACCGCGTCCGTGGTGGCGGCCGCGACGAGCCTGGCCCGCGACTGGACCAACACGCCGTCGTCGATCAAGAGCCCGGCCTGGCTGGCCGGCGAGATGGCGTCCGCGGGCGACCGGCCCGGCCTGGACGGTGTCGGCGGCCGCGCGGAGGTCGTCGTCCGGGACGCGGCCTGGCTGCGCGAGCAGGGCTTCGGCGGCGTGCTCGCGGTCGGCGGCGGGTCCGTCAGCGAGCCGCGGCTGGTCGAGGCCTCCTGGACCCCGGAGAACGCGGACGCGCGGCACGTGGTGCTGGTCGGCAAGGGCATCACGTTCGACACCGGCGGCATCTCGATCAAGCCGGTCGCCGCGATGAAGCTGATGCGCAAGGACATGGGCGGTGCCGCGGCCGTGATCGCGGCGGTGCACGCGGCGGCGGCGCTGCGGCTGACGGTGCGGGTGACCGCGCTCGCCCCGCTCGCGGAGAACATGGTCAGCGGCTCCGCGTTCCGGCCCGGCGACGTGATCCGCCACTACGGCGGCCTGACCAGCGAGACCACGAACAGTGACGCCGAGGGCCGGCTGGTGCTCGCGGACGCGATGGCGTACGCGGTCGAGCACCACGCGCCCGACCTGCTGATCGACCTGGCCACGCTGACCGGCGCGAACGCGGTGGCGCTCGGCAAGACCATGGCCGCGCTCTACAGCCCGGACGACGCGCTGGCCAAGGCGCTGGCGGACGCGGCCGAGGACGCCGGTGAGCGCGCCTGGCGGATGCCGCTGGCCGACGAGTACGCGGACGCGCTGCACAGCGACATCGCGGACCTCTACAGCGCGCCGGCCCAGGTCAGCACGATCTCGGCCGCGCTGTTCCTGCGCGAGTTCACCGGTGACCTCCGGGAGCGCTGGGCGCACTTCGACATGTCCGCGCCGTCCTGGTCGGACAGCGCGGACGGCGTGCTGGCCAAGGGCGCGACCGGCTGGGGCGTGCGCACGCTGATCCGGTACCTCACGACGCTCGCTTGACCGCGGAGAGGAGGCCCGCGCCGACCGGAAGGAGCGCGGGCACCCACTCGTCCGCCTCGCGGATCGCCTTGACCAACTCGCGGATCGTGATGGTGGCCAGGTCGCGCGCGGCCGGGTCGCCGATCCGCCCGCCGGCCAGCGCGTTGTTGATCGCCAGCACGCCGCCCGGCCGGAGCAGCCGCAGCGCCGCCTGCGTGCATGCGGCGTACTCGGCCACGTCCGCGTCCACGAACACCAGGTCGTAGACGCCGTCCGCCAGCCGGGGCAGCACGTCCAGCGCCCGGCCCGTGATGATCCGGGTGCGGCCGGACGGGAAGCCGCTCTCCACGAAGATCCGCCGGGCGATCCGCTGGTACTCGCTCTCCACGTCGATCGTGGTCAGCACGCCGTCGCGCCGCATGCCGCGCAGCAGCCACAGCCCGCTCACGCCGATTCCGGTGCCGATCTCCACCACGGCCTTGGCGTTGCCGGCGGCCGCGAGCAGGCGCAGCGCCGCGCCGGCCCCGGGCGTGACCGTGCCGAGCCCCACCTCGTGCGCCAGGCTGCGCGCGGTCTGCAGGATCAGGTCCTCCGCGACGTACCCCTCGCTGAACTGCATGGCCTGCCCACCGGGGGTGTCAGCCGATCTGGCGACCGTGGCGATGACGCACCTCCTAAGGCCCGCGTGGATATGAGCGTAAGGCGGACACCTCCGCACGTCGTGACGAGGCCCGGTTGCGACCGGCGAGGCATTTATCTACGCTGATGCCCTACACCCAGGGAGCCGGGTGCAGGTCGCGTGGGCAGCGACACTTAACCGTTTCAGCTCCCTTGAGGTGGGTCATGAGGAAACGACTCGGCGTCGCCGCTGCGACGCTTCTCGCGCTTATCGTCTCCATGGTGGTATTCACGGTCCCGGCGCACGCGGCCGCCGGCTTCACCGTCAGCGGCGGGCGGCTGCTCGACGCCAACGGTAACGCGTTCGTGATGCGCGGCATCAACCACGCGCACACCTGGTACCCGTCGCAGACCGGCTCGTTCGCCGACATCAAGGCGACCGGCGCCAACACGGTACGGGTGGTGCTCGCCAGCGGTCAGCGCTGGACGAAGAACGAGGCGGGTGACGTCGCCAACGTGATCAGCCTGTGCAAGGCGAACAGGCTGATCTGCGTGCTGGAGGTGCACGACACCACCGGGTACGGCGAGCAGGCCGGCGCCGCCACGCTGGCGCAGGCCGTCGACTACTGGATCAGCGTGCAGAGCGCGCTGACCGGCCAGGAGCGCTACGTCATCCTGAACATCGGCAACGAGCCGTACGGCAACCAGAACTACCAGGGCTGGGCCACCGACACCGCGACCGCGATCCAGCGGCTGCGCACGGCCGGCTTCGACCACACGATCATGGTGGACGCGCCGAACTGGGGCCAGGACTGGACGTTCACCATGCGCGACAACGCCGCCACGGTGTTCAACGCGGACCCGGACCGGAACACGGTCTTCTCCATCCACATGTACGGCGTCTTCGACACGGCTGCCGAGATCACCGACTACCTGGGCCGGTTCGTCAGCGCCGGGCTGCCGATCGTGGTCGGTGAGTTCGGCGACATGCACTCGGACGGCGACCCGGACGAGGACGCGATCATGGCCACCGCACAGGCACAGCGGATCGGCTACCTGGGCTGGTCGTGGAGCGGCAACGGCAGCGGCGTCGAATACCTCGACATCGTGCAGAACTTCAACCCGGCCGGTCTGAGCTCCTGGGGCCAGCGGCTGATCAACGGCGCGAACGGGATCCGGGCCACGTCCGTCGAGGCGTCCGTCTACGGCGGCGGAACCGGCAGCCCGACGCCGACCCGGACGACCAGCCCCACGCCGACCGGCAGCCCGACGCCGTCGCCGACCGGCGGGACCGGTGGCTGCACCGCGGCCTACACGGTGAGCGGCCAGTGGAACGGCGGCTTCCAGGGCGACGTGCGGGTCACCGCCGGCCGCGCGATCAACGGCTGGACCGTCACCTGGACGTTCGGCTCCGGCCAGGCCGTGTCGAACGCCTGGAACGCCACGGTCACCTCCAGTGGTTCCGCGGTCACGGCGAGGAACGTCTCGCACAACGGGAAGCTCGCCGCCGGCGGCACCACGAGCTTCGGCTTCCTCGGCTCGTGGACCGGGACCAACCCGGTGCCCGCGGTGACCTGCACCGCCTCGTAACGGCTGGTCGCCCCACGCCGTGCGACGCAGGGGAGCCGCCGGATCGGCGGCTCCCCGTTTCGCGTGTGTGCAAGGGTGGAGAACGAGCTATGAGTGGTCGCGCGGGATCCGTGTAATCCTGGACGGGTAGTTCCGGCGAGATACGGAGGCACCACGTGACCGACGGCGGGATCCCGCCCCAGCCGGGCGTTCGCGGCACCTCGGCCCCGCCCGGTTCCGCGTGGTGGTCCGACGCCATGTCCGATCCCTGGCGTAATCCGTACACGCAGGCGGCCGTGATCCTCCCGGCGGAGCCGGCCGGTGACGGCGACCCCGAGCCGGTCACCGACCCGGACGCGCCGCGTGCCCGCCTCTGGCGTCCCGTCGTGCTGCTCTGCCTGGTCAGCGCGGTGCTGGCGGGCACGCTCGGCGGCGCGGTCGGCTACGCGCTCGCGCTGCGCGGCGGTGCCGTCGCCGGTGCGCTCCCGGCCGGTGCGGGCGCGCTCGACCCGCCGCCCGCCGCGGTGCGCCCGCCCGAGTCGCTGGCCGGCGTGGCGGAGCGGGTCGGCCCGAGCGTGGTCACGATCCGGGTCAGCGGCCCGCAGGGCGGCGTCGGCTCCGGCTTCGTGGTCAGCCAGGACGGCTATGTGATCACCAACCACCACGTGGTCGAGGGCGGCAGCCGCACGTCGCTGGCCGTGGTCTTCTCCGACGGCACCGCGGCACCGGCCACGCTGGTCGGCCAGGACCCGGAGTCGGACCTCGCGGTGCTGAAGGTGCAGAAGGAGGGCCTGATCGCGGTCGACCTCGGCGACTCGGACTCGGTGGCGGTCGGCGATCCGCTGCTGGCGTTCGGTTCGCCGCTGGCGCTGGCGAACACTGTCACCCAGGGCATCGTCAGCGCGCTCGACCGGACCATCCAGTCCGACCAGAGCGGTCAGGTGCGCTACTACGCGGCGATCCAGACCGACGCCGCCATTAATCAGGGCAACTCCGGCGGCCCGCTGGTCGACGCGGCCGGCCGGGTGGTCGGCGTGAACGCGGTGATCAAGTCGGTGGCCGGCGAGCAGGAGACGGCCGGGAACATAGGCATCGCCTTCGCCATCCCGATCAACCAGGCGAAACGCGTCAGCCAGGAGATCATCGCGACCGGCAAGGCGCGGCGCACCGTGATCGGCGCCGAGGTCGGCAACGCGTCGAGCGGGCTGACCGGTGGCGTGCGGCTGGAGACCGTGCAGGCGAACGGGCCGGCCTCGGCCGCCGGGCTGCGCGCCGGAGACGTCGTCACCCGCCTCGACCACCACCCGCTCAACGACGCCATCGACCTGGTCGCGCTGGTCCGCAAGTACGCGCCCGGCTCGGTCGTCACGGTGGAGTACCGTCGCGGCTCGGCCACGCAGACCGCCTCGGTGACGTTGGCCGCGGACGCCCAATGATCACCTGTCCGCCCCTGCCGTTACGGCCAGGGCGTGCGTACAGTTGCCGGGGATGGCCGTAGGAGGGGCACTGTGTTCGAGAACCTCAACTGGTGGGAAATCGCCGTACTGATCCTGCTCGCGCTGCTGATCTTCGGTGATCGTCTGCCGCAGGTGATCCAGGACGGCCTTCGCATGATCCGCAGTCTGCGGAACATGGCGCGTGACGCCACCGGCGACCTCAGCCGTGAGCTCGGCACCGACATCCAGCTCGAGGACCTGCACCCCAAGGCCTTCATCCGCAAGCATCTGCTGAGCGAGGAGGACGAGGCGGCGCTGCGCAACCCGATCCAGGGCCTGGTCGAGTCGGTGAAGAAGGACGTCACCGGCATCAACGACGAGCTCAAGGACGTCGCCGCCGCCGTCGACCCGCGCCGCCCCGCCCCGGCACCCAGCGTCCCGGCCGCCACCCCGGCGAACAAGCCGGCCGCGTTCGACTTCGACGCCACCTAGAAGATCTGAAACAGCAGAAAAGCGCCGGGGGGTACGCGTACCCCCCGGCGCTTTCGCGTGTGAACGTCAGCGGCTGCTCGGCGTCAGGCCCAGCGGCTTGCCGAGCAGCGACTCCCGGCGCACCGCGAGCTTCGCCGCGACCGCCTGCAGCGCGGTGGCGGCCGGCGCGTCCGGCGCGGAGATCACGATCGGGGCGCCGTTGTCCCCGGCCTCGCGCACACGCGTGTCCAGCGGGATCTGGCCGAGCAGTGGCACCTGCGCACCGACCGTCCTGGTCAGCGACTCGGCCACGGCCGCGCCGCCACCGGAGCCGAAGATCTCCATCCGCTCGCCGGTCGGCAGCTCCAGCCAGGACATGTTCTCCACCACGCCGACCAGTCGCTGGTGGGTCTGCAGCGCGATCGCGCCGGCCCGCTCGGCCACCTCGGCGGCCGCGGTCTGCGGCGTGGTGACGACCAGGATCTCCGCGTTCGGCAGGAGCTGGGCGAGGGAGATCGCCACGTCGCCGGTGCCCGGCGGCAGGTCGAGCAGCAGCACGTCCAGGTCGCCCCAGTAGACGTCCGCGAGGAACTGCTCCAGCGCGCGGTGCAGCATCGGCCCGCGCCAGACCACGGCCGCGTTGCCGTCGGTGAACATGCCGATCGAGATGACCTTCACGCCGTGCGCCTGCGGCGGCATGATCATGTCTTCGACGCGGGTCGGGCGGCCGTCCGCGCCGAGCATGCGCGGCACCGAGTGCCCGTAGATGTCCGCGTCGATCACGCCGACGCTCAGGCCCTTGGCGGCGAGCGCGGCGGCCAGGTTGACCGTCACGCTGGACTTGCCGACGCCGCCCTTGCCGCTGGCCACCGCGTAGACACGGGTGCGCGAGCCGGGCTGCGCGAACGGGATGACCGCCGCCTGCTGACCACCGGCGCCGCGCAGCTTCTGCTGCAGTTCCTGGCGCTGCTCGGTGCTCATCACGCCGAAGTCGATGGAGACGGACGTCACGCCCGCCACCGCACCGACCGCGGTGGTGATGTCATTGGTCAGCTTGTCCCGCAGCGGACACCCGGAGACGGTGAGCAGGATGCCCACCCGGACCCGGCCGGACCCGTCGATCTCCAGCGTGCCGACCATGCCGAGGTCGGTGATCGGACGGCGGATCTCCGGGTCGTCGACCGTGGCCAGCGCGGCCCGGACGGCGTCTTCGACGGTGGTGACTGGGACAGACATGCCGCCAATGCTACGTCCAGCTTCCGGGTGGCCGGCTGGCTGCCGGTGCCGCGCCGTCGAGACAGTGGTTACACCGCGAACCAGCCATTCTAGGCAGATGTCGCCATAAGCGATGCCTTTTCCCAATTATCCGTATCTGGACTGGACGGGGACGCGGCCGAGGTGCCACGATCACATGGTGTGGCCGCGCGCCCAGCCCCTTGGGGCGCGCGGCCCAACACTGCCGTGACCTGCATCAGAGCGGCTCCGCGTGCTCCGGATCATATGCGTCGGCGTCGATCGGCTCGTCCAGTTTGGCCGGCTTCCGCTGCTTCGACGCCTTCTTCTCCGCCTTGTCGGACGCCTTCTCGGCCGCTTTCTCCGCCCGCCGCTGCCGCCGGTTCGCCTGCTCGTCGAGTTCCTCGGCCAGCCGCGCCAGCTCCGACCGGACGAAGTCGCGGGTCGACACGTCGCCCAGCGCGATCCGCAGCGACGCGATCTCGCGCGCCAGATATTCCGTGTCGGCCTTCTGCATCACGGCCCGGCGGCGGTCCTCTTCGGACGCGATCCGGTCCCGGTCCGCCTGCCGGTTCTGCGCCAGCAGGATCAGCGGCGCCGCGTAGGACGCCTGCAACGACAAGATCAAGGTCAGGAACGTGAACGTGTACGGGTCGAAGCGCAGCGACTTCGGGGCCAGCACATTCCACGCGACCCAGATCAGGATCACCACGGTCATGTAGACCAGGAACTTCGCGGTCCCCATGTACCGCGCGATCCCCTCGGACCACTGGCCGAACGCCTCCGGGTCGAACTTGGGCAGCCGGATCCGCCCCGGCTCCTGCGGCTGGTCGAGCCGGTCACGCCGCCGCGGGTCAGCCACCGTCGCCTCCCGTCGCGCCGCGGGCCGGGCCGGACTCCCGCTCCCGCCAGTCCCGCGGCAGCGAGTGGTCCAGCACGTCGTCGACCGTGATCGCGCCGACCAGCCGCTGCTGCTCGTCCACCACCGGCATCGCGACCAGGTCGTACGTCGCCATCCGCCGGGTCACCTCCTGCAGCGCGCTCTCCGGGCTGAGCGGCGCGATGTCGTTGTCCACCACGCCGCCGAGGATCCGCGACGGCGGCTCGCGCAGCAGCCGCTGGAAGAACACCACGCCGAGGTACTTCCCGGTCGGCGTCGCCATCGGGCCGCGCGTGACGAACACCTGCGCCGCGATCGCGGGCGACAACTCCGGCTCGCGGATCCGGGCCAGCGCCTCCGCCACCGTGGCGTCCGGCGGCATGATCACGGGCTCGGACGTCATCACCGCGCCGGCCGTGCCCTCGCCGTACGCCATCAGCTGCCGGACCGGGGCGGCCTCGTTCGGCTCCATCAGGTCGAGCAACTCCTCCTGCTCCGGCGGCGGGAGCTCGGCCAGCAGGTCGGCCGCGTCGTCCGGGTCCATCTCCTCCAGGATGTGCGCGGCCCGCTCCCGATCCAGCGCGGAGACGATCTCCACCTGGTCGTGCTCGGGCAACTCACCCAGCACGTCCGCCAGCTGCTCGTCGTCCAGCGCGGCCGCGACCTCGTTGCGCCGGGTGTCCGGCAGGTCCTGCAGCGCGTTCGCCAGGTCGGCCGGGCGCATCTTCTCCAGCATCGCGAGCATCGTGGCGGTCGCGTGCGCGCCGCTGTGCGGGATCAGGCCGCGCACGTCGTCCCAGTCGACCTGCTCCAGGTGGATGCGGCGGGCCAGCCGGATCGTCTGGTCCCGCACCGCCACCCGGCTCAGCGTCCACTCACCCAGCCGGTTCGCGTCCATCGCCACGTCCACCACGACCGCGTGCCGCCCCTCCGGCGAGACCGTCACCGGGCGGCCCAGCAGCTCGCGCAGCACCAACAGCTCGCTGGCGCGCTTCTCGAACCGGCGCAGGTTCAGCATGCCGGTGCCGAGCAGCACGCTGTCGGCGTCGATGTCGGTGATCCGGCTGATCGGCAGGAAGATCCGGCGGCGCACCGGCACCTCGGCGACCAGGCCCACCACCTGTGGTGGACGCACGGAGGTCCGCAGCCGGGCCACCACGTCCCGGACCCGCCCGACCGTGTCCCCGTTCGGATCGAAGACGGGGAGGCCGCCGAGCCGAGCCAGGAACACCCGCGTCGCCGTCGTCACGCCCACAGCCTAGTGAAAGGTCGGCCGCACGGCGCGCCGGTGATCGAAACGCCGTAACGTCAGCCTATGACGACAGTGCCGTACGAGATCGTGGACGTCTTCACCGACCGCCCGTTTGCCGGCAACCCGCTCGCCGTGGTCTTCGGCGCGGAACTGCTCGGCACGGACCAGATGGCGGCGCTCGCCCGCGAGTTCAACCTGTCCGAGACCGTCTTCGTGCTCCCGCCCTCCGCCGCGGCCCCGGACGCGACGTACCGCGCCAGGATCTTCACGCCCACGCACGAGCTGCCGTTCGCCGGTCACCCGAGCGTGGGCGCCGCGGTCACCGTGACCCGCCGGGGCCTGGCCGCGCCCGGCCCGCTCCGCCAGGAGTGCGGCGCCGGTGTGCTGCCGATCGAGGTGACCGCGCACGGCGAGGCCACGCTGACCGGCGGGACCCCGACGCTCGGCCCCGAGCGCGACCCCGCCCCGCTGCTGGAGATCACCGGGTTGACCGCCGCGGACCTGGCCGGCCACCCGCCGCGGACCGCCGGCTGCGGGCTCGAATTCACGTACCTCCCGGTCCGCCCCGGCGCGCCGGCCCGGATCACGCTGGACGCGGCCGCCGCCGCCCGGCACGACGTCACGGACGTCGTGGTGTTCGCCTGGGACGCCGCGACCGGCCGGGCCCACGTCCGGGTGTTCTGCCCCGGCCTCGGCGTCCCCGAGGACCCGGCGACCGGCTCGGCCGCGCTGGGTCTCGGCGTCTGGCTCACCGCCGCGGGTCTGCTCCCCGCCGACGGCACCGCCCGCTACACGGTCCACCAGGGCGCCGAGATCCACCGCCCGTCCACGCTGGAGTGCTCGGTCACCGCCGCCGCCGGCACCGCCGTCTCCGCCACCGTCGCCGGCCACGTCATCGAGATCGCCAAGGGTGAGATCACCGTCCCACCCTTCCTCGGCTGACCAGCACCTTTGCTCTGCTTACCGCGCCGCGCGCCGCCGGATTCGCCCCGCTCGTCCCGCCGGGCGAATCGCGCCTTCCATCCAGGTAAGCGGAGCAGGCCGCAGAAGATCATCACCCCGCGTTCCGCCTGCCTTTGCTCTGCTTACCTGCCGGCGTGCATCCGGTTTCGCCGCTTTCGCCGGTACGGCAGATTGTCCGCTCCGTCCAGGTAAGCAGAGCGAGTCAGCGAAGATCCACACCCGTGTTCCGCTCGGCTTCGCTCTGCTTACCTTCGCGCCGCGGCCGGTTCGGAAGCGATTTTCCTGATGCCGGATTGCCGCCTTTGTTCAGGTAAGCAGAGCAAAGCGGGCGAGGTGATCGGCTGGACTGCTCGCGGCAGCGTGCCGGATATCGGCCGCTTTGGGCCAACTGTGCGGGGGTGATTCGCGGCTTTTGGTGATGTAAGCAGAGCAAAGGCGGCCGGGAGCGGCGTGGATCAGGTGGAGGGGCGGCGGCCGCGGACGCGGTGCAGGCGGAAGGGCTTGCGGGCGGGACGGGCCGCGGGGGACTCGCGGGGCGGCGCGGCCTGGGAGCCGGCGGGCAGCGCGGTGCCGGTCGCGGGGGTGGTGCCGGCCGGGGTGAGGCGGCTGACCGTGCACTCGGCGGACCAGCGGGCCACCAGCTCGGCGGCGGAGCCGGGGGCGTTCAGGCGCTTCGCGGCCAGCTGGGTGGCGATCTCCGCCCACCGCTCGTCCACGGGGGACAGGCGGGACACGGTGGCATCCCAGGCGACCACGGCACCGCCGTGGTCGCCGCGCAGTGTCACGCGGGCCGCGGAGGCGTCCGCGAGGCCGGGGGCGGACTGCTCGCCGGGGCCGGTGACCACGTGCAGCACGCCGTCGACGGCCAGGCACCAGAGCGCGGTCGCGGGCCGGTCGCCGACCGAGACCCACGCCACGGACGCCTTCTTGAGCACCTCGCCGATGAGCGGATGGGCAGCCATGAAGGACACTCTATGCGGGCTGCAGCACCCGGTCGACCAGCGCGATCGTGTCCTTCAGCCCGGTGATGTCCGATCCGGACCAGGTGGTGTCCGGGTTGAACGTGAGGTGGCCGGCCAGATCGGGGGCGCGCAGCCGGACCGCGGTCATGCCGACCGCCTCGGCGCCGCTCAGCTCGCGGCTGCCGCCGTCGCCGACGTAGAGGCACTCCTCCGGGCGCGCGCCGACCAGCGCGGCGGCGGTCAGGAACATGCCGGGGTCGGGCTTGCAGATGCCCATCTCGACGGAGAGCACCCGCGCGTCCAGCAGGCGGTTGACCGGCAGCCGGGTCAGCACGTCGGGCAGCTCGTGCGTGCAGTCGCTGACCACGGCCGTGCGCAGGCCGCGGCGGCGCAGCGCGTGCAGCGTGGGTACGGCCTCCGGGCGCAGCGTGGTGTCCGCGTGGATGGCCTCGCGGCGCGCGTCGACGGCGGCGCGCAGCGTACGGTCGCCGGGGTGTGCGCCGGCCTCGGCCGCGACCCAGCGCAGCGTGTCCTCGGCGGTGCCGAAGAGCCCGCGGGCGCGCGCGTGGTAGGAGCGGTCGAGCACCTCGACCAGCGTGGCCGGGTCACAGCCGAGCATGCGCGCTATGCCGGCGTGGGCCGGCCCGCGGCGTACCGCCCGGGTCAGGGTTCCGAAGAAGTCGAACAGCACCGCATGGTATGCGGGCATAGTTGATCAATCCTCCCGAAATATGTGAAAGAGCGAGCGCTCGGTGTCAGAGCGTAGCCGCTCTATGACATTGCGTCTGTGGAAGATTCACCACTCGTAGCGGGATGGGTGCAAGAAGTGACGTGTAAGGATGAAATACCGTGAGCTCAGCCGAACGACCGGAACCCCCTGGCTCACACCCCGGCGCCGGCACCGTTTCCGCACTTGCGGTGGCGGTCGTCGCGATCACCACGTCGTCGCCGCTGATAGCGTTCGCGGCCGCGCCCGGGCTCGCGATCGCGTTCTGGCGCAACGCCCTGGCTGTGGGTGTTCTCACGCCGGTGGCGATCGTTCGGCGCCGTGCCGAGATCCGCGCGCTCGCCGGGCCGTACCGCCGGCAGCTGATCTTCTGTGTGCTTTCCGGCGTCGCGCTGGCGGCGCACTTCGGCACCTGGGTGCCGAGCATCAAGCTCACCTCGGTCGCGGCCGCGACCGCACTGGTCTGCACGCAGCCGGTCTGGCAGGGTCTGATCGCGCTCGGTCAGGGCCGCCGGCTGCCGTGGGTGACCTGGGCCGGCATCGGCGTCGCGGTGGCCGGTGCGGCGGCCGCGACCGGCGCGGACCTCGGCGTCTCCGGCGAGGCGGTGCTCGGCGACCTGCTGGCGATCGCCGGCGGCGTCTTCGCGGCCGTCTACACCGCGCTCGGCGAACGGGCCCGCAGCACGCTCAGCACCACCACCTACACCACGGTCTGTTACGGCGTCTGCGCGCTGGTCCTGCTGGCCGCGTGCCTGATCGTGGGCGTGGACCTGGGTGGCTATCCGGGTAGCACCTGGCTGGCGATCCTCGGCCTGGCCGCGGGCGCGCAGCTGCTCGGGCACTCGATGTTCAACTTCGCGCTGCGCCGCGTCTCCGCCACCACGGTCAGCATCCTGATCCTGCTGGAGGTGCCGGGCGCGGCCCTGATCGCCTGGGCCTGGCTCGGCCAGGCACCCCCGGCGGCCACGGTGCCCGGCGTGCTGCTGGTCGTCGTCGGCGTCGCGGTGGTCGTGCTGGGCGGCGCCCGCGCCCAGCGAGGGCGCGAGAACGCCCGAGCCGGAGGAGCGGAGCGACGACCGGAGGCAGGACGTACCGTTGCGCTGACGACATCGACCGACGCCGAGGCCTGATCCGGCGGCGACGTGAGTGGGAGGCGCGCATGGCGGAGTGGCGGACCGAGGGCTGCGGCACGCGGCGGGAGCCGGAGCGGGTCGAGGCGGTGACCGGCGCCATGCTGGTGACCCCGGCGGACCTGGCGACCGTGCTGGCCCGGGTCGAGTCGGCCGGCCGGGTGCGGTTCCCGGAGAGCTTCGCCGGCCTGGAGGTGGATCAGGCAGCGGTGCGCGGCATCGTCTACCGGGTGCCGTCCGCGGACTTCGACGCGTTCCTGCGGGCCGAGGGCGCGGAGGTCTGCCTGGAGGTGCGCGACGCCCGGCACGACCTGCGCACGCTGCTGACGCTGCAGGAACGCGTCGTCGCCGACCTCGGTCACTGGCGCGCGGCCGGCATCGAGATCGGCGTGGTCGGCTGCCGGCACGACGGCACCGGCGTCGAGGTCGGCACCCGGCAGGTGGCACAAGCAGAAGATCAATTGCCGCGGCGGTACGGAGCGGAGGTGCCGATCTTCGTCCGCGACGAGGCCCCGCCGCGCCCGTTGATCGGTCAGTGAGCTTTTCAACACGCTCCGCTTGATTACCCTGCGGTAACTTGTGTTGACGTCCCCGCGCACGAAGGAGTGCCCATGACCGCCCTCGGACGCCCCCGCCGCTCGTGTCTCGCGGTCCCCGGATCGAGCACCAAGATGCTCGGCAAGGCCCAGGGGCTCCCCGCCGACCAGGTCTTCCTCGACCTGGAGGACGCGGTGGCGCCGCTGGCCAAGGCGGACGCGCGGAAGAACGTGATCGCCGCGCTGACCGAGGGCGACTGGGCCGGCAAGACCCGCGTGGTCCGGGTGAACGACCTGACCACCCAGTGGACGTACCGGGACGTGGTGGACGTGGTCGAGGGCGCCGGCCCGCACCTCGACTGCATCATGCTGCCCAAGGTGCAGAGCGCGAGCCACGTGGAGTGGCTGGACCTGACGCTCACCCAGATCGAGCGCACTCTCGGCCTGGAGGCCGGCCGGATCGGCATCGAGGCCCAGATCGAGAACGCGGCCGGCCTGGTCGACGTGGACGCGATCGCGGCCGCGTCCCCCCGGGTGGAGACGATCATCTTCGGCCCGGCCGACTTCATGGCCAGCATCAACATGCGGTCGCTGGTGGTCGGCGGCCTGATCCCGGGCTACCCCGGCGATCCGTACCACTATGTGCTGATGCGCCTGCTGATGGCCGCGCGCATGCACGGCAAGCAGGCGATCGACGGCCCGTTCCTGCAGATCAAGGACGTGGCCGGATTCCGCGAGGTGGCGCTGCGGTCGGCCGCGCTCGGCTTCGACGGCAAGTGGGTGCTGCACCCCGGCCAGATCGAGGCGGCGAACGAGGTCTACGCGCCCTCCCAGGAGGACTACGACCACGCGGAGCTGATCCTCGACGCGTACGCGCACGCCACGTCCGAGGCGGGCGGCCGGGTCGGCGCCGTGATGCTCGGCGACGAGATGATCGACGAGGCGTCCCGCAAGATGGCGCTGGTCGTCTCCGCGAAGGGCCGGGCCGCGGGACTGGCCCGGACCTCCGCGTTCACGCCGCCGGAAGGCTGACTAGTAGGACGAGGCCGGCGCGTTCAACAGGGCCGCGCCGAAGAGGACGAAGTAGGCGATCATGAACAGCGACACGAGCACGAGAATCGCCAGCGACACCCAGCCGAGAATGAGCCCGGCCAGCGCCATCCCGTCGCCCTCCTCGCCGCTGCCGCGGATCTCGTTGCGCGCCCGGTTGCCGCAGATGATCGCGCCGATGCCGACCAGCTGACAGGTGAACAGCGACGCGATGCCGAGGATCAGCGCCGCGATCGCCATCGAGTTGGTCGGCCGTCGCGGCGGGACCTGTGGCGGGTACGCGTACTTCGGATCCGTCACAGCGAGCCCCTCCTAGTAGTACGGGCCACCGGTGCCGGTGCCACCGGGGTCGGTCGTGCTGGCGGTGGTCCAGGCGAAGACGAGGACGATCACGATGAACGCGATGATCACCAGGCCGAGCACGGTCACGATCCAGCCGGTGATGATGCCGGCCAGGGCCAGCCCGTCGCCGTCGTCACCGTTCGTCCGGATCTGCCGCCGGGCGACGTGCCCGAGGATCGCGCCGATCGCGGCCGGTATCGCGCCGGCGCCGTAGCAGGCCAGCGAGAACGCGCCGATGATGGAGACGATCAGCGAGGCGATCGCCATGCCGTTCGTCTTCCGGGGCGCTCCCCAGCCGCCGTACTCGTAGCCGGGCACCGGGTAACCGGTCGCGTACGGGTAGCCCGCGTCCTTGCCTGCCGGATAGGCCCCGGGCTGCGGATACGCGCCCGCGGGGTCGGGGATCGGGGGGTAGCCGGGCATGGCGGGCCCGGAGACCGGCGGCTGGCCGGCCGGGGGATAGGCCGGGTATGCCGGATCGCTCCAGCCCTCCGGCTGCTGCGGCGGATATGTCATTCGCGATCTCCGTTACGGCGGGGTACGCCATGAGGGTAGACGGCCCGTGCTCGTGGCGGCGCGCCCCCGGTCGTTGCCCCGTTCGCGGTGACCGGGCAGGATTTCGGCTATGACACCCGACTCCGATCCCGTGCCCGCCGACCTCCCCTCGCTCGAGTCGACCACGCTGCGACTGGACGGCCGCGTCGCGCTCGTCACCGGCGCGGGCAGCCCGGACGGCATCGGCTACGCCACCGCCCGCCGGCTGCGGGACCTGGGCGCCAAGGTCGCGATCGTCTCCACCACCCGGCGCATCCACGAGCGCGCGGACGAGCTCTCGGTCACCGGCTTCGTCGCGGATCTGACCGACGAGTCCGAGGTCGGCGCGCTCGCCGACGCGGTCGCGGACACGCTCGGCGACGTGGAGGTGCTGGTCAACAACGCGGGCCTGACCAGCCGGGCGAGCCCGGAGGTGATGCGGCCGGTCGCCCAGCTCACCTACGAGGAGTGGCGCACCGAGATCGACCGGAACCTGAGCACCGCGTTCCTGTGCAGCCGCGCGTTCGTCGGGGGCATGGCCGAGCGCGGCTGGGGCCGGATCGTGAACCTGGCCGCCACCACCGGCCCGGTCAACGCGCTGCCCACCGAGGCGGCGTACGCGGCCGCGAAGGCCGGCGTGGTCGGCCTGACCCGCGCGCTGGCGATGGAGGTGGTGGCGGACGGCGTGAACGTCAACGCGGTCGCGCCCGGCACGATCTACACGGCCGCGTCCACGGTCGCGGAGCTGAAGCAGGGCCTGGACACGCCGATGCGCAGGCCGGGCACGCCGGAGGAGGTGGCGGCCGCGATCACGTTCCTGTGCTCGCCCGCGGCCTCCTACATCACCGGCCAGATGCTGGTCGTGGACGGCGGCAACAGCGTGCGCGAGTCGCAGTACAACCGCTGAGGAAGTTGTCACACATCGATGCCTCCCGGGGGCGTACGGGCGATACTCGTTACCCGCCGGTACGCCCCTGGAGGCTTCGATGGCCCGACTCGCGCAGACCCCCGGACTCACCGACGACCAGCGGGACATCCTGGCCGCGGTCCGCGAGTTCACCACCAGGGAGATCATCCCGGCGGCGCAGCGGCTGGAGCACGCGGACGAATATCCAGCCGCGATCGTCGACGGCATGCGTGAGATGGGACTTTTCGGGCTCACCATCCCGGAGGAGTTCGGCGGCCTCGGGCAGTCGCTGCTGACGTACGCGCTGGTGGTCGAGGAACTGTCCCGCGGCTGGATGTCCATCTCCGGCATCGTGAACACCCACTTCATCGTGGCCTACCTGGTGGCCCGGCACGGCAGCCCGGAACAGCGGGCGTCGCTGCTGCCGAGGATGGCCACCGGCGAGGTGCGCGGCGCGTTCAGCATGTCCGAGCCCGGCTGCGGCTCCGACGTCGCCGCGATCCGGACCAAGGCGATCGTCGACGGCGACCGCTACCGCATCGACGGCCAGAAGATGTGGCTGACCAACGGCGCATACTCGTCCGTCGTCGCCACGCTGGTCCGGACCGAGCTGGGCGCTGACACGCCGTACGGCAACATGACCACGTTCCTGCTGGAGAAGAAGCCCGGCTTCGGCGAGACCGCGCCCGGCCTGACCATCCCCGGGAAGATCTCCAAGATGGGCTACAAGGGCGTCGAGACCACGGAGATGGTGCTGGACGGCGTGACCGTGCCCGGCTCCGCGATCCTGGGCGGCCCGGAGGCCGGGCTCGGCCGCGGCTTCTACCAGATGATGGACGGCATCGAGGTCGGCCGGGTGAACGTGGCGGCCCGCGCCTGCGGCATCGCGATCCGCGCGTTCGAGCTGGCCGCCGGGTACGCCCAGCAGCGCCACACGTTCGGCGAGCCGCTGGTGAGGCACCAGGCCATCGCGTTCAAGCTGGCCGAGATGGGCGCCAGGATCGAGGCCGCGCACGCGCTCACGGTCAACGCGGCCCGGCTCAAGGACTCCGGCGAGCGCAACGACGTGGCGGCCGGCATGGCCAAGCTGCTCGCGTCGGAATACTGCGCCGAGGTGGTTCAGGAGTCGTTCCGCATCCACGGCGGCTACGGCTACTCGACGGAGTACGAGATCGAGCGCCTGATGCGGGAGGCGCCGTTCCTGCTGATCGGCGAGGGCACCTCGGAGATCCAGAAGACGATCATCTCCCGCGGCCTGCTGAAGGACTACAAGATCTAGAACGCGATCGCGTGCTTGGCCCGCTCGATCGATACACGCCCTAGGCCTGCGGACCACGCTCGACGGTCTCGCCGCGCGTATGCCGGCCGAGCCGCGGGTCGGGCGGGAGGACGACGTCGCCGCGCGGGTCGACCGGTGAGCGCAGCTCGGGCCGCCGCTCCGGCGCGCGCAGATAGGTCACCACGGCCAGCCGCAGCTCCGCCGGGTCGATCATCGTGCCCGGCGGCGTGAGGTCGAGGCTCCGCCCGCCGGTCCGCAGCTCCACGTCGCCCTCGTCATCGTCGTTGACCGGGCTGGTCAGCCGCACCGACTCGATCTCCGCCCACGGGATCAGCCGCCCCTGCCACCGCACGCCGGCCTCGACGATCGCGGTCCGCCGCAGCGCCGGCAGGTTCGCCCAGAGCCGGTGCGCGCCCCACAGCGCCGCGGCCACCGCCAGCGCGCCGAGCAGCGGGCCGAGCAGTCCGCCGGACTCGGCCAGCCAGCCGGCGACGCCGCCCGCCCAGACGACGAAGCACGCGTTCGTCAGCAGCCACGCCACCGTCTCCGGCCGGGACAGCGGCGCGACCAGCCCGGCCGCGGTCCCGCCCCCGGGCAGCCGGATCGCCGGGAGCCAGCGCATCGGCCGGTTCCGCTCCCGCTGCCGCAGGGCCCATCCGCCGCCGACGAACAGCAGCACGCCGGCCGGGGTCACGCAGGACAGGTCGGCGCCGCCCCGGACGGCCCAGCCGGCCAGCGCGCTCAGGCCCAGCGCGGCGAGCACCGCCGCGAGACGCATCACCGTGGACACCGCCGCAGTCTAGGGCCGGCCCGCCAGCGCCTCGCGGAACGTGTGCAGGATCGGCTGCCGGGCCGACGGATCGAAGATCGAGAACACCACCAGGGGGTACGCTCCGGCGAACGGCCCGCGCAGCGCCTCCGCGAACAGCCGGGCCACGGTCGCCGGGTCGTTGCCGAAGACGCCGCACCCCCAGGCGCCCAGCACGATCGCGTCGTGCCCGTGCCGCAGCCCCGCGGCCAGCACCGCCGCGATCCGCCGCCGCATCGCCGTCGCGATCCGGGACCGGGCCGCCGCCCAGCCGTCCGGCGGCGTCCGCTGCAGGACCACGCCCGCGTTCACGGCCGCGCAGGTCAGGAACCCGCACCGGTACGGCTCGTGCAGCCAGCCGCCGCGGTCGTCGCGGAACACCGGCACGTCCGGCGAGTAGATCACCGCGTCCGTGTACATCGGGTCGCCGGACGCGCGGTTCGCCGCGTACATCGGGTTGCCGGCCAGGCACGGGTAGAGCGCGGACGAGCGGGCCAGCGACTCCTCCTGGGCGATCGCGCCGCGCAGGAAGCCGCCGCCCGGGGACCGGCCGGACGCGAAGTTGAGCGCCACCACCCGGTGCCCGGCCGCGGCCAGCCGGCGCGTCGCGGCCAGCGTGGTCTCGCCGCGCACCTCGACGGTCCCGCCGGCCGGAGTCGCCACCGGATCAAGATCGAGGGACTCCGGCGGGTACGTCACGGTGCCGGCGATCGACCGCTGCACCGCCTCGGCCAGCGTGACCCGGTGCCCGTCCAGCCCGTAGTGGCCGACCTCGAGCGCGTGCAACGTCTCCGCCGCGATCGCGGCGGCCCACTGCCGGTCGTTCGGCACGGCCGGCCCCTCAGCCGCTCACCCGGGACAGCCTGCCCAGCGCGCGTTCCACCGCGAGGCAGCGGTCCTCCACGTACGGGATGCCGGCGGCCTCGGCGAGCCGGCGCGCCTGCGCGTTGACGATGTCCTGCTGCAGCCAGATCGAGCGCGCGCCGATCTTCACCGCGGCCTCGACCACGCCGAGCGCGTCCGCGGACGGCCGGAACACGTTCACCATGTCCAGCGGCTCCGGCACGTCGGCCAGGCTCGGGTAGGCCCGCACCCCGAAGATCTCGGAGACGTGTGGATTGACCGGGATGATCCGCCAGCCGTGCCGCATCATCTGCGCCGGGACGCTGTGCGCCGCCTTGCCCGGGTCGCGGGACGCGCCGACCACCACGATCGTGGACGTGCCGGCCAGAATCTGTCTCGGGTCGCTCACCCCACCGACTCTACTCAGAGGAGGGTGAGCTGCTCCGGTTCCGGCGTGCCGGGCGGGGCCGGGACCGCGCGGGCCGTACCCGGCGCGGCCCCGTCCAGCCCGTGCCGCCGCGCCGCCGTGCGCACCAGCGCCGCCACCTCCCGCTGATACGCCCGCGGCGCGTACGACCCGGCCCGGTACAGCTCGCGGTAGCGCGGCACCAGGTGCGGGTGGTGCCGGCCGATCCACCGCGCGTACCACTCCCGGGCGCCGGGCCGCAGGTGCAGCGGCAGCGGCGTCACGCTCACCGCGCCGCTGCGCGCGATCGCGGCCACGGTCTCGTCGATCGACGCGGCCGTGTCGGTCAGGCCGGGCAGGATCGGCGCCATCAGCACGCTCACCGCGAAGCCCGCGTCGGTCAGCGCGGCCACCGCGTCGAGCCGGCGGCGCGGGCTGGGCGCGCCCGGCTCGGCCGATCGCCACACGCCCTCGTCGACGAAGCCGACGGACATCGAGACGCCGACCCGGGTCACGGACGCGGCCTCGCGCAGCAGCGGCAGGTCGCGCAGGATCAGCGTGCCCTTGGTGAGGATGGAGAACGGGTTCGCGAAGTCGCGCAGCGCCGTGATGATCTCGGGCATCAGCCGGTAGCGGCCCTCGGCGCGCTGGTAGCAGTCCACGTTGGTGCCCATGGCGATGTGCTCGCCCCGCCACTTCCGCGCGGCCAGCTCGCGCCGGACCAGCTCACCCGCGTTGACCTTGACGACCACGCGGGTGTCGAAGTCGCGCCCCGCGTCCAGGTCGAGGTAGGTGTGCGTGTTGCGGGCGAAGCAGTAGGTGCACGCGTGGGAACACCCGCGATAGGGGTTGATCGTCCACTCGAACGGCACGTGCGACGCGCCGGGCACCCGGTTGATGATGGACTTCGCGTGGATCTCGTAGAACGTCATGCCGGCGAACCCGGGCGTGTCGAACGTCCGGACGACGGCGCTGGGCAGCGCCAGCGGCAGGGGTGGTGCCGCCGGCGCCGCCCCCGGGGATGGCTCCCGGGGGAAACCGTCGTCGGGGGGAGCCGACAGGTTCGCCCAGCGCATGACCAGTATTCGAACACACGTTCGATCACCTGTCCACCGCGACACGCCCGCCCTCCGCGGTCAGGGCGTCCCGATGTCGTTTTGGCTACCGGGGACGCCCTGACCAGGAATCACGGAGCGGTGGGTGCCGGGCCTGCGCTGTCGCGGCGGATCAGCTCGGCGCCGACCTCCTCGATCCGGTTGCCCGGCTCGCCCGCGCCGTCCAGCGCCAGCGTCATCGCCCGCGCGCCCATCTCGGCCAGTGGCAGCCGCACCGTGGTCAGCGCGGGCGTCACGTCCCGCGCGACCGGCATGTCGTCGAACCCGGCCACGCTGACCCGCCCCGGCACGTCCACGCCCCGGCTGCGCAACAGCGCCAGCGCGCCGATCGCCATCGAGTCGTTGAGCGCCGCGATCGCGGTCAGCCCCGGCTCCGCGTCCAGCAGCGCGGCCGCGGCCTCGGCGCCGCTGTCCCGGTCGAAGTCCGCGTACGCGATCCGCGCGGCCGGCAGTTCGTGCCCCCGCTCCCGGGCGGCGCGGCGCAGGCCGGAGAGCCGGTCCGTGGTCGTGGTCAGCAGCTTCGGCCCGGCGATCACGCCGATCCGTTCGTGCCCCAGCGCGTAGAGCTCCGCGCCGAGCAGGTAGCCGCCCATCTCGTTGTCCGGCACCACCGCGTCGCCGGCGTGCTGGTGGCGGCCGATCACCGCGACCCGGCCGCCGCCCTTCTCGTAGACCTGCAGCTTGCCGACGAGCGCGCGGGTGAAGTCCTCGTCGTGGTAGCCGGAACCGGCCAGCACCAGCGCGGCCACCTGGTGCGCGCGCAGCAGCTCGACGTACTCCAGCTCGCGGGCCGGGTCGCGGTAGCTGTTGCAGATGATCACGAGCCGGCCGTGCTCGGTCGCGACGCGCTGCAGCCCCCGGGTGATCTCCGCGAAGTACGGGTCGGAGACGTCGTGCACGATCACGCCGATCGCGCTGCGGTTGGCCCGGGCCAGCGACTGCGCGTGCGCGTTCGGCACGTACTGCAGCTCCTCGACCGCGGCCAGCACCCGCTCGCGCAGCGCCTCGGTGACCGGCTTGGGGCTGCCGTTGATGATCCTGGAGGCGGTCGCGGGCGAGACTCCGGCCCGCTTCGCGACCTCGGCCAACGTCGCCATGCACGCCCGTCCCTTCGTCAAGAGCTCTTGCGTGGGCAGGATATCGACTCCGGAGCGGCCGAAGGTTACGCCGAAAGCCTTGCCCGCCTGCTGTGGCCGCCGTTACTGTGCCCAGGAAAGCGCTTACCTGGGGAGCCTGGAGGGATCGCACCATGGCGCGAAGGACGATCGGCATCGTGCTCAACGGCGTGACCGGCCGGATGGGTTATCGGCAGCATCTGGTCCGGTCGCTGCTGGCGCTCCGCGAGCAGGGCGGCCTGCCGCTGGCCAACGGTGACCGCCTCTACCCGGAGCTGGTCCTGGTCGGGCGCAACGAGGCGAAGCTGCGCGAGATCGCGGAGCGGCACGGGCTCACCGACTGGACCACCGACCTGGCCGCCGCGCTGGCCCGCCCGGACGTCGAGATCTACTTCGACTCCCAGGTCACGGCGCAGCGGGAGAAGGCGTTGCGGCTGGCGATCGACGCCGGCAAGCACATCTACACCGAGAAGCCGACCGCGGAGGACCTGGCCGGCGCGGTCGACCTGGCCAAGCTCGCGGACGCGGCCGGGATCAAGCACGGCGTCGTGCAGGACAAGCTCTTCCTGCCCGGCCTGCGCAAGCTGAAGCGCCTGGTCGATGGCGGCTTCTTCGGCCGCATCCTGTCGATCCGCGGCGAGTTCGGCTACTGGGTCTTCGAGGGGGACTGGCAGGCCGCGCAGCGTCCCTCGTGGAACTACCGGTCGCAGGACGGCGGCGGCATCGTGGTCGACATGTTCCCGCACTGGCACTACGTGCTGGAGCAGATCTTCGGCGAGGTCGAGGCCGTCACCGCGCGGATCTCCACGCACGTGCCGACCCGCTGGGACGAGTCCGGCACCGCCTACGACGCGACCGCGGACGACGCCGCGTACGGCATCTTCGAGCTGGCCGGCGGCGTGATCGCCCAGATCAACTCGTCCTGGGCGGTCCGGGTCTACCGCGACGAGCTGGTCGAGTTCCAGGTGGACGGCACCGAGGGCAGCGCGGTCGCGGGCCTGCGCAACTGCCGGATCCAGCACCGGGCGACCACGCCCAAGCCGGTGTGGAACCCGGACCTGCCGGCCACCGAGGACTTCCGCTCGCAGTGGCAGACGGTGCCGGACAACGAGGAGTACGACAACGGCTTCAAGGCCCAGTGGGAGCTGTTCCTGCGGCACGTCGCCGAGGACGAGCCGTACACCTGGGACCTGTGGGCCGGCGCGCGCGGCGTGCAACTGGCCGAGCTGGGCCTGCGGTCCGCGCGTGAGGGCCGGCGGGTCGAGATCCCGGAGCTGTCGTGAGCCGGTCGCGGTTCTCGCTCAACGCCGCGACCACGAAGCACTGGCCGGTCGGCGAGGTGCTGCGGGGCGCCGCCGCGGCGGGCATCGGGGGCGTGGGGCTGTGGCGGGAGGAGACGCAGGCCCACGGCGTGGAGAAGACGGCCGCGCTCGCCCGGGACCTGGGCCTGCCGATCACCACGCTCTGCCGGGGCGGCTTCTTCCAGGAGCCGGGCTGGTTCGACGAGAACCGGCGCGCGATCGACGAGGCGCACACGCTCGGCGCGCCGATCCTGGTGCTGGTCTCCGGCGGCCTGCCGGACGGCTCGCGTGACGTGGACGCGGCCCGGCGGCACGTGGGTGACGCGATCGGCGAGCTGGTCCCGCACGCGCTGGCGGCCGGCGTGCAGCTGGCGATCGAGCCGCTGCACCCGATGTTCGCCTCGGACCGGTGCGTGGTCTCCACCCTCGGCCAGGCGCTCGACCTGGCCCGGCCGTACCCGGCCGAGGCGGTCGGCGTGTGCGTCGACACGTACCACGTCTGGTGGGACCCGGAGGTCTGGGAGCAGATCGCCCGGGCCGGCGGTGAGGGCCGGATCGCCACGTTCCAGGCCGCGGACTGGATCACGCCGCTGCCCGAGGGCGTGCTGCTCGGCCGCGGCCTGCCCGGCGAGGGCGTGATCGAGCTGCGCCGGTTCCGCGAGGCGGTCGACGCGGCCGGCTACACCGGTCCGGTCGAGGTCGAGGTCTTCCACGCGGACGTCTGGGCCCGGCCCGGCGCCGAGGTGCTGGCCGAGACCCTGGACCGATACCTCACCCACGTCGCCTGACGAGACCCTGAAACGCCATCGAGGGTACGGCCGGGGAGAACCTCCCCGGCCGTACCCTCGATCGGTCCGTGTGTTCCGGTCTTACTTGCTCTGCGCGGCGAGCTGGGACTTGACCTCGTCCATGTCCAGCGCGCGCACCTGCTCGATCACCGAGTCCAGGGACGAGGAGGGCAGCGCGCCGGCCTGCGAGAAGACGATGACGCCGTCGCGGATCGCCATGATGGTCGGGATCGAGCGGATGCCGAACTTCGCGGCGATCTCCTGCTCGGCCTCGGTGTCCACCTTGCCGAACGTGACGTCCTGGTTCTTCTCCGAGGCCGCCTCGTAGGTGGGGGCGAACCTCACGCACGGGCCGCACCAGCTGGCCCAGAAGTCGACGAGCACGATGCCGTCCTTGCTCGTCACGTCGTCGAAGTTCGCGTCGGTCAGTGCAACGGTCGCCATGTGATGTCTCCGATCTGGCCGTGTCCGGCCTTGCCGTCTCCGGTCATCGAAACGAATCCCCGCGGCGGTGCATTTCCGGCGGGGCCGCCCGCGGGGAGTGGCGCCCGCCTCACCTGGGGGGATACCCCGTCCGGGCACCGGCTAGGCGGAACCGCCGTGCAGATTTCCTGCATGCAATTCCCACCCGACTTCGCTCCGCAACGGTGTCAGTTGAGAACGAGGATCTTTCACGGATCACTGACGGTAGTGGGAGCGTTTCCGGGTAAGCGCTCTCGCACAGACGTTCCGACCTGCACATGCCGGTTGAGGTAGGGATTTCCCTTGCGGTGACACTGTGTCACGCCTCACTCGAAAATACGATAGGTAACGTCACGAATAAATAACTGTCGCCTAAACAACCAGCCTGAACCCTTCCATTGAATACGGACGGTGAGGCAAAATCTTCTCCAACAGAGCGTGGGCGGCGGGTGCCGGGGAGGGCCCCGCCGCTCATTGCGTCCGGAGAAAGTTCGAGTGTGACGCCACCACTCCGTCCGGAAAATCTCACAGCCGTAACCATCGTCACGCGCGTTACGCTGCCCCTCACGGATGTTACTGAGGAGTCACTAAGGCTGTGGGGGTGCCGTCGTGCGGTTCGGCCGGTACTACGAGGAGTTCGAGATCGGCGACGTCTACCGGCACTGGCCCGGCAAGACGATCACGGAGTACGACGATCACCTGTTCTGCCTGCTGACCATGAACCACCATCCGCTGCACCTGGACGCGCACTACGCGGAGACCGCGACCGGCTTCAAGCGCAACGTGGTGGTCGGCAACTACGTCTACTCACTGCTGCTCGGCCTGTCCGTGCCGGACGTCAGCGGCAAGGCGATCGCGAACCTGGAGGTGGAGTCGCTGCGGCACGTCGCGCCCACGTTCCACGGCGACACGGTCTACGGCGAGACCACGGTGCTCACCCGGCGCGAGTCGGCCGGCAAGCCGGACCGCGGCGTGGTGTCCGTGGAGACCCGCGGCTACAAGCAGGACGGCACGCTCGTCTGCGTGTTCCGGCGCACGGTGCTGGTGCCGAAGCGGGGCACCGTCCCGGAGCTGGCGAGCCATCCCCGGCCGGCCGCACCCGTCGCGCCGCGGGACCGTACCCCCGGCGAAGGTGTTTGATCCGGGGTTTGTGCGGGGCGGGAACCGTGCGGTCATATGCTGACGCGCAGGAGGTCGTCGTCATGCCGAGCCCGTCCGCTTCCGAACGCCGCCGGTTCGCCGCGTGGGCGCCCGCGTCGCCGATACCGCCGGCGCAGTGGAGCCTCCTGGTCCGGCTGCCCGGCCGCGTCGTGATCGCGGCCACCTCCGCGCAGCACGACTCGCCCGGCCGGACCGTCGCCGAGGGGCTCGCCGGACTCGCCGCGATCGCGGCCGGCCGTGCCTCCGACAGCGACCTGGTCCGCGCCGTGGTGGCCGCAGTCTACGCGGAGACCGACGAGGACACGCCGGACGCGCAGGAGTTCACCGACCCCGGCGCCGGGCTCGCCGCGGTGCTGGCCGCGAGCCGGGAGGCGGCCCGGGTGCTGGCTCAGCACGCGGACCCGGCCGACTCCGCCGCCTACCGGCAGTGGATCCAGGCGGTCGCCGCGAAGGTCTGCGCCGCCTCGCGCTCCGGGCACTTCGCCGGCCCGCGCGTCTCCGCGGACGAGCGGCGCTTCCTGACCGAGCTGGGGGCCGCGCTCGGCCTGGTCTAGTGTCTGGACCCCGTGGACGCTTCTGACGAGCCGCGGCTGGAGGTGGGTGTCGGCCCGTGGCCGGGACCCTGGCCGGACGACGCGCGCTACGACCCCGAGCTGCTGGCCGAGGGCGACCGGCGCAACGTCGTGGACCGCTACCGGTACTGGCGGCGCGAGGCGGTGGTGGCCGACCTCGACCGGCGCCGGCACGGCTTCCACGTCGCGATCGAGAACTGGCAGCACGATCTCAACATCGGCACCGTGGTGCGCAACGCCAACGCGTTCCTGGCCGCGGAGGTCCACATCGTCGGCCGCCGCCGCTGGAACCGGCGCGGCGCCATGGTCACCGACCGCTACCAGCACGTGCGGCACCACCCCACGATCGAGGAGTTCGTGGCCTGGGCCCGATCGGGTGATCTTCCGGTGATCGGCATCGACAACCTGCCCGGCGCGCGCCCGATGGAGTCCGAGGTGCTGCCGCGCCGCTGCGTGCTGCTGTTCGGCCAGGAGGGTCCCGGGCTGTCCGATGTCGCGCGTGACGCCTGTGACCAGGTGTTCTCCATCGCCCAGTTCGGCTCGACGCGTTCGATCAACGCGGGCGTGGCCAGCGGCATCGCGATGCACGCCTGGATCCGTGCCCATGCCGTCCCGGTCGGGGACGAAAAACCCGATTCGCTTGACGGCGGGGGCGGCGGGCACGCACCGTAGTCCTGTGGGCGTGACGGTGAGTTGTCCTCGATGCGGAGGCCCGGTCAGGCCGCCGGACCTGATGCACCCGGACTGGCGGTGTGACGGCTGCGGCCCGGTTGCCCCTCTGCATGTGGCCGAGCACATCGGTCCGGAGATAGTGGAGAGCGTGACGTCGCACACCGCGAACGGTCATTCACGCATTCCGCTGTGGTGTCCGTGGCCGCTGCTGCCCGGCTGGACCGTGACCGGCGTCGGCTGGGCCGGCGACGAGCGGAGCGGGGTGCGGGCGACCACGCTGGCGTGCAGCGGGCCGGCCCCGCTCGGTGATGGACCGGCGGACATCGTGCTGGTGGCGGAGGAGCCGGGCGTGGGTCTCGGCGCCCGGCTGGCCGGACTGCCCGGCCTGGACTGCGGCGAGCTGCTCAGCTCCGCCATGGCCGGTGCGAGCGGCGCGCACGCGAAGATCAAGGTGGGTGGACACGCCACTCCACTGTGGTCCGTCAAGTCACTCGCCGATCGCAGCGCATATGCCGGAGAAGCGCGTGGGATGTGGCTGTATGCGGTAGCCTGGCCCGCGAGCGCGGGTTACCTCTTCGCCGAACATGTCGTTCTTCACGATCTGTCGGACTGGGTGCCACCCGAGCTTGTGTACGGTGCTCCGTCTCCGTACCTTCATGGACGGGCGTGAACGCCCTGAGTGAATGGTCCGGTGTTGGGTCATTCGTTCACAGTCGGAAGTGCAACTGATACTCTGAGTACGCGGCACGAACGGACTCTGACACAGCCGCGAAGGGGGATGGCCCGCAATGTCGGTCAAGAAGATCCTCACCTGGCTCGGAATCGCCTTTTTGATCTTCTTCGTTGCGTTCCGGCCGAACTCGGCAGCCGACGTGTTCCAGTCTCTCGGCAGCACGATCGGCGACATCGCACAGGGCTTCAGCGAGTTCTTCACCAGCCTGGTCGCCTGAGTCGGTCATGACGACGGCATCGAGGCCTCCAGGCCCCGACGACGGTTATGTCGCACCGGCGTTCGAGGCTGAAGAGTTCGAGGGACTGCGCGTCGACTCCTCCGGCATGCCGCTGGGGCCACGTCGCGTCCTTCCGCTGGAGGACGAGCCCACCACGCTGGTCGCACGTTACCTCTTCCCCACCGAGCGGTACCGGGGTGAGTGGAAACGGCACTGGGTTCACCTGTGGACACCGCTGTTGATCGGTGCCGCGGCCACGTTCCTGCTCGGCTACCTGTCCGGCTTCCTGGCCAGACAGGAGTCGGCGAGCGGGTTCACCACGGTCGCGGTGATCGTCTGGCTCGGTGTCATGGGCTGGGTCGCATGGAACGTCGCGGACTGGTACTTCGACCGGTTCATCCTGACCAACAAGCGGGTGATGGTCGTCAACGGCATCATCACGCGCAAGGTGGCGATGATGCCGCTGGCCCGGGTCACGGACATGAAGTACGAGCAGTCCCCGGTCGGCCGCATGCTCAACTACGGCACGTTCGTGCTGGAGTCGGCCGGCCAGGACCAGGCGCTGCGCGAGGTCAAGCACCTGCCGAACCCGAACGAGCTCTACCTGCGCGTGGTCGAGGAGATGTACGAGCCGCAGGCCGTCGAGGCCCGGCTCGGCAAGAACGCGGACCCCGGCGACGACGCCTGACCCGCCCCGGATATCAGCCGTTCGCCCATAGATATCGCTCCCCGTGTCGTGTGAGTCTGTCAGAGACTGCTGTCGCGCGCGGGGAGGGTGACCATGGAGGGCGACTCGGAGGCCGCGCCGGTCAGTGCCGACCGGGACCTGCGCGTCGTCGCCGACCGCGTCGACGACGAGTTCCGCGACTTCGTCTCCGCACGCTCGGGCGCGCTGCTGCGCACGGCATATCTCCTGGCCGGCGACTGGGCCACGGCGGAGGACCTGCTGCAGACCGCGCTGACCAAGACATACCTCGCGTGGCGCCGGCTCGGGCAGATCGAGGCGGTCGAGCCGTACGCGCGCCGGGTCCTGGTCAACACCGCGACCAGCTGGTGGCGCCGCCGTTGGCACGGCGAGCGCCCCACCGAGGTGCTGCCCGAGCGCGCGGCGCCGGACGAGATCGAGGCGCAGCTGGAGCGGGACGCGCTCTGGCGGCACGTGCGGGCGCTGCCGACCCGGCAGCGCGCCGTGCTGGTGCTGCGCTTCTACGAGGACCTGTCCGAGGCGCAGACCGCGGCGATGCTGAACATCTCGCCCGGCACGGTGAAGAGCCAGACCTTCCGCGCGCTGAACGCGCTGCGCCAGCGCCTGGCCGCCGAGGGCATCGACCCGGACTCCGGCGTGCCGGTGCCGGACCCGTCCGTCCCCGCCGAGACCCACCGCGAGCCGGTGATCCCGACGCGGCAGCTGCCCGCGCGCCCGGCCTCGGTCCCCGCGCCGCCCGTGGCCCGCCCGCAGTTCGCGCGGGAGGGGCGGTGAGCCCGGTGCTCGAGGACCGGCTCCGCGACCTCTTCGCGGCCACCACGCAGAACGCGCCGTCCGCGGACGACCCCGCGACCCGCGCCATCGCCCGCGCGCGCGTCGTGCGCCGCCGCCGGCTGACCGTCGCCTCCACCGCCGCGGTGCTGCTGTTCGGCACGTCCGTCTACGGGCTCGGCGCGTTCCAGGGCGGCGGCGGGACCTCACCCACCGGCATGCTGCCGAACGGCGCCGCGGTGGAGGCGCCCAGCGTGGTGCCGTCACCACCGGCGGTGGCCGAGGCCGAGCGCGGCCCGGACGTGTCCGCCACCGCGGAACAGCGCGACGTCGACGGCCGGCCCACCGGCATCGACCTGGACATCCGCGCCGGAGACCGGCTCTGGACCACCGGCGGGTCGATCGTCACGCTGACCGGCGTGGGGAGCGTCACCCGGGCGTACCGGGTGGCGATCGGCTGGGTCTACGGCGGCGAGCACGGGGTCAGGCTGCTGCTGCTGGAGGACGGCACCACGAAGGCGCTCAGCGGCAACGGCGACGACTGGGCGCTCGACCCGGCCGGTGAGCGGATCACGTTCGTCGCCGACGGCAGGCTGCACGTCGGTGCCGTGACCACGCGCGGCCTGGCGGTGACGGCCGGCGCGCCGATCGCGGCCGGGGTGCGCCCGGTCGGCTTCGTCGGCGACAGCGTGCTGGTCCGCGCGGACACCGGGGGATACGCGCTGGTCGACCCGGCCGCACCGGCCGAGCCGGCGTTCGACACCCGGGTGCTGACCGTGCTCGGGCCGCGCGCCGACGGTGCCACCACCGCGCTGGTCCGCGAGGCCGGCGGCGACCGGGTGTGCCTGGCCCGGCTGGCGGCGAGTGCGGCGAAGCTGACCATCGGGACGACCGGCGGCTGCACGCTCGGGCTGACCGTGGACGGCGATCCGGGTGTGCGCCTGTCCGCCGACGGCAGCCACGTCTACCAGGCCGGCGACGACGGCTTCCGGATGGCCGGCGTCGACGACGTGCTCGGCGGGGACGGGGACACGGCGGTCTGCGCCGCACCGGCCGGCACGGCCGCGGTCTGGATCTCCGCGGACACGCTGCTGGCCGGCGCG
Organism: Catenuloplanes nepalensis; assembly: GCF_030811575.1. Taxonomy (GTDB): domain Bacteria; phylum Actinomycetota; class Actinomycetes; order Mycobacteriales; family Micromonosporaceae; genus Catenuloplanes; species Catenuloplanes nepalensis. The sequence goes on along the minus strand of NZ_JAUSRA010000001.1, from coordinate 7,436,624 downwards.
GACCGCGTGGCGGTCACCTGCCGGGCGGACGGAACGCGTGACACGGTGGCGTTGCCCGCGGACGTCGGTGCGGGCTGGCAGTACGTGCCGCGACTCGGCGCGGTGCCGGGCTCCCGGACCGGATAGGCCCCTGAGGCAGACTCGATACGTGACCGCACCCCGCATCGACCTGCACACCCACTCCACCGCCAGTGACGGCACGCTCCGCCCGGCCGATCTGGTCCGGGCCGGCGCCGCCGCCGGGCTGGCCGTGATGGCGATCACCGACCACGACACCACGGCCGGCTGGGCCGAGGCGGCGCAGGCGCGCCCGGACGGGCTGACGCTGATCCGGGGCGCGGAGATCTCCTGCTGGTGGCGCGGCGAGGCGGCGGGGATCGGGCTGCACCTCCTGGCGTACCTGATCGATCCGGCGGACGCGGCGCTGACCGGCGAGCTGACCCGGGTGCGGGCCGACCGGGAGCGGCGCGGCGAGGCGATCGTAGACCTGCTGCGCGCCGACGGCATCGACGTGAGCTGGTCCGAGGTGATGGAGTACGCGGCCGGCGGCTCGGTCGGGCGCCCGCACATCGCGGCCGCACTGATCCGGGCCGGGCTGGTCACCACCACGTCCGAGGCGTTCGGCCCGCAGTGGCTCGGCCGCCGCTACCGGCTGCCGAAGGCGGACATCGACGTCTTCACGGCGGTGCGCCTGGTCCGCGCGGCCGGGGGTGTGCCGGTCCTGGCCCACCCGCGGGCCACCCGGCGCGGCCGGATCGTGCCGGACTCACTGATCGGGGAACTGGCCGGCGCCGGGCTGTTCGGGCTGGAGGCCGACCACGAGGACCACTCGCCGGACGAGCGCGCGTACGTGCGGCGGCTCGCGGATCGGCTGGGTCTGGTGGTGACCGGCTCGTCGGACTTCCACGGCACGCACAAGACGGTGCGGCTGGGCGCGTTCACCACCGCGCCGGAGACACTGGACAAGATCGTGGCATCGGCGTCCGGGGTCCCGCCGCTCTGAGATGTGTCCCGCCGCTCCAGAGGTGGTGTCCCGCCGCTCCACGCAAAGTTGATCACGGTAGCGTGATCATGTGGATCTCAAGCTGTTCGGCGAGGTGTTCGTCACCCTGCTGGTCATCGTGGACCCGCCGGGGATGGTGCCGATCTTCCTCGCGCTGACCGGCACGCTGCCGAAGCGCGACCGGCGCAAGGCCGGGCGGCAGGCGGTCGCGCTGGCCTTCGGCGTCATCGTCGTGTTCGCGCTGCTCGGCCAGACGCTGCTCGACTACCTGCACGTGGACCTGCCCGCGCTGCAGGGCGCCGGCGGCCTGCTGCTGATCCTCATCGCGCTGGAGCTGCTCACCGGCAAGACCGACGACGTCTCCGACCGGCAGGCCACCTCGAACGTGGCGCTGGTGCCGCTGGGCGTACCGCTGCTGGCCGGCCCCGGCGCGATCGTCGCCACCATGCTGTTCGTCCAGAACGGTGACAACGCCGCGGACTACGTGGCGATCGGCGCCGGGATCGTGGCCGTGATGCTCGTGGTGCTGCTGGTCCTGCGCTTCTCCGACGTTATCGTCCGGGTGCTCCGGCCGGGCGGCATCGAGGTGCTGACCAGGATCGCCGGTCTGCTGCTGGCCGCGATCGCGGTGCAGCTCATCGCGGACTCGGTGGCGGCGTTCGTCACGCAGTACACGAACGCGCTGTAGCCGGGGACAGCACCGGCCGCGGCCTCGCGGGGGTTCGTCGTACCCGCCTGGCAGGATCGGGGGGTGCCCAGGTTTTCGTCCACCGGCCGGTCCGCGGTTCCCGAGCAGCTCGGGTTCCCCGGCATGCCGCAGCGGCTCTTCGTCTGCACGCCCAGCAAGCTCGGGTCGTTCATCGACTGCCCCCGGCGGTACCGGTATGCGTACGTCGACCGCCCCACGCCGCCGAAGGGCCCGCCGTGGGGCCACAACTCGCTCGGCGCGAGCGTGCACACCGCGCTGAAGAACTGGTTCGATCTGCCCGCCGATCGCCGCCGTCCCGGCGTGCTCCCGACACTGCTCAAGGCCACGTGGGTACGGGAGGGGTACCGCGACGTCGAGCAGGAGCGCGAGGCGTGGCGGGCCGCACTGGCCTGGCTCGACGGCTACCTCGCCGGCCTCGACCCGGCGTTCGAGCCGGTCGGCGTCGAGCGGACCGTGGCCGCCCGCACCGCCGTACTCGCGCTGAGCGGCCGTACCGACCGGATCGACGCGCGCGTCACCCCGGACGGCCGCCGCGAGCTGGTCATCGTCGACTACAAGACCGGCCGGTCCGGCGCCGACCCGGACGACGCCCGCGGCTCCCAGGCACTGGCGCTCTACGCTTTCGCCGCCGAGAAGGTCTTCCACGCGCCCTGCCACCGGGTCGAGCTGCATCACCTGCCGAGCGGCACGATCGCCGCGCACGAGCACACCGACGAGTCGCTGGCCCGCCAGGTCCGCCGTGCCGAGGACACCGCCGGAGACATCATGGCCGCGGAGGCCGCGCTGGCCGGCGGCGCCGACCCGGACGAGGCGTTCCCCACCGCACCCGGGCGCCTCTGCTCCTGGTGCGACTTCCGCGCGGTCTGCCCGGCCGGCGCCACCGCCGAGCCGAAGGACCCGTGGTCCGCCGTCGAGTCGACGCTCCGCACCGACCCCGCCCCGCGCCCCCGCCCCGCCGGCGACTGATCCCACCCCCGCCCGAGGCCCGGCCAGGATCTCCGCGCGCTCGTTTGCTCTGCTTACCTGAACAAAAGCCTTGAAACGTCCGTCGACGCCGGGTGATTTGTCCAGGTAAGCAGAGCAAAGCAGTGGGCGGATCGCGCAATGCCGCAGGAGCGGCCGGATGGCGTGATGAGCCGATATTTCGGGCGCGGAGCGCCTGCCGGATCGTCCGCGGTGCGGTGGCCGCGGGCTGCCGGCGGAGCGGGATGGATCGAGGTTGCCGTGCCGCCCTTGCGGCCACCTGACTGGCAGGAAGGCCGGCCAACGGCCGACCGGTCTCGCCGGGAGGCCTCGGAAGGTGATGCGAGATCAACTGGGCAGATAAAGATCTTCGGGTTGGTTCGCCCCGAGCACGAAGGTGGCGGGCCGGGAATGCGGCGGGCGGCGGGAGACCGCGGTGCGGCCCAGCCCCTTTTGCTCTGCTTACCTGGACGAATCGCCCGGCTGACGAGACGCCCGCACGCGCGATGGTGAGGGTCCGGCTTGCCGGTTCTGCTCAGGTAAGCAGAGCAAAGGAGGGCCGCGGGCGACCGCTCGGCGGTGCGGCGGGTCGATTCTGGAGGACGGCGGCCGGCCCGGTGACCAGCCGGCGAGGGTCTACTGCCCGGCGGTGCGGCCGGTTGATCCTGGAGGACGGCGGTCGGCCCGGCGGTCGGCGGGTGGGATTACTGCTCGGCGGAGCGGCGGGTCTGGCAGATGGGGCAGAGGCCCCAGAAGGTGACCTCGGCCTCGTCGACCTCGAAGCCGGAGGCGTCGTCCGGGTCCAGGCAGGGGGCGTCGCCGACCACGCAGTCGACGTCCGCGACCTGGCCGCAGCCGCGGCAGACCACGTGGTGGTGGTTGTCGCCGGTGCGGGCCTCGTAGCGGGCCGGGCTGCCGGCCGGTTCGAGGCGGCGGGCGAGGCCGGCCCGGGAGAGCGCGCCGAGCACGTCGTAGATCGCCTGGGTGGAGACGGAGTCGAGGCGCAGCCGGACCTGCCGGGCGATCTCCTCGACCTCCAGGTGGCCGCCGGTGGCGAGCACGTCGAGCACGGCGAGCCGGGGGCGGGTGACCCTCAGCCCGTGCGTGCGCAGCTGCTCGTCCGCGGTCGGCATCCCACCATCACAACACGTCACCGCGTACGGCTCAAGAGTGAGCTTTCTCCACCTGGCACACCCGGACCGTGGGCTGGCGCCAGGTAGATCTCGGCCACACAGGCCAGGTGGAGAACGGCTCAGCGCTGCTCACCGGTGGTGGTCACGAACACGTCAGCGGATTGTCGCCAGAGATCGGGAACCGGACCGATCAGGTGGTGACTGTGATGACGTAGCAACCTGCTTGAACGGCCTGAGGAGTCATCGTGTTCGAGACCATCAACGGCATGCCCGCGCACGTGCTTCTGGTGCATGCGGCGGTCGTCTTCGTGCCCCTGCTCGCGCTGGGGGCGATCGTCTTCGCGGTGTGGCCGGCGGTCCGGAAGCGGATAGATTGGGCGGTCGCGCTGCTCGCGGTGGTGGCGCCGCTCTCCGCGCTGTTCTCGATGATCTCCGGTAACGCGTTCTACGAGATGCGCGAGGCGGACGGCACGCCGGAGCAGTTCCTGGACCAGATCGGCGAGCACGCCTCGTACGGCCAGCGGACGTTCTTCTTCTCGCTCGGCCTCGGCCTGATCACCGGCGCGCTGCTGTTCCTGAGCCGGCGGGCCGGCACGCCGAAGGCGCTCACCATCGGGCTGAGCGTGGTCGCGGTGCTGCTCGCGATCGTCACCGGCTACTTCGTGGTGATGACCGGCGACACCGGCGCCGCGATGAACTGGAAGATCTAGAGCTTGTATCGACGTGGGAGACGGGCTGCGGCCCCCACGTCGATACAGGCTCAGAAGAGGAGACGCCCGCAGATCGCGCACAGTGCGATGACCATCACCACGAGCGCGCCGATCCCGACGCCGTAGCTCAGACCGCGTGCGCGGGACTCGGCCGCCTCGATCGCGTGCACGTCCTGGCCGGGCAGCCGGCGCGGGGGCGGGGCCGGCCGCAGCGTGGGCGGCTGCCAGTCCGGCGCCGGATGCTCCTGCGGCGGCGGGCCGGTGTATCCGGTCTCCGCGGCGGACGGGGGAGAGCCGGAGACGTCCCGCCAGGGGCTGTGATCGTCGGGAGTGCTCACGCCATCTGACGCTACCAACGCGCCATCCGGGGGACCCACCGGCGGGGGACGCCGGTCATCCGCGGGTGGGTACGCTGGGCGCGTGAACCCGGAGATTGAGCCGCACGCCGGCATCGACGACGAGCGCACCGTCGACCTGGTCGACGACGACCTGCCCGTGTTGCCGGACCAGACGTCCGACGACACGGACCGTGGCTGGGGGGAGCTCGGCAGCGGCGGCAACGACGACCGGCTGCTGGAGGACCGTCCACCGCACTGGTGATGTGGAAAAAGTTATCCACAGGCTGGGGATGTCAGCCTGTGGATAACGTGGGGATCTGTGGATAACTCGTGCGTTCTGTGGACGGCGGGTTACGAGCCGCTGGATGCCGTGCTGCTGGACGTGGTCGTCGAGGAGCCGGTGGAGGCGGCCGCCGCGGGCTTCGCCGCGCTCTCCGAGGAGCTCTTCGTCTCCGAGGAGGTCTTCGACTCGGCGGTGGACGCGGCCGGCTTGCCGGACTCGGCCGAGGTGCCGCCGCCGCGCGAGTCGGTGCGGTAGAACCCGGAGCCCTTGAACACGATGCCCACCGAGTTGAACAGCTTGCGCAGGCGCCCCTGGCAGGCCGGGCACTCGGTCAGCGGCTCGTCGCTGAACGACTGCACCGCCTCGAGCTGGTGGCCGCACTCGGTGCAGGCGTACTGGTAGGTGGGCACGTTCCCCTCCGGAGGATCTTCGCGTGATTGGCACTCTGGAATTCCGAGTGCCAATGATCCGTCATCGGGCGCCCTGCGTCCAGCGAGGTGGCTCTCACCCGACCCGGACGAGCCCGCCGGCCGGGGTGATCACGGCCTGCACGCGCCGATCGTGCGGTTCCCAGGGCAGCTCCGCGACCAGCTCGTCGTCGTGCAACAGCGCCACCACCAGCGCGGACGCGCATCGGGCCAGCGCGCGATCGTAGGATCCACCGCCCCTGCCGAGGCGTACGCCACGGTGGTCGACCGCGAGCGCCGGCACGATCACCAGCTCGGCGTCCGTGAGCGCGTCCGGCCCGCGCCGCCGGCCGGAGGGTTCGCGCAGGCCGCGCCCGGTCGGCGTGAGGGAGGCGGGCCCCGCGTACTCGGCCCAGTCGAGGTCGAGGTCGGGCAGCAGCACGGGGAGCAGCAGCCGCCCGTGCGGATGCAGCATCCGGGTGAGCGCGTCCGGCAGCCCGGCACCGCCCGGCTCCGCGCCGACCGGTACGTACGCGGCGGCCACGGCGGGCCGCTCCGCCGCTATCAGGTCGCCCAGCGCGAGGCGCACCCGCGCGGCCGCGGCACGGCGGCTCTCCTCCGGCAGCGCCCGCCGGGCGGCCAGTAGGCGCCCCCGGACAGCGCTCTTCCCGGCCTTTACCGCAAAGTCGTCTCGATCCGAAAAATCCGGCACGCAACACTCCAGTCACAACCCTGGCAATCGGGTCGTCCTGTGCCAGCATCGCAGCTAACGGGCCCGGCGTCATGGGGGGATCAGGCGTGACCCTGCGCGGACGGTTGACCTCCGCCTTCCTCGCGGTGGTGCTCGGCCCGGTGCTGCTCGGTGCCGTCTTCGTCGGCGGCGCGGTGGACGCACTCGGCCGGGACCGGGCGCACGAGCGGCTCGACCTGGCCGCCGGCGCGGTCCGGACCGAGGTCGGCGCGCTCTGCGAACGGCTCTCCGCCAGCGCGGACGCGCTCGCCGTGCTCCCCGACCCGGGCCAGCGCGCCGGCCTGGCCGAGCTGGTCGTCTCGCGCGGCCTGGCCAGCGCGGTGCAGGTGGTGGACGCGACCGGCGCGCCGCAGCTGACCACCGCGGGCATGCCCGCGTCGCCGTGGGCCGACTGCGCCGCGCCGGCGACGTCCGGCGCGCCGCCGCGCGCGATCACCGCCCGGGTGGAGATCCGGGACGTGTTCGGCCTGCGGGTGGCCGTGGTCTACGTGGTGCAGGCGCTGGACGGGACGCTGGTGCGCCGGCTGGCGGCCGCGACCGGCGGCGGCGTCACGCTGCTGGACGACGCCGCGGGCACGGCGCCGCGCGCCGGCGGGGAGGCGGCCGGCCCGGCGTCGGTGCGCTGGCTGACCGGCGACGGCACCGCGATCTCCGGCGACGGCCGGTACGTGCGCCGCCTCGGCCCGGTCCCCGGCCAGCCGCTGCCGCTGGCCGTCTCGGTGCCCGGCCCGGACCGCCGCGACCTCTTCGCCGTGCTGCTCGGCATCGTGCTGCTGGCGGGCGCGCTCGCGGTGCTGGCCGCCGCCGCGCTGGCCCGCTCCACCACCCGCCCGCTGGCCGAGTTGGTCCGGGCCGCGGACCGGGTGGCCGGCGGCGACCTGGACACGCGCGTGCCGGTGCGCGGCCACGACGAGGTGGCCCGGCTCGGCGGCGCGTTCAACCGGATGACCCGGGAGACCCAGGCGTACGTGCAGGCGCTCACCGCCGGCCGCGACCAGCTGCGCCGCAACCTGCGCACGCTCGGCGAGACGCTGTCCGGCACGCACGACCTGGACCGCATCCTGCGGGTGCTGCTGCGCACCGCGATGGTCGCGACCGGCGCGCGGGCCGGCCTGGTGCTGCTGCACGACCCGGAGACCGGCCACCTGGTCGGCCGGTGCGCGGACGGGCTCGGCGACCGGACGCCGCACGCGGAGCCGGCCGCGCTGCGGATCGCGGTCGGGCGCGGCCTGCTCGGCGCGGTGGCCGCGACCGCGGAGCCGCGCCGCGGGCGGGTGCACCCGGACGGCGGGCCGCTCTGCCCCGAGGAGCCGCGCTGCCGCACCTACGTGGCGGTGCCGTTCTGCCCGCCGCACGACGACGCGGCCGGCGAGCGCGGACCGGCCGCGACCGGGGTGCTGGCGCTCTACGACCGGCTCGGCGCGGACGACTTCGACGACGTGGACCTAGGCACGCTGCGCACGTTCGCCGGGCAGGCCGCGGTCGCGGTGGAGAACGTGCGCGTGCACGAGGAGGCGCAGCGGCTCTCGCTCACCGACCCGGTCACCGGCCTGTGGAACTACCGCTACCTGCAGGAGTCGATCCGGCGCGAGGTGGAGCGGGCCAGCCGGTTCGGGCGCACGCTCGCCGTGCTGGTGCTGGACCTGGACCACTTCAAGGCGGTCAACGACACGCACGGGCACGCGGTCGGCGACGCGGTGCTGGTCGAGTTCGCCCGGCGGGTACGGGCCGGGCTGCGCGAGGTCGACCTGGCGTTCCGGCAGGGCGGCGAGGAGTTCGTGGTGCTGCTGCCGGAGACGGACGCGGGCGGCGCGGCCACGGTCGCGGAGCGGCTCGGCGCGGCGGTGCGGGACAGCCCGGTGCCGGTCGGCGAAGGGCTGCGGGTGCCGGTCACGGTGTCCATCGGGATCGCGGTCTACCCGCGGCACGGCGGGCACGCGCAGCGCGTGCTGGACGCGGCGGACGAGGCGGTCTACGCGGCGAAGGCGGCCGGGCGGGACACGTACCGGGTGTGTGCACCGCCACCGGCGCGCGAGCCGGCGGCGGTGACGGTGCCGGCCGTACCGCTGCTGGCGTTGGATTCTGAGCTTGATGTCCGTGTTAATCCCGTTTCGGTGGCGGGTGAGGCCGATGGGGCAGATGATGAGGGGGCAGCCGCGACGACCTCCGGCGTGCCGTCGGGACCGCAGACGCCGCGGCAGAGCCGTGGCCGATAGTCTCGCGGCATGTCGGACCCCACCCTCAGCGAAGGTGCCGTGACCCGAGCCATGACCACGACAGACACCCCGCAGGCCGTCCCCGGCCGCCGAGCCGTCAAGGCGGTCATCCCCGCCGCCGGACTCGCGACCCGGTTCCTGCCCGCGACCAAGGCCGTACCCAAGGAACTCCTGCCAGTGGTCGACCGGCCGGTGCTGCAGTTCATCGTGGAGGAGGCCGCCGCCGCCGGCATCACCGACGTGCTGCTGGTCACCGGCCGCGGCAAGACCTCGATGGTCGACCACTTCGACCGCCGTCCGGACATCGAGGAGCGCCTGCGCACCAAGGGTGACGACAAGCGGCTGCACGAGGTGCGCCGCACCAGCGACCTCGCGGACATCTACACGGTGCGCCAGGGCGAGCCGCTCGGCCTCGGCCACGCGGTCGGCACCGCGGCCTCGCACGTCGGCGAGGAGCCGTTCGCGGTGCTGCTCGGCGACGAGTTCGTCGAGCAGGACAAGCCGCTGCTGCCCGCCATGCTGGACCTGCAGGCCCGCACCGGCGGCATCGTGCTCGCGTTCATCGAGGTGCCGGACGACGAGGTCTCGCGGTACGGCATCGCGTCCGTCGCGCCGGCCGAGGGCTTCTCCGAGCACGGCGAGGTGGTCCGGGTGACCGGCCTGGTCGAGAAGCCGAAGAAGGAGGAGTCCCCGAGCAACTACGCGGTCGTCGGCCGGTACGTGCTGCCCGGGAAGATCTTCGACGTCATCAAGGAGACGAAGCCCGGCAGCGGCGGCGAGATCCAGCTCACCGACGCGATGGCCACGCTGCTCGCCGAGGGCGTGCCGGTGCACGGCATCGTCTACCGCGGCATCCGGTACGACACCGGCATGCCGCTCGGCTACCTGCAGACCGTGGTCCAGCTCGCGGCCCAGCGAGAGGACATCGGCCCGGCGTTCCGCGCCTGGCTGGGCGACTACGTCGGAGGACAAACCGGATGACTGCGACGGCCGACGCCGAGGCGGCCGCTAACGAGCTGACGCCACTCGCCGACTACCTGGGCAGCGTGCTGCGCAGGTTACGGCCGTTGCCCCCGCTCGACCTCGACCTCACCCAGGCGTACGGGAACGTGCTCGCGGAGGACGTGACCAGCCCGCATCCGGTGCCCGCCTTCGACCAGGCGGCCATCGACGGGTACGCGGCGCGCTGGGAGGACATCGCGGCGGCCGGCCGCAGCGGTTCGCACCCCGCCTTCGGCATGCACGAGGGCAGGGTGCCGGACCCTCGGCCGGTCCGTCTCAACGTCGTCGGCGACCTGGGCGCGGCCAGCTGGCGCCCGGTCCGGCTCACGCCCGGCGCGTGCTTCTCGGTCGCGGCCGGTTCGCCGCTGCCGATGGGCGCGGACGTCGTGGTCCCGGTCCCGTGGACCGACCAGGGCATGGCCGCCGTCGAGATCTTCCAGGCCCCCAAGCGGGGGTACGGGCTGCGCCGCGCCGGCGAGGAACTGCCGGCCGGCTCGGTCCTCGCCCGGGCCGGCTCCTACGTCAGCCCGGCCCTGGTCGCGGTGTTCGCCGCGTCCGGGATCGGGCACGTGGTGGTGCGGCCCAGCCCGCGCGTGGTCGTGGTCGCGACCGGCGACGAACTGGTCGAGGTGGGCCGGGCCAGCCAGCCCGGCCAGGTCGTCGACGCGAACTCGCACGCGCTCACCGCGGCCGCGGTCGAGGCCGGCTCGCTGGCGTACCGGCTGGGGATCTGCGACGACGACCCGGAGGGCCTGCGCGCGCTGCTGGAGGACCAGACGCTCCGCGCCGACCTGCTGATCACCACCGGCGGCACCGGAACCGGCCCCGGCGACATGGTCCGGCGGATACTCTCCCGGCGTGACGTCGGGCGCACCGGGCCGGTCACGTTCACCGATGTGGCGCTCTATCCCGGGACCGCACTCGGATTCGGTACGGTCGGTGCCGAGGAGGTGCCGATCATATGTCTGCCCGGGGACCCAGGCGCCGCACTGGTGGGATTCGAGGTGCTAGCCAGGCCGGCGATCCAGCTGCTCGCGGGCGCGGAGCCGGTGTTCCGGCCGAGCGTGCGGGCGCACCTGCTGGAGACCGTCTCGTCGCCGGCCGGCCTGCGCGAGTTCCGGCCGGCCCACGTGGCCGAACGGCGCGGCGGGGGTTACACGGTCCAGCCGCTGGCCGGTGGGCCGTACACGCTCTCCGGCATGTCCGAGGCGAACGGCCTGCTCGTGCTGGGGGAGCGGGTGACCAGCGCAGCCGCGGGCTCCACCGTGGACGTGCTGCTGCTCGACCGCCGGCGGTGACCGCGTGATCTGGGGGGCGACCCCAGGGTGGCCGGTCATGCTGGCCGACGGGCCGGTGCTGCTCCGGCCGTACCGGCGCTCCGACGCGGACGCCTGGTCCGAGGTCCGCATCGCGAACCGGGCCTGGCTGGCGCCGTGGGAGTCGGCACCGCCCGGCCCGTGGCACGAGCTCAACTCCACCGCCGCGTACCGGTACGTGTACCAGGACATGCGCCGGTCCGCGCGGCGCGGCGAGAGCATGCCGTTCGCGGTCTGCCTGCGCGAGCCCGGTCAGCCGGAGCGCCTGGTCGGGCACATCAACCTGGGCAACATCGTGCGACGCGCGTTCTGCTCCGCGTACGTCGGCTACTGGGTCGACTCACGCGTGGCCGGCCAGGGCATCATCCCGACCGCGCTGGCGCTCACCGTGGATCACGCGTTCGGCCCGGCCGGGCTGCACCGGGTCGAGGTCAACATCCGCCCGGAGAACAAGCCGTCCCGGCGCGTCGTGGAGAAGCTCGGTTTTCGTGAGGAGGCTTACCATGCGCGCTACATGCACATCGACGGCGCGTGGCGAGATCACATCGGATACTCGCTGACCAGCGAGGATGTCGGGACCGAGGGTGGTCTGCTGCGCCGCTGGCACCGGCTGCGCCAGCACACCGCATGATCTTTTTACCGGGGTACGGTCGGCGTGCCGTACCGTTGCGCACCTGAGGCACCCGTAACCTCGAAGAACTGGGACTTGACGGCGATCATGCGGTCGTCGATGGGGTGACGGGAGGGTTGAGGGTGCCGACCTCGGTGCTCCTCGCCGTCCTCGCTGCCGCCGGGCTGCTCGCCCTCGCGCCGGCGCTGGTCCGCCGGTACGACGCAACCGAGCGCCAGGTGGCGGAGCGGGCGCAGTCGACGGCCAGGGTGCTTGAGCGCCGCCGTCGTCGCCGCACCGTGCCCGGACGACGCCCGATCAATCCGCCCCGGCACATGATGCCGCCGGATTCCACCACTTCCGTGCCATCTTCGCCTGATCGTGCCGGTTTGTCCAGCTCCGCGAAGGCCGAGTCGTCCACGCCGGCGTCCGGACCACCGGGCTCGCGCGCCTCCGGCGGCCGCGGCGGCTCCGGTGGCCCTGGTTCCGGCGGCCCGGGTTCCGGTGGCCTCGGCGGCTCCGGTTCCGGTGGGCGGCGCGGCCGGCGCCGGTCGCTGCGGCTGGTGCCGGACGGCGCCCGGCGGGCGCGGCGGCGTCCCGCGCGCCGCCGCCGGCAGGCCACCGCCGTCACCCGGCGCCGGCGCGTCCTCGCCGCGCTCGTCCTCCTCAACGGCGTGCAACTACTCGGCGTCGCGGTCGTCGGCCCCGGCTTCTGGATCAGCGTGTCCGTGACCGGCACCCTGCTCGTCGCCTACGTGGTGCACCTGCGAAACCGCGCCATAGCGGAACGCCGGCGGCGCCGCCAGGAGGCACGCGAGGCCGCGTGGCTGGCCCGGCGCCAGGCGGAGGTCCGGCGCGAACAGAAACGCCGCGCCGAGGCCCGCAAGGCCGACCGCCTCCGCCTCGCGGCACAACGCGAGGCGGTGCGGCGGGCCGCGATGGGCCTGGACCGCGGGCCGGACGTGGACCTGCCCGCCGCCGCGGACGGCACCGCGGGCCCGCCACCCCCACCCGCCAAGCCGCGCGGCGGCTCCGTCTCCTACCGCTCGCCGGGCCTGCGCGGCCGCCCCTACCAGGCCGGTGGCGGCCCCGGCCAGCTGCACCGCCCCGACTCCGCGTGACACGCGGGGGGTGATTCGCGTACCCCTCCTCAGGCCTGTTAATGTTGTCCACGTTCCGCCAGCGGGGAAGCCCAAGGCGGGGTTGGGGCTGTGGCGCAGTCTGGTAGCGCACCTCGTTCGCATCGAGGGGGTCTGGGGTTCAAATCCCCACAGCTCCACGAGACTTTGGACGTCTCGTGTTCGCGGAAAGCGCGAACGCGGGGCGTCTCTTTATTTCTGCTCCGGGGGCCGAGCCCCCGGACGCCCCGCGATCTGGTGGGGGCGTGGCGTCGGGTTGTTGCGTGTGGTGCCGGGCACTCGACGGTGGTTCTCGTGTGCAACGTGTGGTGGGCCCTGCCCCGAGAGCACCGCCGCCCGCTCGGCGATCAGCGGCGATGCCCAGCGTTGCTGCATCTTCTCGATCCGGCGCCGGTCCACGCTTCGGCCGTCAGTCCGAGGTCCGGATCTGCTCCAGGTACGTCAGAGGCTTCCGGCAGAACTCCATGAGCTCCCGCAGCTCGTCCTTCTCTGCCGTGGTGATCACGACCTCCTCCTCCGACAGAGCGCCGACGAGCTCCGCGATCGCCATGGGCCATTCCCCGCCGATGACGGAGTACCGGACGAGCGGCAGGTACTTCGGGCTGATCTTAGGTGCGAGCTGGTCGGTGATCCGGCGGCTGCGCCGGTAGAAGTCGTTGACTTCCATGGGTCTCCCGTGGGGTCGATGGTTAGGCCGGCGGGTTGGTGGTGACGCCCTCGCCGCTGAGCGGGTGGCCGCCGGAGATGCTGCCGTCCTTGTCCAGGGCAACGATGAAGGTGATGCCGTCGCGCGTGCCGGTGACGCGCCAGCCGTCGCCGTGGGGACGTGGCTGAGGGGGCCGTCGGGGTTGGTGGCGATGCTCTTGAGCCAGTCCTCGACCTGCGCTTTGGTAGTGCCGGGCGGGAAGAGCGGGTCCGCAGAGCCGCCATGAGTCGTCGCATCGAGGGCCGCCTAGACGTCGTTGCATCGGCCGGGCGGCTGGTGGCGCCTCGGTTTCTACGCGGTGGCGGCGGTCTGGTGGTACGTGGTGGGGCGACCCTGGCCGCCGGTCTGGTGGATCAGGCCTCGGTTGCGCAGGTTGCGCAGGGCCTTGCGGATGTTGGGGCCGGTCAGGTCGAGCGTGGCTTGAAGCTCGGCGACTGTCCGTGGGCCGGAGGCGAGAGCGTCGTGGATGCGGAGCTCGGTGGGGCCGAGGGGTGGACGTGATGCTGCCGCGCCGGTGGTGGAGCGCAGCAGCACGGTGAACCGGATGTTGGCGTCGATGAACTGGGCGGGCGGGAGGGCGTGGCTCGACAGCTGCTGCGTGATGGTGGGGATGCCGCTGGCGAGTGCCTCGATGACCCGGCCGCCCGACTCGGGCGAGCGGACGTGCTGGCAGATTCCGACGAGGAGTCCGTTGCGGGCGGAGGTGACGGCGTCGTGTCCGAGGCGGTCGACGGTGATGCCGTACAAGCCGCCGGGGTTGGTGACGACGAGACGGTCGCGGCGTAACCGGACCTCGACCGCGAAGGCCTGTGACCAGTCGTCGAGGTCGCGGTGGATGAGCGCGTTGGCGATGATCTCGCGAAAGGCGAGCAGCGGGTACGCGGGTTCGTCGGTGACGCTGCCGTCGGGGTTCTGCACGATTCTCGTGTCGAACGTGCGGCGGGCCCAGGCGAGAGCGGCGTCGAGCATCCGGGGGATGGCGCCGGTGATGGTGATCTGGTTGCGGGCGCGGACCGCGGCCGAGTCCTGCGGCAGCGGCTCGGCGGCGGCCTGGATGACGAAGCGGGGGAAGAACTGCTGCGGGTGCACGCCCAGCGCGAGCAGTCCGGCCACGGTCGGCTGTCCTCCCGCAAGGGTCACGCCGGCCCGGCGGAGCAGCTCCGCGTCGTCGGTGAAACGGCCGAGGCCGTGTGCGTCCCGTTCGCGGACGGTTGCCAGGTAGGACGCGACCAGTTCCTGGTCGAGGTCGTCCGGGCCGGCTCCGTCGACGGGCCGGCGGTCGAACAGTGGCGGCCGGCGTGCGGCGAGGAAACCCTGGACCTCCACGTCGGAGAGCAGGAAGTCGCCGTCGTAGCCGCGCATGTACGCGGCACCGGTCGCCGCCACCCGGCACGGCTTGGCCGACGGGTCGCATTCGTGCACGCGGGCGACGATCACCGGCCACCCGTCGACCGTCCCGTCGTCGATCGACAGGCGCACCGGCGGTGTATAGGCGCGCGCCTTCGTGGCGAGACCCTGCTTGAGTGCTTGCGGGTCGGCCAGGTGCACGGGCTGGAAGCCAGCGCGCTCGTCTAGACCGAGGATGATGGTTCCGCCGCCCGAAAGGTTGGCGAGGGCACTCAACGAAGAGGTCAACGAGACAGGGAGTCCGCCCGCTGCCGACTTGACCTCGACGGCAGCGGTGTCCCCGCCCGACGCACGCAGGTCTTGCACGACGCTGTCCAGGTTCCGGTCCACGGCGCAAATGTAACTAGGCCCGAGTTACATTTCAACGTTTCGAGTTACATTTGGAGTTACATTTGGTCTGAGCTGGGGTTTTGCTGGCTTAGCTAGCATGTCGAGGGCCGGCGGCCCGAGCCCGAGCCTGCGTCTGGCTGCCGAGCCCGACCCCAGGCTCGCGCCCGGCTTTCGGGCCGGCGTCAGGCCGCCGAGGTTCCTGAGACGTGCGTCATAGGTGCCGCTGCAGGGTCCGGAAACGTCGCTATTAATTGCGGGCAGTCCCATTCTTTGCGGGTGTAAAGCGAGAATAGCGCTGAGAGCTTCTGGTTGATTGTTTGACGGCTGGATGACAGTATTCTCGGCGAACGGCCCGATGGGTCGTGGGCGAGGTGTTGATCTGCCGGGCGAGTTGGTCGCCCATGTCCGGCGGGGAGCCAGAGGCGAAACCGACGTCCTTGGGTTCGATCCAAGGAGACGCTCTCATGTTCTGTCTGAACGGGAACTCCCTGAGTTCACGCAGCTCCGGCGCGCCGGCCTTTGAGGCACGGCAGCGCGTTTCGGCCTTATTCCACTAGGTCGCTGAATTCGTCGGCGGCAGCGTAGCCACCGGCCGGACTGTTCCCGCGTAATCGTGCCCTCCCTGAAAAGGGGAACGGGTGTTGCGCGGTTGTGAGCTCTTTCGCCTGACCGCGTGGATAGTGCGCGGGTTTCGACAGGGAGTCGAACGTGTCGGAGATATTCGACGTCGTCTGGTCGTGGGTTGTGGAGGCGGTGGGGCAGACCTCGTGGCGTGACATCATGCCGCTGGGACTCGCCGGCATCTTCGTGTGGTGCCTGTGGCTGTACCGGGCCGTGCTGTCGCGGTTCGCACGGCCGGTGGTGAACGACTTCCGGACCAGCACGAGCGTGGTGGTGCCGGCCTACCGGGAGGACCCGGACATCCTGCTGGAGTGCCTGGACACCTGGCTGGAGCAGAACCCGGCCGAGATCATCATCGTGCCGGACCTGGCGGACACCGAGGTGATCCGGCGGCTGCGGGCGGTCGAGGACCCGCGGGTGCGGGTGATCCCGTTCCAGCACTCCGGGAAGCGGTCCGCGCTGGGCGTGGGTATCCGGGCGGCGACGAGCGAGATCGTGGTGCTGGTGGACTCGGACACGCGCTGGCTGCCGGGTCTGCTGGACGCGGTGCAGATGCCGTTCGTGGATCCGGCCGTGGGTGGTGTGGGCACGCAGCAGAACGTGTATCAGCGGACCACCAGCGTGTGGCGGCGGGTCGCGGACTGGCTGGTCAACCTGCGCTACTACGACTACGTGCCGGCGATGGGCCGGGCCGGGGCGGTGGCCATCCTGTCCGGGCGGACCGCGGCGTACCGCCGGGCGGCGATCCTGCCGGTGCTGTCCAACCTGGAGGACGAGTTCTTCCTGGGCCGGCGGTGCGTGGCCGGCGACGACGGGCGGCTGACCTGGCTGGTGCTGGCGTCCGGCTACAGGACGGTGCACCAGTCGTCGGCCCGCGCGCTGTCGATGTTCCCGAGTTCGTTCCGGGCGTTCGTGAAGCAGCGGGTGCGGTGGAGCCGCAACTCGTACCGCACGTATCTGACCGCGCTCTGGAAGGGCTGGCTGTGGCGGGTGCCGATGGTCACCAAGATCACGGTGCTGCAGATCCTGCTGACGCCGGTGACCATGGGCATGGCGCTCGGCTACCTGCTCTTCAGCCGGCTGGAGCTGACCGGGCACTCGATCGTGCTGGCGCTGATCTGGCTGCTGCTCGGCCGGGGCGTGCGCGGCTACTCGCACCTGCGCCGCCACCCGCAGGAGATCCTGCTGCTGCCGGTGACCGCGCTGATCGTCATCTTCATCGCGCTGCCGATCAAGCTGTACGCGTTCGTGACCATGAACAAGCAGGGCTGGCTCACCCGGACCAGCGAGTCCGTCGGCGGCGAGGGGCAGAGCGCGGCGACGCTGCTCGCCACACACCTGGCACCGGAACCAGTGCTGAGCGTGCCGATGCAGGCCGTGCCGGTCAAGGAGGCGGCGGTATGAGGTACCGGATGATCGCGGCGGTGGCCGCGGCACTGATCGGTGCCGGCACGCTCGGCACACCGGCGTCCGCGGACGACAGCACCACCACGACCGAGGCGGCGGAGCGGCAGGCCGCGCTGGTCGTCGGCGAGGACACCCGGATCAACGCGGTGCGCGCGGTGACCGGCGTGGCCCGGATGAAGGGCGGCGACTGGACGAAGCCGTACCGGCTGGACACCGGCGACGGCTACACGCTGG
Source organism: Catenuloplanes nepalensis (assembly GCF_030811575.1). GTDB lineage: Bacteria > Actinomycetota > Actinomycetes > Mycobacteriales > Micromonosporaceae > Catenuloplanes > Catenuloplanes nepalensis. Next base: position 7,419,339 of record NZ_JAUSRA010000001.1, on the reverse strand, counting down.
TGCTGACCCAGCAGAAGGAGCCGTACACGGTCGCGGACCTGCTGAAGCTGGCGCCGCAGACGTTCGTCCGCCAGCCGGACGGCAGCTACCTGCTGACCGAGAACATCTACCTGAACCTCGGTGCGAAGCTGCGGCTGTCCAACCCGGGCGGGCTGACGCTGAAGCTGGCCAGCAGCGCGAACGGCTTCGTGTCGATCGTGTCGTTCGGCGGCGACCTGATGATCGACGGCTCGGTGCAGGCGCCGACGAAGATCATGAGCTGGGATCCGCGTACGAGTACGACGGACACGCTGGTCGACGACGGCCGCGCGTACATCCGGGCGATCGGCGGGCAGTTCTCCATGACGTACGCGTCGATCGAGGATCTGGGTTTCTGGAGTGGCCGCACCGGCGGGCTGAGCCTGACCGGCACGGACCGGCCGAACACCGGCGGCGTCGAGGAGACGAAGGTCAGCGGCAACACCGCGCGGGACAAGGCGAAACAGGAACGCCGCAACGGTACGAACATCGCGCCCGGCGCCGGCGACGTCTACGCGTCGCCGACCGGTGACCTGGTCGCGCCGGACACCCGGTTCGACGTGCCCGGCCTCTCCTACGTGTCCGGCTCGATCGACCACGCCACGATCAGCGGTAACGCGTTCGGGCTGTTCATCTCGAGCGCGACCGGCGTGAACATCACCGACTCCACGGTGGAGGACAGCCTCGAGGACGGCGTGGTCATGCACCGCTTCGCGTCCAGCCTGGTGATCGAGAAGGTGACCTCGCGGAACAACGGCGGCGACGGGTTCGTGCTGTCCCGGGCCGCGCAGCAGGTGCGGATCAGCGACGCGGTCGCGGACCACAACGGCGGCAACGGCATCACGGTCAACGGGCTGCCGCTGGCCGACGACGCGTCCGCCTCCGGGCAGTTCGTCGGCGCCTACGGCTCGAACACGGTGTCGAACAGCGAGGTCAGCCACAACGCGCGGTACGGCATCGAGGTGATCGGCGGCATCAACGTCGACGTGCAGAACAACGAGGTGACCGGCAGCGAGGCCGGCATCGTGGCCCGCGAGGGCGCGGACCGGGTGACGATCACCGGCAACCGGGTGAGCGGCGCGGTCCGGCACGGCATCGCGATCCGCGACGAGGTCACCGCCGCGACCGTGACCGGCAACATCGTCACCGACGTCGACAACGGGGTCTACGTGCGGGACTCGTCCGCCGAGATCCGCGGGAACACGGTCGAGGAGGCGTCGAACCACGGCATCGCCATGGTGGGCGCGGTCGAGGGCTCGGTCGTCTCGCACAACGTGATCTCCGGGGTCGGGCCGAGCGCGCTGGACCTGTCCCGGGCCGACGGCGACCTGACGGCCGAGGACAACCAGTCCGGCGCCTGGTACGACACCAGCTCGTTCTGGGTGAAGTTCCGGCACTACGCCAGCCCGATGACGATGCTGTGGACCGCGATCGTGCTGGCCATCGCGTTCTCCGCGGTGATGGGCGCGCGCCGGCGGCGGATCGGGTTCTTCCACCCGTACGAGAACACCCGTTCGCTGCGGGAGGCCTCGGCGTGAGGCGCGAACTGCCCGGCGGGACGAGACTCTGGATCGGCGGCGCGGCGGCGCTGCTCACCGTGGCCGTGCTGGCGGCGCTGCCGGACGGCGACGACGGTCCGGAGGGCGCGCCGGTCGCGGCGGCCACCACCGCCGCACCCGAGCCGATCAGCACCGCCGCGCCGGTCGCCACCGGTCCGCTCGGCGTGACCGGCCCGTCCGGTGCCGCGCCCGCGGAGTGCCCGGCGGCCACGGTCACCGTGTCGGACGCGGCCGGGCTGACGGCCGCGCTGGCCGCGGCGCGGCCCGGTGCGGTGATCCGGCTGGCCGACGGCGTCTATCAGGACCAGTTCGTCGCGTCCGCGGCCGGCACCGCGGAGGCGCCGATCACGCTCTGCGGCGGTGCCGGCGCGGTCCTGGACGGAGGCGGTGTCAAGAAGGGCTACGGCCTGCACCTGGACGGCGCGAGCCACTGGCGGGTGCTCGGCTTCACGGTCCGCAACGCGCAGAAGGGCGTGATGGCCGACGGCGTCCAGCACACCACGATCGCGCGCCTGACCGTGGAGACGATCGGCGACGAGGCCGTCCACCTGCGGCGGTTCAGCTCGGACAACGTGGTCGAGGGCAACACGATCCGCGACACGGGCCGGCGCAAGCCGCAGTTCGGCGAGGGCGTCTACATCGGCACGGCCGAGTCGAACTGGTGCGAGATCACCGGCTGCGCGCCGGACACCAGCGACCGCAACGTGGTCCGGAACAACACGATCACCGCGGTCACCGCGGAGAACATCGACGTCAAGGAGGGTACGACCGGCGGCTCCGTCGCGGGGAACACCTTCGACGGTGCGGCGCTCTCCGGCGGGCACGCCGACTCCTGGGTCGACGTGAAGGGCAACAACTGGACCATTTCCGGTAACACCGGGACGAATTCTCCGCTGGACGGTTTCCAGACGCACTCCGTCGTGGACGGTTGGGGTAGGGGCAACGTCTTCTCCCGCAACGTCGCGACCGTCGACGGGCCCGGTCTCGGCTTCAGCCTCACCCCGATCGAGGACAACCGGGTCGCCTGCGACAACAAGGTCACCGGCGCCGGCAAAGGCATCTCCAACACCCCCTGTTCCTGATTTTTCGTACTTTGGGAGACGATTGTGAACACCCCTCGCCTCACCGTGATCGGCACCGGTTACCTCGGCGCGACGCACGCGATCTGCATGGCCGTCCTCGGCTTCGAGGTGCTCGGCGTCGACGTGGACGAGCAGAAGATCGCCCGGCTCGCGTCCGGGGAGGTGCCGTTCTTCGAGCCCGGCCTGCCCGAGCTGCTCGCCAAGGCGCTCGACTCCGGCCGGCTGCGCTTCACCACGTCGTTCGCGGAGGCCGCGGAGTTCGGCGACGTGCACTTCATCTGCGTCGGCACGCCGCAGCAGAAGGGCTCGCACGCGGCGGACATGACCTACGTCGACGCGTCCGTCACCGCGCTGGCCACGCACCTCACCCGCAAGGCGCTGGTGGTCGGCAAGTCCACCGTCCCGGTCGGTACCGCGGCCCGGCTGACCGCGCTGGTCAAGGAGACCGCGCCGGCCGGTGACGAGATCGAGCTGGCCTGGAACCCGGAGTTCCTGCGCGAGGGCTTCGCGGTCGAGGACACCATGAAGCCGGACCGCCTGGTCTTCGGCGTCGCGTCCGCGTGGGCGGAGGAGCGGCTGCGCGCCGCGTTCGAGCCGGTGCTGGCGCAGGGCGTACCGCTGAAGGTCACTGATCTGGCCACGGCGGAGCTGGTCAAGGTCGCGGCGAACTCGTTCCTGGCCACGAAGATCTCGTACATCAACGCGATGGCCGAGGTGTGCGAGGCGACCGGCGCGGACGTGTCCGACCTGGCCGAGGCGCTGGCGTTCGACACCCGGATCGGCGGCCGGTTCCTGCGGCCCGGCCTCGGCTTCGGCGGCGGCTGCCTGCCCAAGGACATCCGCGCGTTCATGGCCCGCGCCGAGGAACTCGGCGTCGGCCAGGCGGTCGGCTTCCTGCGCGAGATCGACGGCATCAACCAGCGCCGCCGGGCCCGCACCGTCGACCTGGTCGTCGAGCTGGCCGGCGGGGACGTCGCCGGCAAGCGGATCGCGGCGCTGGGCGCGGCGTTCAAGCCGGACTCGGACGACATCCGGGACGCGCCCGCGCTGGACGTGGCGAGCACGCTGCACCGGCTGGGCGCCGAGGTGACCGTCTTCGACCCGGCCGCGATGGAGAACGCCAAGCGGGTGCACCCGGAACTGACCTACGGCGAGAACGCGCTGGACGCGGCCCGCGACGCGGACGTGGTCGTGCTGCTCACCGAGTGGACCGAGTTCCGCGAGATCGACCCGGCCGCGATGGCCGCGGTCGTCGGCGGCAGGTCCATCGTGGACGGGCGGCACGCGCTGGACCCGGCCGCGTGGCGCGCGGCGGGCTGGGAGTACCGGGCGCTCGGCCGCCCGTGACCCGGCGGGCCCCTCTGGCGGGATCGTTGCGCGCTCTGGCGCGAAAAACGCTCGCCGGGGGGCCGTCCGGCTCTCCTAGACTCGGAGCCGGGAAGCCACGGGGAGGAGAGCATCGATGGATCTGGCTCAGAGCGCCGTCATCGGCACACCGGAGGAACTGCGCGAGCTGCTCGGCGCGCCGAATCCGCGGGCCGTCACCAAGGAGCGCGTGACGCTGCACCAGCGGGACCGGGAGTGGCTGGCCGCCTCCCCGTTCTGCGTCATCTCGACCTCGGACGCGGACGGCAACTGCGACGCCTCGCCCAAGGGTGACCCGCCCGGCTTCACGCTGGTGCTGGACGACGCCACGATCGCGGTCCCGGAGCGGCCGGGCAACAAGCGCGCCGACGGTTACCTCAACGTGCTGAGCAACCCGCACGTCGGCCTGCTCTACCTGATCCCCGGCCGCACCGAGACGCTGCGGATCAACGGCCGGGCGCGGCTGGTCAGGGACGCGCCGTACTTCGAGGACATGGTCGTCAAGGGCCACCGGCCGATCCTGGCGCTGGAGGTGGAGATCGAGCAGATCTTCTTCCACTGCGCCAAGGCGTTCCTCCGCTCCGACCTGTGGAAGCCGGAGACCTGGCACCCCGAGGTGCTGCCCCGGCACGCGCAGCTGATCAAGGACGTCCAGCCGTCCGCGCCGGAGACGCTGGAGCAGCTGGACGCCTACTACGGGCCGAGCTACCTGGCCGGGCTCTACCGCGCCACGTAGCGGGCCAGCCGCCGCAGGCCCTTGATCGCCCAGTCCGTCAGCAGCAGCGACAGCAGGAGGATCACCGAGCACACGGCCACGCGCAGCGGCGTGTTCCCGTCGAGCGCGTCGATCAGCCGGATGTTCACCAGGAACAGCGCGATGATCAGGGTCCAGCGCAGGCCGTCCGGGACCGAGGCGATCCGGTCCGCGGCCCGGTGCAGCACCGGCCCGGTCCGGCGGCGTGCGCGCCGGGCCGGGGACGGCGGCTGCGGCACGTTCTCCGGGTCCCGGGCCGGCAGGTCCACCCGCAGCTCCGGCCGCACGGCCGCGTCGATCTCGGCCAGTGCGGCCGGGCCGCCCGCGAAGAGCGTGGGCTCCACGTGCACCGTGATCGCGTCGAATCCGATCAGCCGCCGCGCGCCGTCCGGCCAGGCCAGCATCGCCGCGACCTCGCCGAACCGCACCGTGACCAGGCTGCCGCCGCCCTGCAGCGACACTCCCTCCGGTCCGGTGATCATCGCCTGCGACCGGTTCGCGAGGAGCGGGTGCCGGTCGCCGTAGACCGCGCGGGACGACTGCGTGGGCGCGGCCGTGAAGCCGGCCCAGTCCGGGCCGCGGCCGTCCGGCACCATCAGCAGCGACGACGCGTGCGCCTCCGCCGCGACCTCGGCCACGTCCTCCGGCGTGACCGCGCGCAGCTGGGCGCGGTACTCCGCGAGCGTCGGCGGGTCGTAGCCGAGCAGCTCGCTCTGCACCCGGCCGGGCAGGCTCCGCGCCTCCGCGTCCGTGCTGCTCAGTGCCGCCTCCGCCGTGGTCACGAACGCGTCCACGTCGGCCTTGGCGACCCGGCCGTAGCGCAGCGCGGCCAGCACGTCGACGAACTCGCCGAGCAGCTGCCCGCGCTTCTCCGGCAGCATGTCCGCGAGCGCGAACACCGACGCGTGCTCGGCGTCGCGCGGCAGGTAGTCCGCGGCCACGTGGTACGAGTAGCCGCCCTCCTGCCGCAGCGCGCGGAACAGCGCGCGCTCCAGCACGCCGGCGAACACGCCGGCCGCGGTGCCGCGCCGGACGATCCCCTCGTACGCCACCGTGCGCTCGCTCGGGCCGGAGAAGAACGCCGGCGTCACCGGCAGCGCGGAGGTGACCGCGGGCGCCGGCATGCGCGCGCCGCCGTCCGGCAGCGTCAGCCGCAGCCCGGCCGGCACCCGGTCACCGGCGATCCACAGCATCGCGTTCGCCCGGGTGAACCAGCGGGCCGTCCACTCGCGCAGGTCGTCCGCGGTGAGCGCGGACAGGCCGAACTCGGGGAAGCCGACCACGCCGTGACCGCGTGCGCCGTACCGCCACAGCGCCATCGGCTCGGCCACCGAGCCGCCCCGGCCGGCCTCCTCGGTGCGCAGGATCTCCTTCTCCACGGCCAGCCGGCCGACCGGCAGGTCCGCCAGCGCGCCGCAGACGCCGTTCAGGAACGCCACCACGTCCGACTCCGTGCCCTGCAGCTGGAACGTGGTGGTGACCGGCGAGGTCGCGCCGTTGAAGTGGTAGTCGGTCATGCCGAGCCCGTGCAGCGCCAGGTGCTCGATCAGGTGCGTGACGCCGGCCCGGGCCAGCGTCTCGTCGGCCCGCCCGACCCGGAAGACCAGCCCGGCCGTCATCGGCCCGTCCACCGGCGCGACCAGCGTGGGCACGCCGTCGACCTCGGTCCGCGTGATCGTCACGCCGGCACCCCCGCCCCCGCGATCGCGGCCGCGCGCCGCGTCACGAACGTCTCGCCCGGGTTCCCGCCCAGGTAGTCCCACGGCGACTCGGTGGCCAGCGGGCCGAGCGCCGCGAACAGCCCGGCGGCCGCGCGGTGATCGCCGACCATGGTGAAGACGCCGGCGAACATGTTCAGCACGTAGACCCAGCCGAACGTGCGCCGGAAGGCCGGATGCCAGACCGAGCGGTACGCCGCCGCGTAGATCTCGTCCCGGACCGGCTGCGACATCAGGTACTCCCCGTCCTCGCCGCCCGGCAGGTCCAGCCAGTGCTCCAGGTGGCCGTCCACCACCAGCACCGCGTTGTGGGCGCCCTCCGGGGCGGCCAGCATGCGCTCGCGGGCGAACGTGTGCACCCGGTCCCAGGGGCCGCGGCTCCACTTCGGGCAGAGCATCTGCAGCAGGCTGGTCTGCGCGTTCAGGTGGTGCGGGTCGGTGCGGGCCAGCCGGTCGTACCGCCGCTGGGCCTCCTCGGCCCCGAGCTCCAGACCGCGCGCGCTGGTGACGCGCATCTGCCAGGCGGCCACGTTCTCCGGATCCCGCGCGGTCGCCTCGATCAGCACCGCCTCCGCGCGGCGCAGGTGCTCGTGGAACTCCCTGAACTGCCGCTCGGACACGTACCGCGCGCGGGACGCGCCGCGGACGCGCCACCCGGCCGAGATCAGGTGCGAGCCGAGCATCGGCCCGGCCGCCGGATCACCGGGGTCGGCGGCCAGCGCGGCGCGCAGCACGTTGATCAGGTGGGCGGTCTCGGCGGGCCGCGCGATCGCGCCGACCGCGACCGCGAGATGCGAACGACCGGCCCAGTCCAGTCTGTCCCAGAGCCGCCGGACGGCCGGCCAGTCACCGGCGGCGAGCGCCGCACGAAGAACACCGATCTCGGGGTACGCGGTCGCGGCGTCGAAGTCCGGCGCCGGCAACGGGGGATGCATGGCGCGGATCCTAAGTGATCTTCAACCCTACGCGCAGCCCCGTTTCTCAGTCACCTCCGGACGAGCGGGTCAGGCGGCGGAACAGGTGCCGCGTCCGTTCGGCCGGGCTCGGCGGCGCCGGGATCTCCGCCGGGTCGCGCGGTGGCAGCTCCACCCGCACCTCCGCGGGGGTACGGCCGGCGTCAGGCCGTCGCCCCCTGCTCCTGCTGCGTCGTGCCGTCCTGCTGGGTCGTGCCGTCCTGGCCCGGGAAGCCGCCGCCGTCCTGGCCGCCGAAGCCGCCGGGGCCGCCGTTCTGGCCTCCGCCCGGGAACTGCCCGCCGCCCGGTGCCTGCTGCGTCCCGGTCCCGGTGCCGCTGGTGCCTCCGAAGGCCTGGCCGGCCAGGAAGCCGCCGCCGCCGGCGATCAGCGCGGTCGCGGTGAGCGCGACGAGCACCCGCGCGAGCGTCCAGCCGCCGGCCGCCGCGGACGCCGGTGCGCCCCATCCGGCGGACGTGTCGCTCACACCGGGATCCGTGGCCGCGGGCGCGTACGGGGCGGCCGGCGGCATGAGCGTGCCCTCGACCACGTCCGGGCGCCGGCCGTCGTACCCGGGCGGGGTCATCTGCTCGGTCGTCATCGCTGCTTCCCTCCGTGCTGCCCGCGATCCGCGTGGGCGTGCCTGGGAGATCAGCGTGCGGCCCGGACCTGTCCGGAGGCTGTGCACCGGCTCAGGACTGGCTTCGACCCACGGCGAGGGCCGGGCCGGTGACCGCCGCCTTCCGGGCGCGGGTGAGGCGACGGTGCGCGACCGTCGTGTTCCGCACCCGGCGCAGCCGCAGCGCGCCCCAGAACCAGGCGACGAGGAACACCGCGAACAGCGTGACCGGCGCGGACGACGCGCCGGGCGTGATCGCGAACATCAGGGCGGCCCAGCCGAGCACCCAGGCGACCAGGCCGAGGAAGAGCGCGCCGGCCCCGCCGTACCGGATCGGGTGCCTGCCGCGCGGCCTCGGGACCGGGATCGCGTCCGGGTCGCGCGGCGGCATCGGCACGTGCCGGTCCGCGGGCACGGCCGCGTCGACGGCCGGGATCACGTCCGGCGCGGTCTCGTACAGCGTCGGCTCGACGTCCACGTACCGCGCGTCCGGGCCGACCAGCCGCCGCCCGCCGTCCGGCCAGGTGAGCAGCACCGCGGCCGACGCGAACGGCACGGTCACCGGCGGGACGTCCGGCCAGCTGCCGGTGATCCCGGTGCCGTCCATGGTCAGCGCGGCCTTGCGGTTCTCCAGCGACCGGAACCGCCGGCCGAACACCGGCTCCGGGCCGGCCGGTGACGGCCCGATCAGCCCGTTCCACGACGTGAGCAGCAGTTCGGCCTCGCGTGAGGCCGCCGCGAGCGCGCCGACCTCCTCGGCCGTGACCGTGCGCAGCCGGGACCGCAGCTCGTCCGCGGACGGCTCGGGGGCGCCGGTGAGCAGGCCGAACGCCTGCCGGGGCAGCCGGGCCACGGTGGCGTCCGGCGCGAGCAGCGCCCGGTCGAGCTCCTGCACCACGGCCGCGACCTGCTCCGGCGCGATCGGGCGGGCGCGCAGCGCGGCGAGTGCGTCCAGGAACTCGCCCGCGATCGGGCCGGGATCGCCGGCGAACACCTCGGCGAGCACGGTGACCGCGGCGAAGCCGTCGCCGCGCGGCCGGTAGTGCGCCCTCACCCGGTGCGCGCCGTCGCCGCCGATCCGGCCGGTGGCCTGGAAGACGACCCGTTCCAGCAGGCTCGCGTAGACCTCGGTGGCGGCGCCGGCCGGCTGGATCTCGTCGCGGACGATCATGTCGGACGCCGGCGGCCGGAACACGCCGAACCGGCCGGGTGTGGGGAGCGCGTCGGGGACCGGCCGGCGTCGGCCGGACGGCAGCGCGAGCGTCAGCCCGTCCGGCGTCTCGCCGGTCAGCCAGAGAACCGCGTTCTCCCTGGTGAAATACGTCGATACCCACCGGTTGACGTCCTCGGCGGTGAGCGTGTGCAGGCCCCACTCGGGCAGCCCGGCCAGGCCGTGCCGCTGCGCGCCGTGCCGGACCACGGCGAGCGAGTCGAAGATGGTGGGCGCCCGGTGCGCGGCCTCCGCGACCAGCGCGGCCCGGACCGGGTCCAGGTGCGGCGCCGGGTCCGCGGCGAGCGCGGCGCAGACCCGGTGCAGGTGCGCGGTCACCTCGTCGGCCGTGCCGCGCGCGGTGAACGTGGTGACCACCGGCGAGACGCCGCCGCGGTCGCCGTCCGGCGCACCGGCGCGGTGCAGCACCAGGGCCTCGGCCAGGCGGGTCACGCCGGCCGTCGCGGCCGTCTCGTCCGCGCGCCCGGCCCGGAAGACCAGCCCGGCGCGGAGCGGGCCGGGGGCCGGCGCGTGCAGCACCGGGACGCCGTCGATCTCCGACTCGGTGACGATCACGCCAGCGCCTTCCTGCGGAACCGGGCGAACGTGCGGCCGGGGTGGCGGGAGAACCGTTCCAGGAGCCGCCGCAGGTAGTCCCAGGGCAGGTCGGTGGCGAACGGCCCCAGGTCACCGAAGACCCGGGCGGCCGCCGCGTTCTCTCCGGCCGCGGCGAACGCGCCGGCGAAGTGGTTCAGGACCACGACCCAGCCGGGGGTACGCCGGAACGCCGGATGCCAGACGGAACGCTCGGCCGCCTCGTGCAGCTGCGCGCGCACCTCGGCCGTGCGGAGGTACTCCACCCCCTCGATGAACACGTGCTCCAGGTGCGCCTCCGCCACCAGCACCGCGTTGTGGGCGCCCTCCGGCGCGGCCAGCATCCGCTCGCGGGCGAAGCCGTGCATCGTGGCCAGGTCACCGCTCCACTTCGGAGCGAGTTGCTGCAGGTAGAGGGACTGGGTGTCCCGGTGGTGCGGGTCGATCGCGGCGACCCGGTCGTACCGGCGGCGGGCCTCGGCCTGGCCCATCTCCAGCCCGCGAGCGACCTTGACCCGCTGCTGCCAGGCCGTGAGATTGCCCGGGTCGTGCGCGGTCGCGGCGGACAGCACCGCGTCGGCCCGCCGGAGGTGGTCGTGGAAGCCGGTCCACTGCTCCCGGGTGACGAACTGCGCCGAGCCGCTGCCGCGCACGCGCCACCCGGCCACGACCAGGTGGCAGCCGAGCATGGCCGCGGCGGCGCCGTCCGCCGGGTCCTCCGCCGCCACCCGCTGGAGCAGGTCACCCGCGTCCGCCGCCTCCCGGACCAGCAGTGCCCGGCCGTCCCAGCCCATCGGGTCGTAGAGCGCGCGCACCGCGGGCCAGTCGCCGTCGCGCAGTGCCGCCCGCAGGAGGCCGACCTCCGGATAGGCGCTCGCCGGGTCGAAGTCGGGAGTGGACGCGTTTCCGGGCATGGCGCGGATCTTAGAACTCCGGCCCGGCCGCCGGTGAGTGACGTGGATCACCGCGGCGCACAGCGGGCGCACAGGAGACGCCGAGCCGCCCGACAGCGCGCCCGCCGATCGTTTCCGCCATGACCACGACACTCGCCACCGCGCCCCGCACCGGGGAGACCACCGCAGAGACGGCCCGGCACCGCACGCCGGTCCTCGACGTGGTCATCCCGGTCTACAACGAGGAGAACGATCTGGAGCCGTCCGTGCGCCGGGTGCACACGCACCTGGCCGGCGCGTTCCCGTACCCGTTCCGGATCACCATCGCGGACAACGCCAGCGTCGACGCCACACCGGTGATCGCGGCGCGGCTGGCCGGGCGGATCCCCGGCGTCCGGCACGTCCGGCTGGAGCAGAAGGGCCGGGGCCGGGCGCTGCACACGGTGTGGTCCACATCGGACGCGCCGATCCTGGCGTACCTGGACGTGGACCTGTCCACCGACCTGGCTGGGCTGCTGCCGCTGGTGGCGCCGCTGATCTCCGGGCACAGCGACGTGGCGATCGGGTCCCGGCTGGCCCGCGGCGCGCGGGTGGTCCGCGGCCCGAAGCGCGAGTTCATCTCCCGCTGCTACAACCTGATCCTCCGCCTGGGGCTGCGCGTGCGGTTCAGCGACGCCCAGTGCGGCTTCAAGGCGATCCGCAAGGACGTCGCCACCGCGCTGCTGCCGATGGTCGAGGACACCGGCTGGTTCTTCGACACCGAGCTGCTGGTCCTGGCCGAGCGGGCCGGCCTGCGCATCCACGAGGTGCCGGTGGACTGGGTCGACGACCCGGACAGCCGCGTCGACATCGTCGCCACCGCGCGGGCCGACCTGCGCGGGATCGCGCGGATGTGGCGCGCGTTCGCGGACGACCGCCTGCCGCTCGACGCGCTGCGCCGCCGCTACGGCCGCACCGCCTGACAACCCCCACGATCCCCGGAGACGAACACGATGACGACGTTGGCACCCCCGCGACCGCCGAGGCATGCGGCAGAACCCGCACCGGAGGCGTCCGGGAGACCGGCCCGCCGAGTGCGCGGCGAACACCTGGCGCTGGCCGGGCTGCTGGCCGGCACCGCGCTGCTCCACCTGTGGAACCTCAGCTCCTCCGGCTATGCGAACAGCTTCTACGCCGCGGCGGTCCAGGCCGGATCGCAGAGCTGGAAGGCGCTGCTCTTCGGGTCGCTCGACGCGGGCAACGCGATCACGGTGGACAAGCCGCCCGCGTCCCTCTGGATCATGGGCCTGTCGGCCCGGATCTTCGGCTTCGACAGCTGGAGCCTGCTGGCCCCGCAGGCGCTGATGGGCGTGGCGAGCGCCGGCCTGCTGTACGCGACCGTGCGCCGCCGGTTCGGCCCGGCCGCCGGCCTGATCGCGGGCGCGACGCTGGCGCTCACCCCGGTCGCGGTGCTGATGTTCCGCTTCGACAACCCGGACGCGCTGCTGGTGCTGCTGCTGGTGGTGGCCGCGTGGGCGGTGGTCCGGGCGACCGAGACCGCGAGCCTGCGCTGGCTGGTGCTCTGCGGCGCCGCGATCGGCTTCGCGTTCCTCACCAAGATGCTGCAGGGCTTCCTGGTGCTGCCCGGCTTCGCGCTGGTCTACCTGCTCGCCGCGCCGGCCGGCTGGTGGCGGCGGACCTGGCACCTGCTGGTCGCGGGCCTGACCGTGGTCGTCTCGGCCGGCTGGTTCATCGCGCTGGTGGAGATCTGGCCGAAGGATTCGCGCCCGTTCATCGGCGGCTCCGAGAACGACAGCCTGCTGGAACTCGCGCTCGGCTACAACGGCCTGGGGCGGATCTTCGGCGGCAGCGGCAACGGCGGGGGCGGCGGCATGGGCGGCGGCGGGAACACCGGCTTCGGCGGCTCACCCGGCATCACCCGGCTGTTCGGCGACAGCATGGGCACGGAGATCTCCTGGATGCTGCCGGCCGCGCTGATCGCGCTGGTCGCCGGCCTGTGGTTCACCCGCCGCGCGCCGCGCACCGACGGCACCCGCGCGCAGCTGCTGGTCTGGGGCACCTGGCTGCTCGTCACCGGCGCGGTCTTCAGCTTCATGAGCGGCACCATGCACCCGTACTACACGGTCGCGTTGGCCCCGGCGATCGCGGCGCTGACCGGTATCGGCACGGTGCAGCTGTGGCGCGGCCGCGACGGGCTGGCCGCGCGCTCCGCGCTGGCGCTGATGGCGTTCTCCACCGGCGTGTGGAGCTTCGTGCTGCTCTCCCGCGACCCGAGCTGGCTGCCCTGGCTGCGCTGGGTGGTGCTGGCCGCCGGCGTGGTGACCGCGATCGGCCTGGTCGCGGGCGCGGCCCGGCTGAAGCGGGTCGCGGTGGTGCTGGTCCTGACCGGCGTCCTGACCGGCACCGGCGGCACGGCCGCGTGGGCGGTCGCCACGGCCGGCCAGCCGCACAGCGGTTCCATCCCCACCTCCGGCCCGTCCGGCAGCGGCATGGGCGGCACGGGCATGGGCGGCGGAAGATCAAATTCAGATTCCAGCGGTACGGACACCCCGCCCGGCGCCTCGCAGGAGGCACCCGGTGCGGACGTCACCGGAGGGGGCGCGACGGACGGCACGCAGGGCGGCGACCGGGCCGACGGCGGTCAGGCTCTCGGTGGCCTGGGGACGGGCGGCGGGCAGACCGGTGCGGAGCTGACCGCGCTGCTGACCGGCACCGGTACCACCTGGTCCGCCGCGGTCAACGGCTCGCAGTCCGCGGCCGAACTGGAGCTGGCCACCGGCACCGCGGTGATCGCGATCGGCGGCTGGTCGAGCAGCGACGACTCCCCGACGCTCGCCGAGTTCCAGGAGTACGTGGCGCGCGGCGAGATCGCCTACTACGTCTCCGGCGGCGGCATGGGTGGCGGCCCGGGCGGCGGTGACGGCGGCGAGAGCGCGGCCTCGCAGATCGCGGCCTGGGTGTCGGAGAACTTCACCGCCACCACGGTCGGCTCCAGCACGGTGTACGCGCTCACCGACGGCTGATCCCGTACCCCCGCGAAGGTCTTGAACTGCACGAAGGCCGTGGCCACCGGCGCCCAATCCGGTGACCACGGCCTTCGTGCGACCGAAGCCGGGCCTGACTCAGCGGATGACGGCGTGCACGCCCGTTCCGTTGGTCAGCGCGCCCCGGCTGGCCGGGTGCACGATGAGGTCGGCGCTCTCGATCTCCGACTCGACGTGCATCATGCCCTCGCTGTGCAGGTAACGCCCGTAGGCGTGCATGCCGTCCACCAGGCGGACCACGTCCTCCGGCGGGCGGACCACGAAGCGCAGGTACTGGCTGGTCATGCCGAGCTTGTTGCCGCACTCGCGGACGTAGATGCCGTACCGCGAGATCAGGAAGTTCCGAAGCTCCACGCCGTCCCAGCCGGGGCCCAGCTTGACCAGCAGGAAGTTGCCCTGCGACGGCCAGACCGTGAGGCCGGGCACCCGGGTCAGCTCGTCCGCCATCCGCATGCGGTCGCGGGACAGCCGGCGCAGGCTCTCCCGATACTCCGCCTCGTGATCCTTGATCATGTGGACCACGGTCTCGGCCAGCGAGTTCAGGTTCCACTTCGGCAGCGCACCGCCGATCTTCGTGGCCAGCGCCGGGTTCGCCACCATGTAGCCGAACCGGATGCCGTGCAGCCCGAAGTTCTTGCCCAGGCTCTTCAGGACCAGCATGTTCGTCCGGATGCCGGCCTCGGCCGCGACCGACGGCTGCCGTTCCTGGTCCACGAAGTCGATGAACGACTCGTCGATCACCACCAGGTCCAGGTCGTGCAGCATGTCGACGAAGCGCAGGATCTCCCGCCGCGGGATGTAGCCGCCGTCCGGGTTGTTCGGGTTGCAGATCACCGCGACCCGGGAGCCGCGCTGCCGGATGAAGCGCGCGTAGTCGTCCAGGTCGAGCTGGTAGTTGTCCGCCTCCTGCAACGGGTACATGTCGACCCGCTTGCCGGTCTCCAGCGGCTGGTCGGTCCACCGGCCGAAGGTCGGGATCGGGATCGCCACGCTCTCCTTGATCAGGAGGTGGTCGATCCAGGTGATCAGCTCGGTCGAGCCGTTCGCCATCGCCACGGTCTGCGGGTGCAGGCCGAGCGCGCTGCACAGCTGCTTGGTGATGGTCTCGGCGCTGCTCGGGTAGTACTTCAGGATGCTCTCCAGGTTCGCGGACAGCTCCGCGAACATCTCCGGCGTCGGGAAGTACGGATTGCAGGGGATGCAGAAGTCGACGATCCGCGCTCCCTCGCCCATGTTCCGCTGCAGCGTGGCGATGGACGCGCTGTGCGCCCCCTGCCGCAGAAGACTCAGGTCGATGCTGCTGCCGTGTCGCAATGCACCCTCCAGCTCATCGTTCGCCAGGCCCTAACCCCGCGTGTCTCGCCGCCCTGTCCGGCAGCAAGTACGCACGCCGGCACGTCCTGGATCAAACGATCGACAAAATGCCGTCCGGCATCGGATCGTGCCGTCGAGTCCGCGCCGGAGGTCTCGGTGACACGGCCGAAAAAATCTAGGTGACCGGTACTAGCTTTTCTCGGGAAGTGCGGCTAATGTTCCTGGTGTTGACAGCAAGGACTGCTACACAAGCAGACGGCAGTGCCGGGCCGGACGTGCCCGGGTAAGGCAGTAGGGCAAGACCGTTGCAGGCGGGGCCGAGGCATTCTCAGGGCTCCGCGGAGCACGAGATCTGCCGCACGTGCGGGGGCCATGAAGTTCTGCGTGGGGCTCCGGCACCGGCAGGTGGCATCACGAAAGTGGAA
Organism: Catenuloplanes nepalensis; assembly: GCF_030811575.1. Classification (GTDB taxonomy): domain Bacteria; phylum Actinomycetota; class Actinomycetes; order Mycobacteriales; family Micromonosporaceae; genus Catenuloplanes; species Catenuloplanes nepalensis. The sequence goes on along the minus strand of NZ_JAUSRA010000001.1, from coordinate 7,403,793 downwards.
ATCAGAGGAAAGGGAGGGCAGAACACCGTTGGATCGCCCGCTGTCAGAACGCGTCATCGGTTCGGCGGCGGACACCGCAGTCTCCATCGAACGAGAGGTGGTCTCCGGTCACGCTTACGCGATCCTCGCACCCCATGTCGCCTCTGGCGGCGGGTGTGGACACGACAAGCCAGCGTTTCCGCTGGTAGATGGTGTTTACCCATAAACCCTGGGCCCCGGCGCTGTTGCGCCGGGGCCCTCGACATGGAGAGGTCTATGGCCCAATCCGAGGACATGTTCGGAGACGACGACTACCCGGCCTACACGATGGGCCGCGCTGCGGAGATCATCGGTGCCTCACCGGACTTCCTGCGCCGGCTCGGCGAGGCGAAGCTCATAACACCACTCCGCTCGGCCGGCGGCCACCGGCGGTACTCCCGATACCAGCTGCGTCTCGCCGCGCGGGCCCGGGAGATGGTCGACCAGGGCACCGCCCTGGAGGCGGCCTGCCGCATCATCATCCTCGAGGACCAGCTCGAGGATGCCCTCCGCCAGAACGAGAACTACCGGCTCGACCAGCGCCGGACCGACACCGGCGCCGCCTGAACCGCACTGCCTGACGGTCCTTCTCCCGCATCGGAGAGGGGCCGTTCGTCATGTCCGGACAGCCTCACCGGTCGCCCGGTCGCCCTCGCTGAAGGCGCGGTGCCGGGCGCGCGGTGGCGCGGTGCGGTGCGTGGTGACGCGATAACCGGCGCGGTGCGGGCTCGTGGTGGCGCGGTGCCGGGTGCGCGGCCGGGCTCGCAGTGGTGCGGTGCCGAGTGCGCGGTCGCGCGATGTCGGGTGCGCGGTGGCGCGGTGCCGGGATCGCGGTGGTGCGGTGCGGGTGCGTGGTGATGCGGTGCCGGGTGCGCTGTAGGGCGGTGGAGTGCCCCGCCGGTGCGCCGGTGGCGTTCGGCGTCAGGTGCGGGGTGGGGCGGTGGAGCGGCGGACCACGAGCGTCGGTGAGACCACGGCCGGTGTGTCCGGTGTGTCCTCGTCGTCGCCCTCGATGATCCGCAGCAGCGCGGTGATGCTGCGCCGGCCGACCTCGTCGAAGTCCTGGCGGACCGTGGTCAGCGGCGGCAGCATGAACTCCGCCTCCGGGATGTCGTCGAAGCCGACCACGCTGATGTCCTGGGGGACCCGGACGCCGCGCTCGTGCAGCGCGCGGAGCAGGCCCAGGGCCATCTGGTCGTTGGCGGTGAAGACCGCGGTGACCGAGTCGCGGCCGGTCAGCGCGGCGCCGGCGGTGAAGCCGGACCGGGCGCCCCAGTCGCCGGAGATCACCGGTGGGACCGGGCGGCCGGCCTCCTCCAGCGCGGCGCGCCAGCCGTGCACGCGGTCGCGCGCCTCCAGCCAGTCGCCGGGGCCGGCCACGTGCCAGACCGTGGTGTGGCCCAGCTCCACCAGGTGCCGGACCGCGAGCCGCGCGCCCTCGGCCTGGTCGACCGAGACGGCCGGGAGCACGCCGTCCTGGCCGGTCTCGACCGCGACCGCGGGCAGGCCGGGCGGCAGGCTGTGCAGTGCGGCCTGCGCCGCCATCTGCGGCGCGATGATGATGATGCCGTCCACGCCCTGCGAGGCCAGGCCGTCGACCGCGGAGAGCACGCCGGCCCGGTCGACCCGCTCCAGCGCGACGATGCTGACGCCGTAACCCGCGCCGCGCGCGGCCCGCTCGATGCCGAGCAGTGTGGACGCGGGACCGAACAGGATGGTGTCGAAGCTGACCACGCCGAGCACCCGGGACCGGCGGCTGGCCAGGCCGCGGGCCATCGCGTTGGGCCGGTAACTCAGCTCGGTGACCGCGCGCATGACCCGCTCGCGCGTGTCCGGCCGGACACTCGGGTGGTTGTTCAGAACCCGGGAGACGGTCTGGTGCGAGACACCGGCGAGCCGGGCGACGTCGGTCATGACCGCCGGTCGCGCCGCGTCGGGAGTCGATGTCACCGCCTTAGGTTATCGCTCACCGCACGACGGTCGATTGGCCTGGTAGACCGATTTCTTGCCCGGACCTGTAGGTATTTGTGATCATCGTGGCCAAGTTGTGACCCCGCACACCCCTTGACTCATCGATTGTTAGCGCTAACACTACTGCGCAACGTCCTTGTAACGAGGCCGTGACAGCGGCGCCGTAATGCCCGGCCAGGCACCTTCCGGGCATGCGGCCGCGTCCGGCCGAGCCCCTTGCACCACTGCACATGGCACCACAGCACATGGCACCTGGTTCACGCAACGCGGCACAACGTTTCTCCACCTCACGGTCCCGTCCCCGGGGCCGGCGGATCGGCCGGCGTGGGCACCTCGCCGGCCGGAGCAGCGACGTACACGGCGTTCTTCGGCAGAGGAGTCAGAGTCATGCACGTAAGCAGGAGGAAGCTTTTCGCGGTCGTCGCGGCGGCCGGTCTCGCCACCAGCGGGCTGGCCGCCTGTGGTGACGGCACACAGGACAACGACGCCGGCGGGGCCGACGACAAGATCGTCCTCGGTTTCGCCCAGGTCGGCGCGGAGTCCGGCTGGCGCACGGCGAACACGAAGTCCATCCAGGACTCCGCCAGGGCCGCCGGGATCGAGCTGCAGTTCTCCGACGCGCAGCAGAAGCAGGAGAACCAGATCAAGGCGATCCGGGGCTACATCCAGCAGAAGGTCGACGTGATCGCGTTCTCGCCGGTGGTCAACACCGGGTGGGACCCGGTGCTGAAGGAGGCGAAGGCGGCCGGCATCCCGGTGATCCTGACCGACCGCGCCGTCGACTCGACCGACACCTCGCTCTACGTCACGTTCATCGGCTCGGACTTCATCGTCGAGGGCCAGCGCGCCGCCGACTGGCTGATCAAGGAGTACGAGGGCAAGACCGAGCCGGTCAACATCGTGGAGCTGCAGGGCTCGCCGGGCGCCGCGCCGGCGATCGACCGGAAGAAGGGCTTCGGGGACGCCATCGCCGCGAACCCGAACTTCAAGATCATCGCGTCCCAGACCGGCGAGTTCACCCGGGCCAAGGGCAAGGAGGTGATGACCGCCTTCCTGCAGTCCAACCCGGACATCGACGTGCTCTACGCGCACAACGACGACATGGCGCTCGGCGCGATCCAGGCGATCGAGGAGGCCGGCAAGAAGCCCGGCACCGACATCAAGATCATCTCGATCGACGGCGTCAAGGACGCGTTCCAGGCGATGGTCGACGGCAAGATCAACGTGGTCGTCGAGTGCAACCCGCTGCTCGGCCCGCAGCTGATGGAACTCGTTCAGAAGGTCGTGAAGGGCGAGACCGTGGAGAAGCGCATCCTCACCGAGGAGGGCGTCTTCACCCAGGACCAGGCCGCCGCCGCGCTCCCCAGCCGGCAGTACTAGGGCCTGTCTCCACCGGGCGGCCGGACCGCACCGCAGTCCGGCCGTCCCCGGTGAGACGAGCCCGGAAGCCCGTGCCGATGAGGGCATCGCCCCACATCGGCCCGGCCTTCGAACCGCAGCGCCAGTCGCGCGTGCCGCCGGGCCGGTCCACCGGGCCCGGCGGCATCACCGCGCGATGGAAAGGCAGCAAGGAGAGGAGCACGGCGCGATGCCGGACCCACAGCCGATTCTGCAGATGAAGGGCATCACCAAGGAGTTCCCCGGCGTCACCGCGCTGGCCGGTGTCGACTTCCGGCTGTTCCCCGGCGAGGTGCACGCCCTGATGGGCGAGAACGGCGCCGGCAAGTCCACCCTGATCAAGGTGCTCACCGGCGTCTACCAGGCCGAGGCGGGCGTAGCCGTGCTGGCCGGGGAGCGGGTGCACTTCAGCAGCCCGCTCAAGGCGCAGCAGGCCGGCGTCAGCACGGTCTATCAGGAGGTCAACCTCTGCCCCAACCTCTCGGTGGCGGAGAACATCTTCATCGGCCGCGAGCCGCGGTTCCTCGGCCTGATCAACAACTACCCGGAGATGCGGCGGCGCTCCCGCGAGCTGCTCGCCCGGGTGGACCTGGACATCGACGTGACCGCGCCGCTGGCGAGTTACTCGCTGGCGATCCAGCAGCTGGTCGCGATCGTCCGGGCGGTGGACATCGCCGCCAAGGTGGTGATCCTGGACGAGCCCACGTCCAGTCTGGACGCCGGCGAGGTGCAGCAGCTGTTCCGGGTGATGCGGCGGCTCAAGGAGGACGGCGTCGCGCTGCTCTTCGTGTCGCACTTCCTGGAGCAGATCTACGAGATCTCCGACCGGATGACGATCCTGCGCAACGGCCGCCTGGTCGGCGAGTGGCGGACCGACGAGCTGAGCCGCATCGAGCTGGTCTCCAAGATGATCGGCACCGAGCTGTCGGTGCTGGAACAGCTGGAGGAGGCGCCGAGGCGCCAGCTGGCTTCGCTTGCGCGGCAGGAGCCGTTCCTGCAGGCCACCCAGCTGGGCAAGACCGGGCTGGTGCAGCCGTTCGACCTGTCGATCCACCGCGGCGAGGTGGTCGGCCTGGCCGGACTGCTCGGCTCCGGGCGTACCGAGGTGGCGCGGTTGATCTTCGGAGCGGACCGGGCGGAGACCGGCACGATCGTCATCGACGGCACGCCCCAGACGGTGAAGACGCCGCGCACCGCGATCGGGCGGAACATCGCGTTCCTCCCCGAGAACCGCACGACCGAGGGCCTGGTCGGCGATCTGTCGGTGCGGGAGAACATCATCCTGGCGATGCAGGCCGCGCGCGGCTGGATGCGCCCGGTGCCGCCGCGCCGCCGGGACGAGCTGGTGGCGAAGTACATCGAGGCGCTCAGCATCCGGCCGGCCGACCCGGACGCGCTGGTGCGCAACCTCAGCGGCGGCAACCAGCAGAAGGTGCTGCTCGCGCGCTGGCTGATCACCCAGCCCAAGCTGCTGATCCTGGACGAGCCCACGCGTGGCATCGACGTCGGCGCGAAGGCGGAGATCCAGCGGCTGGTGGTCTCGCTGGCCGAGGACGGCATGTCCGTGCTGTTCATCTCCGCGGAGCTGGAGGAGGTGCTGCGGCTCAGCCACAAGGTGGGCGTGCTGCGGGACCGCCGGCTGGTGGCGGAGCTGGCCAACGACGAGTCGCTGACCGCCGACCGGATCATGCAGACCATCGCGAGCGGGGAGGGCTCATGAACATGGCCGCGGTGACCAGACATCGTCTCTTCTGGCCGGTCCTGGTGCTGGTGGTGCTGCTGCTCGGCAACCTGATCGAGAAGCCGGACTTCTTCGCGATCCGGATTCAGGACGGGCACCTCTACGGCAGCGTGATCGACATCCTCCGGTTCGGCGCGCCGCTGATGCTGGTCGCGCTCGGCATGACGCTGGTGATCGCGACCGGCGGCATCGACCTCTCCGTCGGATCCGTGGTCTCCATCGCCGGCGCGGTGGCCTGCCTGCACATCAGTAGGCAGGCCGATCAGAACGCGGTGAGCGGCGTGCTGCTCGCGGTCGCCATGGCGCTCGGCGTCACGCTGCTCTTCGGCGCGTTCAACGGCGTGATGGTGTCCTGGATCGGCATCCAGCCGATCATCGCGACGCTGATCCTGATGGTGGCCGGCCGCGGCATCGCACAGCTGATCATGGACGGGCAGATCATCACGATCAACAGTGCGCCGTACAAGTGGATCGGCGCGGGCTGGCTGCTCACGCTGCCGGCCGCGGTGCTGATCGCGCTCACCATGATCGGAATCACCGCGCTGATCATGCGCCGGTCCGCGCTCGGCCTGCTGCTGGAGTCGGTCGGTGGCAACGCGGAGGCCAGCCGGCTGGTCGGCATCCGGGCCCGCAGCCTGGTGCTGCTGGTCTACGCGGTGAGCGGGCTCTGCGCGGGCCTGGCCGGGCTGATGATCAGCTCGAACGTCTCGTCCGCGGACGGCAACAACGCGGGTCTGCTGATCGAGCTGGACGCGATCCTCGCGGTGGTGATCGGCGGCACCGCGCTGACCGGCGGCCGTTTCTCGATCGGCGGTACGGTGATCGGCGCGCTGGTGATCCAGACGCTGTCCACCACGGTCTACACGCTGGGCGTACCCCCGGAGACGACCTTGATCTTCAAGGCCGTCGTGGTGACCATCGTGTGCCTGCTGCAGTCCCCGGCATTCCGCAGCAAGGTCTTCGGCCGGTGGGGACCGCGGCGCACGCCACCCCCGTCGTCCGGCAGTCCCTCCGAGCCGACGAGTGAGAAGGTGCCGGCGTGAGCGAGCTCGCCAGCGAGAGCTTCGTAGGGGGTACGGCGTGAGCACTCTGACGACTCCTACCGGCACCAGGCTGGCCAGGGTCTTCACCGGCCGGCAGCGGTACGTGCCGATCCTCGCCACCGCCGGCGTGCTGCTGCTGATGTGGATCGGCGGCTCGCTCACCTACGACAACTTCGCGGACCTCCAGGTGCTGCTGAACGTGTTCAAGGACAACGCGTTCCTGCTGGTGCTCGCGGTCGGCATGACGTTCGTGATCCTGAGCGGCGGCATCGACCTGTCGGTCGGCTCGATGCTGGCGCTCTCCACCATGCTCTGCGCCTGGCTGATCACCGAGGAGGGCTGGTCGCCCGGCGCGGTGATCCCGCTGGTGCTGGTGGTCGGCGCGGTGTCCGGCAGCGCGATGGGCGCGATCATCCACTTCTTCGAGGTGCCGCCGTTCATCGCGACGCTCGCCGGCATGTTCCTGGCCCGCGGCCTCTGCTACGTGATCAGCACGGACTCGATCAGGATCAGCCACCCGTTCTTCACCGACACCGCCAACACCATGGTCCCGCTCGGCGACTACCGGATCGATCCCAGCGTGGTGACCTCGCTGATCGTGGTCGCGCTCGCGTTCGTGGTGCTGCACTACACGCGCTTCGGCCGCAACGTCTACGCGATCGGCGGCAACGAGCAGTCCGCGCTGCTGATGGGCCTGCCGGTGGCGCTGACGAAGGTCGGCGTCTACGCGGTGAGCGGCCTGTGCGCGACCGGTGCCGGCGTGCTCTACACGTTCTACACCGGCGCGGGATACAGCAACACCGGCATCGGCATGGAGCTGGACGCGATCGCGGCCGTGGTCATCGGTGGCACGCTGCTGACCGGCGGCTCCGGGTTCGTGCTCGGCACCGTGCTGGGCGTGCTGGTCTTCGGCGTGATCCAGACGATCATCCAGTTCGAGGGTCTGCTGTCCTGGTGGACCCGGATCGCCGTGGGCGCGCTGCTGCTGCTCTTCATCGTGCTCCAGCGCGTGATCGGCGCCCGCAAGACTTGAGTTTCTCCTGGTGATCCAGGCGTCATTCATGACGTTAGAAAGACATGAATGACGCCTGGATCACAGTGGGGTCGTGGGTTCCGGTAGCGATTCGGAAATTGCGGGATCCCGATTCGGGGGCGGCTGGGGCAAGATAGGCGGGACAGCCGTATGCGAAGAGGGAGGCGTCCGTGACCGTCGGCGAGGGACGCAGGGTCACCATCACCGCGATCGCCGCGGAGGCCGGCGTCTCGGTCCCGACCGTCTCGCGCGTGCTCAACGGCCGGTCGGACGTGTCGCCGCAGACCCGGGAGCGCGTCGAGGAACTGCTGCGCCAGCACGGTTACCGGCGTCGCGCCGCCCGCAGCCGGGTCTCCGCCAGCCTGATCGACCTGGTCTTCAACGACCTGGACAGCCCGTGGGCCGTCGAGATCATCCGGGGTGTGGAGGACGTGGCGCACGCGGCCGGCGTCGGCACCGTGGTCTCCGCGATCCACCAGCGCTCCACCTCGGCCCGGCAGTGGCTGCAGAACCTGCGGGCCCGCGCCACCGACGGCGTCATCTTCGTCGTCTCCGACCTGTCGCCGCCGCTGCTGGCCGAGCTGCGCCGGCTGAACATCCCGATGGTGGTGGTCGACCCGGCCGGCGTGCCCGCGGTGGACACCCCGACGATCGGCGCGACGAACTGGGCGGGCGGCCTCAGCGCGACCGAGCACCTGCTGTCGCTGGGTCACCGGCGGATCGGGTTCATCGCCGGGCCGAAGCGGCTGCTCTGCTCGCGCGCCCGGCTGGACGGTTACCGCGCGGGTCTGGAGGCGGCCGGCATCGAGGTCGAGGAAGAGCTGCTCTTCCAGGGCGACTTCTACCACGAGTCCGGGTTCGCCGGCGGCGCCGCGATGCTGGAGCTGGACGACCCGCCGACCGCGATCTTCGCGTCCAGCGACCAGATGGCGTTCGGGGTCTATGAGGCGGTCCGCCGGCGCGGGCTGCGCGTGCCGGACGACATCAGCGTGGTGGGTTTCGACGATCTTCCGGAGGCGCGCTGGGCCTCGCCGCCGCTCACCACGGTGCGCCAGCCACTGGCCGAGATGGGGTTGCTGGCTGCGCGGACGGTGTTGCGGCTGGCGCAGGGCGAGGAGATCGAGACGCCGCGCATCGAGCTCGCCACCGACCTGGTGATCCGCGACAGCACCGCTGCGGTGTGATCCGTTTCCGGGACATTTCGGTAAGAGATTGACGCTGACGACTGGCTCGGCCAATACTTGGGATCGCTCCCATAGATATAGATGCATCTCGCGGCGACTCCACCGCCGTGCCCCGGGAGCCGTCCCCGAGAGGAACGCCCCCGATGACCGACGACTCGAAGCGCCCGCCGAGACGTCACCGGCGCCCGCTGCAGGCCGCGTTCGCCGTGCTGCTCGCGGCCGGCGCCGTGATCGCGATCCCGCAACTCGCCGACGCCGCCACCACGCTGCAGAGCCTCGCGCGGGCGAAGGGCAAGACGGTCGGCTTCGCGCTCACGTCGAGCTATCTGAACGAGCCCGCGTACAGGAACATCGCCGACACCGAGTTCAACCTGGTCGTGGCCGAGAACGCGATGAAGTGGTCGGAGACCGAGCCGTCCCGCAACCAGTTCACCTACGCGGCCGGTGACGCGGTCGCGGACTACGCGGCGTCCGGCGGCAAGCAGCTCTACGGGCACGCGCTGGTCTGGCACCAGCAGTACCCGGGCTGGGTGGACGGCATCAGCGGCGGCACCGACCTGCTCGCCGCCATGAAGAACCACATCGCGAACGTGGCCGGGCACTACGCCGGCGAGGTCGTCGCCTGGGACGTGGTCAACGAGGCGTTCGAGGACAACGGCTCGCGGCGTCAGTCGATCTTCCAGACCCGGATCGGCGACTCGTACATCGAGGAGGCGTTCAAGGCCGCGCGCGCGGCGGACCCGGCCGCGAAGCTGTGCATCAACGACTATTCCACGGACGCGATCAACGCGAAGAGCACCGCGATCTACAACCTGGTGCGGGACTTCACGTCGCGCGGCGTGCCGATCGACTGCGTCGGATTCCAGGCCCATCTGATCCTCGGCCAGGTCCCGTCCGACCTGCAGGCCAACCTGCGGCGCTTCGCGGATCTGGGCGTGGACGTGCGGATCACCGAGCTGGACGTGCGACTGCAGACGCCGGCCGACGCGTCGGAGCTGGCCACGCAGCGGAGCGACTACCAGAAGGTCTTCACGGCCTGTGCGAACGTCACGCGCTGCACCGGCGTGACGGTCTGGGGCATCACGGACAAATACTCCTGGGTGCCGGACGTCTTCCCCGGGTACGGCGCCGCGCTGATGTGGGACGAGAACTACGCGAAGAAGCCGGCCTACGACGGCGCGGCGGCGGGCTTCGGCGGCACGGTCACCACGCCGACACCGACCACCACGACCGGCTCACCGTCGCCGAACCCGACCACGCCGGGACCGGGCGGCGGCTGCGCGGTCAGTTACGGCGTGAACCAGTGGAACACCGGTTTCACCGCGAACGTGACCGTGCGGAACACCGGGAGCGGCGCGGTCGACGGCTGGACGCTGCGCTGGAGCTACACCGGCGGCCAGACCGTCACGCAGTCGTGGAGTTCCTCGGTCACCCAGTCCGGCACGGCGGTCACCGCGACGAACGCGGCCTGGAACGCGTCGATCCCGGCCGGTGGCAGCACATCGTTCGGCTTCAACGGCACGCACAGCGGCAGCAACCCGGCGCCGGCCGCGTTCACGTTGAACGGTGCGGCCTGCTCGATGGCCCAGGGGTAAACAAGATCAAGATCGTGGATTAACCCGAGATCAAAGGGTACGGTCACGACCGTACCCTTTGATCTGAGCATTTTTCGACCACAACCGTCCTGGGTGCGCCCGGACGACAAGGCCGGAAAAATGCTCATACTTTGAGGTTTGTTGGGAGTTTCGTCATCGGCGCTTTCCGGAACCCCGTCGTCCCCGGCTTCTTCCCCGATCCGAGCGTGTGCCGCGTCGGCCAGGACTACTACCTCGCGACCTCCAGCTTCGAGTACGTGCCCGGCGTGCCGATCCTGCACAGCCGCGACCTGGTGCACTGGCGACAGATCGGCAACGCGCTGACCGAGGCGCAGCTGGGCTTCGGCGAGACGGTTCCGGCGTCCGGCGGCGTCTACGCGCCCACGCTGCGGCACCACGACGGGCTGTTCTGGCTGATCACCACGAACGTCTCCGGCGGCGGCACCGTGATCCTGACCGCGACCGACCCGGCCGGGCCGTGGTCCGACCCGGTGCGGCTCCCCGGCATCAACGGCATCGACCCGGACCTCGCCTGGGACGCCGAGGGCAACTGCTGGTGCACGTTCGCCGGGATCCGGCAGGCGCGGATCGACCCGAAGACCGGCGAGACGCTGGAGACGCCGCGGCCGATCTGGTCCGGCACGCCCGGCGCGCAGTACCCGGAGGCGCCGCACCTCTACCGGATCGGCGACCGGTGGTACCTGCTGATCGCGGAGGGCGGCACCGAGCGCGGCCACGGCGTCTCGATCGCGCGCGGCCCGCGGCCGGACGGGCCGTTCGAGCCCTGCCCGGCCAACCCGATCCTCACCCACCGCAGCACCGACCGGCCGATCCAGAACACCGGCCACGGCGACCTGATCCAGGCACACGACGGCAGCTGGTGGCTGCTGTTCCTCGGCACCCGCCCGCGCGGCGGCAGCCCCGGCTACCACGTGCTCGGCCGCGAGACGTTTCTGGCGCCGGTTACCTGGGTGGACGGCTGGCCGGTGATCGGCGAGGTGGCGCCGGTGACCGAGGGGCCGACGCTGCCCGCCGCGCCCTGGCCGGACGTCCAGCCGGGCGATGGAGGCGGCGACGAGCACGACGACTTCCGCGGCCCACGCCTGCATCCGCGGTGGATCCAGCCGCGCGCCGCGACCGCCCGGCTGGACGTCCGGGAGGGCTGGCTGACCGTGCCGGAGGGCGGGTTCGCCGGCCGCCGCCAGACGCACCTGAGCTGCCGCGTGCAGACCCGCGCGGACCCGGACCCCGGGGCGGCCGGCGGCCTGATGGTACGGCTGGACGAGCGCCACTGGTACGGCGTGCACGTCGACGGCGACCAGGTGATCGCGGAGGCCCGGATCGGCCCGCTGCGCCAGGTGCTCGGCGTCCACCGCCGCGCCGCGGGCCCGGTGCTGCTGACCGTCGCGATCGACGCGGCCGGGCCGGACCCGGACTCGCCCACCGACTCACCGGACCTGGTCCGGCTCGGGCTGGTCGCGGACGACGTCTTCGTCTCGCTGGCCGAGCTGGACGGCCGTTACCTGTCGACCGAGGTCGCAGGCGGTTTCACCGGCCGGGTGATCGGCCTGTCCGCGCTGCGCGGGACCGTTCACTACGACTGGTTCAGCTACACCGGCTCGGACGCCTGAGGCCGGTTCGGCCTGTCCTGCACCCTACGGCTGATATCTCTGGCAGCGCAGCCCTCAACAGCAGCCGGAGGTGGCCCATGGAAGCGGCAAAGCCGGAGAACGAGGCCGGGCGGCTCGCCATGCTCCACGACCTGGAGGTGCTGGACACCGACCCGGAGCAGGAGTTCGACGATATCGTCAAGCTGGCGTCGCACGTCTGCGGCGTACCGATGTCGTTGGTCAGCCTGGTCGACGCGGACCGGCAGTGGTTCAAGGCGAAGGTCGGGACCGAGGTGGACGAGACCTCGCGCGACGTGTCGTTCTGCGCGCACGCGATCCTCGGCAAGGACCTGCTGGTGGTGCCGGACGTGCACGAGGACCGGCGGTTCGCGGACAACCCGCTGGTGGCCGGCGACCCGGGCGTGCGGTTCTACGCCGGAGCGCCGCTGGTCACCAGCGACGGCTTCGCGCTCGGCACGCTCTGCGTGGTCGACTCCGAGCCGCGCCGGCTCAACCTGGACCAGCTGCAGGCGCTGCGCGCGCTGTCCCGGCAGGTCACGGCGCAGCTGGAACTCCGGCGGTACGCGAAGGCGCTGAACCGGACCGTGGCCCGGCTGCAGGACATCGAGCGCCGCCGGGACGACTTCGCGAATCTGCTCGCCGGTGACCTGCGCGCGCCGCTGCACGAGCTCGGGGCGTACCTCGCGAGCGTCAGCACCGACCGGGAGCCGGACCCCGTGCTGGCCGAGGCGCTGGTCCGCACCACCCGGCGCCACCTGGACCCGATGCGGCAGCTGGTCGCGCACCTGCTGGCGATGGCCGACCCGGAGAACGAGGGGTACGAGGCGCTGCACCTGCGCGAGGTCGACCTGACCCGGATCACCGAGCGCGCGGTGCAGGCGGTCCGGCCGATCGCGGCCACCAAGGAGATCTGGATCCTGCACGGGCAGGGGCCGCCGCTGCCGATCTACGCGGACCCCGTACGGCTGGAACAGGTTGTCATGCACCTGCTCTTCGCGACCGTGAAGTACACGCCGCCGGGCGGCCGGGTGCGGGTGACGACCGTGGACGAGGGCGGCCCGGGCGTGCGCCTGGACGACCTGGACCAGCCGGACACCGAGCGGCCCAGCCTCTTCACCCACCTCTACTACAGCGCGGTGGCGCAGCTGGAGGACGGGCCGGACCGCGGCCTGGCCGTGGCGAAGCGGATCCTCGACGTGCACCACGCCACGCTCGCGCTCTCCGACCGTCCCGGCCAGGGCACCTCGCTGCGCGTGGTCTTCCCGGCGATCACGGCCACGCTCGCCCCTCAGTGATCGAGGCGTCATTCATGTCGTTGGAAGGACATGAATGACGCCCCGATCACGGTCTAGCCGACCGGGGTCTTGTCCCGGGGTGCGGTGCCGACCAGGGCGTCGCCGGTGCGCTGCAGCTTGTGCCAGCGCAGCCGGGCGCCGGTCAGCGCGGTCACCGCGGACTGGATCAACACCAGATACATCAGCTGGCGGTACGCGAACTGCTGCAACGGCAGTGTCCACAGCGGCCGCATCGACTCCCGGTCCAGCCGGAACGCCACCATCGCGGTCACGATCTGCATGACCAGCATCGCGAGCCAGGCGATCACGGTCTCGGTGCGGCCCAGGAACAGCAGGCCGTACAGCGTCAGCAGGTCGATCACCGGTGCCAGCAGCGGCAGCGTGACGCCGAACAGCGCCAGGATCGGCAGGCCCACCCGCCCGAACCGGCCCGACGGACCGGACTCGACCAGCGCCTTCCGGTGCTTCCACATCGCCTGCATGGTGCCGTACGACCAGCGGTAGCGCTGCTTCCACAGCTGGCCCAGCTTCGCCGGCGCCTCGGTCCAGGCGCGCGCGTTCTCCTCGTACACCACGTGCCAGCCGTTGCGCAGGAACGCCATGGTCACGTCCGTGTCCTCGGCCAGCGTCTCGTCGCTCATGCCGCCGGCCTGCACCAGTGCCTGCCGCCGGAACGCGCCGATCGCGCCCGGCACGGTCGGCATGCAGCGCAGCGTCTCGTAGAGCCGGCGGTCCAGGTTGAAGCCGATCACATACTCGATGTGCTGCCAGCGCGCCACCAGGCTGTTGCGGTTGCCGACCTTCACGTTGCCCGCGACCGCGCCCACGGCCGGATCCGCGAACGGCTGTACCAGCCGCCGGATCGAGTCCGGCTCGAAGATCGTGTCGCCGTCCACCATCACGATCAGGTCGTGACTCGCGAACGCCACGCCGGTGTTCAGCGCGTTCGGCTTGCCACCGTTCGGGATCCGGACCACCCGCACGTTCGGCAGGCCCAGCCCTTCCGCGAGCGCCGCGGTCTCGTCGCTCGACCCGTCGTCGACCACCACCACCTCGACGTGCGGGTAGTCGCCACCGGCCAGCGACCGCACGGCCGCCTCGATGCCCTCCTTCTCGTTGTAGGCCGGGACGATCACCGACACCGGCGCCGTCACCTCCGGCCCCCAGCGGAAGTCCTTCCGCCGCCGCTTCCGCGCGTGCCTACCGGCCAGAACCAGCATCAGCAGGGTACGGATCAGCGTCAGCGCGCCGGCGATCACGAACAGCACGCCGAGCGCGTCGACCGTGGTGTCCGCGATCCGGATCGCCCACACGAGCGCGGAGCCGCGCCACATCTCGCCGTCCGAGGCCGCCGCCTCGGTCCGCGCGGTCGCGTTCCCGGCCGGGGCCGCGGACTCCATCGCCTGGGTCAGGCCCTGCGAGACGGTCACGAACCGGTAGCCGCGTTCCTTCATCGCCGGGATGAACCGGTCCAGCGCCGCCACGGTCTGCGAACGGTCGCCGCCGGCGTCATGGAACAGGATGATCGCGCCCTGGGTGCCCTCCGGGGTGGAGTTCTCGATGATCTGGTCCACGCCCGGCCGGGCCCAGTCCTTGCTGTCCGTGTCGTTCAGCACCGGCAGGTAGCCGAGATCACCGGCCTCGCGGTAGAGCGGCCAGTTCTCGTCGTCGATCGCGTACGCGTGCGACGAGTACGGGAACCGGATCAGCGACGTCTTCACGCCGGTCGCGCCGGCGATCGCCATCTGCGTCTGCGAGTACTCGGCGCGCCGCTGCCAGCCCGGCATCCGCGTCAGATCCGGGTGGGTGAACGTGTGCACGCCCAGCTCGTGGCCCTCGACCGCGACCTGCCGAACCAGGTCCGGGTGCCGGGCCGACCCGCTGCCGACCACGAAGAAGGTGGCGTCCACGTCGTGCTCGGCCAGCTTGCGCAGCACCTTCGGCGTCCACCACGGGTCCGGGCCGTCGTCGAAGGTCAGCGCGATCGTCTTCTCCGGCAGCCGGTACGACTGGGTGCCGCCCCGCGCGGTGTTGATGATCGGGCCGCCCTCGACGATCTCCGCCGGGACGGTGCCCTGTGCGCCGGAGCTCGTGTGCAGCCCGTCCGGGGAGAGCGCCGCGCCGGCGTACGCGCGGACCATGAGCACGCTGACCAGCAGCACCAGCAGGGTGGTCGCGACCAGCAGGCGCGGGCGCGGGACGATGCGGCGGGCGGTCGTGGTGCGGGCCCGCCGCCGGGGCGACGGGGCGGCGTCCGAGCGGGGCGGCGTCACTATCACGTGTCGGTCTCCGGGCTCTCGTCGTCGGTGGGGCCGGCGCCGTCGTCGTCGTTCTCGCTCTCCTCCGCGACGGCCTCGAGTGGTGTGGCCGGGCGGGCCTCGTCGACGGGCACGGCCGGGAGGCTCTCCTGCACGGGCTGGACCGGCGGTGCGGGGACGTAGGGCGGCTCGGGCGCGACGTAGGGCGGCTCGGGCTCCGGGTCCGGTGCGGGCATCTCGGTACCGCCGCCGGTGCCGCCGGTCGCCGGGGGCTCCGCGACGGGCGTCTCGACACCCGCGCCGGTTCCGCCGGTGCTGATGCCACCGCCGGGCCCGCTGGTCCCTGTGCCGGTGCCGCCGGCCGTACCGCCGGTGTCGGTGTTGCCGGTGTTCGTGCCGCCGGACTCCTCGCGCGGGTCCGTGGTGCCGGTGCCGCCGCCGACGCCGCCGCCCTCGTTCGGCGCGGACGGGGTCGGCGTGACCGGCGAGCCGCTCGGCGTCGGGGTGGTGGTGGTCTCCGGCAGCCGGCTCGGCGTCGGCGTCACCTTGGCAGACTCGAGCGGCCGCGGCGACGTGGTCCGGGACGGCGTGGGCGCCACGCCCAGCCCGGCGCCGGACGTCTGGGTCGGTACCGGCGGCAGCTGCGGCAGCGCGTCCGGTGCCGGGAACGGATACGCCGGGTACGGGTTCACCGCCTCGCGCTGCGGCTCGGCCGACCGGACCGGCTCCGGCGCGGCCGGTGACGGCTCCGGCTTGACGATGCCGGGCACTACGTTCTCCAGCACCTCGGGGAACGGCAGCAGCGCGCGCGGGCTGACCGGGCCACCGGCCAGGCTGACGCCGACCATGCCGGTGTAGACCAGGGAGAGCGCGCCGACCGCGACCGCGAGGCTGCGCAGCCGCCGCCGGCGACGGCCGGTCGTGTCCACGAAGACCGGCCCGGCCGACGGCGCATTGACCGGCAGCACCGTGGTGGCCAGCGTCTCGTCGTCGTCGACGGGCTCCTTCGGGCGGTCCGGAGAATAGGCCTCCGTATATCCGAGTTCGATGTGCGCGGTCTCCGCGTGGGCCATTCCGGCCAGCGGTAGATCATTGTCCTCGTGGTGCGGCGTCTGGTCGGCCGCTCGATCCGCGGGGGCGGTCCGGGCGTCGTCGAGGCCGCTCGGGGCGCTCGACCGGTCGGTGGGGGGATCGTGCTGAGTCACACTGCGAGATTAGGAACTGCGCAGTTAAGAAAGCCTCTCCCGTCACTCGGCCGGATGATGGCCGATCGCATGAAGGAACGGTACGAAATACTGATGATCGCATTAGTGGCGTCCACGATGTATTTGCCTGTGATGATTTCTTAAGCGATTGACGTGGCATGTTGCCGGTGTGCGGAAAAGGTTACGGCGCGCCGCGTGACCCTTCGCTGTCCGCAACGTGACTGAGGGAAAAGTCAGCAGACATCCGGTTTGCCGGTCCAAGCGAAGATCCATCGTGTCCCGGACCGTTACCCGCCGTCCGATTTGCCCTAAATATGCAAAATGAACGAAAAGGGTGATTTATAGCGAGCGATCTGTTCACCCCCTACCCGTTGTGCGGGTGATCCCGGATGGTTAACATCTTTGGTGCGCGCTCCTATCGCCCGCTTCCCCCGTGGCAGGCGATCGGAGCGCGCCCTATTTTTTTGCCCGCGAACGGGCCAACATCTCTAAAGAATCTTCACGGTTCGTATTGTCGGCCGTTCAGGGGTCGGCCGCCGCGTCGATCAACCGTTGTGCGGCGTTCTGTCGTTTCCTATTCACCATGGTTGACACCCGCACGCCCCGAAAAGCAGGCTGATCAGCGTCGGCGGCGGCAACGGGGGGTGCCCTGCCTTTCACGGCGGGGTCCCGGTCCGAGCCATCGAGGCGGGGCGGGAGCGCAGGGCGCGCGGCACAGCCGGCACAACAGATCTGGGGCCCGTCCGGATCGGACGGGCCCCAGGTCGAACGCGGTCGTGCGGCCGATCAGATCCAGCGGCTCCCCAGCCACATGCGGTCCGACCAGTCGGAGTAGGGGATCGACTCACCCACGAAGACCGGGTAGAAGTACCAGAAGCAGATCGCCACCAGGATCACGTAGACGCCGAGCACCACCGCGCCGACCTTGCGGCGCTCCAGCACCGCCTCCGGATCCAGGCGCTGCGCGGCGAACGTGGGTGTCATGATCGCCCCGAGCACGTAGACCACGGCCAGCACGAAGAACGGCACCGCCGGCAGCACGTAGAACGAGAACATCGTCCGGCCCTCGGTCACCGCGTAGTAGAACCACGGCGCGAAGCTGGCCAGCACGCCCAGCACGATGAACAGCGCCCGCCAGTCCCGCCGCGCGATGCCGAACCAGATCAGCGCGAAGAACGCCGGGACGAACGACCACCACAGCACCGGCGTGCCGAGCAGCAGCACCTCGGCCGCGCACTGCGACGCGTCGCACGGCAGATCGCTGCTCCAGAAGAACGCGACCGGCCGGCCCAGCAGCAGCCACTGCCACGGCCACGACTGATACGGGTGCTTCGTCACCAACTGGTTGTGGAAGCCGTACGCCTCCTGGTGGTAGTGCCACAGGTTGACCAGCGAGCCGATCACCGGCGGCTCCGCGCGGCCGCTGTCCGCCAGCCAGTGCCGGAAGTAGCCGTCGTCCGTGGCCAGCCAGCCGGTCCAGGTCGCCAGGTAGACCGCGAAGATGATCACCCCGGCGATCAGGCTCCAGCCCAGCGCGTACGGAATCGACTTCAGATAACCCCAGCGGATCCCGGCGGTCCGCTGAGCGCCGCCCTCCCAGAGCCAGACCAGCAGGAAGAACACCGGCAGTACGGAGAGCGCGCTCCACTTCACGCCGAGCGCGCAGCCGAGCATCAGCGCCGCGACCAGTCGCCACCACGGCACGCCGCCCGGGAACGCGAACACCACCCGGCCGGTCGGCGCCACCGCGCCCCGCTCGATCGCGCCCAGCCAGTGCCGTCGGCGGTGGTCGCGGTCCAGCACCAGCGCGGCGAACGCGGCCAGGATGAACAACTGCAGGAAGATGTCGAGCAGCGCGGTCCGCGACATCACCACGTGGAAGCCGTCCAGCGCGAGCAGCAGGCCGGCCGTGCAGCCGAGGATCACGGAGCCGAACAGGCGGGTCGCCAGCCGGGTCAGGATCAGCACGGACAGGATGCCGGCCACGGCGGCGGAGATCCGCCAGCCGAACTCGTTGTTGCCGAAGACCGCCTGGCCGAGCGCGATCAGCCACTTGCCGAGCGGCGGATGCACCACATATGCCGGGCCGTTGGTCTCCTCGTTCCACTCGATGCTGCGGGACAGCATGTCGTAGGCGTCGGTCGCGTAGTAGACCTCGTCGAAGATCAGGCCCTTGGGCGTCGCCAGCCCGACCAGCCGGACCAACGCGGCGATCGCCACCACGAAACCGGTGGCCGCCCACGAGTAGCCGTCGAACCGCCGATCCCACGGGACCAGCCGCCGCCGCACGATCGCGGGGACGCCGCTGTCACCCGTTTGGGCAGGTGAGGTGGCCTTCGCGGGAGCGTCGGGGTCGATCGCCGGGTCCGCGAGGCCTTCTGTCTGCGCTGTTGCCGCCGAGGTCACCGGACGATCGTAGGCTGCATGGGCGGTGGAGGGGGCAACCCGCCCCCACTTCCGATCGATGGTCGATGCGGATTTCGAGGTGAGCTTGTGGCAGACGGCGGACGGCTGATCCTGGTGGGCGCGCCGCTGGGCAACGTCGGGGACGCGTCCGCGCGGCTTCGCGAGGCGCTGGCGTCGGCCGACGTGGTGGCGGCGGAGGACACCCGGCGGCTGGCCCGGCTGGCCCGGGACCTGGACGTGACGGTGGCCGGCCGGGTGGTGTCCTACTTCGAGGGGAACGAGGAGCGGCGTACGCCGGAGCTGGTCGAGGCGCTGCGCGGCGGCGCGGTCGTGGCGATCGTGACGGACGGCGGCATGCCGAGCGTGTCGGACCCCGGATATCGCCTGGTCCGGGCCGCGCTGGACGCGGAGATCCCGGTGACGGCCGCGCCCGGGCCGAGCGCGGTGACCACCGCGCTCGCGCTCTCCGGGCTGCCGAGCGACCGGTTCTGCTTCGAGGGCTTCCTGCCGCGGTCCGGCTCGGCGCGCCGCTCCCGGCTGCGCGAGCTCGCGGCCGAGCCGCGCACGCTGGTGTTCTTCGAGGCGCCGCACCGGATCTCCGGCACGCTGGCGGACCTGGCGGCCGTCTTCGGCGCGGACCGGGAGGCGGCGGTCTGCCGCGAGCTGACCAAGACCTATGAGGAGGTACGCCGCGGGCCGCTCGCCGCGCTGGCCACCTGGGCGGCGGAGTCCGGGCCGCGCGGGGAGATCACGGTGGTGGTCGGCGGCGCGCCGGACATGGCCGCGGAGCGACCGTCGGACGAGCAGCTCAAGGCCGAGGTGGCCGAGGAGCAGGCGGCCGGCGTCTCCCGCCGGGACGCCGCGACCGCGGTGGCGAGCCGGCACGGCCTGCGCCGCCGCGACGTCTACAACCTGGTCACCGCCGGCTGACCACCCGCGGCCGCCTTTGCTCTGCTTACCTAGGCGCGAAGTCCGGTTTGCACCGTTGCGGACTTCCAATTCGGGCGAATTGTTCTGGTAAGCAGAGCAAAGCGGGTGCGAGCGGGTCCGGGTCGAGATCGCCCGCGGCCGGATCGCCCGCGGCCGGATCGCCCGCGGCCGGATCGCCCGCGGCCGGATCGCCCGCGGCCGGATCGCCCGCGGCCGGATCGCCCGCGGCCGGATCGCCCGCGGCCGGATCGCCCGCGGCCGGATCGCCCGCGGCCGGATCGCCCGCGGCCGGATCGCCCGCGGCCGGATCGCCCGCGGCCGGATCGCCCGCGGCCGCGGCCGAATCGGCGGTTGGCCGGATCGACCGCGGCCGAATCGGCGGGTGACGCGAGACGGCAGGGCGTGGGCCGCTGCCCGCACTCCGTATCGGCGGTGACGCTGGACGACGGGGCGTGGGCCGCTGCCCGCATCTTCATGATCGAGGCGTGCCCCACGTTGTCAGGGCGGCTTGGGGGACGCCTCGATCATGGGGGTGTGGGGTCACCAGGCGGCGATGAGGAAGCCGAGGAGGAGCGTCAGTGGCGCGCCGAGGCTGATCATGATGGCGCGGGTGCGGGAACGGCGAGTCTCCAGGCGGGTCGCGCCGGTCGCCCAGGCGATGCCGAGGCCGCAGAGGAAGATCAGCATCAGGCCGAGTGACCAGCGCAGGTGCAGGCCCAGGCCGTGGAAGCTGGCGTGCGCGCGGCCGGCGCCGTCGTCCACCATCCGCGCGGGGAGCCGGGTGCCCGCGGCGCGGCTGTCGCTGGGCACGCCGAGCACGGCGACGTCCTCCACGGTGAAGCGCGCGGCCGTGAACGTGCCCTCGCAGCGCTGGGCCACCGTCGGGCCGGAGCAGTGGGTGATGGTCGCGGTGCCGGGCGTGCCGTGGCCGACGGCCAGCCAGAACGGTTCCGCGCTGACCCAGGCGAAGAACGCGGTCAGCAGCGCCAGCACGACCAGCAGCGGCAGTCCGGTGGCCGGGTTGCGCGGCAGCCGGGTCCCGGTGCGCCGCGGTGCGGCCGCCACGGCGGGCGGACGGCTCGCCCGCATCATGAGCGACGGCCACAGCTCGTCGGCGCCGGTGTGCTCGACGGGGGTGCGTTCGGCGGGGGTGCGTTCGGCGGCGGGCCGGGAGAGCCAGGTGGCGCGTTCCCGGGGCGCGGTGACCATGGCGGGATGTGGTGCGGGCAGGTCGACCGGCTCTGGCTGCGGCGGCGCGGCGGACACCGGCTCGATGCGCGCGGGCTCGAAGCGCACCGGCTCGATGTGGACGGGTTCCGGGCGCACGACGGGCTCGAGACGCATGGGCTCGAGACGCATGGGCTCGGGGCGCAGGGCGGGCGCGGGGGAGATCGGCCGGTCGGCCGAGGGCTGCGCCGGTGCCGATGACGCGGCGTCCGCACCGCCGGACCCGGCCACGATCTCGAAGCCGGCCTGACTCTCGCTGCCGAGCGCCGCGTCCGCGCTGGACAGTGGCTCAGGCCCGGCGCCGGCTCCGTCCGGATCGGCCTCGGACCCAGGGTCGGCACGCTGGTCAGGCTCGGCGCGAGGGTCCGTCTCGGAGCGCAGGTGCGGCTCGGATCGCAAGTCCGCCCCGGCACGTGGGTGCGCCTCGGCGGGCGGGTCCATCTCGGCGCGCGAGTCCACCTGGGCGCGCGAGTCCACCTGGGCGCGCGAGTCCATCTCGGCGTGCGAGTCCACGTGGGCGTGCAAGTCCACGTGGGCGTGCGAGTCCACGTGGGCGTGCGAGTCCACCTGGGCGGGTGAGTCCACCTGGGCGGGCGAGTCCATCTCGGCGGGTGAGTCCACCTCGGCGGGCGAGTCCACGTGGGCGGGCGAGTCCGGCTCGGCGGGCGGGATCGGCTCGGGTGGTGGGGCGGGGGTGATCAGGGGGACCGGGTCGACCAGGGGGATGCGATCGGTCGACGGGTGGCGGGCGTCCGGCACGGTGCCGGGCGGGGGAGCGGCGTCGTCGGGGCGGCCGTGCCGGGGACGGCGGACCACGGTCAGCTCCTCGGTGGGCCGGGTCCGCGTGGAGTCGCCGGTCGCCGGGCGGTGCGGCGGCAGCGGGACGGTGTGCCGGACCTCCGCGGGCGGTGCCTTCGGCGTGACGGGGGCGGGCTCATCGCGTACCCGCGAAGGGTTTTGCGGTTGGTCTTGATTTTCATGACCCGTCACCACCCCATTTGACTACGGAATGTGTCCGAATCCTTGCATATCGTGTGGTGTGTTGCGGTGCTCAATAGGTTCGCGGCGGCCGCGGGCGGGTCACTACAGTTGACTGTCATGAGTCACGTTCTCGCGGCGGTTGCCTGGCCATATGCCAACGGCCCGCGCCACATCGGTCACGTTTCCGGCTTTGGAGTGCCCTCCGACGTCTTCAGCCGGTTCATGCGGATGGCCGGTCACGACGTGCTCATGGTGTCCGGCACGGACGAGCACGGCACGCCGATCCAGGTCCAGGCGGACAAGGAGGGCGTGACGCCGCGCGAGCTCGCCGATCGGTACAACCGGGTGATCGTCGAGGACCTGCGCGGCCTCGGGCTCTCCTACGACCTGTTCACCCGCACCACCACGCGCAACCACTACGCGGTCGTGCAGGAGATCTTCGAGGGCCTCTACGACAACGGTTACATCATCGCGAAGACCACGCTCGGCGCGATCTCCCCGTCCACCGGGCGGACGCTGCCGGATCGCTACATCGAGGGCACCTGCCCGATCTGCGGTTACGACGGCGCGCGCGGCGACCAGTGCGACAACTGCGGCAATCAGCTCGACCCCTCCGACCTGGTCAACCCACGATCGAAGATCAACGGTGAGACGCCGAAGTTCGTCGAGACCGAGCACTTCTTCCTCGACCTGCCCGGCTTCGTGCAGGCGCTGAACTCGTGGCTGGACACGCGCGAGGGCTGGCGGCCGAACGTGCTGCGCTTCTCCAAGAACCTGGTCGACGACCTGCAGCCGCGCGCGATCACGCGCGACCTGGAGTGGGGCGTGCCGATCCCGCTGGCCGACTGGAAGGACCGCACCGACAAGCGGATCTACGTCTGGTTCGACGCGGTCATCGGCTACCTCTCCGCGTCCGTCGAGTGGGCGCGCCGCTCCGGCGACCCGGAGGCGTGGCGCCGCTGGTGGTCCACGGACGGCGAGGGCAAGGACGCGAACGCGTACTACTTCATGGGCAAGGACAACATCGTCTTCCACTCGGTGATCTGGCCGGCGCTGCTGCTCGGCTACTCCGGCGAGGGCGACCGCGGCGGCGAGCCCGGCGCGCGCGGCCGGCTGAACCTGCCGACCGAGGTGGTCTCCAGTGAATACCTGACGATGGAGGGCAAGAAGTTCTCCTCGTCCCGGTCCGTGGTGATCTACGTGCGCGACTTCCTGGAGCGGTACGACGCGGACGCGCTGCGCTACTTCATCGCGGCGGCCGGCCCGGAGAGCAACGACACCGATTTCACCTGGGCCGAGTTCCTCCGCCGTAACAACGACGAGCTGGTCGCGGGCTGGGGCAACCTGGTCAACCGGTCGATCTCGATGGCGGCGAAGAACTTCGGCGAGATCCCCGCGCTGCTCGACCCGACCGCCGACGATCTCGCCCTGCTGGCGACGGTCCGCGGTGGCTTCGCCGGCGTCGGCGAGCTGATCGGCAAGCACCGGCAGAAGGCCGCGATCGGCGAGGCGATGCGGATCGTGGCGGAGGTCAACAAGTACCTCTCCGACCAGGCGCCGTGGAAGCTGAAGGCCGAGGAGGACAAGCCGCGGCAGGGCACCGTCCTGCACGTGGCGCTGCAGGCGGTGAGCGACTGCAACCGGCTGCTCACGCCGTTCCTGCCGCACTCCGCGCAGAAGATCCACGAGCTGCTCGGGGGCGAGGGCGTGCACGCGCCGCAGCCGCGCATCGAGGAGGTCGAGGACCTGGACGGCGGCCCGTCGTACCCGATCCTGACCGGCGACTACACGGCCGGTGCGCGGTGGGAGCCGGCGGACGTGGTGGCGGGCACGCCGCTGGCCGCGCCGAAGCCGGTCTTCCGCAAGCTGGACCCGTCCATCGTCGAGGAGGAGCTGGCCCGCCTGGGCGGCTGATGTGGTGAGCGCGTGGCCGGGGCGGCGCCTCGGCCACGCGGCCTCACGGGTACGCCGTGGTGACGGTCTCGTGGTCGGAGAGCTCCCCGGCCGGCGCCCACACCTCGTAGACGCCGCGCTCGTAGCACTGCGCGCCGAGCCGGGAGATCGCGTCCGAGTCCGGCCGGGCCAGGCGCAGCCGCGTCCAGCCCGAGTCGGTGTGCAGCACCTGGCAGAGCACGCCACGCCAGCGGGCGAACGCGGCGCGGCGGCTGACGTTCTCCACCGGGTAGCGCGCGGCGCGGGTCATGGCCAGCACGCGGAAGCCGCCGGGCAGGTCCGCGATCGCCTCGTACTCCCGCTCGCCGTACGTACCCACCAGGATCGTGGAGCGCACGGCGTCGCCGACCGGCAGGTATTCCTGGTCCGGCGGGATCTCCGGGATGCCGGTGACCAGGTGCCGCCACTGCGGCCCGACCATCCGCAGCCAGCCGCGCTGCTCGGGCTGGTAGGTGTAGAGCACCACCTCGCTGCCATCCGACGTATACGCGATCAGCGCCGCGTTCGCGGGCATCGGCAGGTCGGCCATGTCCTTCGTCACGAATTCCGGGATCAGGTGCCGCTCGCTGGGCGTGAAGCCGGTGCCGAGGACCGGCGCGCCGACCCGGTCGTGCGGCGGCACCTCGCGCAGCCCGCTCTGCTCGGCGCCGGCCGGGATCTCGTAGTCGTCCGGTGAGTTGGCCCGCCAGCGCAGCGCGTAGATGACCTCCGGCACGCCGCGGCCGGCCTCGCCGTCCGTGCGCAGCAGCATCAGGTCGGACGGCGTGCGCAGGTGTGCGACGTCATACTCCCGGTAGCAGAAGCCGTACGGCAGCCAGCCGCGCAGGTAGCCGGCGATCTGGCTGGCGGACAGTATCTTGACCATGCGGGTGCCGCGCCGGATCGAGGCGGTGCGCCGGATGCTGGACAGCATGGGATCGTCCCGGTACACCGGGTTCTGTGCTGCCTTGTGCACGTCCGTCCAGCGGATGCCGCGGGACAGCGGCACCATCAGCGGCGTGTCCAGCGGGTCCTCCGGCGTGCCGTCGCCGAGCACGCCGAGCACCGGCTGCGCGTGGCCGCCGACGCTGACGCTCTCCACCTCGGAGGCGTGCACGAACCGGTGGAAGGGTGCGAGCGCGCTGTTGCGCGACACCCGGCGGAAGCCGTCGGTCTCGTCGGTGCCGAACAGCTCGAACGCGGCACCGCGGGCGATCTGCTCGGCAGGGTAGAGGTTTCCCTTGAAGGTCACGCGCAGGCCCGTCGGGGCGTCGTTCACGTTACGGGCCGCCGGAAACACGCTCACTCGCCGCAACCTACTGCCGCATGGTAGACGTCGAGTGAACGTAAGGTGACGCGAGCAAGGTTCCTCATTCCGCCTCCGGAGCGGCCCTGACCAGCGGATAGTGTCTTCATGGAGACCGCGGCGCGAATCACCCACGATGCGTTGACGGACCTCACTTCCGCGCTGACGGCCGCTTGCATGCGCGCGGAATCGGTCCTCGACGTCGCCACCGAGGCCGCCGCCCGGATCGTCGGTGACGGTGGTGGCATCCGGCTCGTCCGGGAGGACGGGCGGTTCAGCCCGATGATCACCCAGCACCGGGCGCAGGACGTGCCGGAGATGCTCGGCGAGTTCCTCGGCGGCTTCAGCGACCGGGTCGACCAGGGGCACCTGAACCGGCTGCGAGCCGGCGCCACGATCGTCTTCACCTCCATGGACCAGCAGGAGTTCCAGAAGCTGGCGCCGCCGCAGCACTGGACGAACCTGGCCGGCGGCCGGATCTCGGCCGTGCTCGCCTGCCCGCTGATCTCCGACGGCGCGTTCCTCGGCTACCTGGCGCTGGCCCGCACCACGCCGGGCGCCACCTACACGGACACGGACGTGGAGACGGCCCGGATGATCGCCGAGCACACCGCGGGGGCGCTGCACACCGCACGGTCGGTGGAGCGGCTGCGTGCGTCCGAGGACCGGTACCGGAACATCGTCGAGACGACGCTGGACGGCGTCTGGCAGTTCGACCGGGACGGCGTGACCACGTTCGCGAACGCACAGATGGCCCGCATGCTCGGGATCTCCCGGGAGGAGCTGCTCGGGCTGTCGGTGCGGGGCTTCCTGGACAACAAGGGGCAGCAGCGGCTCGCCCGGCGGCTGGAGGAGCGGCAGAAGGGCCGTTCCGAGGTGTACGAGTGCCGGCTGATCCGCGCCGATGGCACCGCGCTCTGGGTGCAGATGTCCGCCGCGCCGCTGCTCGACCAGGAGGGTCAGGTGGTCGGCTCGCTCGCGCTGGTCAGCGACATCACCGAGCGGATCGCCGCGCGCGACATGCAGCGCCAGCTCGACCAGTTGCGCCGGGTGGACAGCCTGGGCCAGCTGGCCGGCGGCATCGCGCACGACTTCAACAACCTGCTGACCGTGATCGCCGGCTCCGCGGAGGTGCTGGCCTCGGACGCGGAGCCCGGCTCGGACGTCGAGGCGATGGCTCAGTCGATCATGCGGGCCGCGGCCAGCGGAGCCGCGCTCACCCACCAGCTGCTGGCGTTCGGCCGGCGCAGCCCCACCGCGCACACGGTCTCCGTGCCGGAGCTGCTGGACGGCGCGCGCGACCTGCTGACCCGCGCGCTCGGCGAGCACATCGACCTGCGCTTCAAGATCGACGAAGATCTGTGGATGGTCCAGGCCGACCGCGGCGAGTTGGAGCAGGCGCTGGCGAACCTCGCGGCCAACGCGCGGGACGCGATGGGCAGCGGCGGGCGGCTGACCATCGAGGCGCACAACACCGTGATCGACCCGGGCGGGCTGGAGGACGAGGCCGCGTCCGGCCGGTTCGTGGTGCTGGCCGTCTCGGACACCGGAAGCGGCATGGACCCCGAGACCCGGTCGCACGCGTTCGAGCCGTTCTTCACCACGAAGAAGGCGCGCGGCGCGGCCGGCCTCGGCCTGGCCACGGTCTACGGCATCGTGCACAACAGCGGCGGTCACATCCGGCTCGTCTCCGACCCGGGCATCGGCACCACCGTGAAGATCTTCCTGCCGGCCAAGGAGGCGACCGAGGAGCCGCCGATCCTGCCGGTGGAGAACCTGCGCGGCCAGGGGCACGTGCTGGTCGTCGAGGACCAGCCCGAGCTGGCCCAGCTGGTGCGCTATCTGCTGCAGCCGGCCGGCTACACGGTCACGGTCGCCACCGACCCGGCCGCGGCCGTGTCGCACCTGCACGCGGGCGCGCGGCCGGACCTGCTGCTAACCGACGTGGTGATGCCGGGCATGACCGGCCTGGAGCTGGCCAGGGAGCTGCGCGCGCACTACCCGGACCTGCGGGTGCTGTTCATGTCCGGCTACACGGCCGGCGTGCTCAACCCGCGCGGGCACCTGGACGAGGACAGCACGCTGATCCAGAAACCGTTCAACCGGGAGAGCCTGCTCACCGCCGTCGCGAAGGCGCTCGGCACCCGTAGATAGCCTTGGCGGTCGTGAGTTCCCGTGAGAAGAACAGTCCGCGCCGGATGGGCGAGTTCCCGCCGGCCCCGGACGCGCTGCCGGCCCCGGTGATCGACAGCCACACCCACCTGGACATCACGGTGCACGAGGCCGGCGTGCCCGGTTCCGGCGCGGGCGACCCGGTGCAGCGGCTGGTGGACGCCGCTCTCGCCGCGGGCGTGGACCGGCTGGTGCAGGTCGGCGTGGACGTGGCGTCCTCCCGCTGGGGCGCGGAGCTGGCCGCGAGGCATCCGTCGGTGCTGGCCGCGGTCGCGCTGCATCCGAACGACGCGCCCCGGCTCGGCGACCGGCTGGACGAGGCGCTGCGCGAGATCGAGGCGCTGGCCGCGCAGGACCGGGTGCGCGCGATCGGCGAGACCGGGCTGGACACGTTCCGGACCGGCGAGGACGGCCGGGCCGCGCAGGAGGAGAGCTTCCGCGCGCACATCGGCTTCGCCAAGCGGTACGGCAAGGCGCTGATGATCCACGACCGGGACGCGCACGCGGACGTGCTGCGCGTGCTGGACTCCGAGGGCGCGCCGGACACCGTGGTGCTGCACTGCTTCTCCGGCGACGCGGAGTTCGCGGCCGAGTGCGTGCGCCGCGGCTACCTGCTCAGCTTCGCCGGGACCGTGACGTTCAGGAGCGCGGAGCACCTGCGCGCGGCGGCCCGGGTCACGCCGCCCGCGCACCTGCTGGTGGAGACGGACGCGCCGTACCTGACGCCGTCGCCGTTCCGTGGCCGGCCGAACGCGTCCTACCTGATCCCGGTGACGATGCGCGCGCTGGCCGAGACCACCGGCCGCGACCTGGCCGAGCTGTGCGCCGCGGTCTCCGCGAACGGGGAGCGGGCGTTCGGAACCTGGGGCTAGCGCCCTAGAACCAGCCGGGGTGGCGCGCGGCGGGGACCGAGCCGGCCCGCACGTAGAGCTCGCGCTGCGCGCCCGGGTCGGACGGCGCCCGCTTGCACCAGGCCCGGATGTGCCACCACGGCTCGTTGTCGAAGTGCACCATGTCGACCACGAACGAGACGGTCGCGGTCAGCATGCCGACGCCGAACCGGTAGTCCTGCTCGCGCAGGTGCAGCGTCTCGCCGACGATTGGCTCGGCCGGCGCCGGGCGGCGGGCCCGCGGGCTCACCACGCGGCCCGTCCCGGCCGCCTGGTGCGGCACCAGCCCAGGAAGCGCGCGCCGGCCCGGGCGCACTCGGCGGCCGGCCGGTCCCGCGCGAACCGGTGCAGGTACGTCGCCATCAGCATGGCCAGCGCCACCCGGTTCCGGCGATAGTCGCGCAGAGCGGTCCGTTTGTACGATTCGCACGGCCATTCGGACCGGCAGCGCGCGCACTGCCAGGACGAATCTGGAATGTGCCGGACGGCCGGAGACCCGGCGCCGGACGCTATGGTCTGAGATTCATTCATCTTGTCAGCCCCGGCGGGTGGCGGCGTGCCGAGAATAGGATGCGCAGCGAACCGCGCGAGCGTGAATCCCGGCCTCTTCGCTCGGACGACACCGTTTACCTCCCGGGCTGACACGAACGGAGAGGCGTCGCCTCCCCGTCGTTGTGCCGCCCGGCCGCGGCAGTGGACGTGAGGGCCCGGGAACCGGGCCGCGCCGTCCAATCATTTGGGCAAAGCACCGCCGGTGCAACATTCCGTGACCGGAAATCGTCGCTCACCATTGACTTTCGCCTTGATCGGTCGGTAGGCATTCCATGACGGAAGTCAGAGCATTCCATGAGCGGAGGAAGCGCGTGGACGCCGAGCCGGGATCGACGGTGCCCCGCCGTCAGCTGGGCAGATATCTGCGCCGCCTGCGTGAGGAGGCCGGTGTGACGGTGAAGGCCGCCGCCGCGGAGCTGGAGTGTTCCATCCAGAAGCTGTGGCGGATCGAGAAGGGCGCGGTGCCGGTCCGCGGCGCCGACGTCAAGGTGCTCTGCCAGCGTTACCACGCGTCCGAGGAGATGACGCAGGCGCTGGTCGCGCTCGCCAAGGAGACCAAGGCCAAGGGCTGGTGGCATTCGTACGGGGACGTGGTGCCGCGCTGGTTCGAGGTGTACGTGGGCATGGAGGCGGCCGCGTCCCGGCTGCGCATGTACGAGCCGTCCCTGGTCCCCGGCCTGCTGCAGTCCAGCGGCTACGCGGACGCGGCGATCCGGGCGGACCAGCCCCGGATGGGCGACGAGGAGCGCCGCCGCCGCGTCGACCTGCGCCGCGAGCGGCAGGAGCTGCTGGCCCGGTCGTTCCCGGAGCCGCCGGTGCTGGAGGCGATCGTCTGCGAGACCGTGCTGCGCCGGGATCCGGGCCCGCCCGGCGTGATGGCCCGGCAACTGGCGTACCTGCAGAAGGCGGGCGAACAACCACATATATCTATACGCGTTCTCCCGCTCTCGATCGGCCTGCATCGCGCCTCGGTCGCCGGTGCTTTCACGATTCTGGAATTTCCATCCGAGGGAAATGAGCGGAGAGAACCTCCAACGGTGTACAGCGAATCACTCACAGGGGCGATCTATCTCGACAAATCACAAGAGATAGAGGCCTATGAAGAAGTTTGGGCTAGCCTTGCGACGACGGCGCTGAGTGAGGGTGATTCAGCGGCCATGATCGCAAGCCTGATAGGGGAGTTGAATCGCAGTGATTGACTCGTCGGGCGCCCTCTGGCGCAAGTCAAGCCGAAGCGGTGCCAACCAATGTGTCGAGGTCGCGGACAATCTCGGCACGTTCATCGCGGTCCGCGACTCCAAGGACCCGGCCGGCGCGGTGCTGGCCTTCTCGCCCGGTTCGTGGCGCGCCTTCACCACCGGCCTCAAACACACGCGCTAGAACCCGCTCCCCCGGGCGGAGCCCGGGGGAGCCCCAAGGCCCCGCGTCGACGTGGTGGCCGGGCTGCGGCGAGGCCCGTGCGCCGGCTGGCCGCACGTCGCACAAGCCCCACAGGTAGCACCGGTACGAGGGCTTCCGTGCCGCGCCTCGCTCCGACCCCCACCTCGATGCAGGGCCTAGGATCGCCAATCATGGACGGACTACTCGGGCCGGCGGAGATCCGCGAGCTGGCGGCCAGCCTCGGCGTGGCGCCCACCAAGCGGCTCGGGCAGAACTTCGTCCACGACCCCAACACGGTGCGGCGCATCGTGGCCGCGGCCGATCTGACGCCGGACGACGTGGCGCTGGAGGTCGGGCCGGGCCTCGGCTCGCTCACGCTCGGCCTGCTCGGCGTGGCCCGGCACGTGCACGCGGTGGAGATCGACCCGGTGCTCGCGGCCCGGCTGCCGCGGACCGCGGCGGAGCGCCTGCCGGACCGGGCGGACCGGCTCACCGTGCACCTGCTGGACGCGCTGAAGGTCACCGCGCTGCCGGAGCCGGCGCCGACCGCGCTGGTCGCGAACCTGCCGTACAACGTGGCGGTCCCGGTCGTACTGCATCTGCTGGCCACGCTGCCCAGCCTGCGCACCGGCCTGGTGATGGTGCAGAAGGAGGTCGCGGACCGGCTGGTCGCGGCGCCCGGCTCCAAGATCTACGGCGTGCCGTCGGTGAAGCTCGCCTGGTACGGCCCGTCCCGGGCGGCCGGGAAGGTGCCGCCGAACGTGTTCTGGCCGGTGCCGAACGTGGACTCCGGGCTCGTCGCGTTCACCCGGCGCGAGCCGCCGCGGGACGGCGTACCCCGGCAGAAGGTCTTCGCCGTGGTCGACGCGGCGTTCGCGCAGCGGCGCAAGACGTTGCGCGCGGCGCTGGCCGGCTGGGCCGGCGGACCGGACCTGGCCGAGAAGGTGCTGCTGGCCGCCGGGATCGACCCGCGCACCCGGGGCGAGCAGCTCGACGTCGAGCAGTTCATCGCGATCGCCGCCGCGGCGGGTTCCTGAGGCCTCGAACGGTGTGGCGGTAGAGTTGCGCCAGCCGAGCGGACGAGGAGGTGGGCGGCGATGATCGACACGGCCGGTGAGAGCGCCGTCCCGGACCGGGGCGCCGATCGGTGACGGAGGCCTGGAGGCCGGAGGACGACCGTCCCCGGCAGGCGATGGCGGGCCCGGTGCGGGTCCGCGTCCCGGCGAAGATCAACCTGCACCTCGGTGTCGGGCCGCTGCGCGACGACGGCTTCCACGAGCTGAACACGGTCTACCAGGCGATCTCGCTCTACGACGAGCTGACCGCGCGGCGCGGCGACACGCTGAGCCTGACCATGGAGGGCGAGGGCGCCGGCTCGCTCGCGCTGGACGGCACCAACCTGATCATCCGCGCGGTCCAGGCGCTGGCTGACTACGCCCGCGTCCCCGCGCACGCCCGGCTGCACCTGAGGAAGCAGATCCCGCTCGCGGCCGGCCTGGCCGGTGGCAGTGCGGACGCGGCCGCCGCGCTGGTCGCCTGCGACGCGCTCTGGGGCATCGGGCTCTCCCGCGACCAACTGGCCGAGGTCGCGGCCACGCTCGGCTCGGACGTGCCGTTCCTGATCTACGGCGGCACCGCGCTCGGCACCGGCCACGGCGAGACCATCAGCCCGGTGCTGGTCCGCCCGCACTCGTGGCACTGGGTGGTCGCGGTGGCGGACGGCGGCCTGGCCACCCCGGAGGTCTACCGCGAGCTCGACCGGCTGCGCGCCGAGCCGGACGGCCCCGCGCCGCTCGGCTCCGCGGACGCGCTGCTGGCCGCGCTCCGGCAGAAAGACCCGGCGTTGCTGGCCGCCGCGCTCGGCAACGACCTGCAGGCCGCCGCGCTCTCGCTCCGGCCCGGCCTCGCCGGCCTGCTCAAGGCCGGGCTCGCCGCGGGCGCGTGCGCCAGCCTGATCTCCGGTTCCGGGCCGACCGTGCTCTTCCTCGCCCGCGACGCCGCGCACGCGGAGTCGCTCACCACGGAGATCGAGGCGTCCGGCCTCTGCCGTGCCGCCGGCACCGCGCACGGTCCCGTGCCCGGCGCCCGCATCCTGTAACAAGCATCTGGGGAGTTATGGCGAACCTGGTCAACCTCGACCGTGTCTCGAAGGGCTACGGCGCCGTCGGCGCACTGCTCACGAGCGTGTCGCTCGGGCTGGAGGACACCGACCGGGTCGGCGTGGTCGGCCTCAACGGGGCCGGCAAGAGCACGCTGCTGCGCATGCTGACCAAGCAGGAGGAGCCGGACGACGGCCGCGTCACCCACCGCCGTGACCTGCGCGTGGCCCAGCTGCCGCAGTCGCTGACGCTGCAGGGCGAGGCCACGGTCCGGGACGTGGTGCTCGGCACCGCGTGGCTCGACGAGGGCTTCGGCGCGGAGCACGAGTGGGCCGGCGACGCCGGCGTGCGCGCGGTGCTGGACGGGCTCGGCATGGGCCACCTCGGCCTGGAGGCGCCGGTCGGCCCGATGTCCGGTGGCGAGCGCCGCCGGGTCGCGCTGGCCGCGCTGCTGATCCGCACCTCCGACCTGCTGATCCTGGACGAGCCGACCAACCACCTGGACGTGGCCGGCGTCAACTGGCTGGCCGCGCACCTGCTGAAGCGGCGCGGCGCGCTCGTCGTGGTCACCCACGACCGCTGGTTCCTGGACGAGGTCTGCACCGCCACCTGGGAGGTCGCGGACCAGACCGTGCGCGCCTACGAGGGTGGCTACGCGGCCTGGACGCTGGCCCGGGCCGAGCGCGAGCGGGTCGCGGCCGCGACCGAGGCCCGCCGGCAGAACCTGCTGCGCAAGGAGATCGCCTGGCTGCGCCGCGGGCCGCCCGCGCGTACCTCCAAGCCGCAGTTCCGCATCGACGCGGCGAACGCGCTGATCGCCGACGTGCCGCCGGCCCGCGACTCGGTGTCGCTGACCCGGCTGGCCACGTCCAGGCTCGGCAAGCAGGTCTACGACCTGGAGGACGTGACGCTGTTCGCCGGGCCGAAGAAGATCCTTTCCGACGTGACCTGGCGGATCGGGCCGGGCGACCGGATCGCGCTGCTCGGCGCGAACGGTGCCGGCAAGACCACGCTGCTGCGCCTGCTCGCGGGCATCACGTCGCCGGACTCCGGTGTCTTCCGGAAGGGCCAGACCGTCAAGGCCGCGTTCCTCTCCCAGGAACTGCACGAGCTGCCCGGCCACCTGCGGCTGCTGGAGGCGGTCGAGGAGGTGGCCCGCCGGGTCCAGCTCGGCGACCGGGAGCTGTCCGCGTCGCAGCTTGCCGAGGTCTTCGGCTTCACCGACCGGCGGCTGTGGACACCGGTCTCCGACCTCTCCGGCGGTGAGCGGCGGCGGCTGCAGCTGCTTCGCCTGCTGGCCGCCGAGCCGAACCTGCTGCTGCTCGACGAGCCGACCAACGACCTGGACACGGACACGCTGGCCTCGCTGGAGGACCTGCTGGACACCTGGCCGGGCACGCTGATCGTGGCCAGCCACGACCGGTACCTGGTCGAGCGGGTCACCGACACGGTCTACGGCCTGCTCGGCGACGGCGGGATCACCCACCTGGTCGGCGGCATCGACGAGTACCTGCAGCGCATCGGCGGCGCGCCCACCGTGCCCACCGCCACCGCCACCGGCAAGGCCGACAAGTCCGATAAATCGGATACGCTCTCGGCGGCCGATGTCCGAGCGGGCAGGAAGGAACTCGGCAAGCTGGAGCGCGCGGTCTCGAAGCTGGAGCAGAAGGAGGCGAAACTGCACGAGCAGCTCGCCGCCAACGCCACCGACTACGGCAAGGTCGCGGAGCTGGACGCACAACTCAAGGCCATGCAGGCGGAGCGGGCCGAGACCGAGGAGGCCTGGCTCGAACTGGCCGACAGACTCGGCGACGGGTAGTGAGGTGTGCCGCGTCGCGCCGGGCCTGCGAAGCGCGGGCGCGGCGCATACGTCACAATCTCGGTTCGGATGATCGCGGCGTGCGACCGGCGTGCGCCCCCCTTGGAGGTTGAGGACCGATGGCGTCGCACATGCCCGTCAACCACCCGCTGCGGCCGATCTACCGCATCGTCGGTGGCCTGAGCGGGCTCTACATGATCGTGTTCGGCGTGCTGGGCGCGATCCAGACCGGCGGCGAGCCGCCGCTCGGCATCGGCGTCGGCGAGACGCTCGGACAGGGCACCAACCTGGCCAACTCGCTCCTCTCGATCGTGATCGGCGCGCTGGTCGTGCTCGGCACCGTGATCGGCCGGAACGCGGACGTGCTGGCCTTCACGTACCTCGGCTGGGCGATGCTGGTGATCGGCATGCTGTTCCTGGCCCTCACCCGCACCGACGCGAACGTGCTGAACCACACCGTGGTCACCACGATCGTGTGGTTCGTGGTCGGCACGCTGCTGATCACGGCCGGGCTGTACTCCCGCAGCGCCCCCGCGGGCCGCTCGGTCGCCACCTCGCACTGAGCCCGGCGGCCCGCCGGCCCCGGCCCTTCGCCGGACCCGGGGGCACGCCGCGCTGGTCCTCCCGCCGCCCAGAGTGCCCCGCACTCTGGGCGGTTTCGTGCATATGCGCAGGTGAAGCGGGGAAGGATGGAGGGCAGGTGTCGCCCGCGAGGTGCGGGGAACACCGCATCCACGGCAGGCGAGCGCGCCAGGAAGGTGGGCGACATGGCTCACATCCCGATCAACCACCCGCTGCGGCCGTTCTACCGGGCGGTCTCCGGCCTCTGCGGCGTCTACTTCCTGATCTTCGGCATCACGGGCGCGATCGCGTCCGCCGGCGAGGAGTTCTTCTCGCGGGAGGGCATCTGGGCGCTCTGGCTCAAGACCAACATGGCGTTCTCGCTGCTCTCCATCCTGCTCGGCGCGATCCTGGTGGCCGGCTACGTGATCGGCGGCGACATCAGCCACTGGATCAACTACTACGGCAGCTGGGTGCTCCTGGCCGGCGGCCTGGCCGGCATCGCGGTGATGCGCACCGACCTCAACATCTTCAACTGGTCCATGGCCAACGTCATCGTCTCCCTCGTGCTCGGCACCCTGGTCCTCACCGCCGGCCTCTACGGCAAGGCCGGCCCCCCCGAGCCCGCCCCGGCCAAGGACACATTCCGCCCCAACCGCCCCGCCCCCGCCAAGAGCTGAAACCTCCCGAGCGCTGACGCTTCTGCGAGCGCTGACGCTTCTGCGAGCGCTGACGCTTCTGCGAGCGCTGACGCTTCTGCGAGCGCTGACGCTTCTGCGAGCGCTGACGCTTCTGCGAGCGCTGACGCTTCTGCGAGCGCTGACGCTTCTGCGAGCGCTGACGCTTCTGCGAGCGCTGACGCTTCTGCGAGCGCTGACGCTTCTGCGAGCGCTGACGCTTCTGCGAGCGCTGACGCTTCTGCGAGCGCTGACGCTTCTGCGAGCGCTGACGCTTCTGCGAGCGCTGACGCTTCTGCGAGCGCTGACGCTTCTGCGAGCGCTGACGCTCTACCCGGCGCTCAGGTTTCAGCGTGCCAAGGGCTTAGACCCGCCAAGGGCTGAAGACCTTCCAGACCGCTTTCCCGCTCCCGGCGTGGCCCGGCCCGCATGCTCCCGCGGGCAACGGTCGGCCGTTGGCCGGCCTCCCTGCAAGATCGGCTGTGGTCACCACAACCCTCGCGCCCTCCCCGCCGCCCGCCGGCCTTTGCTCTGCTTACAAGCACAAAACGGGCGCCACCGGCAGGGGGGAATCACTTCGAACCCGCCAGGTCGGTGTGGTCTTCGCGAAACACTCTCCCTCGACCCTGTGTGATCAATCAGTGGAGCAAAAGAGAGGTCATCTTCGATAAATGATCTACTTTTTGCTCCACTGATTGATCACACAGGCGCAGGTGCAGGGGGCGCCGACGCCTCAGGGCGTATCCGAGTGGCGACCTTATGCCGAAATATCGGGCACGATGTGCTCGTCCTCGCCGCGGCCCGCAACGGGCGCCGAAATTCCCGCGTCGGTGGAGCGTTCCGCCGCGGCTTGGAGATCATGTCGCGTTCGGCGCCCGAGCCGCCGACATGCTCGCGGAGATCTCGGCGAAGTCCGCGCTCGATCACGCCGGGGCGGCTTCCGTGTCGGTGGTCGGTTGCTCGCACCGGGTGGTGGTGAATCGGTGGTCGGTTGCTCGCGTCCGGGTGGGTTGTGGCTCGGGGGTCGGCTGCGCGCGTCGGCGGTGTCGCGCGAACTTCGTGGCTGCCGGCGTCTGGCGCTTCGGGTGCCCTCGCCGGAGGCTTTGCTCTGCTTACCTGGACAAAACGGGCCGTGCGCTGCAGCGACAAATCGCCCTTATCGAGGTGCGGCGCGTAGGTAAGCAGAGCAAAAGGGCGGAGGAATGCGGAGCGAACGGGAGAAGGCGGTGTATCGGTGCGAAGTGGGGCGGGCGTGGCGGGGCGGGGCAGCGCGGGCGGGGTGGGGGTTGCTCGGGGGTGTGGTGATGGGCGGCCGACCGGCAGGGAGGAGCGCCAGCGACGACCGGTGCCCGCGGGAGCATGCGGGCTGTGCCACGCCGGGAGCGGGCAGATCCAGGTTTTGGGTTATCGGCTCGGGCGGGTGATGAGGGTGGGGGTGGCGTCGAGGTTGGAGAGGCCGTTCCAGGAGAGGTTGACCAGGTGGGCGGCGACCGTCTCCTTGCGGGGCCTGCGGACCTCCAGCCACCAGCGGCCGACCAGTGCGACCATGCCGACCAGCGCCTGTGAGTAGAGCTCGGCGAGCTTGGGGTCGTAGCCGCGGGACTCGAACTCGTCGCCGAGGATGTGCTCGACCTGGTGGGCGACGTCGTTCAGGACGCTGGAGAAGTTGCCGGACGCGGAGAGCAGCGGCGACTCGCGGGTGAGCACGCGGAAGCCGTGGGTCTCCTCCTCGATGTACTCCAGGAGTGCGAGCGCGGCCTGTTCGAGCAGTTCGCGGGGGTGGCCGGCGGTGAGTGCGGTGGTGATCCGGTCGAGCAGGGAGCGGACCTCGCGGTCGACGACGACGGCGTAGAGGCCCTCCTTGCCGCCGAAGTGCTCGTAGACGACCGGCTTGGAGACCTTGGCGCGGGCCGCGACCTCCTCGATCGAGGTGCCGTCGAAGCCGCGCTCGGCGAAGAGCTGGCGGCCGATCACGATGAGCTGCTCGCGGCGCTGGGCGGCGGACATGCGCACCCGGGACGCACCCTTGGCGGTGCGGGCAGCCGCGCGGGGGGCCTCCGGGGCGGATGCGGTGTCGTCGGCCATCCGCCCATCCTGCCAGGCTCGCCGGTCACATCGATTCCCGGCGGCGGTGGGGCAATGTCGATTCCGTGCCGGTGCGGGAAGGCGCTAGGCTGACGGGGCGCTGCGATCGGCCGTGGTGTAATTGGCAACACTTCGGGTTTTGGTCCCGACATTCTAGGTTCGAGTCCTAGCGGCCGAGCTCCTCCACGATCGAGACCGGGGTCCGATTCGCGACTGGGGGACCTCCGGCCCGTTCGCCCCTTCTGGCCTAGCATGGGGCCGCACGTCGTCACCGCGGAGAATCGGAGCATCTCGTGAGCCGCACCGTCATCGTCCTCGCCGCCGGTGAGGGCAAGCGGATGAAGTCAAGCCTCCCCAAGGTCCTGCACCCGCTGCTCGGCCGGACGCTCGTCGGTCACGTGCTGAGCGCGGCCGCGTCCGCCGGGGCGGACACCACGCTGGTCGTGGTCGGCCACGGTGGCGACGCGGTGCCGGACCACCTGGCCGAGATCGCGCCGGGCGCGCTGACGGTCCGCCAGGAGCAGCAGAACGGCACCGGTCACGCGGTCCGGATCGCGCTGGAGTCGCTGGACGCCGGGCTGACCGGCACGGTCGTGGTGCTGAACGGGGACGTGCCATTGCTGCGCGGCGAGACCGTGACCGCGCTGATCGAGGCGCACGAGACCGCGCGCGCCGCCGCCACCGTGCTGGCCGCGTCGGTGACCGACCCGGCCGGGCTGGGCCGGATCGTGCGGGCCGCGGACGGCGGCCTGGAGCGGATCGTCGAGGAGCGGGACGCGTCCGCGGACGAACGCCTGATCGCCGAGGTCAACGCGGGCATCTACGCGTTCGACGCCGCGATCCTGCGCGCCACGCTGGGCAAGCTGTCCACCGACAACGACCAGGGCGAGGAATATCTGACCGACGTGTTCGGGCTGCTCGCGGCCGCGGGCGAGCCGGTCGGCGTGCACGTGGCCGGCGACCCGGAGGAGACGCTCGGCTGCAACGACCGGGTCGAGCTGGCCGGGCTGCGCGCGCGGCTGCGCAACCGCGTCAACACCGCGCTGATGCGCTCCGGCGTCGCGATCCTGGACCCGGCCACCACCTGGATCGACGTGACCGCGACGGTCGAGCCGGACGCGACGATCGACCAGAACACCCAGATCCGGGGTGGGTCGTCGGTGGCCGCCGGTGCGACGGTCGGCCCGGACGTGACGCTGATCGACACGAGCGTGGGCGCCGGCGCGACCGTGCTGCGCGCGCACGCGGTGGAGGCCGAGATCGGCGCGCGGGCGAGCGTCGGGCCGTATGCGTACCTGCGCCCGAAGTCGCGGCTGCACGAGAAGTCGAAGGTCGGCACGTTCGTCGAGACGAAGAACTCGGAGATCGGTGCGGGCAGCAAGGTGCCGCACCTGTCGTACGTGGGGGACGCCACCATCGGCGAGCAGAGCAACATCGGCGCGGCCACGGTCTTCGTCAACTACGACGGTGTCAGCAAGTACCGCTCGGTGATCGGCGCGCACGCGCGGACCGGCGCGGACAACATGTTCGTGGCGCCGGTGACCGT
This sequence comes from Catenuloplanes nepalensis, assembly GCF_030811575.1. Lineage (GTDB taxonomy): Bacteria > Actinomycetota > Actinomycetes > Mycobacteriales > Micromonosporaceae > Catenuloplanes > Catenuloplanes nepalensis. The sequence continues at coordinate 7,364,858 of NZ_JAUSRA010000001.1, read as the reverse complement.
GGGCGACGGTGCGTACACCGCGGCCGGCTCGACGATCACCGAGGACGTGCCGCCGGGCGCGCTCGGCGTCTCCCGCGCTCGTCAGCGCAACATCGAGGGCTGGGTGGAGCGGCGCCGGCCGGGCACCGCGGCAGCCGAAGCCGCTGGCAGGGCTCGCGCAAGCCAGGGTGATACCGATAACGACGTTGCGGACCCCGATGGATCGGGCAGCTGACGGGGAGATACTGCATCTGCTGGCGACGAAGACGTCCGCTGGTGACAAACAGACCCTCGATCGGGGAGCGTTACGCCGATGGGCAGCATCGTCGCGGAGAACCGTAAGAGCTTGATGCTCTTCAGCGGCCGGGGTTTCCCGGAACTCGCGCAGGAGATCGGCAAGACCCTCGGGGTCGCGCCGACGCCGTCGGACTCGTACGAGTTCGCCAACGGTGAGATCTTCGTCCGCTTCAACGAATCGGTGCGCGGGTCGGACGCGTTCGTCGTCCAGTCCGTCACCGAGGGTGTCAACCGGTGGGTCATGGAGACCCTGATCATGGTGGACGCGCTGAAGCGAGGCTCGGCCAAGCGGATCACCGTGGTGCTGCCGTTCTACCCGTACGCGCGGCAGGACAAGAAGCACCGCGGCCGTGAGCCGATCTCCGCGCGCCTGGTGGCCGACCTACTGAAGACCGCGGGCGCGAACCGGATCCTGACCGTGGACCTGCACACCGCGCAGATCCAGGGCTTCTTCGACGGGCCGGTCGACCACCTGTTCGCGATGGACACGCTGGCGTCGTACGTCGAGACGAAGTACAAGGGCCGCCCGATGACCGTGGTCGCGCCGGACTCCGGCCGGGTGCGCGTCGCGGAGCGCTGGACGGACCGGCTGGGCGGCTGCCCACTGGCGTTCATCCACAAGACCCGCGACCCGCTGAAGCCGAACCAGGTGGTGGCGAACCGGGTGGTCGGCGACGTCGAGGGCCGGGTCTGCCTGATCGTCGACGACATGATCGACACCGGCGGCACGATCACGAAGGCCGCGGACATCCTGCACGACTCGGGTGCGGCGGACATCGTGGTCGCGGCGACGCACGCGCTGCTCTCCGACCCGGCCACGGAGCGGCTGAAGAACGGCCCGATCAGCGAGATCGTCATCACGAACACGCTGCCGCTGCCGCCGGAGAAGACGCTCGACAAGATCACCACGTTGTCGATCGCGCCGCTGCTGGCCCGCGCGATCCGCGAGGTCTTCGACGACGGTTCAGTGACCACGCTGTTCGGTGGCCTTTCCTAGGTTTAGACCTGTTTTTCCTGCTGGAAACCCTCCGCCGCTTCTGGCGGATGGTGTGAACTGACTCCGGTAGGACTGTCGCCGGCCGGGCTTCCGGCCGGCGACAGGGCGTTCGTGCGCACGGCGCTGAGCAGCCGGAGGGTGCGGAGCAGCGGGGGTCACGTCGGGGTGGCGAAACGCCGTGGGTAAACTGGTCAGGTTGCCACGGCGAGGGTGCCCTGCGGGCCGATGCTGACGAAGCACTGGCCGCATGGAGGCATCGTGATCGACGCGGTGTTCTGGGCCCTTTCTGAGCCCCGGGCCCGTGCCCAGCGCGCCTCTCGCCCGGCACCGCAGCCACTTCATCCGGTCATGATCGGGTGAGCATCGCACACGAGCCCGACGAAAGCATCAGGAGTTACTTCCGTGTCCGAGGTTAAGATCAGCGCCGAGCTTCGCACCGAGTTCGGCAAGGGCGGCGCCCGCCGCACGCGCCGTGCCGGCAAGGTCCCCGCCGTGCTGTACGGGCACGGCGAGAAGCCGCAGCACATCGCGCTCCCCGCCCGTGAGTTCGCCGCCGCCATCCGGCACGGTGGCTCCAACCAGGTCTTCGCGATCGACATCCCGGGCGGCAGCGCGATCCTCGCGCTCGCCAAGGCGATCCAGCGTGACCCGATCAAGGACTCGTTCGAGCACATCGATCTGATCATCGTGAAGCGCGGCGAGAAGGTCACCGTCGACATCCGGATCGTGCTCACCGGCGAGGCCGCGAAGAACACGCTCATCCAGCACGAGAACGACACGCTCTCGGTCTCCGCCGACGCGCTGCACCTGCCGGAGACCCTGGAGGTCTCGGTCGACGGCCTGGAGGCCGGCTCGCAGATCACCGCGGCCGACGTCCAGCTGCCGCAGGGCACCGAGCTGGTCGCGGACCCGTCGCTGATCATCGCGATCGTCTCCGCCGCGCCGACCGCTGCCGACCTGGAGGGTGACTCCGCCGAGGCCGGGGCTGCGGCCGAGTCGGCCGGCGCCGCCGAGTAAGACCTTTCGCTTTCGTCGCGAGCCATGTGAGGCGCCCGCTCCCCGGTAGTCCGAGGGGGCGGGCGTTTCCGCCTGAGAGGGAGTCATGACGGACCAGGTCGCCATCGACGACGCGCCGTGGCTGATCGTGGGCCTCGGCAACCCCGGTAAGGAGTACGCGGGGAACCGGCACAACGTCGGTTTCATGGTCGCCGAGCTGCTGGCGAAGCGGGTGGGCGGAAAGTTCGGCCGGCACCGGCGCGCGGTGGCGGACGTGGCCGAGGGGCGCCTCGGCATCGGCGGCCCGCGGCTGGTGCTGGCGAGACCGCTGACCTACATGAACCTCTCCGGCGGGCCGGCGGCCGCGCTGGCGCAGTTCTACAAGATTCCGGTCGAGCACGTGATCGCGGTGCACGACGAGCTGGACATCCCGTTCGGCGAGCTGCGGGCGAAGCGCGGCGGCGGCGAGGGCGGCCACAACGGGCTGCGCTCGATGTCGAAGTCGCTGGCCTCCAAGGAGTACGCGCGGGTGCGGTTCGGCGTGGGCCGTCCACCGGGCCGGCAGGACCCGGCGGACTACGTGCTCTCCGACTTCGCCGGCGCGGAGCGCAAGGAGCTGGAGTTCCTGATCGACCGCGCGGCCGACTTCACCGAGATGATCGTGGAGAAGGGGCTCGAACCGGCGCAGAACTACTACCACGGCCGTTGAAACCGGTCTCTATGGCTACATTTCTCCCCCGAATGGAGCCGTGACGCCGCCGGGTGATCGAGAGTTGGTCACCTGGGCGGGCCGGTAGCGCCGGCTCGTCATGCAGGCTGCGGGGGTGAGGCACGGTGGAGCAGGGGCGGGTGCGCGACGCGGACGCCACCTGGCCGGTGCTCTACCGGGTCACCCCGGACGGCATCCTGGTCGAGGAGGTCCATCCCCCGGACGTCTCGGCGCCGATGCCGGCCGCGCCGCCCCGGCAGCCCGCGAGGCCGGTCTCCGCGAGGCCGGTCTCCACGAGATCGCCGATGGACTGGCCGGACTGGGACGACCCGGCCGCCACCGTGTCGATGGAGCGGATCCAGGCCGCGTTCGACCGCACGGTCGCGCCGGTCAGCCCGGTCTCGGACGTGCCGTCGGCCGCACCGGAGCGGCAGCGGCGGCCGCTGCGGCGCACACCGGGCCGGCACGCCGCGACCTCCCGGCGGTACGGCTGGGAGGGCCGCTACGTGCGGCGGCTGCTCGGCGCGGATCTCATGGTCGGCGTGCTGGCCGGCGCACTCGCGTTCGGCCTGCGCTTCGGTCAGGTGGTCACCACCCGGAACTGGGCCTACGCGCTGCTGTCCGTACTGCTGCCGGTCGCGCTGATCGCGGTGCTGGCGATCGGCCGCTGCTACGAACGCCGCTTCCTCTACGTCGGCATCGACGAGTATCAGCGGGTGATCCGGGCCGGGCTCGGGCTGACCGCGGCGGCCGCGATCGTCTCGTACGCGCTGGAACTGCCGCTGGCCCGCTCGTACGTGCTGATGGCGTTGCCGTTCGCCACCGCCGCCACCGTCTCGGTCCGCTTCCTGCTGCGCAAACGCCTGCACATGGCGCGTACCCGCGGGCAGTGCCTGCGCCGGGTCATCCTGGTCGGCCACGAGCTCGCCGTGATCCACATGAGCCGGCAGCTGCGGCGCGAGCGCTACCACGGGTACGAGGTCGTCGGCGCGTGCCTGCCGCCGCGGCACGACGGCGCGGTGGGCCTGCCGGTCTACGGCACGTTCGACGACGTGGCCGAGGCGGTGGACGCGGCCTCGGCCGACACCGTGATCGTGCTCAGCTGCCCGGAACTGGACGGCCAGGCGCTGCGCCGGCTGGCCTGGCGGCTGGAGCGCAACGAGGCCGACCTGATCGTGGCCAGCGCGCTGATCGACGTGGCCGGTTCGCGGACCACGGTCCGGCCGGTCGACGGCCTGCCGATGCTGCACGTGGACCACCCGCGGCTGGACGGCGCGACCCGGGTGGTGAAGGAGATCGTCGACCGGGCCGGCGCGGCCGTGTTGCTCCTGTCGAGCGCGCCGCTGCTGTTGTCGCTGGCCGCCGCGGTGCGCCTCGGCTCGGCCGGGCCGGTACTCTTCCGGCAGGTCCGGGTCGGGCGGGACGGGCGCGAGTTCGTGATGTACAAGTTCCGCAGCATGTACCCGGACGCGGAGGCCCGGCTCGCCGAGCTGCGCCACCTCAACGAGCACGACGGAGTGCTCTTCAAGATCCGTGACGATCCCCGGGTCACGCCGATCGGCCGCTGGTTGCGCCGGCTCTCCCTGGACGAGCTGCCACAGCTGCTGAACGTCCTGCGCGGGGAGATGTCGCTGGTGGGACCGCGGCCACCGCTGCCGGCCGAGGTCGCCGCGTACCCGGACGACGCCCGCCGCCGGCTGGTGGTCAAGCCCGGGATGACCGGACTGTGGCAGGTCTCCGGCCGCTCGGACCTCACCTGGGACGAGGCCGTGCGACTGGACCTGAGTTACGTGGAGAATTGGTCACTGTCACTGGATCTGACGATCCTGCTGCGTACGGTGGCCGTGGTGGCCCGTTCCTCCGGCGCCTACTGAGACGGCGCCCGCGAGGGGCTTCGAGGCGATTGGTGGACGAGGCATGAGTGAGAGTCAGGGCGGCGACAGCCCGCCGGTCATCGACGGTGCGTTCGCCCGGTGGCTGGCCGGTCGCGCCGGTCAGCTGCTGATGGAGGTGCGTGCGGAGGTCGGTCACGACGACCCGGCCGCGCTCAAGGCCGCCGGTGACAAGCGCGCCCACGACTTCCTGATGTCGGAGCTGGCCCGGCTCCGGCCGGCCGACGCGGTGCTCTCCGAGGAGCAGCAGGACGCGCGCGGCGTGCTGGCCGGCGGCGGCACCCGGCTGGACGCGGCGCGGGTCTGGATCATCGACCCGGTGGACGGCACGCGCGAGTTCTCCGAGGAGGGGCGCGCGGACTGGGCCGTGCACGTGGCGCTGTGGAGCGCGGACTGCCACCACCCGAGCCGGCTGGCCGCGGGCGCGGTGGCGCTGCCGGCCCAGCACCGGGTGATCGCCACGGACCACCCACCGGCGTACCCGCCGCTGCCGGTCGCGTCCGCCACCGGCGGGAGGCTGCGGCTGGCCGCGAGCCGGTCGCGCCCGCCGGCGTTCCTGAGCGCGCTGGCCGAGGAGATCGACGCGGAGCTGGTCCCGATGGGGTCGGCGGGCGCCAAGATCGCGGCGGTGATCAGCGGCGAGGTGGACGCGTACGTGCACGCCGGCGGCCAGTACGAGTGGGACTCGGCCGCGCCGGTCGCTGTGGCGACGGCCACCGGGCTGCACGCTAGCCGGGTCGACGGGAGTGCGCTGGAATATAACGGCGCCGATCCCCGCCTCCCCGACCTGGTGGTGTGCCGCAAGGATCTCGCTCCTCGGTTGCTTTCGGCACTCCGCGGACACTTGCGGGTACCGTGATGGACGAAATTCAGCACTTGACCAACCGGAAAGGTCGGGAATGAGCGAGCTTGCGAGCGAATCGGCAGCTCAGCGCCGCCCACAGCGCATCCGCAGCATCGAGGGGAATCAGGCATGAGTCAGACTCCCCAGACATATCGGGTTTCGCATCTGGATGCCCTCGAAGCGGAGAGCATCTTCGTGATGCGCGAGGTGGTCGCCGAGTTCGAGCGCCCGGCGCTGCTCTTCTCCGGGGGCAAGGACTCGATCGTGATGCTGCGCCTCGCGGAGAAGGCGTTCGCGCCCGCGCGCATCCCGTTCCCGGTGATGCACGTGGACACCGGCCACAACTTCCCCGAGGTGCTGGCCTACCGGGACCGCCGGGTCGCGCAGCTCGGACTGAACCTGGTGGTCGCGTCCGTGCCCGAGGCGATCGAGTCCGGCACGGTCCGTGAGCCGGCCGACGGCACCCGTAACCGCATCCAGACGCCGGTGCTGCTGGCCGCGCAGGAGAAGTACCGGTTCGACGCGCTGTTCGGCGGCGCGCGCCGGGACGAGGAGAAGGCGCGCGCGAAGGAGCGGATGTTCTCGTTCCGCGACGACTTCGGCCAGTGGGACCCGAAGAACCAGCGCCCCGAGCTGTGGTCGCTCTACAACGGACGGCACCAGGCCGGCGAGTCGATCCGGGTGTTCCCGCTGTCCAACTGGACCGAGCTGGACATCTGGCGGTACATCGAGCGGGAGCGGATCGAGCTGCCGAGCATCTACTACGCGCACGACCGCGACGTGGTGGTCCGCGACGGCATGCTCTACGCGGTGAACGAATACCTGAGGGCCCGCGAGGGCGAGGAGATCGTCACCAAGCGGGTGCGCTACCGGACCGTCGGCGACGCGTCGCTGACGGCGGCCGTGGAGTCGGACGCGGACACGGTCGAGAAGGTGATCGCGGAGGTCGCGGCCACCCGGCTGACCGAGCGCGGCGCGACCCGCGGCGACGACCGGGTCAGCGAGGCCTCGATGGAAGACCGCAAGCGGGAAGGCTACTTCTAGATCATGACTGCACCTGCTCCGGTGGCGGACGACTCCCGCACCGTGGACCTGCTCCGCTTCGCCACCGCCGGTTCGGTGGACGACGGCAAGTCCACGCTGATCGGCCGGCTGCTCTACGACACCAAGTCGCTCTTCACCGACCAGCTGGAGGCCGTCGAGGCGGTCTCCGCCGCGCGCGGCGACGAGTACACGAACCTGGCGCTGCTCACCGACGGCCTGCGGGCCGAGCGGGAGCAGGGCATCACGATCGACGTCGCGTACCGGTACTTCTCCACGCCGCGGCGGAAGTTCATCATCGCGGACACGCCCGGGCACATCCAGTACACGCGGAACATGGTGACCGGCGCGTCCACCGCGGACCTGGCGCTGATCCTGGTGGACGCGCGCAAGGGCCTGGTCGAGCAGTCCCGCCGGCACGCGTTCCTCTGCTCGCTGCTGCGCGTGCCGCACCTGGTCCTCTGCGTGAACAAGATGGACCTGGTCGACTGGGACCAGGAGGTCTACGAGAAGATCGCGGACGAGTTCACCTCGTTCGCGGCGAAGCTGGACGCGCCGGACCTGTCGGTCATCCCGATCTCCGCGCTGCACGGCGACAACATCGTCACCCGCTCCGAGAAGACGCCGTGGTACGACGGGCCGTCGCTGCTGCACCACCTGGAGCGCGTGCACATCGCCTCCGACCGGAACCTGGTCGACGTGCGCTTCCCGGTGCAGTACGTGATCCGCCCGCAGTCGACCACGGTCACCGACTACCGGGGTTACGCCGGTCAGGTCGCGTCCGGCGTGCTCAAGCCCGGCGACGACGTGCTGGTGCTGCCGTCCGGGATGACGTCGAAGATCGCGTCGATCGACACCGCGGACGGGCCGGTCATGCAGGCGTTCCCGCCGATGTCGGTGACGGTGCGGCTGGAGGACGAGATCGACGTCTCGCGCGGCGACATGATCTGCCGTCCGCACAACCAGCCGAACACGGCCCAGGACATCGAGGCCATGATCTGCTGGATGGACGAGTCCCGGCCGCTGACCGTGGGCGGGAAGTACGCGATCAAGCACACCACGCGGAGCGCGCGGGCCGTGGTGCGCGGGCTGCAGTACCAGATCGACGTGAACACGCTGCACCGCAACGAGGGCGCGACCGAACTCGGGCTGAACGAGATCGGCCGGGTCCGGCTGCGCACCACGGTGCCGCTGCTCGCGGACGAGTACCGGCGCAACCGCACCACCGGCGGCTTCATCCTGATCGACGAGATCACGAACCGCACGGTCGGCGCCGGGATCATCCGCGAGGCGAGCTGACGCACGCGTGACGAGGGCCGTCCCGGGCAGGGGCGGCCCTTTTCCGTACCCGCGAATGTTTGAATGTGTTGACTCTTGAGCGATTCTGGTGGAACTATGATCGGAGCAGACTCGACCTAGGAGGTCACGGACGTGAAATTGCTCGTCACCGGCGGCGCCGGATACATCGGCAGTGTCGTCAGCCGGCTGCTGCTGGACGCCGGGCACGAGGTGACCGTTCTCGACAGCCTGATCACCGGCCACGCGGAGTCGGTCGCCCCGGACGCCACGTTCGTCGAGGCCGACATCAAGGACGCGGCCACGGTGCTCACGCCGGGCGCCGGGTTCGACGGCGTGCTGCACTTCGCCGGGCTGATCGCGGCCGGCGAGTCGATGGCCAAGCCCGAGCTCTACTGGCAGCAGAACGTGGTCCACTCGCTCGCGCTGCTGGACGCGGTGCGCGCGGCCGGCGTGCCCCGGTTCGTCTTCTCCTCGACCGCGGCCTGCTACGGCAACCCCACCGAGATCCCGATCACCGAGACCGCGGTGACGCTGCCGACCAGCACGTACGGCGCGACCAAGCTGGCCTTCGACATGGCGCTGACCTCGGAGGCGTTCGCGCACGATCTGGGCGTCACGTCGCTGCGCTACTTCAACGTGGCCGGCGCCTACATCCGCGACGACCGGGCGATCGGCGAGCGGCACGACCCGGAGACGCACCTGATCCCGATCGCGCTGCAGGTCGCGGCCGGCAAGCGGGAGAAGCTGACGCTCTTCGGCGCCGACTACCCGACGCCGGACGGCACCTGCGTGCGCGACTACATCCACGTGGAGGACCTGGCCCGCGCGCACCTGCTCGCACTGGAGACGTCGAAGCCGGGCGAGCACCGGTTCTACAACCTCGGCAACGGCCAGGGCTTCTCCAACCGCGAGGTGGCCGAGGCGGTCCGCGAGGTCACCGGCGCCGAGCTGCCGGTCGAGGTCGCGCCGCGCCGCGACGGCGACCCGGCGATCCTGGTCGCGTCGTCCGCGAGGGCGCGCGCCGAGCTGGGGTGGGTCCCGGCCAAGCCGACGCTGCAGGCGATGATCGGTGACGCGTGGACCTTCTACCGGGAGCACGTGGCAGCATGAGCGAGCTTCAGGATGTCGCACCAGACGGCCGTAAGCAGAGCGGAGAACCGGCGTGACCTTCGAGAAGATCTTCGGGGGTACGCCCGAGGGCACCTGGGTCGCGCCGGGCCGGGTCAACCTGATCGGCGAGCACACCGACTACAACGACGGGTTCGTGCTGCCCTTCGCCATCCCGCAGCGGACCGAGGTGTCCGCGGCACGGCTCCCCGGCACGTCGTGGGAGGCGTGGTCCGCACTCAACGGCGAGACCGTCCGCTTCACCGAGGACGATCTCACCCCCGGCGGCGTCCCCGGCTGGGGCGCCTACGTGGCCTCGGTCGTCTGGGCGCTGCGCGAGCGGGGTCACGACGTGCCCGGCGCCCGGCTGGCGATCACCTCGGACGTGCCGCTCGGCGCCGGCCTCTCCTCCTCCGCCTCGCTGGAGTCCGCGGTGCTCGGCGCGCTCGTCGACCTCGGCGGCCTGGACGTGCCGATCGAGGAGCGGCCCGCGATCGCGCAGCTCGGCGAGAACCGGTACGTCGGGATGCCCAGCGGGATCCTGGACCAGTCCGCGTCGATCCGCTGCCGCGAGGGCCACGCGCTGTTCCTGGACTGCCGCAGTCTCCAGGTCGAGCACATCCCGTTCGACCTGGCCTCGGCCGGCCTGGCGATCCTCGTGATCAACAGCAACGCGCCGCACCAGCTGGTCGACGGGGAGTACGCGGAGCGCCGGGCGAGCTGCGAGGCGGCCGCGTCCGCGCTCGGCGTCGCCGCGCTGCGCGACGTGGAGCTCGGCGGGCTGGACGACGCGCTGGCCCGGCTGGACGACGAGGTGCTGCGCCGCCGGACCCGGCACATCGTCACGGAGAACGACCGGGTGCTGCGCACGGTCGAGCTGCTGCGCGCGGGCGACGTGCGCGGCATCGGCCCGCTGATGACCGCGTCGCACGCGTCCATGCGCGACGACTTCGAGATCACGGTCGAGCAGGTCGACCTGGCCGTCTCCGCGGCGCTTGCGGCGGGCGCGTTCGGGGCCAGGATGACCGGTGGCGGCTTCGGCGGCTGCGTGCTCGCGCTGGTCGAGACGTCCGCGGCGGACGAGGTGCGGGTCGCGGTGGAGAAGGCCTACGCGGCCCGCTCGTTCACGGCGCCCACCACGTTCGTCGCCACCGCGGCGCCGGGCGCTCACCGCCTCTGACTCCCTGCCCCGATCACGGCCTCACGCGAACGGCCTCACGCGAACGGCCCCGGGCGAGTGCCCGGGGCCGTTCGCGTGTCGCGCCCAGAAGGGCGGGCGCGTCAGTTGATCCAGAGTTTCTGCCAGGTGAGGCCGTCGGTGGAGAACGCGACGTAGCCGGAGCCGTAGAGGTTCTCCGCGACCCAGCCGGCCGTGGTGCGGCGCAGCTCGCCCACGTGCGGCAGCGAGCCGGCCAGCTTCGTGAACGTGGCGCCGTGGTCGGCGCTGACCCACCAGGTGGCGCCGCCGCTCGCGACCAGCAGCCGCCCGTCCGGCAGCGGCACCGCCTCGCCGGAGACGGACCCCGGCTTGCCGGTGGCGCCGGCCTCGCGCGTGGCGCGGAACGTCGCGCCGCCGTCCGCGGAGTGGTGGACGGCCAGCACCGCGTCGTCCTCGCCGGTGACGATCACGTAGACGTCCGTGCCGCGGACCGCGACCGAGATGCCCTCGACGCCGGTGGTGCCGAACGACCGCAGATCCCAGCTCTCGCCCGCGTCGTGGGTGACCGCGGCCGCGGCCCTGCCCTGGTGGTCGACGCCCGCGACCCACCACGCACGGGACGCGGTGGCGGCCGGCGCGACCCAGCGCACGTCCAGCTCCGGCTGGGTGGCCAGCGCGACCGCGCGGCCGCCGGTGGACAGCGCCGCCGTCCGGAACGCGCCGCTCTCGCCCTGGCGGCGGCACATGACGTCGCCGTCGGTCAGCGAGTTCGTGGAGGCCGGCCCGTTCGGCACGCGCGACCAGTCGCGCCCGGAGTTGCCGGAGACCAGCGACTCGGTGTCCGAGCTGAGCACCACGGTGCCACCGGCGAACGCGTTCAGCTCGGTGATCTCCAGGTCGGTGCCGACCGGGCTGGTCTCCCACCGCCGGCCGCCGTCCGTGGTCCGGGCCAGCGTGCGGGCGCAGTGCGGATCGCCGGTGCAGTCGTTCAGCACGTAGCCGGTGCTCTTGTCGACGAACGCGACCTGGCCGATGCGGCCCGGCAGGTCGGTGATGGCGGCGCCGTCCTCCAGGCCGATCAGCGTGATGCCGTCGCCGCTGATGACGGAGGTGTCCGGGGCCGGGCTCGCGGTGACCGGAGCCGGGACCGCGGCGATCGGTGCGTCCCGGTCGGCGCCGCCGAGCTGCGGGCGCAGCGCGACCGCGCCGCCGGTCAGAACCGCGAGCGTGGCGATCGCGGCGGTGGCGACGCGCCGGCGGCGGACGCGGTGGGCGTGCGCACGGGCTCGCAGCGCGCCGAGCGGCGGCTGCGAGATGCGGCCGAGCACGTCGTTGCGGGCGGCGTCGAGGCGCTCGTCCAGGGACGGGTCCTCAGCGGGCACGGACCACCTCCACCCCCGCGGCCGCGACCCCGGGAAGCGGGGTGGCCCTGCGTCGTACCGGTGCTGGTGTGGGCATGGTCTTCTCCGGCGCCTGCGGCGCCTGTTCTGGTGCGTGCCCGGGATAGTCCGCGAGCAGCTCGGACATCGCGGCCCGGCCCCGGTAGAGGCGGGACTTGACCGTGCCGGTGGGCAGATCGAGGAGCTGGGCGATCTCCTCGACCGGCAGGTCCGCGAAGTAGTGCAGCGTGATCACCTGGCGGTAGCCGGCCGGGATCCGGGCCAGCGCCGCGTGCACGTCCGGCCGCTCCGGGCTGGGCGGCGGCGCGACCGCCTCGACCAGCGGGCGGTCCCGGAGCAGGATCGTGTCGAGCAGCTTCCGGCGCCGCCAGCGCCGCCGGACCACGTTGATCGCGACGGTGCGCAGCCAGGCCTCCGGATTGTCCAGCGAGGTGAGCGTGCCCGGCCGGGCCAGGGCGCGCGCGAACGCCTCCTGCACCACGTCCTGCGCCTCGGTCAGATCCGTGGTGAACGCGTAGACCTGCGTCACGAGCCGCCGATAGCAGGCGTGGTAGATCTCGGTGAGGGCGCGCTCGTCATCGTCGCCGATCTCCTCGTCGCGTTGTGCCAGCAACCGTGGCCTCCCGGCGTCGTGATCACGTTAGTTGAACCTTCAACCTACTCTCTCCACGCAGGGTACGACCCATACCTGTGTGACAAGGTTCCCGGGGCGCTGACAGAATGGTGTCCATGTCCGAAACGCCGCGTCCCCGGGTGCTCTCCGGCATTCAGCCGACCGCCGACTCGTTCCACCTCGGCAACTACCTGGGTGCGTTGCGTAACTGGGTGCCGCTGCAGGACTCGCACGACGCGTTCTACTGCGTGGTCGACCTGCACGCGATCACGGTCGCGCAGGACCCGGCGGTGCTCCGTCAACGCACCCGCGTCTCCGCCGCGCAGCTGCTCGCGATCGGCCTCGACCCGGAGCGCAGCACGCTCTTCGTGCAGTCGCACGTGCCCGAGCACGCGCAGCTGGCCTGGGTGATGAACTGCCTCACCGGGTTCGGCGAGGCCGGGCGGATGACGCAGTTCAAGGACAAGTCGAGCAAGCAGGGCGCGGACAGCACGTCGGTCGGCCTGTTCACGTATCCGATCCTGCAGGCCGCCGACATCCTGCTCTACCAGGCGGACGCGGTGCCGGTCGGCGAGGACCAGCGGCAGCACCTGGAGCTGACCCGCGACCTGGCGCAGCGCTTCAACCACCGCTACGGGCAGACCTTCACGGTGCCGGCGCCGCACATCATCAAGGACACCGCGAAGATCACCGACCTGCAGGAGCCGACCGCGAAGATGTCGAAGTCGGCCTCGTCACCGAACGGCATCATCGAGCTGCTGGAGACACCGGCCCGGTCCGGCAAGAAGATCAGGTCGGCGGTCACCGACACCGGCCGCGACATCGTCTTCGACCCGGAGAACAAGCCGGGCATCTCGAACCTGCTGACCATCTACTCCGCGCTCACCGGCCGGACGATCGAGGACCTGACCGGGGCGTACGACGGTAAGGGCTACGGCGACCTGAAGAAGGACCTGTCCGCCGTGGTGATCGAGTTCGTCACGCCGATCCAGGAGCGCACCAAGGCCTACCTCGACGATCCGGCACAGCTCGACAAGGTGCTGGCCGCGGGCGCGGAGAAGGCGCGCGCGGTCTCGGCCGCCACGCTCGCGACGGTCTACGACCGCATCGGCTTCCTCGCGGGGAAGGCGTAGGTGCCGCACACCACCAGGGTCGGCGTCGCGGTCGACATCCCGGAGCCGTGGGGCAGCGTCCTCACGGCGCGGCGCGCGCAGGCCGGTGACCCGCAGGCCGCGTTCGTGCCCGCGCACGTCACGCTGCTCGGCCCGACCGAGGTCGACGCGGACGCGCTGCCCGCCATCGAGAAGCACCTGGCGGCGGTCGCGTCCGCGCACCCGTCGTTCGAGCTGCACCTGCGCGGCACCGGCACGTTCCGGCCGCTGACCCAGGTGGTGTTCGTCGCGGTCGCCACCGGCATCGGCGAGTGCGAGCGGCTGGCCTCGGCGATCGCGGCGGCCGACGAGATCGACCGGCAGCTGAAGTTCCCGTACCACCCGCACGTCACGATCGCCCAGGACGTCACGCCGGAGGCGCTCGACACGGCGTACGAGGACCTGGCCGACTTCGAGGCCCGCTTCGAGGTCGGCTCCTTCACGCTGTTCCTGCACGGCGGCGAAGGCGCCTGGCAGCCCCGACGCGACTTCCCGCTGCGCTAGTGCTCGGGCGGGCGCTCGGCCGGGTGCTTCGCGCGGTGGACGACGCCGTCGAGCGCGCCCGCCGGGCCAACCGCGTCCTCGACCACTTCTGGCTGGCCCAGGAGCGGTACGGCGAGGTGCTGGCCGGCCGGTGCGCGGCCGCGATCGCGTACTACTCGTTCTTCGCGCTGTTCGCGATCGGCCTGCTGGCGTACTCCGTCTTCGGGTTCCTGCTCAGCTTCGACCTGGACCTGTTCGACGCGGTCCGGCACTACCTGTCGCAGAACATGCAGATCATCGACCCGAACGCGATCCTGGACAGCCGCGGCCGGGTCGGCCTGATCGGCCTGGTCGGGCTGGTCTTCTCCGGGATCGGCTGGGTCGAGGCGATCCGCTCCTCGCAGCGGCTGATCTGGCGGCTCGACCAGCAGCCCGGCAACCTGATCGTCCGCCGCCTGGTCGACCTCGGCGTGCTGCTCGGCATCCTGGTCATGCTGGCCGCGTCGATCGTGGCGGTGGACGCGCTGGAGGGCCTGATCGGCTGGCTGGCCGGCGGGCTGAGCTTCCTCACCACGGCGTACTCCTGGCTGATGCAGTTGATGCTCAACATGCTGCTCGGCGCCGCGCTGCTGGTGGCCGTGCCCCGGCTGCGGATGACGCTGCGGCGGGTGGCGCCGCCGGTGCTCCAGGTCGGCATCGGCGTGACGCTGCTCAACACGGCCGGCCGCTACGTGATCGGGCTGGCCCAGCACAACCCGGCGTACACGGTCGTCACCGGCGCGGTCGGCCTGCTCGTCTACCTCTACCTGCTCAACCAGATGCTGCTGTTCGCGGCGGCGTGGGCGGCGACCAGCCCGCACGGAAAGGTGTGGGACTACTCCGGCGGCCCGGTCGAGAGCGAGGATTATTCAGCACGGTGGGGACCAGCGGACTGAGCCGCGGTTATCGGCGGATCGAGGGCGGCGCCGAATAAACCTCAATCATGACGGCGGCCGGCTCCACTTGGCATGATGAGGCCCATGGGGGCTTTGGTGACGCTTGACCTGCCGGACGACTCTCCGACGCTGGACCTGCCGTGGATCATCACGTTCGGGCCGCTGTCGGACGACGACGAGTGGGAGCCGGTGGTCTGCGGGCCGTACGAGCGGCAGCACGCGCTGGCGCTGGCCGAGTCGGTGGTGGCCGACGAGCAGCTGATGGCCGTGGTGGAGCCGCTGCTGCCCTCCACGGCCGCGACCGAGATCCGCGACGAGATCGAGAAGGCGCGACGGCTGGCCGAGGAGGAGCCGCCGCAGCTCGGGGACGAGAGCTTCGGCGACGCGGGCCTCTCCGGCCTGCTCGACGAGGACGGCCACGACCACGATCACCTGGAGGCGGCCGAGCCGCCCACGTCCGCGGAGATCAAGGCCGGCATGCGCCGGATCGCGGCGAAGCTCTCGGCCTGACGCCTCGCTTCCCGCCTGGCGACACTCGATCGTGGTTTCAGCCGGTCACGGCGAGTGTGGTGCGGGCGACCGCGGTGGAGCCGCGCACCACGAGTTCGGGGCGGAAGACGTACTCGGAGCGCGGTGCCGCGTGCCCGTTGATCTCGTCGACCAGCGCGCGCACCGCGGCCACCGCCATCGGAGCCACGGGCTGGCGCAGCGTGGTCAGCGGCGGGTCGGTGAACGCGGTCAGCGGTGAGTCGTCGAAACCCACCACGGACAGATCACCGGGTACGGAGAGCCCGCGCCGCCGGCCGGCCCGCACCGCACCCAGCGCCATCAGGTCCGAGCCGGAGATGATGGCGGTGACGCCCGCGTCCAGCAGCCGCGTGGTGGCCGCGTCGCCGCCCTCCACGCCGAACAGCAGCGACAGCGAGATCAGCGGGTCCAGGTCCGGCCCGGGCGTGCCGGTCAGCCGGGTCATGGCCGCGCGGTAGCCCTCGAGCTTGCGTCGCACCGGTGTGAACCGGTCCGGGCCGGAGATGAAGCCGATCCGCCGGTGGCCGAGCGCGACCAGATGCGCGACGGCCAGCTCGGCGGCGTCCCGGTCGTCGCAGGAGATGAACGGCGCGTCCACGTCCGCGGTGTAGCCGTTGATCAGCACGATCGGCAGCGGCCGGGTGGTGAGTCGCCGGTACCGCTCCAGGTCGGCCGTGGTGTCCGCGTGCAGGCCGGAAACGAAGACGATGCCGGAGACCTGGCGGTCCAGCAGCATCTCCACGTACTCGTCCTCGGTGACGCCGCCGGGCGTCTGGGTGCACAGGACCGGCGTGTAGCCGGTCTGGGACAGACTCGACTCGATCTCCTGCGCGAACGCCGGGAAGATCGGGTTGTTCAGCTCGGGCACGATCAGGCCGACCAGCCCGGCGCTGCGCTTGCGCAGGCGTGCCGGGCGCTCGTAACCCAGCACGTCGAGCGCGGTGAGCACGGCCTGCCGCGTGTCGCCGGCGACGCCCGGGCGGTCGTTCAGGACGCGGGACACCGTCGCCTCGCTGACCTGCGCCTGCTGGGCGATGTCCGACAGACGTGCGCGCATTCGAGAACAGTAACCCATCGCCGGGCCGGTCCGGGGCCTGCGGATATGGGTTGACCGGCGGCTCAGCGGTCCGTCCAGTGTGACGTTCCTGTTGCATACCGAACGCAGAGTGGCGGTAAGCTCACAACAGGCTGGTATTTGTGGAGTGTAAATGCTTCGATGTCCAGGAACGGCAGCCGCGCCGTCCTGATCGAAGGGCAGTGTGTATGACCAGCCACACCCCACGAGGGTTACGCAGGCTCAGTTTCGCCGGGTTAGCCGCGACCGCCGCCACGCTCGTGGTCGTGGCCTCGGCACCCACCGCCGCCTACGCGGCGGAGATCCCCGGCGTCGACGAGATCGTGCACAGCGACAACCTCACCCAGCTCGCCAACGTGCCGAAGTCGGCCGCGTTCAGCCAGCTGAACTCCGACCTGGCATTCCAGGGGAAGTACGCGTTCTCCGGCAACTACAACGGTTTCGTCGTCTACGACATCAGCGTCCCGACGGCGCCGGCGGTCGTCAGCGAGGTGCTCTGCGTGGGTGCGCAGAACGACATCTCCGTCCTCGGCAACCTGCTGTTCCTCTCCACCGACTCGTCCCGCAGCGACGACTCGTGCAACAGCACGGCTCTCCCGGCGTCGGACAAGAACGCGTGGGAGGGCATCAAGATCTTCGACATCACCGACAAGGCCGCGCCGAAGTACATCAAGTCGGTCGAGACCAGCTGCGGGTCGCACACGCACACGCTGATCCCGGGCAAGAAGGACGCCTACCTGTACGTCTCGTCGTACTCGCCGTCCTCGACGTACCCGGACTGCCTGCCGCCGCACGACGCCATCTCGATCATCAAGGTGCCGCTGAGCAAGCCGACCGACGCCGCGGTGATCTCCGCGCCGAACCTGTTCCCGGACGGCGGTAACCCGGGCGGCAACGGCAGCTCCTCGACGACCGGCTGCCACGACATCACGGCGTACCCGGCGAAGAAGATCGCGGCGGGTGCCTGCATGGGTGACGGCATCCTGCTGGACATCTCGAACCCGGAGGCGCCGGTGGTCACCGAGCGCGTGCGGGACCTGACGAACTTCGCGTTCTGGCACTCCGCCTCGTTCAACAACGCCGGCACGAAGGTGGTCTTCACCGACGAGCTGGGCGGCGGCGGGCTCGCCACCTGCAACCCGGAGATCGGGCCGAACCGCGGTGCGGACGCGATCTACGACCTGACCGGCGGGAAGCTGGAGTTCAAGAGCTACTTCAAGATCCCGCGTGAGAACGCGTGGAACGAGAACTGCGTGGCGCACAACGGGTCGATCATCCCGGCGTTCGGCCGGGACATCCTGGTCCAGGCGTGGTACCAGGGCGGCGTCTCGGTCTGGGACTTCACCGACTCGGCCAACCCGGTCGAGCTCGGCTACTGGGAGCGCGGCCCGCTGAGCACCACGCAGACCACCACCGGTGGATCGTGGTCGGCGTACTACTACAACGGCCTGATCTACTCGAACGACATCGCGAAGGGCTTCGACGTGCTGAAGCTCGACGACCCGATCACGAACAGTGCCCGGGCCGTCCGGTTCAGCGAGCTGAACGTCCAGACGCAGCCGCAGTACCCGGCCTGTGACACGGTGCTGCGCGACGCGTCCCGCGGCGTCTCCGTCAAGCGCGGGGTGACCTGCGTCGACGGCGGCACGATCCGCGGCAAGGTGGAGATCTCGAAGGGCGCCACGCTGCTGGCGTACGACGCGACCGTGGCCGGCGACGTGCGGGTCACCGGCGGCGGCACGTTCTCGCTGCTGGACAGCAGCATCGCCGGCGACGTCTGGGCCGACGAGCTGGCCTCGGTGTACGTGGCGGGCAACCGGATCTCCGGTGACCTGGACGTGCACGACACCTCGGGCGCGGTCGTCATCTCCGGCAACACGATCGGCGGCAGCCTCGAGTGTGAGTACAACAAGGTCGCTCCGGTCAACGACGGTGTGAAGAACACCGTCGACCACCGCGAGAAGGGCCAGTGCTTCACGCTGTAGCCGCAACGCCGTGACGGGCCCGCTCCCAGCCGGGGGCGGGCCCGTTCGCCGTCGCGGCGGCCGACGCCGTCTCAGGGCGTGGGCGCACTGCCTCACGGCGTGGGCCGCACTGCCTCACGGCGTGGGCCGCACTGCCTCACGGCGTGGGCCGCACTGCCTCACGGCGTGGGCCGCACTGCCTCACGGCGTGGGCCGCACTGCCTCGGCGGCCGGCGGCGACGTCTCGGTGACCGGGCGGCGGGAGGCGGCGGCGATCCGGGCGATGGTGACCGCGCCGATGGCGACCCAGACGATGTTCAGCACGGCGGACGGCCAGGCGCCGAAGAACGCGGAGTTGACGGCGAGCGCGAGGCCACCGGCCAGGTTCAGCACCTGGAACCGCCAGCCGTCGCCGGTCAGCCGTTTCGTGGAGACCAGCGCGTACGCCAGCAGCAACACACCGGCACCGGCCCAGCCGAGAATCGAGATGATCGCATTGGTCATGGCCTCGATGCTCGCGGTCGGCACGCCGACGCGGAAGCCTGACGTTCGCGAGCGAACGGTGGGCCCGGCCGCGACCGGTGGCACCACACTCGCGCCCGCTTTGCTCTGCTTACCTGCATGAAACGCCCTGAAGCGGACACCCGTCCGACCGCCCCGCCGTGTGCATTTTGGTCGATTGATGCAGGTAAGCAGAGCAAACCGGGGCGGCAGGCGGTGGTGTCGTGTGCTGTTCGGCCGGTTTCGTGCGGGTAAGCAGAGCAAGGCCGGGGCGGCAGGCGGTGGTGTCGTGTGCTGTTCGGCCGGTTTCGTGCGGGTAAGCAGAGCAAGGCCGGGGCGGCAGGCGGTGGTGTCGTGTGCTGTTCGGCCGGTTTCGTGCGGGTAAGCAGAGCAAGGCCGGGGCGGCAGGCGGTGGTGTCGTGTGCTGTTCGGCCGGTTTCGTGCGGGTAAGCAGAGCAAGGCCGGGGCGGCAGGCGGTGGTGTCGTGTGCTGTTCGGCCGGTTTCGTGCGGGTAAGCAGAGCAAGGCCGGGGCGGCAGGCGGTGGTGTCGTGTGCTGTTCGGCCGGTTTCGTGCGGGTAAGCAGAGCAAAGCCGCGGCGGCGGGCGGCGTGGTCGTGCGTGTTCGCTCTGCATACCTGCGCGAATCGCCTCGAAATGGGCGCTGGAGGGCTGGGGTCAGCCGATGATGATGGCGGCCATTCGGTCGATCTCGACGCCCTGTTCGTGGGCGACGGAGGTGGCGGTCTGCAGGACCCAGGTGTTCTCGCCGCCGCGGAGGGCCTCGTTGGCCATGGTGATCGCGCCGGCGTGGTGGTCCGTCATCATCTCGACGAAGCGGCGGTCGAACTCGTCGCCGGACAGGGCGGCCAGCTCGGCCATTCGCTCCGTGCTCTGCATGCCGGGCATCGTGGCGTGATCGTAGCCGGGGAGGTCCTCGCCGAGGCGGTGCTGGCGCAGCCAGCCGCGGAATGAGCCGAGCTCCAGCGCCTGGGTGTCCGAGACGCGCTCGGCCAGTGCGGCGAGCTGCGGGTTGACGGCCCGCCCGGGGGCCAGGGCGGCGATCTCCAGGGCCTGCTGGTGGTGCGGGATCATCTTGCGCAGGAAGTCGGCGTCGGCCTGGTTCCACGGGTCGGTGGCGCCGGGTGCCTCGGCGCCGGGCGGAGGTGGCGTGGGCAGGACGACCTGGGCGGACTCGCCTGGGCGGCCGGGCTGGATGGCCGAGCGCTGCGGCGCGGGGGCGGCGCTGGACGCGGCCGGGGCGGCGCGGGGGCCGTCATCGTCCGATGTGGACGCGAACGTGATGCCGGTGACCGCGATCGCCAGTGCCGTGATCGCTCCGGCACCGATGAGGACCCGCCGGTCCGTCGGTCGCATGAGGACTCCCCGGGGTGGTCGGCCTGCCGTCGTATCCACCCGATCCTATCCGTCGCCGCGCACTGACCGGTAGTGATCGATTCCGCATAGTTGAAAGATCCTCGGCGGTGCGGCGGGGAAGTGCGGGAGCCGGATGGGAGGCGTCGTCCGTACCCTCGGGGGAATTTGATCTTGAAGAGTTGTCGCGTTTCCGGTTGGTAAATCTTTCACGGTGGCCGGGAGGTGTTCGGTCACTGTTGTGTCACGGCGGGCCGGAGGTATCCGGGCGACATGTGGCGAATTCACCCACGGAGCCCCGGATCGGCGGTGCAATGTTGATCAGGAGAGTTACGTGCGGGTAACGGTGCTCCAACAGGTCGTGCACGGTTGTCTAACCCGTGACCTGCGGCAGCGTACGCTCTCCGTCTCGTGGGATTCACCGCCCGTGGTGCGGTGTGCGGAGCTTGGAAGGAGACCCTCTTGCGCGCTGCGCGTGGGATTCAGATTCTTGCGGTGCTGGCGGCCTCCGGGCTCGCCCTCTCCGCGTGTGGCGAGGCTCCGGAGGAGAACGCCGCCGGTGGTGGCGACGCCCCCGCCTACAGCACCTGCATGGTCACCGACACCGGTGGCATCGACGACAAGTCGTTCAACGCGTCCGCCTGGGCCGGCCTGGAGGCCGCCAAGGCCGAGGCCGGCAACATCAGCACGAAGTTCACCGCGTCCAACGCGATCGCGGACTACGAGCCGAACCTGACCGACTTCGCAGCCCAGAAGTGCAGCCTGATCCTCGCGGTCGGCGGCCTGATGACGGACGCCACAGCGAAGATCGCCGCGGCGAACCCGGACTCGCAGTTCGCGATCGTCGACTCGGCCATCGCGGACGCGGCGAACGTCTACCCGCTGCAGTTCGACACCGCGCAGGCGTCGTACCTGGCCGGTTACCTGGCCGCGGGCTACTCGAAGTCCGGCACGGTGGCGACCTACGGCGGCATGAACATCCCGCCGGTGACCATCTTCATGGACGGCTTCGTCGACGGCGTCGCGAAGTACAACGAGGTCAAGGGCAAGTCCGTCAAGGTGCTCGGCTGGGACAAGGCCACCCAGAAGGGCACGTTCGCGGACGACTTCACCAGCCAGGCCAAGGGCAAGGCGATCTCCGACACGTTCGTCGGCCAGGGCGCGGACGTGATCCTGCCGGTCGCCGGCGGCACCGGGCTGGGCACCGCGGCCGCGGCCACCGAGTCCGGCGGCAAGTACAGCGTGATCTGGGTCGACTCGGACGGCTGCGAGGTCGCGGCGCAGTACTGCTCCGCGTTCCTGAGCACGGTCGTCAAGAGCGTCTCCGGCGGCGTGAAGGACGCGGCGCTGAAGGGCTCGAAGGGCGAGAAGCTGGACGCGGCCGTCGGCTACAAGGGCACGCTGGAGAACGGTGGCGTCTCGCTGGGCGCCTACCACGAGTTCGACAGCAAGGTCCCGGCCGAGCTGAAGGCGGAGATCGAGAAGCTCAAGGCGGACGTCATCGCCGGCACGATCAAGGTCGAGTCGGCCGCCGCGCCCAAGTGATGATCTGATAGCCGTAGTTCCCGGCCGCCGCGCGGAGATCCGTGCGGCGGCCGGACCGGATGTGCCCTCCGGCGGGGCCGCCGGGCACCCGCGCGCCGGGTGTCCCGCAGCATCGCCGGCCCGAACACCGCCTCGCCCCCCAGCGGCCACCAGCCGCCGAGGCGCCGGATCCAGGAGGTCCGCCCTGAAGCTTGAACTGCGTGGCATCACCAAGCGGTTCGGTGACCTGGTCGCCAACGACCACATCGACCTGACGGTGGAGCCGGGAGAGATTCACGCCCTGCTGGGCGAGAACGGCGCGGGCAAGTCGACGCTGATGAACGTGCTCTACGGGCTGCTACAGCCGGACGAGGGCGAGATCGTGGTCGACGGGAAGC
Organism: Catenuloplanes nepalensis; assembly: GCF_030811575.1. GTDB lineage: Bacteria > Actinomycetota > Actinomycetes > Mycobacteriales > Micromonosporaceae > Catenuloplanes > Catenuloplanes nepalensis. Next base: position 7,342,595 of record NZ_JAUSRA010000001.1, on the reverse strand, counting down.
CCGTGCAGATCAAGGGCCCCCGCGACGCGATCGCGGCCGGCATCGGCATGGTGCACCAGCACTTCATGCTGGTCCCGGTCTTCGACGTCGCGGAGAACGTCATGCTCGGCGCCGAGCACGTCCGGGGCGGCCGGCTGGGCTGGCTGGACCGGCGCCGGGCGCGCAGGGAGATCAAGGACGTTTCCGAGCGGTACGGGTTGCGTGTCGACCCGGACGCGCTGGTCGAGAACCTGCCGGTCGGGGTGCAGCAGCGCGTCGAGATCATCAAGGCGCTCACCCGCAACGTGGACCTGCTGATCCTGGACGAGCCGACCGCCGTGCTCACGCCGCAGGAGACCGAGGAGCTCCTCGCGGTCATGCGCACGCTCAAGGAGTCCGGCAAGTCGATCGTCTTCATCACCCACAAGCTCCAGGAGGTGAAGGCGATCGCCGACCGGATCACCGTGATCCGGCGCGGGCGGACCGTCGGCACCGCGTCCCCGGAGGCGAGCAAGGACGAGCTGGCCGCGCTGATGGTCGGCCGTGACGTGGTGCTCGAGGTGCGGAAGGAGCCGGCCACGCCGGGCGAGCCGGTGCTGGAGGTGTCCGGGCTGACCGTCCGGGACGACCGCGGCACCGTGCAGGTCGCCGGCGTGGACCTGACCGTGCGGGCCGGCGAGGTGCTCGGCATCGCGGGCGTGCAGGGCAACGGCCAGACCGAGCTGATCGAGGCCCTGATGGGCCTGCGCGAGATCGAGGGCGGCACGGTCACGCTGGCCGGTGCGCCGATGGCCGGCCGCACCACCCGGCAGGTGCTGCGGGCCGGCGTCGGCTACGTGCCGGAGGACCGCAGCGCCGACGGTGTGGTCAAGGAGTTCTCCGTCGCGGAGAACCTGGTGCTGGACGTCTACGACCAGGCGCCGTACGCCCGGGGCATGGTGCTGAACCCGGAGCGGATCGCGGCGAACGCGGCCGAGCGGATCGAGAAGTTCGACGTCCGCACGCCGTCCGCGGACGCGCCGGTCGGCACGCTCTCCGGCGGCAACCAGCAGAAGGTGATCGTGGCCCGGGAGATGTCCCGGCCGCTCAAGCTCTTCATCGCCTGCCAGCCGACCCGCGGCGTGGACGTCGGCTCGATCGAGTTCATCCACGCGCAGATCGTGCACGAGCGGGACATCGGTACCGCCGTGCTGCTGGTCTCCAGCGAGCTGGACGAGGTCATCGGGCTCGCGGACCGGATCGCGGTCATGTACCGGGGCCGGATCCTGGCGATCGTCGGCCCGGACACCCCGGTGGAGAGGATCGGCCTGCTGATGGCCGGCGTTACAGAGGACGCGGCATGAAGGTGGAAGAGTCCCGGCGTGAGCTCACCGCCGGGCGGATCGTGACGGCGATCTGGTCGGCGAACACGGTCACCGTCACGGTGCTGGCGATCATCGCGGCGCTGCTGATCGGCGCCGTGCTGATCATCCTGTCCGACCCGGACGTGCTGGCCACCTACGGCTACTTCACGGCCCGGCCGGCGGACGCGCTGACCGCGAGCTGGGAGCTGGTCAGTGAGGCGTACGCGAACCTGTTCAAGGGCGCGATCTTCGACCCGGACGCCACGTCGGCGACGACCGCGCTGCGGCCGATCTCGGAGACGCTCACCTACGCGGCGCCGATCGTGTTCACCGGCCTCGCGGTCACGCTGGCGTTCCGCGGCGGCCTGTTCAACATCGGCGCACAGGGCCAGGCGATCATGGGTTGCATCGCGGCCGCGCTGGCCGGCTTCCTGATCCCGCTGCCGATCGGCGTGCACCTGGTGATCGCGCTGGTCGCGGGCGCGGCCGGCGGCGCGTTCTGGGGCTTCCTGCCGGGCATCCTGAAGGCCCGGTTCGGCGCGCACGAGGTGATCACCTCGATCATGCTGAACTACATCGCGGCGCTGTTCCTGGGCTGGATCATCATGCAGCCCGGCGTGCACGACCCGAACCGGCAGGACGCGATCAGCAAGCCGGTCGAGTCCTCCGCGCACCTGCCCGGCCTGCTCGGCGGCGACCAGCGCGTGCACCTCGGCATCGTGCTGGCCGCGTTCGCCACCTGGGGCGTGTCCTGGCTGCTGAACCGCTCGACGTTCGGCTTCGAGCTGCGCGCGGTCGGTGCGAACCCGGACGCGGCGCGGACGGCCGGCATCAGCGTCACCGCGACGTACGCGATGCTGATGACCGTCTCCGGCGGCCTGGCCGGTCTCGGCGGCGCCACCCAGGTGCTCGGCACCGGTTACGCGCTGAACCCGCTGGTGATCGCGAACATCGGCTTCGACGGCCTGCTGGTCGCGCTGCTCGGCCGCGGCAAGCCGTGGGGCGTGCTCTGGGCCGCGATCCTGTTCGGCGCGCTGCGCGCGGGCGGCAACCGCATGCAGTCCTATGCCAGCGTCTCGCTGGAGCTGGTCACCGTGCTGCAGGCGCTCATCGTCATCTTCATCGCGGCGCCCGCCCTGGTGAAGGCCATCTTCCGGCTCCGGGCCGCGCGTGCCGCCCGGCTGTCCACCAGCATCGCGAAGGGTTGGTGACCATGTCCACGACCCTTCTCACGGTGGACGACCTGGCGCCCGCTAAGTACTGGACGAGGGAGCGCCGCATCGGCGCCGTACTGTGCGTCATCGGCCTGCTCGCCGCGGCCGGGTTCGCGCTGCTGGCCGAGTCCGCGCCGGCCCGGTTCACGCTCGGTGAGGACGCCACCGGCGCGGCGCTCAGCGTCAACGGCAAGGTCGGCGCGGCCGTCTTCGGCGCGCTCACCGTGGCCGCGGGCGCGGGCCTGCTGGCCGGCGTGGCGCGGCGGTGGTCCAACGTGCTGCTGGTAGCCGGCGTGCTCGGCTTCGTGCTGTCGTTCCTGTGCTGGCAGGTGGCCGGCAACTTCCTGCCGCTGGTCGGCACCGCGAGCAGCTCGCTCGGCCTGGCCGTACCGCTGATCCTGGGTGCGCTCTGCGGCGTGCTCTGCGAGCGCACCGGCGTGGTCAACATCGGCATCGAGGGTCAGCTGCTGATGGGCGCGTTCGGCGCGGCGCTGATCGGCACGATGACCGCGAGCGTCTGGCTGGGCGTGCTCGGCGCGATCACCGGCGGCGTGCTGATCGCGGCGCTGCTGGCCGTGCTGGCGATCCGGTTCCTGGTCGACCAGGTGGTGATCGGCACGGTGCTGAACCTGCTGGCGCTCGGCGTGACCGGCTTCCTCTACGAGCGGCTGATGCAGACCGACGCGGCCGCGTTCAACACGCCGCCGCGCATGCAGAACCTGCGGATCCCGGTGCTGGCCGACATTCCGGTGATCGGGCCGGTGCTGTTCGACACCAGCCCGCTGGTCTACATCGCGCTGATCGGAGTCGCGGTCCTGCACTTCGGGCTGGCCCGGACCCGGTGGGGCCTGCGGACCCGCGCGGTCGGCGAGCACCCGACCGCGGCCGACACGGTCGGCATCCGGGTGCGCGGTACCTCAACGTGCTGCTCGGCGGCGTGGTGGCGGGACTCGGCGGTGCGTTCTTCACGCTCGTGTCGACCGGCGCGTTCGGCAAGAACATGACGGCCGGGGCCGGCTTCATCGCGCTGGCGGCGCTGATCTTCGGCGGTTTCCGGCCGGTGGGCGCGCTGCTCGCGGCGCTGTTCTTCGGTTTCGCGAACACGCTGGCGATCTATCTGAGCGCGATCGGCAGCCCGGTGCCGAGCCAGTTCCTGAACATGCTGCCGTACATCGCGACGATCGTGGCGGTGGCCGGTCTGGTCGGCCGGGTGCGCGCGCCGGCCGCGGACGGTAAGCCCTACGTCAAGAGCTAGCCGTGGGCCTCGCCGCAGCCCGGCCATTCATGGCGATAGAGGCACTAACGTTACGGGTTCCGGGCGTCCATGGGTTATGGACGTCCGGATCCGTGCGCATAGGTCAGGATTGAGGGCGTGACTATGGAGATCGACTGGGCCGAGCTGCGCGCCGCCGCCGTCGAGGTGATGCAGCGGGCGTACGCGCCCTACTCACGCTTCCCGGTCGGCGCGGCCGCGCTGGTCGACGACGGCCGGGTGATCGTCGGCTGCAACGTGGAGAACGCGGGCTACGGCGTGGCGCTGTGCGCCGAGTGCGGCGTGGTGTCCCAGCTGCACGCCAGCGGCGGTGGCCGGATCGTGGCGCTCTCCTGTGTCGACGCGACCGGTCAGCCGATCATGCCGTGCGGCCGGTGCCGCCAGCTGCTGTGGGAGAACGGCGGGCCGAACTGCCTGATCGAGGCGTACCCGAGCCCGCTGCTGATGGCCGAGCTGATGCCGCACGGCTTCGGCCCGGCCGACCTGGCCGTGGTGACCAGTTCGCCGGCGCCGAGCGTGCCGGTGCGGCTGTCCAAGTGGATCGGCCAGGGCACCGTCTTCATCCACCCGGAGCTGGACGGCGGCAAGCAGGTCTGGACCGGTTACTGGGACCGCTCCAGCGGCGCCGAGGAGTCCGAGCGCGCCGGGATCCTGGAGGAGGGCCCGATCTGGCCGGACACCGAGGAGGGTGTGCGGTGGGGCCGGGCGCGGACGCCACGGGTGGTCGTGGTGGACGCGGAGGGTGCCATGTCGTGGGCGGGCGAGGGCGACCCGCCGGCGGCGTTCAACGAGGGGGTTCCGGCATGAGTTTCGCAGCGGTCGACGTGATCAGGACCAAGAGGGACGGCGGCACGCTGAGTGACGCGCAGATCGACTGGGTGATCGACGCGTACACCCGGGGTGTGGTCGCGGACGAGCAGATGTCCGCGCTGGCCATGGCGATCCTGCTGCGCGGCATGACCGGGCCGGAGATCGCCCGCTGGACCGCCGCGATGATCGCCAGCGGCGAGCGGCTGGACCTGAGCGCGGCCGGCCGGCCCACCGCGGACAAGCACTCCACCGGCGGCGTCGGCGACAAGATCACACTGCCGCTCACACCGCTGGTGGCCGCGTGCGGCGTCGCGGTGCCGCAGCTGTCCGGCCGCGGCCTCGGCCACACCGGCGGCACGCTGGACAAGCTGGAGTCGATCCCGGGCTGGCGGGCCCGGCTCGGCAACGAGGAGTTCCGCACCCAGTTGCGCGACGTGGGCGCGGTGATCTGCGCGGCCGGTGACGGCCTGGCACCGGCCGACCGCAAGCTCTACGCGCTGCGTGACGTGACCGGCACGGTCGAGGCGATCCCGCTGATCGCGAGTTCCATCATGAGCAAGAAGATCGCCGAGGGCACCGGCGCGCTGGTACTGGACGTGAAGGTCGGCTCCGGCGCGTTCATGAAGAACCTGGACGACGCGCGCGAGCTGGCCCGCACCATGGTCGAGCTGGGCGGCGCGCACGGGGTGAACACGGTCGCGGTGCTCACCGACATGGCCACGCCGCTCGGCCTCGCGGTCGGCAACGCGATCGAGGTCGAGGAGTCGGTCGAGGTGCTGGCCGGCGGCGGACCGGCGGACGTGGTCGAGCTGACGCTGGCGCTGGCCCGGGAGATGCTGGCCGCGGCCGGCCGCACCGATGTGGACCCGGCGGACGCGCTGGCCGACGGGCGTGCGATGGACCGCTGGCGGGAGATGATCCGCGCGCAGGGGGGCGACCCGGACGCGCCGCTGCCGGTCGCGCCGGAGACCGAGACGCTGTACGCGGCGGCGAACGGCTACGTGAGCACGATGGACGCGTACGACATCGGGGTGGCCGCGTGGCGGCTCGGCGCCGGCCGCGCGCGCAAGGAGGACGCGGTCAGCGCGGGCGCCGGCATCATGCTGAAGGTCAAGCCGGGCGACGCCGTGAAGCGCGGGCAGCCGCTGCTGGAGCTGCGCGCGGACGCCCCCTCGCGGATCGACGCGGCCCGCGGACTGGCGCACGATGCGATTGTCATCGCGGACCAGCCGGCCGTGCGGACACCGCTCATCATTGAGCGGATCGGACTGCCCATGGTGCGGACGTCGCTGAGCAGCTAAGGTTTCCGGCCGAGGGCATTGGGGTGCTGTGTCGACAGTCCCGGCGTTCTGTGCCGCAGGTGGGGGAGCACCCGCGGTCCCGCTGGGCAGGACGCGATGGGGAAGGATGCTGTGGTCCTAGCCGTTCCCGACCCCCAGGCGGTGCGTGCGGCCAGTCTCGAGGAGCTGCGCCGTCTTCGTCTTCCGGTGCCGCCGGACGGGTTTCCGCTGGTGTGGGAGCCGGGCGACGAGGTGGAGCTGCGGCCCACCGACCAGGTGGAGGCGCGCGCGGCGATCCTGCACGTCGTGCTGGCCCGGTGCTTCGGGATGCCGCCCGACGCCGCGATGAGCTGGCTGCTCGGGTCACACCTGGTGGAGAGCGTCACCGGCCCGGAGTGGCAGTTCGTGATGGGCGGCCGCGGTGACCACCGATCGTTCGTGCTGCACCACGACGCTGTCTTCGCGCTGGCCTGGGTGCTGGGCCTGACCAAGCACCTGGACCCGATGGAGCCGCCGGACGGCCGCCTGATGGGCCTGCTGCCGAACCTCGCGGCCGGTGAGACGTACCGGCAGTGGCGGTCCCGCACGCTGGTCGCGCCGCGCGACGCGGTCGAGGCGGCGGCGCTGCTCGACCTCTACTACTGCCTGGACTACGCGTACCTGGAGGCGGAACGGCTCGGGCTGCCGTCGCCGGGCGCGATAGACGCGAACGCGATCGGCCAGCGCCGGTGGGCGCTGGAGTGGGCGATCGTGTTCCGCGGGCCTTACCACGAGCCGCCGGTCGGCTGGGAGGAGATCGACCTGTCGGTCTGACGGCTGCCAGGATGGATCTGCCGGTCTGACGGCTGCCAGGTGCCGATCCGGACCGCCGCGGTCACGGTGGCGCCGCGGACCGCGTCCGCGTGCGCGTGCCAGGCGCTGGGGCCCATGCCGATCACGGCGGCGACCTCGGCCGCGGTCAGGGTCAGCGGGCGCCGGGCCGTCTCCGTCGCGATCTCGGTGAAGTGGCCGCCCAGGCTGCGGGCGATCTTCTCCGGCTTGTCCGGGTCGACGCGCAGCAGGCCCAGCGTGGCGACCAGCTCGCCGAGGTGGTCCGGCTCCGGCGTGACCACCAGCAGCCGGCCGTCCGGGCGCAGCACCCGCCGGAACTCCGCGCCGTTGCGCGGCGCGAACACGTTCAGCACCAGGCCGGCCGCGCCGTCCGCGAGCGGCAGCCCCTGCCAGGTGTCGGCCAGCGCGGCCGGGACCCGGCGGGCCGCGCGCCGCAGCGCCGGCTTGGAGACGTCCAGCGCCAGACCCGCGGCTCCCGGCAGGCACGCCAGCACGCCGGCCAGGTGCCGGCCGGTCCCGGCGCCCGCGTCCACGATCAGACCCGCGCCGGGGTACGCCGTGCGTGCGGCCCGGGCCAGCGCGTCCACCACGAAGTCGTAGTGCCCGGCGCCGAGGAAGTCCTCCCGGGCCGCGACCATCTCCGCGGTGTCGCCCACGTGCGGGGTCCGGCCCGTGGTGAGGTTGACGTAGCCCTGCCGTGCCACGTCGAAGCTGTGCCCGGCCGGGCAGCGCAGCGCTTGTGCATCCTGGCTGAGCGAGACGGCGGCGCACACGGGGCAGCGGAGCCGGGCGAGCACGGAGGCGTTCAATCCGACCTGTTTTCCTCTCCGGGAGGCACTAATGTCTCTCCATGGTCGCAATCCCGTACGACGAGATCGTAAAAGCACCCAAGGCCCTGCTCCACGACCACCTCGACGGCGGTCTGCGGCCCGCAACGATAGTCGAACTGGCGGACGGCATCGGGCACGCGCTGCCGGAGACCGACCCGGCCGCGCTCGGCGACTGGTTCGTCACCGCGGCGAACTCCGGTTCGCTGGAGCGTTACCTGGAGACGTTCGCGCACACCGTGGCCGTGATGCAGACCGAGGAGGGCCTGCACCGGGTGGCCCGGGAGTGCGCGCTCGACCTCGCGGCCGACGGCGTGGTCTACGCCGAGGTCCGCTACGCGCCGGAGCAGCACCTGGAGCGTGGGCTGCGCCTGGACGCCGTGGTGGAGGCCGTGCTGGCCGGGTTCCGGGACGGCGCGGCGGAGGCGGCCGCGGCCGGCCGGACGATCCGGGTCGGCACGCTGGTCACCGCGATGCGGCACGCGGCACGCTCGCAGGAGATCGCGGAGCTGGCGGTCCGGCACCGGGACGCGGGCGTGGTCGGCTTCGACATCGCGGGCGCGGAGGCCGGCTTCCCGCCCACCCGCCACCTGGACGCCTTCGAGTACCTGCAGCGGGAGAACTTCCACTTCACCATCCACGCGGGCGAGGCGTTCGGGCTGCCGTCGATCTGGCAGGCGATCCAGTGGTGCGGCGCGGACCGGCTGGGTCACGGCGTGCGGATCGTCGACGACATCACCGGCGGGACCGCGCCGGTGCTGGGCCGCCTCGCGTCGTACGTGCGGGACAAGCGCATTCCGCTGGAGTTGTGCCCGTCGTCGAACGTGCAGACCGGCGCCGCGCCGTCGATCGCGGAACACCCGATCGGGCTGCTGCGCGATCTTCGTTTCCGGGTGACGGTCAATACGGACAACCGGCTGATGAGCGGGACGTCCATGTCGCGCGAGATGGCGTTGCTCTCCGAGGCGTTCGGCTACGGATGGGCGGAGATGCAGTGGTTCACCATTAATGCCATGAAGAGCGCGTTCGTCCCGTTCGACGAGCGCCTCTCGATCATCAACGAAGTGATCAAGCCGGCCTACTCAAAGTTGATCTCCGAGCAGCCGCTGTAAAAGATCGGTTACGACTTGCTTTGCGGTTCCTTAGAGGCCCCGCACCGTCAGTTGACCGCGGGCTCGCCGTGCGTCCCGGCCGCGTCCGGGACGTCGGCCATCGCCCGCACCTCGCGCACGATCCGCCCGGCGCCCGCGGCCCGGCAGCCGAGCGCCACCTGACGGCGCAGCACGACCGGCTCGGCGCGCAGCAGCTGCAGCCCGCGCCGGACCAGGAGGGCGGGAGGTTTCCGCCGTTCGGTCAGATCCCGCCCCAGCCGGCGGGCGAAGGTGACGGTCCGCGATCGGCGAAGTGCGTATGCCTCGGCCAGTAGCCCTCGGTCCCGCAACTCGCGTACGATCTCGGCGGCAAATATCCCCTCGGCGATAAAAATTGGCGAACCGGCCAGGTCGAACAGCCGAGTGGCTATCCGCTGATCTACCCCAATTGCGTAAACCGGCACTTCGGCCCGGCCGGTCTCGGCCAGGCGGGCGATCGTCTCGACCGCCATGGCAGAATCCCAGGCTTGAGGCGACTCCCAATCCGTCCCTTCGGCCGTTCGGGGTAGCGTCGGGTCATCGCCATCCTTGTAAAAGTCGTCAAGGCAAAGCACGGGAAATCCGGCTCGCCGGGCTATGTAGGACTTGCCGGACCCCGAGGGGCCGGCCAGCAGAACGACGCGGGCAGGAGAATTGGTCACTATGGGTAGCTCCGGGAAGACACGTTGCAGTCAAACGTCATGAACATCCCACCACACTCCCAGTCCGACCCAACCTGGGCTTTCTCTTTGACACTCGTCGTGATGGAATCTCGAAGGTTCGGCCCACCCGGGTCGAACTATGTTCGGCGGCCACCCACTCGGGGTGGCGCGGATGCTGAGGGGCGGTGACGTGAGCGAGCAGCCAAGGAAGAGGGCGGCGAAAGCCGTCTCTTCACGTCTCCGTTGGCCTGGCAGCCGACTCCGCGACCTGCCGATCTGGTCCAAGCTCGGACTGATCATGATCGTGCCGACGATGGCGACGATCGTCGTGGGTACAAGCGGTCTGATCGACCACATCGAAGAGGCGCGGGACGCCGACCAGGCGCGCACGATCGCTCAGCTGGAGCAGTACTCCGGCGAGCTGATCGACAGCCTGCAGAACGAGCGGGCCGCGGCCGCCCGGTTCCTGAGCACGCCGAACGCGCAGCGAGACGCCAAGGCCGGGCTGCTGGAGGCGTTCAACCAGACGCACGCCGTCGTGGACGCCGCGAAGAAGCCCTACTCGCAGCAGCGCACGCTGCTCACCGACCTGCCGGACAGCAACTTCGAGACGCTGCTCGACACGGCCGACGCGAGCCTGGAGGAGCTGCCCGCGACGCGCAGTCAGGTCAGCAACAACTCGCTGCAGTTGTCGTTCGCCAAGCAGAGCTACGACGGCATCATCAACGGCCTCCTGCAGATCCGTAACTCCTCGTCCCAGCTCGCCGGCGACCCCGGCCTGAGCGACCGGATGCGGGCCAGCGCCGCGCTGGCCCAGGAGAAGGAATACCTGTCGACCCAGCGCGTCATCGTGCACAGCGCGTTTGCCCAGGGCGAGATCACCCCAAACCTCCGCAAGGACTACATCGCGACCCTCACCGGTCAGAACCAGGCAGCCGCCGCGTTCGAGACCGTCGCCGGCCGCGAGGACCGGGACTACAAGCGACAGGTGATCGCCGGCCCGGACGAGCGCGAGGCGAAGTCCAACGCCGGTAAGATCGAGGCGAACCAGGACGGCGACATCAACTCGCTCGGCTTCTCCGCGGAGGAGTGGGACGAGGGGATGGCCGGTAAGAACAACCTGTTCCGCACGGTGGAGAAGCGACTGGACGAGGAGACCGTCAACCAGGCGACGACGCTGCGCAACGATGTGCAGCGGCGTGTTCTGGTGGAGACCGGCGTGCTGCTCGGCATGCTGCTCCTCGCGATCCTCTTCGCCTGGCTCGTGGCCCGGTCGATGGCCCGCTCGCTTCGCGAGCTGCGGCACGGCGCGCTCTCCGTCGCACAGTACGGCCTGCCCCAGGCGGTCGCCCGGCTCCGCGATCCCGCGATCTCCGCGCAGCTGTCCCCGGTGCAGGTGGCGAACCAGATCGCCGAGCCGCTGCCGGTCCGCAGCCGGGACGAGTTCGGCCAGGTGACCGAGGCGTTCAACGCGGTCCACCTGGAGGCCGTGCGCACCGCGGCCGAGCAGGCCGTGCTCCGTGCCTCCGTCTCGACCATGTTCGTCAACCTCGCCCGCCGTTCGCAGATCCTGGTCGACCGGCTCATCGGTCACCTGGACCGGCTGGAGCGCGGCGAGGAGGACCCGGACCGGCTGGCCGAGCTCTTCCAGCTCGACCACCTGGCCACCCGAATGCGCCGCAACGACGAGAACCTCCTGGTCCTCGCGGGTGCGGACTCCACCCGCGTGCAGCGCGAGCCGGCCGCCCTGATCGACGTGCTGCGCGCCGCGCAGTCCGAGGTCGAGCACTACACCCGGATCGACTTCGGCAACATCGACAAGGACATCGAGATCTCGGCGCACGCCGTCAACGACCTCGTGCACCTCGTCGCCGAGCTGTTCGACAACGCGACCGCGTTCTCGCCGCCGGACTCGCAGGTCATCGTCGAGGCCCGGATCAACGGCGACCGCGCCACGCTCTCCGTCGAGGACCGTGGCATCGGCATCGCGCCGGACCAGATGCGTGACCTCAACGAGCGGCTGCAGCGTCCACCGACCGTGGACGTCACGGTCTCCCGGATGATGGGCCTGGTCGTGGTCGCCCGCCTGGCGGCCCGCCACGGCGTCCGGGTCGAGCTGCGCTCCGCCAAGGAGCGCGGCACCGTCGCCGACGTCGTGCTGCCCGCGGGTGTGCTGGCGTCGCACGCGGTCGCCGGCCCCGGCCGGACCCCGGCCGCGGTGGGCGGCGCCCGCCCGGAGTCGCCGGCGTTCGGCGGCGGCCAGGGTGGCTTCGGCTCTCCGCTGGCGCTGGAGGGCGGCTCCGGCCGCCCGCCGTCGCAGCGCGAGTCCGCGCCGTCGCTCGGTGGCTTCGCGAGCGAGCCGCTCCCGTCCTTCGGCGGGTTCGGCAACGACCCGGCGCCCACCTCGGGCGGACCGACCCGGTCCATGCCGGCCTGGTCCGACCTGACCGGCGCCGCGCCGGGTGGCGGGACCAACGGGTCGAACGGCGCCCCGACGAACGGCAACAACGGGTTCGGCAGCTTCAACGGCTTCGGCGGCGGCCCCGGTGGCGGCCCGGTCGGCGGTGGCCCGCGCAACGGTCGTGCGACCGACGCGTTCGGCACCAACGGCAACCGCGGGGAGGGCCTGCCGCAGCGTCCGCGTCAGGACGGCCCGATGCCGATGGACGACTTCGCCGGACCGGCGTCGCCGACCATCCCGCGGCAGAAGCCGGCCATGCCGGAGCAGCAGCGCGGCCCCGTGCCGCCGCTCTCGGTCCCGCCGGTCGCGTCCGCCCCGCCGGCCATCGGCCCGGCGTCGGCGCCCTCGGCTCCGCCCGTGTGGCCGCCGATCGCACCGGCCGAGAACCCGGCGCCGGCGGTGCCGGAGAAGCTCGCCTCGTCGCTGGACCTGACCGCCGAGATCCCGCGGTACCGTCCGGAGAACGGCGCACCCACGGTGCCGCCGGTCGCCGCGGTCCCGTCGTCGGCACAGCCGATCCCGTCCCCGGTGGTTCCGGCCACGCCCGCTCCGCCGGCCCCGCAGGCCGCGCCGAAGCAGCCGGTGGTGGACGAGACCATGGAGCTGCCGATCTTCCGGGAGCTGGAGTCGGCCTGGTTCCGCACGCAGAAGGAGTCCGGCAAGCCGGCCACCGGCCCGACCGGTGCGGCGGCCACGCCGAGCCCGGCAGCGGCCGCGAGCGCCCCGACCCAGCAGTACGGGACGATCGAGGCGAAGAAGCGTAGTCTTCCCACGCCGGGCGGCCCCGCGCGCGCACCGGAACCGGTCACCGCCGGTGCCGGAGCGCCGGTCAGCGCCGGTGACGCCACGTCGCAGCGGATCTCCACCGAGCCTTCCGGGTGGCGGACCGCGGCCGACGAGGGCTGGCGGACGGCGGCCTCGGTCGCCGCGGCCGCCGGCGAGACGGCGTCTGATACCACCCAGGCGGGCCTGCCGAAGCGCAAGCCGATGGCACAGCTCGTTCCTGGTGGAATCGAGAAGGCAACACCGGCCGTCAACAAGCGGTCGCCCGAGGGGGTGCGCGGGCTGCTGTCCGCCTACCACCGGGGCGTCCAGCGCGGGCGGACGGGTCCTTCGGACAACCCGACCGGTTCAGAGGGAACATTGGACGGGCAGCAATCCTCGCAGGCTGGCAAGGAGCATGAGGGATGACAACAACGCAGGACCTCGGTTGGTTGCTGGCGAATTTCGCCGACCGCGTTCCGGGTGTCGCGCATGCGGTCGCCGTATCCGCCGATGGTCTGCTTCTCGCCGGGTCTCGTGACCTTCCGCGGGACCGGGCTGACCAGCTGGCGGCGATCGCCTCCGGTCTGGTGAGCCTGACGCAGGGCGCGGCCCGCTGCTTCGAGGGCGGTGCGGTGCTCCAGACGGTCGTGGAGATGGACAACGGGTTCCTCTTCCTGATGTCGATCTCCGATGGCTCGTCCTTCGCCGTGCTAGCCGCACGGAGCTGCGACGTCGGCCAGGTCGGTTACGAGATGGCCCTGCTGGTGGACCGGGTGGGCGACGCCCTGACCCCGGCTCCGCGGACCGCGGCAGGGATGGTTGGCTGAACAAGCCAGGGCGATGGCCGGCGTGAGCCGGCCGGAGCACTATACGAATGCGACGACGGGTTTTGCGATCTTGAAACCGCTAGCTAGGAAACAGAGGGGGTGAACGGCGACGATGGCCGAACGCGAAGAGCCGACCGGCGCGCTGGTCAGGCCGTACGCCGTTACCCGAGGCCGGACCCGGCCACGGTTGGAGATCGCACTCGAAGCGCTGATTGAGACGACGGTGCGGGGCCGGTCCTCCGGTTCCAACAACGGCGGACACGGTCGAGAGCATCAATACATAGCCGCGCTGTGTGACGGCCGGCTGCAGTCACTCGCGGAGATCGCCGCGCGGATGTCACTTCCGCTCGGGGTCGCTCGGGTCCTCATCGCCGACATGGCCGCAGACGGCCTGGTCGCGGTGTACGAGCCGACGTCCCTCGAGGAATCAGACGACGCGGTGGGCACGGAATTGCTGGAGAGGGTGCTGAGTGGACTTCGCAGGCTCTGACACGGCGCACCGCCCTATGGCCGGGCGCGTGACATCGGCGAAGATTGTCATCGCCGGTGGGTTCGGCGTCGGAAAGACGACGCTGGTCGGCTCGGTCTCGGAAATCACTCCGCTGACCACCGAGGCCATCATGACGTCGGCGGGCGTGGGCGTGGACGACACCCGGCAGGTGCCGGGCAAGACCACCACCACGGTCGCCATGGACTTCGGTCGAATCACGATCGATCGTGACCTGATCCTGTACCTGTTCGGTACGCCGGGTCAGACGCGCTTCTGGTTCATGTGGGATGAACTGGTGCGCGGCGCGATCGGTGCGGTGGTGCTGGTGGACACCCGCCGGCTCGCGGACTGCTTCGCGGCGATCGACTTCTTCGAGCACCGGCGGCTGCCGTACCTGGTGGCCATCAACTGCTTCGACGGGATGCAGTACCACAACGCCCAGGATGTGCGGGACGCCCTCGCCATCTCAAGCGAGATCCCCGTCGTGAGCTGCGACGCGCGTAACCGCGAGTCGACCAAGCACGTGCTGATCTCCCTCGTGGAGTACGTGCTGTCGATGCGCCGTTCGCGCGCGGTCGCGCCGGCCTGACCACCGGGTCCAACGGCGAAAGACCCATCAGGGGTACGGGATTGTCCCGTACCCCTGCGGGTTTTCCGCTTCTCGGTCTGTCTAGGGCTGCCACGGTCTGTCTAGGGCTGCCTCGGGCACGAGAAAACGCCCCGCCGGACGGCGGGGCGTTCCTTCGTGTCTCAGGACGTGCGGACCCAGCTGTTCAGGTTGACGTTGAAGACGCCGAGTGAGTCCGCCTCCATGCCGCCGTGCCGGATCGTGGTCAGCGCGTAGGCGCCGGCCATGCCCTCCAGCGACGACCGCTCCAGGTAGGCGCGCAGCCGGCCGCGGTCGACGCTCTTCGCCTGGAACGCGGCCTGGATCAGCAGGCTGATGCCGTCCCCGGCGTACGGCGCGAAACCCTTGAACGAGCCGTACTGCGACACGTACCGCTGGATCAGGTCACGCCGGCGCTGACCCTCCGGGCCGGTCTCGGTCAGCGAGGAGGCGCCGAGCGAGCCCGGGCTGATCGCGTACGAGCCCTCGACCGCGTCCGCGTTCTCCTCGGAGAGCGTCTCCTCGGTGACCGCCTCGGGCGTGAAGAAGAAGCGACCCGTGTAGCCGGCCGCACGAAGCGCACGAGCGGCTTTTCCGGCGTCGGGCGACATCGCCCATATGACGATGGCTCCGGGCCGCCCCAGGACCGCCTCAGCGGCCGCGGCGGCGAAGTCCTGATCACCGGCCGGGAGCCGGACCGTGCTGCCGAGCGTGATGTCCCGGCTGGTGAGCGCGGAGCCCATGTGCCGCACGCCCGCGTCGCCGTGCCGGCCGGTGCCGGACAGGATCGACGCCTTCGCGATCTCCTGCCGGCTGATCTCCTGCGCCAGCGCCTGCGCCACGTCCCGGGCGTCCGGCGTCACCTTGAACGTGTAGGTGCGCTCGGACAGCGGGGTCAGGATGTCGTCCGCGGACGCGAGCGACAGGAACGGCACCTGCAGCTCCTGCGCCACGTCGGAGATCGCGGTGGAGGTCTCCGGCACGGTGCCGCCGATGAACGCGTTCACGCCGTCCCGGTCGGCCAGCTGCTGCGCGAGCTCGGTGGCCTTCTTCGGGTCGCCGCCGCTGTCCACGATCTTCAGCTGGAGCGTGCGGCGTTGCGCACCGACCTGGAAGCCCTCCGCGTTGACCTGCACCTGGAACAGCTCCATCGCGCGGGCCTGCAACTCGCCCATGGCGGTGCCGGTCCCGGTGCGTTCCAGGATGCCGCCGACGACGAGGTCGGTGCTGGAAGCCGTCCTGGGGCCGGTGGACTCGTCGTCGTCGGTGCCGCAGGCGGCCACGGTGAGGACGGACGCGGTCGCCACGAGTAGGCCCCGCCGCGTGATGGTGGGCACGCCAACGGTGCGGTTGAGCATGGTTCCAAGCCTTTCGCCACGGGGTGGCGACAAGGGATGTGGAGCCGCCACGCCCCCAGCAGAATCGTGCTTGCAATCACGCCCTGTAGTCAATAGCCCGACATGTGGGCAATGACACCGAGGTCAGAGGGCAGATGTATGGAACTACTCAAAGTGACATTATGAGTGATATGTCGCCGAGCGGAACTCATACTCGTCGTCGTCGGTGTCGTCCGCGCGACCGCCCTGGTCCCGGGTGAAGTCCCAGCCGCCCGCCGACTCGCGGCCCGGACGCCCGCCGACCGCGAACCCGCCGATCTCCTGCCCGCGACGCCAGCCGCGGAAGTATCCGGTGGTGTTCGCCGCCAGCGACTGGGCGTCGCGGACGATGCGCAGCTGACGGTCCTCGCGGACCGCGGAGCCGGGCACCAGGTTGGCCTGTGGAACGCGCTTGGGCAGGCCGGCGTTGGTCTCGGCGCCCACGGCCGGGCGGGCCGCCTGCTCGGCGGCCTGCCAGGCGGAGTCCATCCGCCCCCAGTTCTGCTCCTCCTCGGCCTCGACCGGGGGATCCTCGTTGCTGTGGCCGGTGAACCATGCGGACGCGGTGGCCGAGAAGATCAGCAGGTCCCCGTCGCCCTCGTCGACCGGCAGCGGCGTCGAGCTGTCCAGCGCGTCCGCGCCGGCCGAACGCCGGGCCGGATCGACCAGGCGCAACGGCGGCGCATAACCCGCGTCGCCGTTCAGCCCCATCTCGTCGCGCCGGGCGTTGACCGGCTCCACCAGGCGCAGCACCGGCGGCTCCGGCGGCAGGTCGTCGGACTGCCACGGCGGGCGGACGCGCAGCGTCTCCGCCATCGTCGGCGCCTCCGGCCCGGCCGGGCCGCGCAGCTGCGGCTGCTCGCCGGTGTGCGCGCGCTCGTCCACGCCGTCCTGGGCCGTCGGCCACGCCGCCCGGGAGCCGGGCTCCGGCGCCTGCGGCGTGGTCCGGGACGGCGGCATGCCGCCGAGCCTTATGTCGGTCAGGCCACCACCGGCCGGCGGCGGCGTGTTGATGCCGTTGGCCACGGGCAGCTCGGGCTCGCGCGAGGTCAGCTCCGCCAACCGCTGCCGGTGCTCGGCGCGGCTGTTGTTGATCGCGGCCGTGGTCAGCGGCGCGCGGAACGGCTCGCCGGAGTCGGCCGGGCTCGGCGTGCGCGCCGGAGGCTTCGGCCCGGGACGGACACCGGGCTGTATCGGCGTGAGCCCGGGCGGCGGGGGCGGCGGCGCGGAGACCGGGCGGTTGGCCAGGCTGTCCGGCCGGCGGCCGGCCGGGCTGACCGGCGCCTGCTCGATGGCCTCGCGTGCGGCCCGGCGGCCCGCGGTCGGGTCGACGCGCCGGAACGCGCCGGTCGTCGAGTCCAGCTGGATCGAGGACGTGTCGGGACGGCTCAGCGGGCTGAGCGAGGTGTCCGGGCCGTTCATGTCGCTGGACGCGGCGACCGCGAACGGCGGCGGGCCGGTCGGCACCGGCTGACCCTCCGAGGCCTGGATGCGGGCCCGGCGGCTGCCCATGGCGGCCGCGGCGCCGCCGCCGCGCACCGGGTGGATCGGCGGCGCGGTCGGTGCGGCCGGGGCCGGCTCGACCGGCGCGCCGATCAGGCGGCGGTCCGCGGCCGGCTGCGGCGCGACGATCCGGGAGGCGAGCGTGGCGACCAGCGTCTCGCAGGCGGCGTCGCAGGCCCGGACGGCCGCGACGGCCTGCCGGACGGTCTCCGCGACGGTGGGGGCGAGCGCGCGGTTGACGCCGCGGCGGGTGGCCTCGTTCACCGAGGCCTGCAGCGCGGTGATCGCGGCGTGCACGCGCTCGGCGGGGGCGACGCCGTCCGAGACGATCTGGGAGGCGATCGCCTCGGTGGCGACGGTGATCTCACGATCCCGGCCGGGCGCGCCGCCGCCGAGCCGGCTCGGCTCGGGGACGGCCGCGAGCACGGCCAGGACCAGCGGATCGGCGGGGTCCGGGTAGGCCCGGAGAGCCGCGGGGTAGAGCTCGCGCAGCACCTCGCGCAGCGCCACCGCGGCGGCGTGCCGGCCGGTGGAGAGCGCGGCGTGGGCGTTGAGGACCGGCTGGTAGCCGACGAGACCGGCGGGCGGCGCCACGTTTATCGCGGTCAGCGCGCCGGCCTGTAACGCCCGGGCGAGCCCGACCGCACGACGCGCCCCGGGGGAGGACGGGGCCTCGTCGCCGGCGAACCGCCCGGCGAAGTCGTCGGCGTCGTCGTCGTCCGCCACGGCCAGCGGGCGTCCCGCGGCCGTGAGCAGCGAGGTGACCAGCAGATCGTCGCTGTCCGCGGCGACCGACACGCTGGGAGAACCGCTGGAGCGCTCCGCGAGCAGCGAGCTGAGCCGGGCGAACCCGGCCGCGTCGTCGCTTATCTCGAAGACGTGCAGCTGCCGGCCGGCGTCGTCGACCACGGCCACCATGAGGGACTGACCCTCGGTGGCCCGCCGCGCGGACGCATCCGCCGACGCCAGACCGCAGTACACCCGCACGAGCGCCACGGCGTCGTCCTCCTCCCAGGACACATGTCGCGTGCCGAAGACTGATGCTCCCCGTAAAGGGTCAGTCGCGCCAGTCCACGACAGCAGAGATCTTGCCGATGATGGTGCGCCAGCCGAGGCTCGCCTGTTGCGCACCGATGCGCTTGAGACGGCGACGGCCCATGAAGCCACCGATGCCACCTCGCGACGCGGACCGCAGCGCCTCGTCCAGGTCGTCCAGCGGAGAGCCCGGGGAGAGCGCGGTCAGCACCGGCGCCAACCGAAGAGCGTAGCCGAGGTCGCGGGCGACCTCGCCGGCCTCGATCAGCAGATCGAGGACCCACGCGTCGGCGCCACCCCGGAGGTTCTCGACCACCAGGTCCAGGTCGTAATCGTCCTCCTCCAGCGGAACGACGTCCGCGGGCTGAAGACGCTCTGCCAGTGTGCCCCAAGTATCGAGCTGAGCGAGGTCGTGCGGAGCACCCGAACGGACGAAAGCGACAAGCGATTCGGGGCTCTTGAACAGCAGAAGCTTGCCCTTGTGGGTCAGGAAGGCCGGAATCTCCTCGCCTTCCTCCTCCTTTTCGGCCTCGGCGGCCTCCGACTCGTCGGAGTCGTCGTCCGAGTCGGTGTCCTTCTCGTCCGAGTCGCCGGACTTCTCGTCGGAGTCGGCCTCGTCGAAGAGCTTCTTGGCCTTCTCGTCGAGGATGACGAGCTCGCCGTTCTCCTCGTCGTCGTCGAGGTCGTCCTCGTCGTCCTCGCGGAGCCGGCGGGCGCGCGCGGCGAACGGGTCGTCGTCGTCCGCGGCCTCGACCTCGGTCGGCGTCACCTCGGAGGACGGCCGATAGGCCCGGAGCGTGTAGCCGACGCCGGAGGGAAGCGCGATCGACACCGGGTCGATCCGCGTCTCCTCCCACAGCGAGCGGTCGGCCTCGTCGGTGGTCACCTCGTCGTCGGTAGTCACCTCGTCGTCCGGGTCCGCGGCGCTCGTGACGGCCTCGTCAACACCGGTCTCGGGCTCGTCGGCATCCTGCCGGTTGGGCGTCTGGGCGGCCACGGTGACCTCCGTATAGCTCTCGTGTTCGGCGCGCTGCGGCGGTGCAGGCGTCCGGATCGGTGACGTCGCGCACAGAACACCCTAGTGTGCCGTGAATGAACGTGAACGCCTCACCCCGGTCCTGTGGGCCGCCGGGCTCTGATTAGTAGCCTAGCTACTTGTGAAGGCGCACTCGTTGCACGGCCACCTCGACGCACTCCTGCTCGCGGTCCTCGAAGGCGACACGCTGCACGGCTACGCCATCATCGAGGCGCTGAAGGCCCGCAGCGGAGGCACCCTCGACCTGCCCACCGGCACCATCTACCCCGCGCTGCGCCGTCTCGAACGCGCCGGGCACGTGGAGAGCGAGTGGAGCACCGTCAACGGGCGCGACCGACGGACGTACCGGCTGACCGACGCGGGCCGCCGCGCGCTGGCCGGCGAGCGGGCCGGCTGGGCCGAGCTGAGCAGCACGATCGGCCGTTTCCTGGGCGGACAGACCCGGCATACGTGACGGTCGCGACATCCGGTGTGGGATAGCTCTCCACGGCCGGTTGCGATCACGTTGTGCCGCCCGCCCCGGCCGAAGGACCCGCGGCACCCCGCCGAAGGAACACGCGTCACCGTCGTTCCGCACAGGGGGTACCGCCGCTTTGGCTCCGATGTTCTCGCCGCTCCGCGAGCGCAACTACCGGCTCTGGGCCGCTTCCGACATCGTCTCGATCGGCGGCACCTGGATGCAGGTACTCGGCCTGAACTGGCTGGTGCTCAGCGCCACCGGCTCGGCGACCGCGATGGGCCTCATCGTGATGCTGCAGTCGCTGCCGGTCCTGCTGCTCGGCAGCTGGGGCGGCGCGCTCGCGGACCGGCTGCCGTCCCGCCCGGTCCTGGTGATCAGCCAGGCCGTCCGCGCGGTGCTGTCGGCGGGCCTGGTCGCCGCCACGGTCGCCGGCTCCGACGCGCTCTGGCCGGTCTACGGCGTCGCGCTGCTCTCCGGCGTGATCAGCTCCATCGAGGGCCCGGCGCTCGGCCGCTTCGGCTCCGCCCTGGTGCCCCGGGACGCGCTCGCCCCGGCGCTGGCGCTCGGCTCCGTGCTCAGCTCCGGCGGCCGCATCGTCGGCATGGCGCTCGGCGGCGTGCTGGTCGGACTCTCCGGCCCCGGCGTGCTCTTCGCGATCAACGCGGCCAGCTTCGGCGTGGTGATCATCGCGCTGGCGATGATGCGTCCCGCCGAGATGTATCCGCTGGCCCGCGCCGAGGCCGGGTCCGCCGACGCCGGCGTCCGGGCCGGCCTGCGCTACCTGTTCGGCCAGCCGGTCATCCTGGTGATCCTGGCGCTCGCCTTCGTGATCGGCTCGCTCGGCCGCAACTACCAGGTCACCATGGCCGCGATGGTCGCCGGCCCGCTGCACGGCGGCGCCACCGGCTACGGCGTCACCTCCACCGTCTTCGCGGTCGGCGCGGTCCTCGGCGGCCTGCTGCTGGCCGGCACCGGCAAGGCCACGCACCGGGTCCTGATCGTCGCCGGCGCCGCGATCAGCGCGCTCCAGCTGATCTCCGCCGCCGCCCCGAACCTGCTCACGTTCTCGCTGCTGATCCTGCCGATCGCGGCCGGTGCGGTCATCTTCGACACCGTCGTCTGCACCCGCGTCCAGCTGGACACCCGCGAGGACATGCGCGGCCGGATCCTGGCCTCGCTCGGCCTGGTCTCCTCGCTGGCCGGCATCGTCGGCGCCCCCGCGCTCGGCTGGCTCTGCGACGCGCTCGGCGCCCGCGGCGCGCTCGGCCTGGCCGGCGTCGTCACCACGGTCGCCGCGCTGGCCGGCGCGCTGGTCCTGGCCCGGGTCAAGGGCGTCCCGGTCCCGGCGCTGCGCACGATCCGCCGGGTCCTGCGCCGCGTCCCGGCCGTCACCGTCGCGGTGGTCCCGGCCCAGTCGCTGCTCACCGCCGCGGCCGTGGTCGCGGCCCCGGCCGGTGCGCTCGCCCCGGCCACGCCGTCGCGCCGCCCGCTCACCGCGGCCGCGGTCGCCCCGGCCCCGCAGCACCACGGCCCGGCACATCACGGCCCGGCACATCACGGCCCGGCACATCACGGCTCGACCCACCCCGGGCCGTCCCGTCCGCTCGCACCGTCCCGACCCGCGGTCATCGCACACGCGGTCGTCGCACATGCGGCCGAACTGCCGGCCCGCCGCCGTCGCTCGCTGCTGTCGCTCGGCACCGGCCGCCGCGGCCGCACGGTCACCGACGCGGTCGACTACATCGACCGTCCGGTCACGCTCCGCTGACCCGCCTCGCCCCGGCGCCCATCGCTTCCCGCGGTGGGCGCCGGTCCCATCTCCCGCGATCCCAAACCCGCCACGGTACGCCGGAGCCGGGCCATCGTGATCATCTGGATCTGCTGATGCGGCTCGAACAGACCGCGGGGATCGACCTGTCCGCCGACGATGTACTGATCGCCACGAAGTCCGCCGCGTCGTTCGGGGTCGAGCCGGAACTCGTCACCGCCCTCCTCGCGACCCGCCGGATCGGCGATGCGTATCTGCTGACGACTCAGGGGGACGTGGTACGGAAGATCGTCGGTTCTGACACGCCGTGGATCATCGACGTCTCCGACGTCTCCGACGACTTCGCGCCGTAGCGGAGCCAGGTCAGGGGGTCATGGCGAGGTAGCCGCGTTCGGCGGCCTCCTGGGCCAGCCAGGTGTCGGCGTACCAGCCGGGGCGGGTGATCAGGTCGTCGTGGCGGCCGCGCTGGATGATCCGGCCGCGGTCCAGGACCAGCACCTCGTCGAAGCCGGACAGGCCGCGCAGCCGGTGCGTCACCAGCAGCACCGAGGTCCCGGGCGGCAGCGCGTCCAGCGCCTGCCACAGCACCCGGTCGGCGGCCTGCGGGTCCAGGCCCTCGGTCGGCTCGTCGAGCAGCAGGTGGCGGGGGGCGGCGAGCAGAGCGCGGGCCAGCGCGAGGCGTTGCCGCTGACCGCCGGAGAGCTTCGCGCCGCCCTCGCCGACCAGCGTGTCCCAGCCGTCCGGCTGCTCGCCGACCCAGTCCAGCAGGTCCGCGGCGCGCATCGCGGCGGCCTGCTCCGCCGGGTCCGGGGCGTCCCGGCCGAGCAGCAGGTTCTCCCGGACGCTCGCGTGGAAGACGTGCGCCTCGGCCAGCAGGCCGCCGACGTGCCGGGGCAGGTCCCGCTCCGGGTACGCCGAGATCGCGGTCCCGTCCAGCGTCGCCGTGCCGGACTCCGGGGTGACCGCGCCGATCAGCACGCTCAGCAGCGTGCTCTTACCGGCGCCGCTCGGTCCCGCGATCGCGATCCGGGCGCCGGCACGGATCCGCAGATCCACGCCGTCCAGCGCGGCCGCGTCTCCCGCGCGGTAGCGGACGACCACGTCCCGCAGCTCCAGCCCGGCACGCTCCGCGTCCGCCCCCGGAGCACCGGCGGATCGTGTGACCACGGGGTGCGACGTGGCGCCGGCTTCCCCGGTGCGGCTCCCGTCCACGGCTTCGGCTTCGGCCTCGGCCTCGGCGCGAGCCGCGTGCAGGGGGGCGGGACCGGCCACGGCGCGGTCCGCAGCGACGGGCGCGGTACCGGCCTCGGCGCGAGCGGCGGAGGCTTCGAATGCGGCGCCTGCGGCGGTACCGGCGGCGTCGTGCGCCCCGGCAGGGGCGTCGTGAGTTCCGGCAGACGCGTCGTGAGTTCCGGCGGGGGCGTCGTGAGTTCCGGCGGGGTCGCCGTGCGTTCCGGCAGGGGCGTTGTGCGTATCAGCGGAAGAGTTGTGCGTTCCGGCGGGGGAGTTGTGTGCCCCGGCGGCGGTGTGGTGCGTTCCGGTGTGGTGCGTTCCGGCGGGGGCGTCGGTGAGGGACGGTGCGGCCAGGAGTTCGGCGACGCGGGCCAGGGCGCCGCGCAGCTGGGCCCACTGGCGGGCGGCCGCGACCAGCGCGAGCGTGGCCTCGACCGCGGCCAGCGTGCCGACCGCCAGCACGCCCACCTCGGCGCCGCTCGCGCCGGACCGCAGCGCGGTGATCAGCACCGCGGCCGAGGTGAGGCCGGAGACGAGCACGCCGGCGCCGTCGACGGCCCAGCCGGTCAGCGCCAGCCGGCGCTCCAGCCGGGCCAGCTCGCCGGCCCGGGCGGACGCGGCGGCGAGCGCGTCGCCGGTCGCGCCGAACGCGGCCAGGTCGGCCGCGCCGTGCGTCAGGTCGATCGCGTCCGCGGCCAGCTCGCCACGCAACGGTGCCATCCGGTCCGCGGTCCGCCGGGTCAGCGCGATCGCGAGCACCGGCAGCAGCAGGCCCGCGACCAGCAGGCCGGCCGCGAGCGGTAGCGTCGCGGCCGGTGCGATGAACACGGTCCCGGTCAGCGCCAGCACGGCCACGCCGGCCGCGGCGGCGGCCGGTACGACCACGCGGATCAGCAGGTCCTGCACCGCGTCGACGTCCGAGACCAGCCGGCTCAGCGCGTCACCGGAGTGCGCGTCCGGCGCGGGGGAGCGGCGGGCGGCGAGCGCGCCGAAGACCCGGGCACGCACGTCGGTGAGCAGTCGCAGCACCGCGTCGTGGCTGGCCAGCCGCTCGGTGTAGCGGAGTACGCCGCGCCCGACGGCGAGCGCGCGCACGGAGACGATCGCGACGGTCAGCACGGGCAGCGGTGGCATGTCGGCCGCGGTGATCAGCAGCCAGGTCGCGGTCGCCATCAGCGCCAGCCCGGCCAGTTCGGTGGCCGCGGCCAGCAGACCGGCGCCGATCAGCCGCGCCAGGTAGGGCCGCGCCATCGCCAGCACGACCCCCTCCGGCCGCCGCGCCGCACGACTTCGGCCGTCCGGGACCTCGGTGCCGGCGACGGCGGCGCTCGGGGCCGTGGCGGCTCCGCTCCCGGCGATGCCGGCGGTCGGGACGGCGCCGGCTTCGCTCCCGGCGATGCCGGCGGTCGGGACGGCGCCGGCTTCGCTCCCGGCGATGCCGGCGGTCGGGACGGCGCCGGCTTCGCTCCCGGCGATGCCGGCGGTCGGGACGGCGCCGGCTTCGCCTCCGGCGATGCCGGCGCTTGGGGCCGTGCCGGCTCCGCCTTCGGCGATGCCGGTGCCCGTGCCCGTGCCCGCGGACGCTGCGTTCGTGGGGTCGGACCCGGCCGGACGGACGCCGCCGGTCCCGGACCTGCTCGACGCGGCGGTCACGGCTGCGGTCGCCGGCGTCGCCCCGGTGGTGCCGTTCGGGCCGGGGGATTCGGGCTGTGCGGAGGTCATGTCGTCACCAGGGCGGGGAGTTCGGTCAGGTGGCCGTCCTCGATGCGGACGATGCGGCCGGCCTCGCCGAGCAGCGCGGGCCGGTGGGCGACCAGCAGCGCGGTGCGGCCGGTGACCAGGCGGCGGCTGGCGTCCAGTACCGCGGCCTCGGAGCCGCCGTCCAGGCGGGCGGTGGGTTCGTCGAGGAGCAGCAGCGGCGCGTCGGCGCGCAGGAAGGCGCGGGCCAGTGCGACCCGCTGGCGCTGGCCGCTGGAGAGGCCGTGGCCGCGTTCGCCGAGGCGGGTGTGAAGGCCGTCGGGCAGCGCGGCGATCACGTCGTCGAGGAGCGCGGCGCTCGCGGCGGTGGCGACCTCGGCGTCGGTGGCGGCCGGTGCGCCGAGCCGGATGTTGCCGGCCATGGTGGTCGCGAACAGGTGGGCCTGCTGCGGCACCCAGGCGAGCCGGCGGCGCCACTGCGCCGGGTCGATCGTGGCCAGGTCCACGTCGTCGATGAGAACCCGGCCGGAGGCGGGGGTGACGAAGCCGAGCAGCAGGCCGAGCAGCGTGCTCTTGCCGGCGCCGCTCGGGCCGATGATCGCGATCCGGTCGCCGGCGGTCACGGTCAGCGAGACGTTCCGGAGCGCGACCGTCCGGTCGTATTCGACGGTGACGTCCTCGAACCGGATCTCACCGAACGCCGGCGACGCGGGCCGCACCGCACCGGACCCCCGGAGAGCGACACCGGCCCCAGCACCAGCGGCCCCAGCACCAGCGGCACCGACCCCAGCGCCAGCGGCACGGGCACCAGCGGCACCGACCCCAGCACCAGCGGCACGGGCGCCGGCGGCACGGGAACCAGCGGCACCGCCAGCACCAGCACCAGTCGCAGCACCAGCGGCGTCGGTGGAAGCCGCGCCGACGGGGTGCGAATCCGGCGGGGGGAGGGTGGAGAGCGTGAACGCGGCGTCGAGCGCGGTCAGGCCCTCCATGCTGGCGTGGAACCGGGCGCCGGCGGCGCGCAGCGGAAGGTAGGCCTCCGGGGCCAGCAGCAGCAACAGCAGTGCGACCTGCAACGTGAGCGCGCCGTCCAGCACGCGCAGACCGACCGGGACCGCGACCAGCGCGACGGAGAGCGTGGCGACGAGTTCGAGCGCGAGCGCGGAGAGGAACGCGATGCGCAGCGTCTTCATGGTCGCGATCCGGTGGCCGTCGGCCATCCGCCGGACCACCTCGACCTGTGCCCGGGCCCGGCCGAAGACGCGCAGCGTGGGCAGGCCGGCGACCATGTCGAGGAAGTGGCCGCCGAGCAGCGACAGCCGCCGCCACTGCCGCTCGGTCGCGGCCTGGGCCTGCCAGCCGAGCAGTGCGCCGAAGACCGGGATCAACGGGAGGGTCGCGGCGATCGTGATGGCCGCGGTCAGGTCCGCGAAGACCAGCCGGGACAGCACCGCGATCGGCACGGTCACGCCCATGATCAGCTGCGGCAGGTAGCCGGTGAAGTAGTTGTCCAGCGCGTCGAGCCCGCGGCCGGTCAGCGTGGCGATCTCGCCGGCCCGCTGCCCGCCGAGCCAGCCCGGGCCGCGCGCGCCGACCGCGCCGAGCAGCTCCGCACGCAGCGCAGCCTTCACGGTGGCGGCGCTGCGGGCCGCGACCACACCCTGCGCCCAGGTCAGACCCGAGCGCAGCACGACGGTCACGACGAATGCGGCGAGCGCGGTGGTGTCCAGCCGGCCCTGCCAGGCGGCGGTCAGCGCGGCCGCGAGCGCGGTCGCCTGCGAAATGATCAAAATCCCGGCGGCCACCCCGAACACACCCAGCAGGGCGAGGTGGCGCCGGGTCGCGGGCACTCGCCGCAGCAGGCGGGGATCGAAGGGGCGCATCACGGTCAAGTCAACCAGAGCCGGCTGATCTCCTGCGAGTGACCTTCGACCCGACTTCCCCAGGAACTTTTCGCGGCTAGATGGGCCAGCAGGGCCAGCGGGAGCGCGGGCAGTGCGGCCGTCGCGAGCAGCCGGAGCGTGGCCGGGTCCGCGAGCGTGTGCCGCCAGGTCTCGCCGCCGCTGCCGTCCGGATCCGGGATCAACGCGTAGGGCCAGGTCAGGAGCCCGACGATGGCCACCGGGAGCGCGAGCGCGATCGTGATGCCGACGCGGGCGAGTCGCCACCGGGCGCGCCGCGCGGCATGTGCCGTCACCGCGAGGACACCCATCAGGACCACGAGCAGGAGCATGCCGGGGTACGTGGTGGGAGCGCCCATCCGTACCCCCGAAAAGATCGGAATCGCGAGGGTGCCGGCGGCGACGACACCCAGAGTGAGCAGTGCGAATCGTGTCGTGTTCGTGGTGTCGGCCCGCAGGGCCGCGCCCTGGGTCGCGGTCAGCGCGAGGACGGTCGCGGCCAGCACCGTGATGCCGGCCGGCTCGTTCGTGAGCAGCGCGCCGAGCAGACCGCCCCAGCCCGCGGCCGCGATCGCGGACCCGAGCGCGGCGAGCCGGCGCCGGCGCAGCGGTATCGCGACCGTGGCCAGCACCGTCCCGGCCAGCGCGGGCGTGACCACGGCGGCGTGCCGGGCCAGCAGCTCGCCCTCCAGCACCGGGAACGCGCCGAAGAGCAGCCCGGCCGTGGCGACCAGCCAGACCTGGCGGCCGAAGAAGCGCGGGTCGAACCCGCCGCGGTCGCCGAGCAGCGCGGGGCCGTAGTCGCGGGCGGCGGCGGTCAGGTAGGCGGCCAGGAGCGCGCCGAGCAGCAGGATCCAGAACATGGTCAGACCAGCACCTTCGTGGCGGGCTCGGCGGCGGGGTCGTCCAGGCGGCCGAGCGGCGGATCGTTTGAGCCGCGGCCGGCGACGCGGAGCAGCAGCGTCCAGTTCAGGACGCCGAGCCCGATCACCAGCACCGCGAAGAGCAGGCAGGACGCGGCGGCCAGCGCGGGGGAGCGGGGCGTCATCGCGTCCGCGGCCGGCAGCATCCCGTAGATCGCGAACGGCGCCCGGCCGACCTCGCGCAGCAGCCAGCCGCAGATCGCGGCCACGAACGGCAGCGGCGCGGCGCAGACGAGCAGCGTCAGGGACCAGCGCCAGCGCAGCAGCCAGTTGCGGAACAGCAGCGGCAGCAGGTAGACGAAGATGCCCAGGCCGAACGCGGTGAACTGCATGACCTCGTACGGAATGGTGATCCACTCCGGTGGCAGGTAGTCGGCGGGCTGCCCACCGAACCGGGCCGCGAACCCGGTGGCGGCCGCGAGCTTCTCGGCCTCCTCGCCGAATTTGGTGGGCTGCACCGCGCCGACCGGGCCGAGTTGCGCCCAGCCGGAGTTGAAGCTGAGGTAGAGCCCGGCGAGGCCGGTCAGCAGGCCCAGGCGGGCGGTCGGCCGGAACGCGAGGGCGCGATCATCGGCCGTCCGGTGGCGGAGCAGGTGCCAGGCGGAGATGCCGGCCATCAGGAAGCCACCGCAGGCGAGGGCCGCGCCGGCCACGTGCACCAGCGCGAGCGTGAGCGCCGGGTTGGTCAGCAGCGGGCCGGGGTCGGCCAGCACGGCCGTGCCGTCCGGGCGGATCTCGTGGCCGACCGGGTTCTGCAGGTAGGCGTTGGCGACCATGATCCAGAAGACCGAGAGGTACGCGGTGAGCGCGACGCCGCAGAGCAGCAGCAGGTGCGCCCATGGCCGGATTCGGTGCCACCCGGCGATCCAGAGCCCGAGCAGCGTGGACTCCAGCACGAACGCGACCAGCGTCTCGATCGCCAGCGGCGCGCCGATCACGTTGCCGGCGACCCGGGAGACGCCGCTCCAGTTCAGCCCGAACTGGAACTCCATCACGATCCCGCCGGCGATGCCGACCACGTAGTTGGTCACGTAGAGCGTGCCCCAGAAGCGGAGCGCCCGCAGCGCTCCCGGGCGCTTGGTGATCACCCAGGTGGCCTCGATCGCCACCAGCAGCGTGACCAGGCCGAGCGTGACCAGGACGAACAGGAAATGCGCCCCCGCCGTCACGCCGAACTGCACCCGCGCCCACTCGACCGTATCCATGCGTCGTGCCTCCCCGTGGCTGTGTGTCCACAGGCTACATGTAGGGAAGCTACGCATGGGATGGGGTTTTTCCCCGAGGCGAGGTCAGGGTGCCGGTGCCTTTGCTCTGCTTACCAGCTCGTGAGCTGGTCTTTCAGGAGGGCCGCGGTGAGATCGTCCGGCGGCGGTGGGCCCGGTGAGCAGAGCCGGGGACTGCCGCCGGGGCGGTGGTGCGGCGGCGAGGTAAGCAGAGCAAAGGCGGCGGTCGCGGCTGTGAGGGCTGCGGCGGTGTCGATCTCGGTAAGCAGAGCAAAGGGGGCGGTCGCGGCTGTGAGGGCTGCGGCAGTGTCGAGCCCGGTGAGCAGAGCGAAGGTGCGCGGGAAGCGTGCCGGGAATGCCGGGTTCTGCGGCAGGTGGGTCAGGAGAGGAAGAGCGAGATCGGCAGCGCGACCAGCGTCGTCGCCGCCGCCAGCGCCACCGCGCCCCGGACCCGTGCCGGGCGGCGGCGGGCCAGCAGCCGCTGCACGCGCGCCTCCACGTCCCGGTCGGCCGCGCCCAGCGCACCGGACGGCGTGAGCCGCGACCCGGCCGTGGCGAACCGCAGCAGCGCGGACGCCAGCGGGCCCTCCGCGTGCCGCTCCAGCGCCCGGTCGTCCGCGCGCATCTCGACCAGGAGCGCCACCATCGCGGCCGCCGCGTGCAGCCAGCGGGCCCACGGCAGCGCTCGGGTCAGCGCGGTGAACGGCAGCAGCACCAGGTCGTGCCGCTCGTTCGCGTGTGCGCGCTCGTGCTCCAGCACCGCGGCCAGCTGTGCGCGGTCGAGCAGGCTCAGCGTGCCGGCGCTGACCACCACGCGCGGGTGCAGGCCGGGCAGGCAGTAGGCGGCCGCGCTCGGGTGGTCGAGCACCAGCGCGCCGGGCGCGGCCGGATCGTCGCGTGCCACGAGCGTGAGCAGGTCACGGTGGCGGCGCTGGGCCCGCACCGCCCGGATCAGGGAGTCGATCGTGGTCCCGGCGAGGGTGGCGCCGATGCCGAGGCTGACGGCGATCGCGGCGAGATGCCCGACGCCGAGCCCTTCCGGAAGCCGCCCGCCGGTCAGGTCCGCGGCCAGCAGGCGCAGCGCGGTGCCGGGGCCGGCGTCATAGGGATCAAGACCGAGCGCCAGCGGTACGCCGATCGCGCTCAGCCCGAAGCCCAGCCCGATCAGCTGCCAGCAGACGATCGCGACGCGCGGGATGCGCCAGGTCCACCGGGCCCGGGCCAGCACCCGCGCGGTCACGTAGGCGAGCAGCGCCCCGCCGGCGAAGTGCAGCGCGTGGATCATCGTTGCCCGCCTCCGGCCTCGTCCGTCAGCGCGCTCCGCAGCACCTCGGCCTCGGTTCCGCTGACCGACCGGGCGAACCGGACCAGCGCCGCGTCCCGGCTGCCGGCCAGGTCCAGCGCGTCCAGCATGAGCTGAGCGATATAGGCCTCGCGGGCCGCCGCGGCCCGGTAGCTCCAGGCCCGGCCGGCGCGCTCCCGCTCCACCATGCCCTTGCCGGCCAGCCGGTCCAGCACGGTCATCACGGTCGTGTAGGCCAGGCCGCGGTCCGCCAGCGCATCCGCTACGTCCCGCACCGTGTGACCCCCGCCGGCCCCGTCCCACAGGACGTCCATCACCGCACGCTCAAGGTCACCCAGCCGTATCACGCCCGCAATCCTACCGCCCGTAGTACATCGGCGTCGTGTGCGAACTCGGTGAGCGTCCTCGCGGACTCATGATCAAAGATTCGGTATGCCGCCACGCCGCGTGCGGCGTACCAACGCTGGCCTTGATCTTTGTATTTCTGTGGTCCGATCAGTACCACCAGCCGCACGTCGGTGACCGGATGCCACACGATCCCAGGATTCTGTGGTTCGTCATGGAACACAGCCACATCCGCGAGCCGGCCGTCCCGATCATCGCCGCGCACGCCGATGTTCGTCTCCGCGACGTGTCCCGCGCGCTCCAGCGCTACATACCCCTGGGGTGCCAGACGGTTTTGGTTTCGAGGTGGGACTTGAGGCGGCGGAGGCCGGGGTCGGCGAACCAGTCGGTGGGGGTGGGGCGGAGGACGCGCTTGAGCGTGTCGGCGGCGGCGGTCTCCAGCGTCACGGCCAGCTCAGGATCGGCGCCTGCCAGGTCGAGCGTGTTGACGTCGGCGTGCGCGGCGAGCCAGGGCGCGGTCTCGGCGGGGCGGCCGGTGAGGATGTTGACCACGCCGGCCGGGACGTCGGAGGTGGCCAGAACCTCGGCGAAGGTGATCGCGGCCAGCGGGTGGTCCTCGGCGGCGAGCAGCACGACCGTGTTGCCGGTGACGATCGCGGGCGCGACCGTCGAGACCAGGCCGAGCAGCGCGGAGTCGGCCGGTGCGAGCACGCCGGCCACGCCGGACGGCTCCGGGGCCGAGACGTTGAAGTACGGGCCGGCCACCGGGTTCGCGCCGCCGAGCACCTGGGCGATCTTGTCGCTCCAGCCGGCGTACCAGACCAGGCGGTCGATCGCGGCGTCCACCTCGTCGGACGGCACGCCCAGCGCCTTGAACTCCCTGCGCCGGGCCTCGACCATCTCGGCGATCCGGTAGACCACCTGACCCCGGTTGTACGCGGTGGCGCCGGACCAGCCGGGGAACGCCTTGCGCGCGGCGACGACCGCGTCCCGGAGGTCCTTGCGGGAGGCGAGCGCGACGTTGCTGTCGTCCACGGGATAGGTCCGCCCTGACTCGCTGCGCGGGAACGTGCCACCGATGAAGAGTTTGTAGGTCTTGCGAACGGCAAGACGAGGGCCACTAGACATCGAGGTACGCCTCCAGGCCGTGGCGGCCGCCCTCGCGGCCGTATCCGGACTCCTTGTAGCCGCCGAACGGCGAGGTGGGGTCGAACTTGTTGAACGTGTTGGCCCACACCACGCCGGCCCGGAGCTTGTCCGCGACCGCGAGGATCCGCGAGCCCTTCTCGGACCAGATGCCGGCGGACAGCCCGTACGGCGTGTTGTTGGCCTTCTCGATCGCCTCGGCCGGGGTGCGGAACGTGAGCACGGACAGCACCGGCCCGAAGACCTCGTCCTGCGCGATCCGGTGCGCCTGGGAGACGCCGGTGAACAGCGTAGGCCGGAACCAGTAGCCGCGTTCCGGCAGCTCACAGGCGGGCTGCCAGCGCTGGGCGCCCTCGGCCTCACCGGCGGCGGACAGCTCCGTGATCCGGGCCAGCTGCTCGGCCGAGTTGATCGCGCCGACGTCGGTGTTCTTGTCCAGCGGGTCGCCGACGCGCAGCTGGGACATCCGCCGCTTGAGCGCGTCCAGCACCTCGTCGAGGATCGGCTCCTGCACCAGCAGCCGCGACCCGGCACAGCACACGTGCCCCTGGTTGAAGAAGATCCCGTCGACGATGCCCTCGACGGCCTGGGAGATCGGCGCGTCGTCGAACACGATGTTCGCCGCCTTGCCGCCCAGCTCCAGCGTCAGCTTCTTGGGCGTGCCGGCCACCGCGCGGGCGATCTCCCGGCCGACCGCGGTCGAGCCGGTGAACGCGACCTTGTCCACGCCCGGGTGCGCCACCAGGTAGCGGCCGGTCTCGCCGGCGCCGGTGACGATGTTGACCACGCCGGCCGGCAGCTCCGCCTGCCGGCAGATCTCCGCGAACAGCAGCGCGGTCAGCGGCGTGGTCTCGGCCGGCTTGAGCACCACGGTGTTGCCCGCGGCCAGCGCCGGCGCGACCTTCCAGGCCAGCATGAGCAGTGGGAAGTTCCACGGGATGACCTGTGCGGCCACGCCGAGCGGCGCCGGTGCCGGGCCGAACCCGGCGTATCCCAGCTTGTCCGCCCAACCGGCGTGATAAAAGAAATGAGCAGCCGCCAGGGGTACGTCGACGTCGCGCGACTCCCGGATCGGCTTGCCGTTGTCCAGCGACTCCAGCACCGCGAACTCGCGCGCCCGCTCCTGCACCAGCCGGGCGATCCGGAACAGGTACTTCGCCCGCTCGGCGCCCGGCATCGGGCCCCAGACCCGCTCGAACGCGGCCCGGGCCACCGTCACCGCGCGGTCCACGTCGGCCTCGCCGGCCTCGGCGACCTCGGACAGGACCTCCTCGGTCGCCGGGTTCACCGTCTTGATCACTCCGCCGTCCCGCGCGCCGGTGAACGTACCGTCGATGAACAGGCCGTAGGCCGGTCTGATCTCGACGACCGACCGGGACTCGGGTGCGGGCGCGTACTCGAAGGCTGCCATTGGCTTCAGTCCAGGGTGACGTAGTCGGGGCCGGTGTAGTGGCCGGTGGCGAGCTTGCTGCGCTGCATGAGCAGGTCGTTGAGGAGCGTCGACGCGCCGAACCGGAACCAGTCCGGGTCCAGCCAGCCCTCACCGGCCGTCTCGTTGACCAGCACCAGGTACTTGATCGCGTCCTTGGTGGTGCGGATGCCGCCGGCCGGCTTCACGCCCACCTTGCGGCCGGTCTGCGCGAGAAAGTCACGGACCGCCTCCAGCATGATCATCGTGACCGGCGGCGTGGCCGCGACCGGGACCTTGCCGGTGGAGGTCTTGATGAAGTCGCCGCCGGCCAGCATGGCAAGCCAGGACGCCCGGCGCACGCTGTCGTAGGTGACCAGCTCGCCGGTCTCCAGGATCACCTTCAGGTGCGCGTCGCCGCACGCCTCCTTGACCGCGACGATCTCCTCGAAGACCTCGGTGTAGCGGCCGGACAGGAACGCGCCCCGGTTGATCACCATGTCGATCTCGTCGGCGCCGGCCTCGACCGCGGCCCGGGTGTCGGCCAGCCGCACGCTCAGCGGGACCTGACCGGACGGGAACGCGGTCGCCACGCTGGCCAGGTGCACGCCGGTGCCGCGCAGCACCTCGTGCGCGACCGGCACCATCGCGGGGTAGACGCAGACCGCGGCGACTCGCGGCGCGCCGTGGCCCGGGTGCAACGCCTTCTGGCACAGATTGCGTACCTTGCCGGGGGTGTCCGCACCCTCCAGCGTCGTGAGATCCACCATACGGGTGGCGAGATCGATCGCCCACGCCTTGGCGGAGGTCTTGATCGAACGGGTGCCGAGCGTGGCCGCACGCTGGTCGGCACCGACCCTGTCCACGCCCGGGAGACCGTGCAGGAACGCCCGCAGGCTGGCCTCCGAGCGGGCCACGTCCGCCAGGGCAGTCGGTGAAACCGTCATGACACGGAGTCTACGCAGATCTCACGTTTCATGATCAATCACGGCCGGATGGGCACTCTTCATCGTTCTGAGAGGTAATTGACACTTGACGTTGACCGACGGCTCCGATTGTCTCTCGCTGTGCGAGTAGTGCACTTCTCCGATACGTACCTGCCCCGCCGCGACGGAGTGATCACGTCCATCCGGACGCTCACCACCGCGCTCGCCGAGCAGGGCCACCCCGGCATGACCATCGTGCCCCGGCACCCCGACCAGGTGGCCGAGGACGGTCTGCTGACGCTACGTGCCCTTCCCTGCGGCGTGGCAAACCTGCGACTGTCGCCGTGGCTGCTCCGCGAGACCGGGGCCAACGCCACCCTGGACCAGATCGAGGCGTTCCGGCCGGACATCGTCCACGTGCACACGCCCGGGACGATCGGGCTGCTCGGCGTGGTCGCGGCGCGCAAGCTCGGGATCCCGATGATCCACACCTACCACACCGACCTGCACGCGTACGTGGACGCGTACCGGGTCCCGGCCAGCGCGCTGAACGCGATCACCAAGCTCTACGCGCGCCGCCTCGGCGTGCCGGTGCGCGACTCGCACCTGCTCCCGGTCACCGGCCCGCGCGCGGTCCGCTACGCCCGCAACGCCGCCGCGCGCACCCGCCTGGTGGCCGGCCGGGCCGCCAGCGTGGCCCGCCGCGCCACCGGGCGCCGACCGTCCCGGGTCGCCCCGGACCGGGTCAGCAGCCGGCACGAGGCGATCAACAACTACAACCGGCTGCTGCTCGGCGACGCGGACGCGGTGATCGTGCCGACCCGCGCCGCGCTCAACCGGATCACGCTGCCGGTGCCGGACGAGCGGATCTTCCTGGTCCCGACCGGCGTGGCCGCGCGGCCCACGACGCCGGAGGCGGTCGCGGCGTTCCGCGCCGAGCACGGCATCGCGGAGACCGACCGGGTGCTGCTCTTCGTCGGCCGGGTCAACCGCGAGAAGGGCGTCGACCTGCTGGTCGAGAGCTTCGGCCGGATCGCGGCGCGCGACCCGCACGCCCGGCTGGTGCTGGTCGGCGCGGTCTTCGAGCGCCGCTGGCTGGCCGCGCTGATCGACGCGGCGGGCCCGGAGGCGGCGGCCCGGATCACGGTCGCCGGCGAGCAGCCGTCGCACGTGGTCGCGGCCGCGTACGGTGCGGCCGAAGCGTTCGTCTTCCCGTCACTGTCCGACACCCAGGCGCTGGTGCTGCAGGAGGCCGCGCTGGCCGGGGTGCCCGCGGTGATGTGCGACGAGGTGCTGCACGGGCAGGGGCCGCTCGGCGGTGCCGCCGTGCTCGCCCGCCCGGAGCCGGAGCACTTCGCCGGCGCGGTGCTGGACCTGCTGGCCGACCCGAAGCGGGCGCGCGAGGTCGGCGAGGCCGCCGCCGCGCAGGCCGCACGGCACACGCCGGCGGCGTACGCGGAGACGATGTGTGAGGTCTACTCGTTCGCGTCCGCCGCTGCCGGTAGGTTGAACGACCGTGGACGTACACGTCGTTGATCATCCCCTTGCCCAGTCCCGGCTGACCGCGATGCGCGACGCGCGCACCGACTCGGCCGCGTTCCGCGCGGCGCTCACCGAGCTCACCACCATGCTCGTGTACGAGGCCGCGCGCACGTTCGACGTCGAGCGGTTCCCGGTGGAGACGCCGGTCGCGCCCACGTCCGGCACCCGCCTGGCGAAACCGCCGCTGATCGTGCCGGTGCTCCGCGCCGGGCTGGGCATGGCCGACTCCGCGCTCGCGCTGCTGCCCGAGTCGTCCATGGGCTTCGTCGGCCTGGCGCGCGACGAGGTGACGTTCGAGCCCCGGGCGTACATGGAGTCGCTCCCGGTCGACCTGACCGGCCACCCGGTGCTGGTCCTCGACCCGATGCTGGCCACCGGCGGCTCGCTGGAGCACTGCTGCCGCCTGCTGACCGACCGCGGCTGCACCGACATCATCGTCGTGTGCGTGCTGGCGGCCCCGCCCGGCATCGACCGCCTGCGTGCCTCCGGCCTGCCGTTGCGCCTGGTCACCGCGTCGATCGACGAGAAACTCAACGAGCACAGGTTCATCGTGCCGGGCCTCGGTGACGCAGGCGACCGCCAGTTCGGCGGCATGCCCCGTTTCTGATCGGTCCACGCTCCATCCGCGATCCAGGCGTCCCCCGCATCGCTCCAGCGACATGGGACGCCTGGATCGCGGTTCAGATCTCGGAGTAGCCCCAGGACAGCGCCCGGCCCGCGGCGAACGGCATGACGCCGTGGAAGACCCGTGGGTTCTCGGCGAACACCAGCGGCAGGAAGTGCCGGTCGCTCTCCCACATCGGCACCGCGCCGGCCAGCACGTCCTCGATCGGCGTCCAGGCCAGCGTGCCCTCCGGGTTCGACGTCAGCGGCGTGCCGGACCACTCGGTGATCCGGAAGACGAAGCCGAACCAGTTCGCCCCGTCGCGACCGAACCCGGGCCACGAGATCGTCCCGGCCAGGTCCAGCGCGTCGCAGGTGAGGCCGGCCTCCTCCAGAATCTCGCGTCGCATTCCGGACACCACGTCCTCGCCGGCCTCGAGCTTGCCGCCGAGCCCGTTGCACTTGCCGAAGTGCACGTCGTCCGGGCGCGCGTCCCGCCTGATCATGAGGATTTCCCGCCGGTCGGCGGAGTATACGTAGCCCAGCGTGGCGATGATGGCCTGCACCGGCTCCACCCTAACCAGCCCCTACCGCGCTCTTGGGGGCGGCCACTATGGTCATGGCCATGGCTCCCATTACGTTGCCCGAGGAATTGCTGGTCCTGGCGTATGACGACAAGTCCGGACGCGCCATCGGGTCGCGGATCGCGCTCGACCTCGGCATGGCCGCGGCGGTCCTGGTGGAGCTGGCGCTGGTGGGCCGTCTGACCATGTCGGGTGACTCGCTGGTGGT
Source organism: Catenuloplanes nepalensis (assembly GCF_030811575.1). Lineage (GTDB taxonomy): Bacteria > Actinomycetota > Actinomycetes > Mycobacteriales > Micromonosporaceae > Catenuloplanes > Catenuloplanes nepalensis. The sequence continues at coordinate 7,305,875 of NZ_JAUSRA010000001.1, read as the reverse complement.
GAAGGACAACGCGCCGGTCGGCGACCCGATCCTGGACGCGGTCCTCGCGAAGATCGACTCGGACACGCCGCACACGTCCGCGTCCTGGCTGCAGCGCCTCCGGCACGGCCTGCGCGACCGGGTGCTGGCCGACCTGGTCGAGCGCGGCGTGGTGCGCGACGTGGACGAGACCGCCATGGGTGGCGTGATCCACCTGCACCGCTACCCGACCGCCGATCACAGCCACGAGCAGGACATCCGTGCCCGCCTCGCCGAGGCGCTGACCGGCCGGTCCCTCCCGGACGAGCGCACCGCCGCGCTGGCCACGCTGCTCGCCGCCACCCGCATGGAGCCCGCGCTCGGCCTGGACAGTGAGGCCCTGCAGCGCGCGCACAAGCGCCTGGAGGAGATCGCCACCGGGGCCGGTTTCGGCGGCGGCGTCAGCATGGAGGAGTCCACCATCCGCCCCAGCGTCTCGCTGGTCATCGCCGCCCTCGGCCGCGCGGTCAACCAGGCCCTCGGCGCCCGCGCCTGACATTCAAGCCCATCGGGGGGTACCTGCGGCCGGGTGACTCGGGTGATACGCCCGGAAAGTCACGTGGGCGTTTTGTTCAGGTAAGCAGAGCAAAGCGGGCGCGAGGCCGGGCTCAGTCCTAGCGGGAGCCGGTCATTGCGAGCAGCGCGTCCGCGGCCCGGACACGGCCGTCACCGTCGATCTCGGACCAGCCGCGGGCGGCCAGCTCGTGGCGGCGCGACGGTGACGTCAGCGCCTCCCGCAGCGTCGAGATCGCGGCCGGGGACGGCAGGTCCGCGACCGCGCCCAGGCCGAAGCCGAGGCCGCGGGCCAGCATCGCGTCGTACCCGAGGCGCTGGTTGTCCGCGACCATGACCAGCGCGGGGCAGACGCCGAGGCAGAGCAGCTCCCAGGTGGACGTGCCGGCCGCGCTCACCACCAGGTCGGCGCCGTCGAGCAGCTCGGGCAGGTCCGGCGTGTTCGGCACGCACCGGAACCGCTGGCCGGGCGTGACCGGGATCTCGGCCGGGACCGGGGAGACCACGATCGCGTCCAGCGGCACGCCGGTCGCGGCCAGCATCCCGGCCAGCACCGGTGCCGCGCCGGCCGGGTCGGTCCCGCCGAAGAAGCAGACCACCGACGGCGCGCCCGGCGCGGACGGCGGGCGGGGCCGCGACGGACGGCGGGACCGGACCGAGTCGCGGAGCAGCACGTACGGCAACCCGGCCAGCCGGATCGCGCCCGGCGGCAGCGGCGGCGCGACCAGCTCGGCCCCGAGGTTCTGGTCCAGGTAGAGATCGGCGTCCTGGCCGCGCGGATCGCCGTCGACGATCGCCAGCACGGTGACCCCGCCGGCCCGCAGCGCGGCCGCGCAGCCCGGGTCCGTCACGTACGAGTCGATCACCACGGCGTCCAGTCCGAGCCGCCGCGCGGTCAGCGCCAGCGCCTCGGGCGACGGCGGTGCCGCGACCACCGGCAGGCCGAGCCGGTCGATCTCCCGTGCGGTCCACGACACCGAGCCGACGTCGCCGAGCAGGGCCACCCGGCAGCCGCGCGCGAGCAGCTCCTCCGCGAGCGCCAGGCAGCGGACCAGGTGGCCGGCGCCCATCGTCACGCCCGCGTCGCAGCGCAGGCCGACCGCGATCACCGGTCGGCCAGCGCCTTCTGCCGGACCTCGCCGTTGAGCGCGCGCACGTCCGGGTTCGCGTCCAGCCAGGCGGACAGCTCGCCCACCCCGACGATCCGGTCACCGAAATGGGCCACCACCGCCTCGATCAGCCGCCAGTCCTCGATCGTGTCCAGCGTGACGCGCAGCCCGGAGCGGTCCGGCGGCAGCGCGATGCCGGTGACCGTGAAATCCTCCGGATGGGTGTACACGTACGAGGTCACGTGCGTGCGGTGGAACCCGGTGGCGAGCCGGTCCGCGCGGCGCAGCGCGTCCACCGAGACGATTTCCACGTCCGTGCCGAGCGGCAGCACCCGGTGCAGCGACGTGCTCAGATAGTCCAGGCCGGGCGAGGCGGTGAAGTGCCGGACCGCGGTGCGGATCACCTCCGGGTCGAGCAGCGGGCAGTCCGCGTTGAACCGCATCACCGCGTCGAACCCCCGGCCCTGCGCCGGCAGCACGCCGGACAGCGCGCCCACGAACCGGGTCAGTACGTCCTCGGCCGGGCCGCGGAACACCCGTACCCCCAGGTGATCGCACTCGGCGGCGACGGCCGCGTCCTCGGGACGGTCGCTGGTCGCCACGATCAGGTCGTCGAGGCAGCCGGCCGCGCGCGCGGCCCGGATCACCCAGGCGAGCACGCTGCGGTCCCCGAGCGGCCGCAGCACCTTGCCCGGCAGCCGCTCGGAGCCCATCCGGGCCTGGACGATTCCGACGATCCGCATCCGTGCCGCTCCCGCTCTCGTTCAACTCCGGGGGCCGTCCGACGTGCGGCCCCGAGGGTCAACGAGCTTCAGAGACGGGGGTGACCGCGTGCCGACCGACACCCTGGGCGCGCCGGAGGTCTTCCGGCTGGCGCAGCCGGCCAAGGAGGAACGGCTGCTGCCGGAGATCGCCGAACGGCTGGTGGCGCACCGGGCCGGCTGCCCGCCGTACCGCCAGATCATGGACGCGATCGGGCACGGCGCCGGCCGGGACTACGGCACGCTCGAGGAACTGCCCTGGCTGCCGGTGCGGATGTTCAAGACGCACGCGCTGAAGAGCATCCCGGACGCGGCCGTCTTCAAGACGCTGACCAGCAGCGGGACCACCGGAACGCCGAGCCGGATCTTCCTGGACCAGCACGCCGCGGCCGCGCAGAGCCGCATGCTGTCCCGCACCATGCAGACCGTGCTCGGCCCGCACCGGCTGCCGATGCTGCTGGTCGACACGCGCGCGATCCTGGCCGACCGGCGCACGTTCTCCGCGCGCGGCGCCGGCGTGCTCGGCATGATGGGCTTCGGCCGGGACCACGCGTGGGCGCTGGACGCGGACGGCGTGGCCGACCCGGACACCATCGAGGCGTTCCTCCGCAAGCACGGCGAACGGCCCTTCCTGATCTTCGGATTCACCTTCATGGTCTGGCTGCACCTCTACGAGCTGGCCCGCGACCGCGGCTGGGACCTCAGCAACGGCGTGCTCGTCCACTCCGGAGGGTGGAAGAAGCTGCAGGACCAGGCGGTCTCGCCGGCCGCGTTCCGCGCGCGGTTCACCACGGACACCGGCCTGCGGCGGATCCACAACTTCTACGGCATGGTCGAGCAGATCGGCACGGTGTTCCTGGAGGGACCGGACGGCGGCGGGCTCTACTGCCCGGACTTCGCCGACGTGATCATCCGGGACCCGCGCACCTGGGCCGAGCAGCCGGCCGGCACTCCGGGCCTGATCGAGCTGGTCAGCACGCTGCCCACGTCGTACCCGGGGAATGTGCTGCTCACCGAGGATCTCGGCGTGGTGCACGGCGTCGACGACGGGGCCTGGCCCGGCAAACGGTTCGAGGTGCTCGGCCGGCTGCCGAGGGCCGAGGCGCGCGGCTGCAGCGACGTCTACGCCGTACCCGCGCAGGGGAGGGCCGCACTGTGATCGTCCGTTTCCCGGCCGCCGCCACCGGCCTGCTGCCCGCCACGGATCCGCTGACCGCCGGTGACCCGCGCGTGGTCGCGTTCCTCGGCGCGCTCTCCGCCCGGCTGCTCGCGCCGTCCGTCGCGCGCGCCCACCCGGAGCTGGGCTCGCTCGGCTTCTTCCTGCGCCGCGCCGAACTGGCCCGGACCGCCGCCCGCCTTCAAGAACAGGATCCGCACACGGTACGCCGCCCGCGCGGCCTGGTCTTCCACGTGCCACCGGCCAACGTGGACACCGTGTTCGTCTACTCCTGGGCGCTGAGCGCGCTCGCCGGCAACCGCAACGTGGTCCGCCTCTCCAGCCGCTCCGCCGGCGCCGCCGACGTCGTGCTCGCCGCGCTGAACGACGCGCTCGCCGACGCCGACCCGGTGATCGCGCGCACCCAGCGGATGGTCTCCTACGGCCGGGACGACGCGATCACCGCGGACCTCTCCGCCGCCTGTGACCTGCGGGTGCTCTGGGGCGGCGACGCCAGCGTGACCGAGCTGCGCCGCCACCCGCTCAGCCCGCTCGCCCGCGACCTGACCTTCCCGGACCGCTCCTCGTTCGCGGTGCTGTCCGCGCCCGGCTGGCTGGCCGCCGCGGGCGACGCCCGGCGCGCCGCCGCGGACGGCTACGCGAACGACGTCTACTGGTTCGACCAGGCCGCCTGCTCGTCCCCGCGCACGCTCTACGTGATCGGCGCGCCGGCCGACGCGGAGAAGGCGCTCGACGGCTTCCGCCGGGAGCTCGCCGACGCCGTGCACCGGCGCGGCTGGACGGTCGACGCCGCGATGGCCGTCGAGAAGCGGGTTCGCACCTACGGCCTGGCCGCCGACGGCCGTGCCGCCGGTGTCCGCTTCCCCAGCAACGAGCTGACCTGGCTGCACCTCACGGACGGCGCCGAGCCGCCCCGCGGCTGGCTCGGCACCGGCGTGGTCGCGGTCGCCCGGCTGGACGACCTGACCGATCTGGCCCCACTGATCACGCCGCGCGATCAGACGCTGAGCCACTTCGGCTTCTCCGGCGCGGAACTGCGCGCGCTGGTAACGGCGGTCCCGGGGCGCGGCCTGGACCGCATCGTCCCGTTCGGGCAGGCCCTCGCCTTCGCCCCGGTCTGGGACGGCCACGACCTCCTGGAGGAGTTCACCACCCGCACCACGATCCGCCCCTGACTGCCCTTCCCTTGCTGATGCGATAAGCCCGTTTCGCCCCGCTTCCCCGTGCCGTGCCAACGACTCTCTCCGCCGTTTTTTGCTCTGCTTACCCGGCTCAACCTTGCGCCTGAAACGCTCGTCTCGGCAGGTCAGAGAGCGAACCGCGTCAGGCGGCCCCGGCCGCCCGATGCCCTCCGCCGACGGTCGGCCCCGACGTCCGATAGCGGGCATGGGGCGCAACGTTGAGCCCGGTAAGCAGAGCAAAGTGGGTGTGTGCGGAAGCTGTTCGGTGGCGGGCGTGAGGGGGCGTCGAAGCGCAAGGTTGAGCCAGGTAAGCAGAGCAAAGGTTCTGGGTGAGATCGTCCGCCGGCGCGGCCGGGAAGGGGCGGCGGCGAGGGTTGCGGGGGTTCGGTGACCGGCGGCGGGACTGGCTCCGCCGCGGCGACCGGAGCGGCGGCGGAGGCCGCCGCGCGGTTTGCCCGCGGGAGCATGCGGGCTGTACCCGGCCGGGAGCGGGAAGATCGGTTTGAAGAAGTTCGAAAGGGTAGGCCAGGGCGAACTCCCGATGGTGGGAATCAGCCCTGGCGGGCGGGTCAGATGACGTCGCCGGGCTGGGGGAAGTTGGGGTCGCGCTTGGCGCGGCGGGCGGCGGCGCGGCGTTTGCTGATCCTCCTGGAGAGCTTGCGGGTGTCGCTGCGGACCAGTTTGTAGCCGCTGCGCGCGACCATCAGGAAGCGGCCCGGCCAGGACCGGCGGTAGAGCTGGATCTCCCAGTCCATCTTGGACAGGTGTAGGTCACGCGAGCGGATGATCTGCTCGGTCCACTCCATCTGGGCCAGCAGGTGGCTGACCTGATAGCGCTGGCGCCACAGCGCCTCGGCCAGCTCGCGGTAGCCGGGCACGTCGATCGTGGCGGCGCCGGGCGCGAGCGCGAGCAGTTCGCGTCGCCGGCCGTCGCGTTCCGGGAGCGGCAGGCCGGACAGGTCGAGTTCGATCGCGATCGCGGCGCGCAGCGACTCCTCGCGGAGCGGGCGGTCGATCATGCCGAGCAGCAGCCCGGCCAGGTCGACGGCGCTGCTGGTGATCGGCCATGGGTGCGGCTGGCCGGAGGTGATCAGCCGCGCGGCGAACCGCCACGCCACCCGGGTCAGCACCGTGTCCACCGCGATCGGCTCGTCCGGCGCCCAGCGCGGCGGGGCCAGGCCGAGCCGGGTGCCGTCGTCCAGCAGCTCGCCGGCGTCGGCCAGGGCCATCGGGCCGGTCACCCAGCCCTCCCGGGCGTGGCCGTCCAGCCAGGCCGCGAGCCGTCGCAGTTCGGTGCGCAAGCCGCTCAGGTCGGCGCGTGCGCACAGCCCGAGCAGCCGTTCCTCCAGAATCACCCCGGCGGGTACGGGGAAGGAGCCGTTCACCCGGCGCAGGCCGCCGCGGGCCGCCGACTCGTCCGCCGGGACCAGCGTGGTCGCGGTCGCGCCCCAGTCCGCGGGCGTCAGCGTGTAGGCGTGCGGCCCGTCCGTGTCGCCGGCCAGCAGCGCGTGCGACGGCACCTCACCGGATGCGCGGGACACGGTCACCCACGCCGGGGCGAGCACCGCCTCCGCGCCCGCGCGCAGCACCCGGCCGGCCATCCGGCGTGGGTCGCTGAGCACCGGCCGGTCCCGGTAGGCGTCGGTGAACGCGCGGGCCAGCACGGCCTGCAACGGCCCGCGCAGCGGCGCGCCGGCCTCGCCCAGCAGGCCGGGGCCGACGAGTACCGTGGGGTTCGCGGGCGTCGGGAACGCGGCGTAGCCGGCGGTGGAGTGCAGCCCGAAGATGGCCAGGCGGGTGGTCAGCTCGGCAAGCGAGGCCGGCCGGTCCGCGGCCGAGCCCGGGGGGTACCAGGCCGAGTCGTCGCGCTCGCGGGCGCCCGGGTCCAGCTCCACGGCCGTGTGCACGCCGAGCGGGTTCTCGTGCCGGAGCACCAGCGTGCCGTCCGGCGCGACCGCCTTCGCGAGCGTGGCCAGCAGTTCGTCGTCGGTGCGCGGTGTGCCCTCGGTGGAGTTCAGCCGCTCCAGGCCGTCCAGGCAGATCACGAGGTCGTACCGAGTGCTCGGATCGAGGCGGGCCGCGTCACCGCAGAGCACGCCGGCCGCGGGAAACCGCAGTGCCAGCGCCTCCGCGTCGCCCAGCGAGCGGACCAGGCACGTCACGGTCGCGCCCGCGTCGTGCAGCAGGGTGATCAGCTCGTCGTGGTGCGGGCCGGCGACCAGCACGTGCGCGCCGGGCGCCGGCACCAGCGTGCGCAGTAGGTGCCGGAGCGCGCCACCGCAGCCGTGCGCCGGGTCGGACCAGGCGAACATCTCGCCGCCGATCCGGGACAGGTTCGCCAGCGCGGCCGCGGCCGGGTTGATCTGGCCGGGGATCGGCGGCTCCGGGGCCGCGTGGGCCGGCTCGGGCAGTAGAGCGGCGGGGCGGTCGAACATCAGGCGCACCTCTCCAGGGGCTCCGCCCAGCCGAGCACGCTCCTCAGCTCCGCCGGCCGGGCCAGGTTGTCGGCGCCGAGTTCCCGGCGGGCCAGGGCTCGGCAGGATTCACGGTCGGTGGTGTAGCCGTAGACCTCGGGCCACTGGCGGCGCAGCCGGGGCTCGCCGCCGAACGTCAGGTCGCCGTCCTCCAGCACCATCGGGTCGCCGTAGACGGCCGCGTCCGCGCCGGTGAGCAGGCCGTACCAGATCGCGGAGCACAGCCGGTTGGACACCACCCGGCGGTGCCGGCGCAGCTCGCCGAGCTGCCGGATCAGGAACTCCCGGTCGTGGTCGCGCCACCAGAAGCCGCGGTATCCGTGGCAGATGACCCGGAATCCGGCGCGTTCGTAGAGCTTGCGGATCGCGCGGACGCGGTGCTCGTTCCAGTACAGACAGACCGTGACCGGGCCCTCCTCGACGGACCGCACCTCGTCGATCAGGCGCTGGTGGTCGCCCATCACCTGCTGCCCCTCCCAGCCGTGGAACGGGTAGAAGATCGTGCCCTCCCGTTCCTCGCCGGTGGCGGGTTCGAGCTCGTGCAGGTAGGCGAACGGCGACCCGATCGCGACCACGTTGCGGCGGCCCTGCGACACCGCGCGGCGGCGGGTCTCCTCGGACCAGACGAACAGCGGGCTGCCGTCCACGAACGGCACGCCCGGCGCCAGCCCGTCCCCGATGTTCCAGCCGTGCTGCAGGTAACCCAGCATCCGCGGTGGGTGCGTCGGATCGGCGAGGCCGCAGTACCGGGCGAGCACGTGTGCATGCCCGTAGTAGTAGTTCGCGTGATGCATGGGCAGGCCCAGCGCTCCCGGGGCTCGACGGCGACGTTTCCGCAGTGCCCAACGCGCCGCGCACCTGTTCGGTGACTTCACCGTTGGGCACTGCATGACGGACCTGCGCGCAGCGCTGCCCGTGCGAGACCGGGGCGGCTATCGGCAATCGGCGCTCGTGCTCGGCGGCGCCCAGCTCGACGGCGCCTACGGCATCGCGAACACCACCGGCGGCCCCTCCGACGCGGCCGCGGCCGCACTGCTGCGGACCGCGGCGGACTGCGGCGTCACCCACGTGGACACGGCCCGCGCGTACGGCGAGAGTGAGCGCCGGATCGGCGAGTCCGGCTCCGGCCTGCGCACGATCACCAAGGTCGCGCCGCTCGGCGCGGTCGCCAGCGGCGAGTCGTCGCTGGCGAACGCGGTCACCGCCAGCGTGGCCCGCAGCGCCGAGCATCTCGGTGAACCGCTGACCATCCTGCTGCACCGGGCCGCGGACGCGCTCGCGGTCGGCGGCGCCGCCTGGAAGACCCTTCGCCGGTACGCGGAGAGCGGGCTCGCCGAACGCGTCGGCGTGAGCGTGCAGTCGCCGGCCGAGCTGCGCGCGGTGCTGCGCCTGCCCGGGCTCGGCTACGTGCAGCTGCCGTGCAACGTGCTGGACCGGCGGTGGCTCGCGGCCGACCTCGCGGACCTGCTCGCGGAGCGGCCGGACCTGGTGGTGACCGTGCGCAGCGTCTACCTGCAGGGACTGCTGGCGGCGGGCCGGATGGTGCGCTGGCCGCACCTGGACCCGGCCGTGCGGAACACGGTGGTGGACACGCTGGACCGGGTCGCGCTGGAGCTGGGCCGCGCGGACCGGGCGGACCTGTGCATGGCGTACGTGCTGGGGCTGCCGTGGGTGACGTCCGTGGTGGTGGGCGCGGACACCGAGGCGCAGGTGCGGGCGAACGCGGCGCTGGCCTCCCGGTCGCCGCTGTCCGAGGCGGAGCGCGCGCACGTGCTGTCGGTGCTGCCGCACGTACCGCTGGAGTTGCTGGACCCCAGCCGGTGGACCCCATGAGCGCTCCGGTCGACCTCACCGATCTCTTCGGCCTGGAGGGGCGCACCGCCGTGGTGACCGGCGCGACCGGGCGGCTCGGCCGGACGTTCGCGTCCGTGCTGGCCGGGGCCGGTGCGACGGTGTGGGCGGTGTCCCGGTCCGGGGGTTCCGTGGACGGCACCCGGCCGTTCGCCTGCGACGTGACCTCGGACGCCGCCGTGGCGTCGCTCGGCGAGGCGGTTCGTGACAGCACAGGGCGGCTGGACGTGCTGGTACATGCGGCACACGTGGGCCGGGCCGGGTCACTGGCCACCGCCTCCCCGGGAGACTACGCGGAGGCGGCGGATCTGGCGCTGATCGCGTTCCAGCGGCTGCTGTCCGCGACGCGGGACCTGCTGTGCGAGGCCGCGGTGGACGGCTCGCCGTCGGTGATCGCGGTGTCCTCCATGTACGGCCTGGTCAGCCCGCGCCCGGTCTACGACGACCCGGCGGCCGGGAATCCGCCCTACTACGGCGCGGTCAAGGCCGGTGTGCGGCAACTGGCCCGGTACGCGGCGGCGGAGCTGGGCCCGCTGGGCGTGCGGGTGAACACGCTGACCCCCGGCGCGTTCCCCGGCCCGGGCGCGGAGCCGGGTCTGGTGGGACGGCTGGGCGCACAGACGCCGCTGGGGCGGGTGGGGGAGCCGGCGGAGCTGGCCACCGCGCTGATGTTCCTGGCCTCGCCACGATCGACGTATGTGACCGGTGCGAACGTTGTCGTCGATGGTGGCCGGACCGCTTGGTAGAAGCGGGCCGGAACGGTCGTGATGTGACCAAATCGGGACTCGGCAGCGCAAGTCACGACCGATATGCGCGAAACGCCAACAATCACCCTCTGTGCTGGCTTACCTTACGGAGAGTCTCCGCCGGTCAACTCAGGTGCCGGCCGCACCCACACGGGGGTAGAAAGAATGTCGATAGTCCATGGCGGCGAGCGCGCAACGCGCTCACGCTGGGCACCACGGGAAGGTTTGAGCGCCCGTCTCGGCGCTGTGGCCTTCGCGGGTGCTCTCTCTACAACCCTGCTGGCGGCCCCGGCCGCCGCGGCGCTGGCCGCCCCGACCGGGGTGACCGTCACGCCGAAGCAGGAGTCGGTCTGGGTCACGTGGAACGCGATCCCGGGCGCGACGGTCCACCACTACATCGCCACCGCGACGGACACCGACGGTGACACGGCCACCTGTAACGTAACCACGACCAGCTGCCTCATCGGTGGCCTCGAGCCCCGCAAGACGGTCTCCGTGACGGTCGCCGGTTACGAGACCGCCGAGGAGACGTCGAAGGGCACCTCGGCGAGCGCCTCCACCACGGCGACGCCCGGCCCGCCGGACAAGCCGACCTGGACCATGGGTTACCCGACGGTCACCGGCTCCGGCAAGGTGGACCTGTCGTGGACCGCCGCGGCCGGTGCGGCGTCCTACACGGTGACCACCACGCCGGGAAGCCCCGGCTGCGCCACCTCGGGCACGACGTGCGTGATCGAGGGTCTCGACCCGGCCAAGTCGTACAAGTTCTGGGTCAACGCGATCGGTGGCGGTGACACCGGCATCACGTCCTCAACCGCGTCCGGCGCCATCACGCCGGGCCGGCCGGGTGCGCCGCTCGACGTGATCGTGAACGCGACCACGGACGTGACCGGTGGCCCGCCCGGAACGCACGACGGCGAGGTCATGTGGACGCCCGCCACCGCGGGCGGACCGGTGGTGGACTACACCGTCACGGTCGCCGAGACCACGGCGGACCTGCTCACGACCGACCCGGTCTACTCGTGCGGCAACGTGACGACCAGTTGCCCGGTGACCGGCCTCGTGGACGGTAAGCAGTACACCGTGCGCGTCGTCGCGAACAACTCGGTCGGCGGCTCGGACGCGGCGGCCACCACCTACTACGGTGGCTCGCCGTCGATGCCCGTCATCTCGGCTCCCGAGCTGATGACCGGCACCGCGATCCTGCTGAAGTGGACCGCGCCGGCCAACAACCCGACCGCGCAGAAGGGCTCGCCGACGCCGGTGTACTCGGTGGAGGCGTCGCCGAGCGTCAAGTCGGTGACCGACACCTGCCAGAACATCACGACGATGAGCTGTGGCATCACCGGTCTCGAGGCCGGCCGGAGCTACAAGTTCAAGGTCAAGGCGCTGGGTGGCATCATCGGTGCGACCACCACGTCCTACACCGACTCCTACGACGTGGTCGGCCGTCCGGCCGCCCCGACCGGGGTCAAGGTCGAGCCGGTCGACACCGACACGGTGAAGGTCACCTGGGCGCTGCCGACCGGCAACCAGGTGCCGGTGCACTCGCTGCGCGTGTACAACAGCGCGGACGGCGACATCTCGGCCGACTGCAACAAGTTGACCGGTGTGACCGCCACGTCGACCGAGTGTGAGTTCGACATCATCGGTGCGCCGGGTACCCGCTCCTACTGGGTGCGCGCGCTCTCCGTCGACACGGACTACTACTCGGACAGCGAGAAGGTCACCTCGGCGACCGGTGCTCCGGGCATCCCGTACCTGGCCGGCGCCACGCCGTCCGGTCCGGGTGCGGTCAAGGTCAGCTTCCGCCGGCCGTCCGACCTGGGCGCGGGCATCGCGTCCTACACGGTCACCTCGGCGCCGGACGGCAAGACCTGCACCGCCGCCTACGTCTCCACGGACGACGTGGTCAGCTGCACCGTCAACGGTCTGACCAGTGGCACCAGCTACACGTTCGCCATCAAGTCGCTGGGTGTCGCCGGTAACGACGACTCCAAGACCGTGAGCAGCAGCGCCGTGGTCGCCGGTCCGCCCGGACCGGTCACCGACGCCAAGGCCGAGGCGATCGAGGGCGGCAAGGTCAAGGTCTCCTGGAAGGCGCCGGCCAGCACCGCGCTCGCCATCACCAGCTACACGGTGAAGTCGGCGCCGGCCGGCAACTCCTGCGAGATCCTGGCCTCGGCCACGCCGCTGGAGTGCACCTTCGACGCCCCGGCCGCGGGCACGAAGTACACGATCTGGGCGAACACCGCTGCCGCGGGCAGCTCCGAGGTGACCGTCGACGGTCCCGGCACGGTGCCGGGCGGCAAGCCGGGCATCCCGGCCGACGTCAAGGTCACCAACGTCGCCCAGGGCCTGCGGGTCGAGTGGAACGGCGTGACCGGTGCCACCAAGTACCAGGCGATGGCCGTCGCCGGTGGGACGTCGTTCTGGTGCGCCGCGACCGGTGCCGAGAACAAGGTCTGCACCATCCGCGGCCTGATGGGCGGCACGCAGTACACGGTCACGGTCCGCGCGGTCAACGGTGCGGTCAACGGCGACTGGTCCACGGGGGTCACCGGTACGCCGGACGCCGCCCTGCCGGCCATCGTCTGGCCGGCGACCTCGCCCGCCGGTGGCGGCCTGTCGAGCAGCGGCGGGTACGTCCTGTACCGCAACTCGCGGACCACCATCTCCGGCTACGGCTGGAAGCCGGGCGAGTCGGTCTGGGTGTACCTGTACTCGGGCAGCTCGAAGGTCCGGGTCGGCGGCGCGACCGCGAAGGCGGACGGCACGTTCGCCTCGGCCATCCAGATCCCGGCGAACGCCACCAAGGGCGGCAAGCGCGCCCTGGCCGGCGGCTGGGACAAGGACGGCAAGGTCCGCTGGCAGAACGCCTTCATCACGGTGAAGTAAGCGGTAGGAACAACGGGGAGCGCCCCGCCGGCCACACGGCCGGCGGGGCGCTCTCGTGGGCGGCGGGATCTCGTGTCCGAGATGAATCGAGAATGAACATCACTTGGGCTTCCCTTGGGCTATCGAAGCATGTCAGCCTGCTCGACGGCGTACCCCCGCATGGTGTTGAGGAGATGGTCTTGTCTTTGTCCGGTGTTCTTCGCGGTGCCGCGGCCGTGTCGGTCGCGCTCCTGGCCACGGTGGGGTTCGGCGCGCCGGCTCAGGCCGCCGCCGCACCGCCCACGGTGGACTACGTGGCGCTCGGTGACTCGTACGCGGCGGGTGTGGGCGCCGGGGCGCCGCTCGACCCCTGCCGGAACTCGGCGGGCGCCTACCCCCGCCTGTGGACCGGCACGGACGCGAAGCAGGTCCGGCTGACGGTCGCCACCTGCAGCGGCGGCAAGACCTCCGACGTGCTCGCCGCGGCCGCCGCGGTGACCGGTGAGACCGATCTGGTCAGCATCACGGCCGGCGCCAACGACCTGGGCGTGACCGGCGCGTTCGTGGCGTGCATGACGCCGGGCCGGGAGACGGACTGCGCGGCGGCGCAGGCCGCGATCACGACCGCACTGCAGACCACGCTGCCGGCCGCGGTCGGCACCGTGCTGACCACGGTCAAGGAGAAGGCGCCGAAGGCGAAGGTCGTGCTCACCGGCTACCCGCAGCCGTTCTCGCCGACCGGCACCTGCGCCGGCGCCGACATCCCGGCGGAGATCCGGGCACTGGGCAACCGCGTGATGGGCGGGCTGAACGCGGTGCTGGCCGCGCAGGCGAAGCTGGCCGGTGTGGCCTACGTGAACGTCGAGGACGCGTTCGCCGGTCATGAGATCTGCTCGGCCGCGCCGTGGGTGGTCGGCTTCGAGGGCCAGTCCGACGGCACCATCCTGCACCCGAACCTGGCCGGCCAGACCGAGGGCTACCTGCCGCCGTTCACCGAGGCGGTCGGCACGCCGCGGGACGTGGCGCAGTGGATCGCCGAGCGGGACGCGCCGGCCTCGCCGGCACCGTCCGGCACCGCGTCGCCGGCACCGTCGGCGACCACCTCCGCGGTCGCGGCACCGCCGAAGAACGACGTGCCCACGCTGCCGATCACCGGCCCGGACGTGGTGCTGACCGTGCTCGCGGGCGTGGCGCTGGTCGCCGTCGGCTCGACGGCCGTCCTGCTGGCGCGGCGCGCGCGGTAGCGGCTCCGCCGCGAAAGGGCCCCCACCGCGGGGCCCTTTTCGCTGTCCTCAGACATCGATGAGCGCCACTTGACTTCGTTTAGACACAAAACTAACGTGGGTACGATTCGCGTTACTCGTCCGATTTACGGAGGTGTGATCGTGCTGCGTACCGCACGTCTCGCCGTCGGCGCGCTCGTCGTCGCGCTGACGCTCACCGTCGCCGCTCCCGCCCACGCCGCGGTCTGGTCGTCCACCGACCGCTGGGGCACATGGACCAACGGCGGCTACACGCTCTACAACAACATCTGGGGCAACGGGTACGGCGCTCAGACCATCTGGGCCGACTCGTACAGCAGCTGGGGGGTCTGGGCGAACCACCCGAACACCGGCGGCATCAAGTCCTACCCGAACGCCACGAAGTGGGTCGGCAAGAAGGTCAGCGCGCTGGGCACCACCACGAGCAGCTTCAACGTCACGGTGCCCACCAGCGGCGTCGCGTTCACCACGGCGTACGACATCTGGTCCTCGGACAACGCCCACGAGATCATGCTGTGGATGAACAAGTACGGCGCGGTCGGCCCGCTCGGCACGCTGCAGACCACGCAGAGCGTCGGCGGCCACACCTGGCAGATCTACCGCGGGTCGAACGGCGCGAACAACGTCTACTCGTTCGTCCGCACCGGCAACACCAGCTCCGGCACGGTGGACATCCGGGCGATCGCGCAGTGGCTGCGCACGAACGGCTGGTGGGGCGACGTGACCGTGGGCAACGTCCAGTTCGGTTACGAGATCACCAGCTCGGCCGGCGGCAGGGACTTCGTCACGAACTCCTTCTCGGTCACCGCGAACTGAGCGACCGCCGCGCGCCCCACCCGCGCGGCGGCCGCCCGGATCATCAGACGATGTCCCAGGTCAGCGGCGTCCCCTTCGGGTAGGCGGAGCGGAACACGCGGCCCAGCACCAGGTCGATGTCGCCGGGTGGGAGGCCGCCGGCCGGCCGGATGGAGCGCACGTTGTCCCGGGTGACGGTGTCCCCGGCCGCCACGTCCTCGACCACGTAGAGCGACCGCCGGTAGCGCAGGCCCTCCTCCTCGGACTGGTCCGCGCCGATCCGTGGCGAGCCCAGCGCCGCGTGCGCGCGCCGCGCCTCGACCACCAGCGCGGCCAGCTCGGCCGGCTCCAGCGAGAACTCCGCGTCCACGCCGCCCTCGGCACGGGACAGCGTCACGTGCTTCTCGATCACGGCGGCGCCGAGCGCGACGGACGCGACCGCCACGCCGATGCCGGGCGTGTGGTCGGAGAGGCCGGCGATCGTGCCGAACGCGTCCGCCAGCACCGGGATCCGGCGCAGGTTCGCGGCCTCGACCGGCGCCGGGTAGGTGGCGGTGCAGGAGAGCAGGATCGGGTTCGCGCAGCCGGCGCCGCGCGCGGCCCGGACCGCGGCGTCGATCTCCGCCACGTTCGCCATGCCGGTCGACATGATCAGCGGCTTGCCGGTGGACGCGGCCAGCCGGATCAGCGGCAGGTCCACCAGCTCGGACGAGGCGATCTTGTACGCCGGCGCGTTCAGCTTCTCCAGCAGGTCGACCGCGGTCGGGTCGAACGGACTGGAGAACGCGATCAGCCCGCGCTCCCGGGCCCGGTCGAAGATCGGCTCGTGCCACTCCCAGGGCGTGTGCGCGCGCTCGTACAACCGGTAGAGGTTCTCGCCGCCCCACAGCTCGTGGCCGTCGCTGATCCGGAAGCGCGGGCCGTCCACGTCGATGGTGAGCGTGTCCGCGCGGTACGTCTGGATCTTCAGCGCGCTGGCGCCGGCGTCCGCGATCGCGTCCACGATCCGCAGCGCGCGCTGCAGATCCCCGTTGTGGTTGCCGGACATCTCGGCGATGACGAACGGCGGGTGGGCCGTACCGACGTACTGGTGATCGATGCGGGTCTGGCGGTCCGTCATGCGGTCCCTTCCTTTCGATAGGCGGCGGCCGTGAGCGCGTAGCGCAGGACCGTCTCGGTCTCGCCGTCCACCTCGCGCTGGTACTCGCCGGTGACGGTGAAACCGAAGCGTTCGTGCAGCTTGACCACGGCCGAGTTCCTCGCCAGCGCCTCGCCGCGCAGCTCGGCGTACCCGGCGGGCCCGAACGCGTGGTCCAGCGTGGCGATCTCGGTGGCGATCCAGGTGGGCAGCAGCGCGCGGCGCGCCTCCAGCCCGTCCACGTCCAGGTAGAAGCTCCAGTCCGCACCGCCGCCGGTTTCGGTCCCGGGTTCGGCCTCGTTGAGGATGACCACGCCGACCGGCACGTCGTCGGCGCAGGCGATCAGCACGTGCCGGGAGTCGTCCGCGGCGACGCGCGACCACCAGGCGGCGTGCTCGTCCGGCGCGATCACGTGCGTGGTGAAGCTGGCCTGCCGGACCACCTCGTGGTTGCGCCAGCGCAGCACCAGGTCCCGGTCGTCGTCGGTCGCCGGGCGCAGCTTCACGGTGGGAACGGGACTCACTTGCCACTCCTGGAGACTCTTCGGACGGTCTGGCGGGCCAGGCGCAGCGGTGCGGTGACCGCGCGGCCGACCATGAAACTGCGCGAGTTCTGATAAAGATGCAGGTGGCGCTCGTGCTCGCGGTTCGAGGCGCGCACCCGCTCCTCCCACCAGGCGATCTCGTCGCGCGCCTCGGCCAGCTCCGCGGCCAGCCGGTCCATCGCGCCGGTCATCGCGCGCCAGTCGCGCGCGGCCAGCGCGGTGTGCCGGGCGGTGACCGTGCCCAGTTCGCAGCGCAACTCCTGCTCGGCCTGCTCGGGCAGCAGCCAGCGCGCGGCCTGGATCTCGCACTCCAGCGCCACGGCCGCGCGTACGGCCTCCCGGGTCAGCGGGCGCCCGGCCGCCGCGGCCAGCGACACGGTCAGGCTCTCCACGTCCAGGCTGGCCGGCCACGGGTGCGGCAGCCCGGCGGTGAGCAGCGTGACCGCGAAGCCGCGCAGCGCCCGGGCCAGCACCTCATCCATCGGGATCGGCGCGGACAGGTGCCAGGACGGGTCCAGCAGCTCGTGCCGGGTGCCGTCGGTGAGCACGTTGTCGCAGGTGGCGAACGCGAGGTGGCCGCTCGGCGGCGAGCCGGCCAGCCAGTCCGCGTAACCGCGCAGCAGCCGCCGGACCGCGGGCAGGTCGTGCTCCGCGCACGCGGCCAGCAGCAGGTCCGCAAGCGTCCGGTCCGGCGCGACCCGGCCGGTGAGCAGCTCCGGCATGCGGGTGACCCGGCCGACCAGGCGCAGCGTGGCGCCGGAGTCGGAGAGCAGCCGCCGCGACCACTGGCCGTCGTCCGCGCGCTCGTAGGCCACCGCGGTGTCCCAGTGCGCGGCGTGCGCGCCGCCGGCGACGAACGCGGGCGGCAGCGGCTCGCGCGGGCAGACCGGCTGCCGGCCGGCCGCCACGATCCAGGCCGGTGCGAGCTGCGCGCCCATCCCGGCCCGCAGCGCCGCCCCGGCCAGCCGGCGCGGATCGTCCAGCAGCGGCCGGCGGCGGGTGGCGGCGCCGAACGCGGCCGCGGCCTCCGCGGCCAGCAGCGGCACCGTGCCGGAGGCGGCGTCCAGCTCGGGGGTGCGCGCCAGCACGGTCGGCCGGGCCGGCTCCGCGAACGCCGCGTAGCTCGGCGCCACGTGCAGCCCGGCCTCGCGCAGCCACGCCACCAGCGCGTTGTGCCCGACCGGCTCGGCCGGGTCCGGCGCGGGCAGCCCGCCGGCCGCGGTCAGCCGGTGCGCGCCGAGCGGGTTCTCCACGCCGAGCAGCAGCACGCCCGCGCCGGCCACCGCGCCGGTCAGCCGGTCCAGCGCGGCCTGCCAGGTCAGCCGGGCGCCGTCCGGGCTGTGCAGCCGGGACAGCCCGCCGAGCGCCAGCACCAGGTCGTGGCCGGCACCCGGCGTGAACGCGTCCAGGCTGCCGCAGAGCACCCGGACGCGCGGGTTGCGCTCGTGCCGGCGGGCCAGCGCCCGCGCGTCGGCGTGCGAGCGGACCAGGCAGGTCACGGCCGCGCACCGGTCGGCGAGCGCGTCGGTCAGCGCGGTGGTGTGCGGGCCGGCGAGCAGCACCCGGGTCTCCGCGCCCGCGTACGCGCCGGCCAGCAGCTCCAGCGCGGCGCCGCCGGCCGCGTGCTCCGCGTCGGAGCAGGCCATGGCCTCGCCGCCGATCAGGTGGACGGATTGATCAAGATCTGACACGGGTCGCCCTCGGATCCGGTGTGGCCGGTGCGGGAAGGGGGGAGTCCTGGGGCCAGCCGAGCAGGTCGCGCAGCTCGTCCGGGCCGGCCAGGTGATCGAGTCCGAGCTCGGTGCGGGCCGCCTCGCGCGCGGTGCGCGGGTCGATCCGCTCGCCGTGCAGTGCGGACCACTGACGGCGCACCCGGGCGTGGCCGCCGTACCTCGGGTCCTCGCCGGTGAGCGTCATCGGGTCGCCGTAGACGGCCGGTTCGCAGCCGGCCGCGATGCCGTGGAAGATCGCGGTGGAGAGCCGGTTGGAGGCGACCCGGCGGTGCCCGCGCAGCTCGGCGAGTTGCCGGTCGAGGAAGCGCGGGTCGGTGCCGCGCCACTTCAGCCCGCGGCGGCCGTGGCAGATCACCCGGAAGCCGGCCCGCTCGTACCGGCCGCGGACCCGCCGGTCGTCGTGGTCCTGCCAGTAGAGGCAGACCGTGACCGGCTCGGTCTCCACCGACCTGATCGCGTCGATCAGCGCGTCGTGGTCGCCGCGGACCTTCTGCTTCTCCCAGCCGTGGAACGGGTACCAGATCGTGCCGGTCCGCCGCATGTCGCCCGGCGGGGGCGCGCTCAGCTCCGGTGGGGCCAGCCGGGGCCGTTCCGCCGCCAGCACCCGCTCCGCGTGCGCGATCAGGTACGCGAACGGCGCGCCGATCACCACGGCCGGCCGCCCGGCCAGTCGCGCCCGCCGGGCCGTCGCCTCCGACCAGGCGAACGTGGGCCGCCCGGCGACCAGCCGGGTGCCCTCGCCCAGCCCGTCGCCGATGTTCCACCCGTGCTGCAGGTAGCCGGCGATCCGGGGCGGGTTCGCGTCGTCCAGTCCGCAGTAGCGGGCCAGCACGTGCGCGTGCCCGTAGAAGTGGTTCGCGTGGTGCATCAGCCCAGGACGGCCCGCAGCGCCTCGACGGCCCGCTCCTGGTCGGCGTCCGTGAGGTCGGTGAAGAGCGGCAGCGACAGCTGCTCGCCGTAGAACCGTTCCGCGACCGGGCACATCCCGCGCCGGTAGCCGAGGTCGGCGAAGACCGGGTGCAGGTGCACCGGCAGGTAGTTGACCTGCACGCCGATCCCGGCGGCCCGCATCCGGTCGTAGACCTCGCGCCGCCGGCCGTCCGCGATCCGCACCGGGTAGAGGTGCCACATCGGGTCGGTCCAGGCGCGCTGCACCGGAAGACCCAGCCCGGGTACGTCCGCCAGCATCTCGTTGTAGCGGGCGGCCAGCCGGGCGCGCGCGGCCTTGAACTGGCCGAGGCGGCGGAGCTGGCTGAGGCCGAGCGCGCAGAGCACGTCCGGCAGCCGGTAGTTCAGGCCGAACGAGTGCACCTCCTGGTGCCAGCCGCCCTCGTCCGGCGTGCGCAGCAGCTCCCGGTCGCGGACCATGCCCTGGTTGGCGAAGCGCCGGGCTCGGCCCAGCACCGCCGGATCGCGCGCCGCGACCGCGCCGCCCTCGCCGGTGGTCAGGTTCTTGGTCGGGAAGAACGACAGCGTGGTGACGTCCGCCAGCGAGCCGACCGGCACGCCGCGGTAGACCGAGCCGATCGAGTGCGCCGCGTCGCCGATCAGCGTCGCGTCCGCGCGCCGGGCCACCTTGGTCAGCGCCTCGTACTCCGCCGGGTGGCCGGCGTAGTCGACCGCGGTGACCGCCCTGGTCCGGGTGGTGACCGCGGCGTCGACCGCGGCCGCGTCCAGGTTCGCGGTCTCCTCCTCCACGTCCGCGAAGACGATCGTGGCGCCGTGCAGCGCGGCCGTGGCCGCGGTGGCCGCGAACGTGATCGGCGTGGTGATCACCTCGTCGCCGGGCCGGACCCCGATCGCCGCGTACGCCGTGTGCAGCGCCGCCGTGCCGGACGTGACCGCCACGCAGCCGGTGCCGCCGAGGTTCGCGGTCAGCGCCGCCTCGAACGCGCCGACCGTCGGCCCGGTGGTGAGGAAGTCACCCCGGAGCGCGGCCGTGACCGCCGCGATGTCGTCGTCGTCGACGGACTGGCGTCCGTAGGGGAGCATGTCAGGAACCTGTGCCGATCATGTCGCGCAGCTCGTCGATGGAGAGCCACAGGTCGTTGGTGTCGGAGCGGTAGACGAAGTCGTCCGCGACCGGCTCGGCGTCCGCCGGCGGCGTGTAGCCCCAGCTGGCGATGGTCGGCTGGACCACGTACCGGTCGGGCAGGCGCAGCGTTCGGGAGGCGTCGTCCAGCGAGATCATCTCCTCGTGCAGCTTCTCGCCGGGGCGGATGCCGATCTCGTACGTGGAGACGTCCGGCGCGACCGCGTTGGCGAGGTCGAGGATGCGCATCGACGGGATCCGCGGCACGTAGAGCTCGCCGCCGTTCATCAGGTCGAACGACGTGGAGACGAAGCGGACCGCCTGGTCGATCGTGATCCAGAAGCGGGTCATCCGCTTGTCCGTGATCGGCAGGCTGCGCCCCTCCGCGTGCAGCCTGCGGAAGAACGGGACCACCGAGCCGCGGCTGCCGACCACGTTGCCGTAGCGGACCACCGCGAAGCGGGTCGGATGGTTGGCCGCGTAGTGGTTCGCCGAGATGAAGATCTTGTCGGCGGTCAGCTTGGTGGCGCCGTACAGGTTGATCGGGCTGGAGGCCTTGTCCGTGGAGAGCGCCACGACCTTCTTGACGCCGCAGTCGATCGCGGCCTCGACCACGTTCTGCGAGCCGTAGACGTTGGTGCGGACGAACTCGAACGGGTTGTACTCCGCGGTGTCGACCTGCTTGAGCGCGGCCGCGTGCACCACGAAGTCGACGCCGTGCATCGCGCGGGTGAGCCGCTCGCGGTCGCGCACGTCGCCGATGAACCAGCGCAGGCGCGGGTCGTCGCCCATCAGCTGACGCGTCTCGTACTGCTTGAGCTCGTCGCGGGAGAACACCACGAGCCGCTTCGGGTTCAGGTGGTCGAGGGCGTAGCGCAGGAACGCCTTGCCCAGCGAGCCCGTACCCCCGGTGATCAGGATTGCCGACCCGGCCAGCACGCTCACGGTGAAAACCCCCTGGTACCTCGACTTTGCGGCGCTTTGCCACCCGACCTAACGACCAAGCATCTTGATCGTTCGTTGGACAGACGGAAGAAAAGCTGCAGAATGCCAAAAATCGCCGCAAAGGAGTCTTCTTTGCCACCCCTGGACCGCCTGCGCGAGGTGTTTCGCGCGTCGCTCGAACTCCCGGCCGACGCCGACGTCGACGACCTGGAGTACCGAGGCATCGAGAAGTGGGACTCGCTCGCGCACATGGCCCTGGTCGCCGCGCTGGAGCAGGCCTTCGACGTCATGATCGACACCGAGGACGTGCTGGCGATCAGCTCGTTCACGGCGGCCCGCAAGGTGCTGGAGCGCCAGGGGGTCGACTTTGACTAGCCGCGTCGCGCTGGTCACCGGCGCGTCCCGCGGCATCGGCCGGGCCGTCGCGAACCGCCTGGCCGCGGACGGCCACACGCTCTGCTTACACGCCAGCAGAGCGGAGAACGTGGACTTTCCCGGCGCGCTCGCGGTCGGCGGTGACGTCGCGGACGCGGACGCGATGAAGGCGATGGCCCGGGAGATCTTCACGGTGCACCGCCGCCTCGACGCGCTGGTGATCAACGCGGGTACGCACGACGCCGCGATGCTCGGCGCGATGCCGGCCGCGGCCGTGGACCGGCTCTTCGCGGTCAACGCGGCCGGCGCCGCCCACACGCTGCAGGCCTCGATCAGCCTGCTGCGCCGTGGCGACCGGCCGGCCGTCGTGCTGGTCTCCTCCATCATGGGTACGGCCGGAGCCGCCGGCCAGGCCGTCTACGGCGCCACCAAGGCCGCGGTCGCCGGGCTGGCCCGCGCCGCCGCCAAGGAGCTCGGGCCGCTCGGCATCCGGGTCAACGCGGTCGCGCCCGGCTTCGTCGACACGGACATGCTGGCCAGCCTGGACGAGACCGCGCGCAAGGAGCGGATCGCCGCCACCGCGCTCGGCCGGCTCGGCACCCCGGACGACGTCGCCGCGGCCGTCGCGTTCCTGCTCGGCCCGGACGCCGCCTTCGTCACCGGCCAGGTGCTGGGCGTGGACGGCGGGCTGACGGTATGAGGCTCTCCGGCACCGATCGGCGCAGCGTGCCGACCCAGGCGGCCGGGTCGGCCGCGACCGGGCTCTCCGACGCGGACGCGGTCACGCTGCCGCACCCGGGCGCCGCGCTGATCGACCCGATCGCCGGACGCGAGCTGAGCGGATCCGCGCTGATCGCGGCCGTGGACGCGGCCGCCGACCGGTACGCGGAGCTGCCCGCCGGGCCGGTGTTCGCGCTGACCCGCACGGACGTCGACTCGGTGGTCCGCTACCTGGGCGCGGTGCAGGCCCGCCGGCCGGTCGCGCTGATCGACGCGGGGCTGTCCCCGGAGATGCTCGGCGACCTGATCGACCGCTACCGGCCCGGCGTCATCACCGGTGTCGCCGGCCGGACGCAGGATCGGCTCACCCCGTACGACGTGCGGGAATGTGCGGTCCTGGGCCCGCTGTGGGCGGGGCCCGACGGCGCCGAGACGCACCCGGACCTGGCGCTGCTGCTGGCCACGTCCGGCTCGACCGGGAACCCTCGGCTGGTGCGGCTGTCCCGGCACGCGCTGTTCCGGAACGTGGCCTCGGTGGTCGCGGCGCTCGGCATCGACGCGACCGAGACCACGGTCACCAGCCTGCCGCTGTTCTACACGTACGGGCTGATGGTCCTGAACACGCACCTCGCGGCCGGCGGGACCGTGCTGCTCGACCCGCGCGGGCTGCTCGACGCCGGGTTCTGGCGCACCGCCGCGGACCGGCGGATCACCTCGCTGGCCACGGTGCCGTACCAGTGCGAGATGCTCCGCCGGATCGGCTTCGACCCGCAGACCGTGCCGACGCTGCGCACGCTCACCCAGGCCGGCGGCCGGCTGCGCAGCGATCTGGTGGTCGACTTCAGCGCCCGCATGCGTACCGCCGGCGGGGAACTGATCGTCATGTACGGCCAGACCGAGGCCGGCCGGATGGCCGTGCTCCCGCCGGGATTCCTGCCGGACGCGGCCGAGTCGGCCGGCGCCGCGATCCCGGGCGGCGCGTTCCTGGTCGACTCGCCGGACGCGGACGGCACCGGCGAGATCGTCTACACCGGGCCGAACGTGATGATGGGGTACGCGGACTCCGCCGCCGACCTGGTGCGCGGCGACGACCTGGCCGGCGTGCTGCCGACCGGTGACGTCGGCCGGGTGGACGAGCGCGGCCTGCTGTTCCTCAGCGGCCGGATCAAGCGGTTCAGCAAGGTCTTCGGCGTCCGGCTCAACCTGGACGACGTGGAGCGGATGCTGACCGGGCGCGGCCCGCTCGCCGCGGTCAGCGGCGACGACCGGATCGTGATCTACGCGGAGGCGGCCGACGACGACCTGCGCACGGTCATCCGCCACGACCTGGTCAAGCGGACCGGCCTGCACTCCACCGGCTTCGACATCCGCGCGATCGACGCGCTCCCGCTGCTGCCCAACGGCAAGATCGACTATCAGTCGCTGAGCGGTATGGAGCGGTAAGTCCGTTCTCCGGAACCCCGTCGGCCCGTCCGGGTCGGCGGGGTTCTGTGCTGTGGGGACGGCAACCCGGCGGGACCCGAGCGCTCACCGCATAGCACCAGGTCGATCTATCAAGGCGCCGCGCACCCGGCCGAACTTGATTGGCGTAAGCAACGCCAACCGAGAGGCACACACCTTGCGCAACCTGCTCCGCTCCGCCGCCCTGACCGCCGTCACCGCCGCCCTCGTGATCGGTGGCACCGCCACCACCGCGACCGCCGCCGTGACCCCGGCCACCACGCTGGAGACGCAGGTCATCGCACAGACCAACACCGAACGCGCCAAGGCCGGCTGCAAGAAGCTCACCGTCTCCCCCGCACTGACCACAGCCGCCCGCGGACACTCCTCCGACCAGGCCAAGCACGGCTACTTCTCCCACACCGGCCGCAACGGCTCCACCTTCACCGCCCGCGTCAAGACCGCCGGCTACGCCCCCGCCGTCGGCGAGAACATCGCCTGGGGCTACAGCGACACCACCGGCGTCATGACCGGCTGGATGAACAGCCCCGGCCACCGCAAGAACATCCTCAACTGCAAGGCCGTCAAGATCGGCGTCGGCGTCGCCCGCGACACCAAGGGCACCATCTACTGGACCCAGGAATTCGGCGGCTGACCCACACACCTCCCTCACCCCCCGTTGATCAAGGGATCGGCGTCCACGGACGCCGATCCCTTGATCTGTTTCCGGCTCTGCCCGGGTTGACCTGCATGAACGTCTTCCAGCGGGGGCGCGAACGCTACCGTTAGCAGGCCTCGAACGCTACCTTTAGCCGACGCCTAAGGCGGCCGCCACCTCCGAATGGAGTGAGGCAAGGGCCGCTGAGGCGCGGTCGCGGGCGGCCGGGATCGGGGCGTCGCCGACCGGCTCGACGACCTCGAGGTAGGCCTTGAGTTTGGGCTCGGTGCCGGACGGGCGGACCACGACGCGGGCCGAGGCGGTGCGGAGGATGAGCACGTCGGCGTCGGGGAGCAGGTCCTCGGCCGCGGTCAGCGGCTCGCCGAGCAGCGTGGCCGGGGTGGCGGCGCGGAGCGCGGCCATCATGGTGGCGATCTCGGCGAGGTCGTCGACGCGGACCGAGAGCTGGTCGGTGGCGTGCACGCCGAACTCGGCGGCCAGCTCGTCGAGGCGGTCGGCGAGCGTGCGGCCCTCCTGCTTCAGCGAGAGCGCCAGCGACGCGGTCAGCAGCGCGGCCGTGATGCCGTCCTTGTCGCGGACCAGCGTGGGCGCCACGCAGTAGCCGAGCGCCTCCTCGTATCCGAAGGCCAGCTCGCCGCCGGTGGCCCGCACGATCCATTTGAAGCCGGTCAGCGTCTCGTCGTAGGCACGGCCCCGGGCCGTGCACAGCGCGCGCAGCAGCGACGACGAGACGATCGTGGTGGCGAACAGGCCGTCGGTGCCGCTCCGGATCAGCGCGTCCGCGAGGAGCGCGCCCAGCTCGTCGCCGCGGAGCATGCGCCAGGCACCGCCGGGGACCGGCACCGCGACCGCGCACCGGTCCGCGTCCGGGTCGTTCGCGATCGCCAGGTCCGCGCCGGTGGACGCGGCCAGCGCCAGCAGCAGGTCGGTGGCGCCGGGTTCCTCCGGGTTCGGGAACGCGACGGTCGGGAAGTCCGGGTCCGGTGCGGCCTGCTCCGGCACCACGATCGGTGCGCCGAACCCGGCGGCCTCGAACGCGGCGGCCAGCACCGGCCCGCCGACGCCGTGCATCGGGGTGTACGCGACCGTCAGCTCGGGCGAACCGGACACGATCGACGCCGCGGCGGTCACGTAGTCCGTCACGATCTCCTCGGCCAGCACCGTGCCGGGCGGTCCCAGCGGCACGGAGGCCAGCGGTCCGACGGCGCGGATCGCGGCGGAGATGCCCGCGTCGGCCGGCGGCACGATCTGCGCGCCGTCGCCGAGCAGCCCGCCCAGCCCGTTGCCCAGGTAGACCTTGTAGCCGTTGTCCTGCGGCGGGTTGTGACTGGCGGTGACCATCACGCCGGCGGCCGCGCCGAGCCGCCGCACCGCGAACGCGAGCACCGGCGTGGGCAGCGGGCGGGGCAGCAGCAGCGCCTCCCGGCCGGCACCGGTGGCGACCCGCGCGGTGCGCTCCGCGAACGCCCGGGAGCCGTGGCGCGCGTCGTAGCCGATCACCAGCGGGCCGGTCGCGTCCTGCGCGGCGAGCCAGCGGACCAGGCCGGCGGCGGCGCCGGTGACGACCGCGAGGTTCATCCCGTTCGGCCCGGCGCGCAGCGGCCCGCGCAGCCCGGCGGTGCCGAACGTGAGCGGCCCGGCGAAGCGGTCGGCCAGCTCGGCCGGGTCGCCCAGCACGGATCGCAGCTCGTCCCGGGTGATCGGATCGGGGTCGTCCGCGATCCACGCCTCGGCCTGTGCGATCAGCGAGTTGCTCATGGAGCCTTGATAGCACGGCGCCGGGACCGGAAGATCCGGTCCCGGCGTCCGGTGTCCTGGCTTACGACGCGGCCCCGGCTCAGGAGGCGGTCAGCGTGAACGTCTGCACGGTCTGGTCGTAGATGGGCTTGCTCTCCTGGAACCGGGCCTCGGTGGTGGTCAGGAAGAACGAGTAGACCTTGCCACCGGCCGAGACGAACCGCCGGATGCCGTGCCGGCCGGCGTCACCGGCGCCGCAGGTGTACTCCAGCTCGATCGCCTCCGTACCGGACATCTCCGCCGGGGTGCGCTGGACCTGCGTGTACGGCTTGGGGCAGGAGGTGGCGTTCTTCTCCAGGAACCCCTCGGCCGCGGTGACGAACTTCTCCAGGTCGCCGCCGTTCTCCACGGTGATGCGCAGCCGCCGGCCCTTGTCCTCCGGGTCGGTGAAGTCGACGTAGACGCGCTGCTCCGAGTCGTCGACCTTCCACCCGGCCGGCACGTCGACCGAGATGCCGCGGTTCGCGTACTGCTCGACCTCGATCGTCGGCGCGGGCGGCTCGGACGTGGTGGTCTGATTGCCCGCGATCGGGCCGGGCGTCGGCTCCTCGGCGCCGCCACCCAGGTTGAACAGCACGATGACCAGGATCAGCGCGGCCGCGGTGCCGGCCGCCGCGATCGCCTGGGTGCGGCGCGGCCACGACTTGACCGTGCTGGCCGCCTGCGCGCCGAACCGCTTCGCGGAGTCGAGCGGACCGGCGCCGCGCGACGAGCCGGCGGAGCCGCCGTAGACGCCGCCACTCTGCGAGACGGACATCGACGGCATCGGCCCGGTGGGCGCCATGCCCGGGTGGTGCTGCGGGTAACTGACGTGCGGCGGGATCGGCGCGGTGGTGTCGTTGTGCGGCTGCCACGGGGCGCCCATCGGCGGCGGGCCGGCCTGCATGCCGCCGTACGTCGCCGGGGAGACCGGGGAGGCGCCGCCGGACTGCTCGCCGGACTGGATCGCGCGGAGCCGGTCGGTCAGCGACTCGCCCGGCGCCAGCATCGCCGCGCCGCCGATCGCACCGCTCGGCGGCGGCTTCGGCGGAGCCTGCGGCGCGGGGGACATCGGCGCGTTCGGGTTCTGCCGGGGGCGCTGGGCGGGAACCACCGCGTACGGGTCCGTGGCCATGTGCGGGGGCACGTTGCTGGCCAGCGGGCCGGAGAGCAGCTCGCGGAGCAGCCGGCGGGCGGTGTTGACGTCCATCCGCCGGGCCGGGTCCTTCTCCAGCAGGCCGAGCAGCACGTTCGCCAGGGAGCCGGCGCGGACCGGCTGCAGCGGCGGGTCCTCGACGACCGAGTGCATGGTCTCGATCGGGTCGCCCTTGTCGAACGGCGGGCGACCCTCGACCGCTGTGAAGAGTGTCACACCGAGCGAGAACAGGTCGCTGGGCGGCCCGAAGTCCTGGCCCATGGCCCGTTCCGGCGAGATGAAGTGCGGCGAGCCGAGCACCATGCCGGGCGTGGTGAGCTGCACGTCCGTGGGCATGCGGGCGACGCCGAAGTCGGTGAGCACGCACCGGCCGTCCGCGGCGATCAGCACGTTCGCCGGCTTCACGTCGCGGTGCAGCACGCCGGCCGCGTGCGCGACCTCCAGCGCGCCGAGCAGCGCGATGCCGATCTTGGCCACCGCGCGCGGCGCCAGCGGGCCGTCCTCGATGATCATGTCGGCCAGCGAGCGCGCGTCCAGCAGCTCCATCACGATCCACGGGCGGCCGCCCTCGTGGACGACGTCGTAGACCTGGACGACCGCGGGGTGCTGAAGCGCGGCGGCGGCGCGGGCCTCGCGCAGCGTCCGCTCGTACATCTGATCCCGGTCGCTGGGGGCGAGCCCCGGCGGCAGGACGACCTCCTTGACCGCGACGTCGCGGCGCAGCAGCGTGTCGGACGCCCGCCACACTGTGCCCATGCCGCCGTGGCCCACCGCGGTGCGCAGGCTGTACCTGCCGCCGATGGTCGCGCCGGGGACGGCGCGGCCTCCGGTCGGGCCGACAGAAGGGCTGTTCCACGTCGGAATCTGTGTCACTGGAAATGCCGCCCGGGGGAGTCGAGGGCCGGAACCAACCCCCCTATCTTGCGGGGTCGCTCGCCGTGAGGAAAGGTGCGGGGTACCAACTCTCCGCGAACTCGACACTGAGTGTCCGCTGAGTGGCACTCGGTCCATCTTTCATCGCGGCCGGGCAACGATACCGAAACATGATGTGCGGAATACCTCACCCATCGATGGTGACGCCGGTCATAGGATCGGCGGATGAGGGATCGTTCAGCGGAGTCGGGTTTTCCGATCAAGCCGGTCTACGACGAGGCCGATCTCCCGTCCGGGCTGCCCGAGCGGCTCGGTGCCCCGGGCACCTGGCCGTACACCCGCGGGGTCTACCCGACGATGTACACGACCCGCCCCTGGACCATGCGGCAGTACGCCGGCTTCGGCACCGCGACCGAGTCCAACGCCCGCTACCACGCACTTCTGGCGGCCGGGACGATGGGCCTGTCCGTCGCGTTCGACCTGCCCACGCAGATGGGGTACGACTCGGACGAGCCGATCGCGCACGGCGAGGTGGGCAAGGTCGGGGTGGCGATCGACTCGATCGACGACATGCGGCTGCTCTTCCACGGCATTCCGCTGGACCGGGTCTCCACGTCGATGACGATCAACGCGCCCGGCTCCGTGCTGCTGCTGCTCTATCAGCTGGTGGCGGAGGAGAACGGGATTCCCGGCTCAATGCTGAACGGCACGATTCAGAACGACATTCTGAAGGAGTACATCGCGCGCGGCACCTACATCTTCCCGCCGAAACCGTCGTTGCGGCTGGTCGCGGACACGTTCGCGTACTGCCGCAAGGAGACGCCGAAATGGAACACGATCTCCATCTCCGGCTACCACATGGCGGAGGCCGGCGCGACGCCCGTGCAGGAGGTCGCGTTCACGCTGGCCAACGGCGTGGAATACGTGCGCGCCGCGATCGCGGCCGGCCTGGCCGTCGACGACTTCGCGCCCCGGCTGTCGTTCTTCTTCGTGGCCCGCACCACGCTGCTGGAGGAGGTCGCCAAGTTCCGCGCCGCCCGGAAGCTCTGGGCCGCGCTGATGCGGGACGAGTTCGGCGCGACCGACCCGAAGTCGCTGATGCTGCGCTTCCACACCCAGACCGCGGGCGTGCAGCTCACCGCGCAGCAGCCGGAGGTCAACCTGGTCCGGGTGGCGGTGCAGGCGCTCGGCGCGGTGCTGGGCGGCACCCAGTCGCTGCACACCAACTCCTACGACGAGGCGATCGCGCTGCCCACCGAGAAGGCGGCCCGGCTCGCGCTGCGTACCCAGCAGGTGCTCGCGTACGAGACCGACCTGACCGCGACCGTGGACCCGTTCGCCGGGTCGTACGTGGTGGAGGCGATGACGGACGAGATCGAGCGCGGCGCCCGCGAGCTGATCGACCGGGTCTTCGCGTTCGGCTCCTCGGTCGCCGCGATCGAGGCCGGCTTCCAGAAGCGGGAGATCGAGTCGTCCGCCTACCGGACCGCGCAGGAGATCGACGCCGGCGACCGCGTGGTGGTCGGCGTCAACCGGTTCGCCACCGACACCGACGAGCCCTACGAGCCGCTGCGGGTGGACCCGTCGATCGAGGCCGCGCAGGCCGCGCGCCTGGAGCGGCTGCGGGCGGACCGGGACGGTGACGCGGTCACGTCCGCGCTGTCGAGCTTGCGTGATGCCGCGGCCGGGACCGTGAGTGTCCTCTATCCGATGCGGGAGGCGTTGCGCGCGCGAGCGACCGTCGGTGAGGTCTGCCATGCGCTGCGCGACGTCTGGGGGACGTATCGCCCGTCCGAGACGTTCTGAGGACGTTTCTCTCACTCGTTCGAGTGGGCTTCCCGAAACGCCGTGCGCGGTGTGCGTTTGGCCTCATGGGGTACCAAGGAGTCGGAGACCGGCCCTGCCGAAACCCGGAGAACGCCCCCTTGACCAGGGGTAATTTTGATCAGAACAACCGCTGGCTGTCCGGTGTATACGGGACTCGCCCGAAGTGCACTCGTGTCCCGCGACGCCGTTACGCGTTGTAGAAAGGGAGGTGGCGAGTGCCTGCGCGGGACCACGGCGCAGACGGCGCCCCACCGACCCTCAAGCGTCCTTACCAGCGCTTTCGTGACGGACCGCGACCCGATCACTACCGTAACGAGGTTGCGCAGCGTCACCATGTGAGGTCTAGGCTGTCCGAGTCAACATCCATCCCCATCAACAGTGATCGAGAATCCGACGTGACGAGTGCGTTGACGCTGCCCAGCGGCGAGCTGACGTCGTCCTGGCCTGACACCCCACCCGGGGCCGACCCCCTGCCCGGTCAACTCGACCGATGGCTCGCGTCACGAGGGGCCGAGCTGGTAGCCGTTCGCCGGCACATCCACGCGCACCCGGAGTTGTCCTACCACGAGTTCGAGACCGCGGCGCTGATCGCCCGCGAGCTCGCCGGGGCCGGCCTGAAGCCGCGGTTCCTGCCCAACGGCAACGGCGTGATCTGCGACGTCGGCACCGGCGACCGGGTGATCGCGTTCCGGGCGGACCTCGACGCGCTGCCCATCCAGGACACCAAGGACGTGTCGTACCGGTCGACGGTCGACGGCGTGATGCACGCCTGCGGCCACGACGTGCACACCACGATCCTGCTCGGGCTCGGCCTCGCGCTGGCCAAGCTGGACGCGGAGGGTCAGCTCCCCGGCCGGGTGCGGCTGCTGTTCCAGCCCGCGGAGGAGTCGATCCCGTCCGGTGCGCCGCACGTGATCGCGGCCGGTGGGCTCAAGGACGTCGCCGCGATCTTCGCGCTGCACTGCTACCCGCAGCTCCCGGCCGGTCTGGTCGGCGTGCGGTCCGGCCCGTTCACGGCCGCTGCCGACACCATCGAGGTGAGGCTGCGCGGCGCCGGCGGGCACACCGCCCGGCCGCACCTGACCACCGACCTGGTGCACTCGCTGGGCCGGGTGATCGTGGACGTGCCCGCGCTGCTCGACCGCCGGATGGACGCGCGCGCCGGCGTCTCCATGGTGTGGGGCACGGTGAACGCCGGGCATGCCTACAACGCGATTCCCGCCGAGGGCTACGCCAAGGGCACCATCCGCATCCTCAGCCGCGAGGCCTGGCGTGAGGCGCCCGAGATGGTCACCAGCCTGATCAAGCACGTGGTCGGTGCGACCGGGGCGGAGGCCGACGTGGTCTACACGCGCGGCGTGCCCCCGGTGATCAACGACCGGATGACGTCCGCGCTGATCTCCGCGGCCGCCGGTGCCGCGCTCGGCCCGGAGCGCGTGGTCGAGGCCGAGATCAGCATGGGCGGCGAGGACTTCGCGTTCTACCTGGAGCAGGTGCCGGGCACGATGATCCGCCTCGGCACCAGCACGCCCGGCTCCGAGACCCGCCGCGACATCCACCAGGCCGGCTTCGACGTGGACGAGCGTGCGATCGGCTACGGCATCCGGGTGATGGCGCACACGGCCCTCGCCGCGCTCGCCAGCGGAGCCTTCTAAAAGATCAAAATCATCCGCGGGTACGAGGGGGCAGCGCATCATTCCGATGCGCCGCCCCTTCGCCGCTCTGCTGCCCAGCCCCCAGCGGCAGGCCCGAGCCGGCCCAGCGGCAGGCCCGAGCCGGCCCAGCGGCAGGCCCGAGCCGGCCCAGCGGCAGGCCCGAGCCGGCCCAGCGGCAGGCCCGAGCCGGCCCAGCGGCAGGCCCGAGCCGGCCCCGGCGGGAGGCCCGAGCCGGCCCAGCGGCAGGCCCGAGCCGGCCCCGGCGGGAGGCCCGAGCCGGCCCAGCGGCAGGCCCGAGCCGGCCCCGGCGGGAGGCCCGAGCCGGTCCCGGCGGGAGGCCCGAGCCGGTCCCGGCGGGAGGCCCGAGCCGGTCCCGGCGGGAGGCCCGAGCCGGTCCCGGCGGGAGGCCCGAGCCGGTCCCGGCGGGAGGCCCGAGCCGGCCCAGCGGCAGGCCCGAGCCGGCCCAGCGGGAGGCCCGAGCCGGCCCAGCGGGAGGCCCGAGCCGGCCCAGCGGCAGGCCCGAGCCGGTCCCGGCGGGAGGCTCGAGCCGGCCCAGCGGCAGGCCGGTGGCGAACTCGGCAGGCCCGAGCCGGTTCCGGCGCGGGTCTCGTCATCGGGCCCTTCGTGCCCGAATTTCGTGTCACGAGGCGGCGGCGAACCGCCGACGTTCACGGCGCCGCCGGTCGTCCCTCAGGGAGCGGCAGCCGGTGGGGCCGCGGGAGCAGGGGCCGCGGCGACGACGGGACGACGAGGGCGCAGCCGGCGCCAGAGCAGCACCAGCAGCACCAGCGGGAGGCCGACGCCGGCCGCCCACGGCAGCAGCACGCCGACCACGGTCAGCACCACCGCACCGAACGTGAGGAACGAGTCCCACCCGTTCTTCAGGCCGAACAGGAACCCGCGATCCTCCGGCTCCTCGGCCGGCGGTGGCGGCACCGTGTCCTGCACCAGCTCGACCGTGAGCGTGGAGAGCGCGGCCAGGTCCTTCAGCCGGTCCCGCTTCGCCTCAAGCGACGCCAGCTCGGCCTGCCGCCGCGCCAGCTCGTTCTCCAGCGACACCAGGTCGTTCAGCGACTTCGCCTGAGCCAGCAGCTTGCGGGCGCTCTCCACCTGCGCGCGCTGGCTGGCGATCCGCGAATCCAGGTCGACGACCTCCTCGGTCACGTCCTGCGCGTCGATCTTCCGGCTCTCCTGCTTGCCGAGCGCGGAGATCTTGCCGAGCACGTCGTAGAACCCGTCCCGCGGGATCCGCAGCGTGATCGTGGCCTTCTCGAACGGCGTGTTCGCGTAGTTGACGTCGGTGGACCGGGCGTCCGCCCCGACGAAACCGCCCGCGACCTCGGTCAGCCGGATGGCCTCCTCGGCCTGTGCGTCGACGTCCGCGACCCGGATCGTCACCGAGCCGGTGTAGATCACGTCTCGGTTGATCACGGGGGCGCCGCCGCCGGATCCGGGCGCGGCCTCCTGGGTGCCGCTGCCGGTCGCGCCGCCGGCGGTGTCCGGCGCGGCGCCCCCCTGCTGCGGCATGGCCGGTGCGGCGGCCGGTGCCTCACCGGCACTGGTGCTGGTGACCTCGTCCGAGCCGTCCGCGCCGCAGCCGGCCAGTGCCAGTGTGAGCGCCAGACCCGTCGCGCCGAACGCGGCGAGTGCGCGCTGTCGTCGTACCGTGGCCATGGTTGTCGGATCCCCTCGTGAGTCCGCGCCGCGGCGGCGCGTGCGTGACCGGTCAGACGCACCCGGCGGATGAACGGGTTCCGTGCGCGAACCTTCGGTAGCGTCACGTTTCGGCTGCGGGACGGCCACGGCCAGAAGGAGGCGTCGATGCGGATCACGAAGTTCACCCATGCCTGTGTCCGGCTGGAGCGCGACGGCGGCGTGCTGGTCATCGACCCGGGCGCGTTCAGTGAACGCGCCGCGCTGGACGGTGCGGACGCGATCCTGATCACGCACGAGCACATCGACCACGCGGAGCCGGAGCGGATCGTGGCCGCGGTGAAGGAGCGCGGCGTGCCGGTCTTCGCGCACCCGGGCGTCGCGGCCGCGCTGCCGGAGCTGACCAGCGTGATCACCACGGTGCAGCCCGGCGAGTCGATCGAGGCGGCCGGCTTCGCGGTGAGCGCGCACGGCGGCGCGCACCAGATCATCCACCCGGACATCCCGCGAGTGCCGAACCTGGCCTGGCTGGTCGAGGCGGACGGCACGAACGTCTACCACCCGGGCGACTCGTTCGCGATCCCGGACGCCGACGTCGACACGCTGTTCCTGCCGATCTCCGGGCCGTGGATGCGGATGGCCGAGGCCGTCGACTTCGGCCGCGAGGTCAACCCGCGGCGGGCGTTCGCGCTGCACGAGGCGCTGCTCAGCGAGATCGGCCTGGCCGTGGTCAACCGCAACCTGAACCTGCTGCTGGACTTCGAGTACGCCCGTCTCGAGCCCGGGACGACCGTGTCGTGAGCCTCGGCGCGGACCTGCTCCGGCGCCTCTACGGCGAGCCGCCGGAGCGCTTCACGGCAGCCCGGGACGAGGCCGTGGCCGAGGCGCGGGCGCGTGGCGACACGGCCGGGGCGAAGGAGATCGCCGCGCTGCGCAAGCCGGTGATCGCGGCCTGGCTGGTCAACCTGCTGGCCATCCGCCGCCCGGAACTGCTGGCCGACCTGGCCGCGCTGGCCGGCGAGATGCGCACGGCACAGCGCGAGCTGCGCGGCGCCGAGCTGCGCGAACTCTCGGCGCAGCGGCGCCGGGTGGTGGCGTCGCTGGTGGCGGAGGTGCGCACGCTCGCCGGCGCGGCCGGCGCCTCCACCGCGAAACTGCCGCTGAACGAGGTCGAGGACACTCTGAACGCCGCACTGTCCGATGAGGAGATCTCGGCGTCGGTGCGGTCCGGGCGGCTGCTGCGGCCGGTCTCCTACGCCGGCTTCGGCGAGGTGCCCCGCCCCCGGCTGCGCCTGGTCACGGCCGCGGACGAGGAGTCCGCCGAGGACACCGCGCCCGCCGAGGACATAGTGCCCGCCGAGGACACGGCGCCGACCGAGGACGGTGTGCTCGGCGACGAGAGCGCCGGAGAGGGCCGGAACACCGGCGGCGGGCGCGCCCGGCGGGCCCGCACGGCGGCCGGACCGAGTGCGGCGACGGGTCACGCGGACGGGAGCGTGCGAAGCCGCCGCAGCGGATCCGGGCGGCGAACGGCGCCCGAACCCGGCGGTGCGACCGGACCCGGCGACGCCACCGAATTCGGCGCTGCGACCGGACCCGCTGCTGCGACCGGATCCGGTGACGCGGCCGTCCGTCCCGCTGCCGCGCGCGGCCTGGATCGGCAGGACGAGCCGGCCCGCCGTACCGTCATCGCCGGCCGGTCGTCCGCCCGGACGGCCGAGGCCGCCGCGCGACGAGCGCTGGAGCGGGCCGAGCGGGAGGCGCTGCGCGACCGGGAGCGGGCCGAGGCGGGACTCGCGGCCGCTCAGGACGCCGAGCGGGCCGCCGTCGCCGCGGTCGCGGACCTCTCCGAGCGGATCGCCGCGCTCCAGGCCGAGCGCAACGAGGCCGACCACGAGGTGAGCCGGCGGAGACTGGCGCGCAAGACCGCGGAGCGGGGCGCGAGCGCGGCCCGGCGCCGGCACGGGGACACCGCGGCCGCGCTGGAAGCGACCCCGGACAGCGGCGCAGGACCGTTCGTCGAGCCTGCGGCGCCGTTCGCCGACAGCGGCGGGCGGAAAGGTGCGGCACGCCGGGGCAGGACTGACCGCGGCGGTCCGGCCAAGGCAGAATCGGGCGCGTGACCCCCGACCAGGCGGCGGCTGCCGCGAAGGCGCACATACTGCGTCTCGGCGGGGCGTTCGCGGAGGACCCGCTGACGCTGCAGCGCGCGCGGCGGCTCGGTCTCTCCGGCTGGGCGTACTACGTGGCCGCGCGCGGTGGCGCGCTCGGCGACGTGCGGGCCGACACGGTGGCCGCCGCGCTGGGCTTCATAGCGCCGGACGCGGTCTCGGACGGCTGGGACGCGGCCGCGACCGTGCTGCCGCCGTCGAAGATAGCGGCCGAGCATCTGACCGAGTGCGCGCGCTGGGGCGTGGAGCGGCTCTCCACGTTCCCGCGGCTGGCCCGGCTGATCGAGCTGTGCCGGCGGGTGGTGCTGGCCGCGGACCCGGCCGGCCTGCCGCTCTTCGCCGCGTGGCGGGCGATGCCGGTGCCGGATCAGCGGGCCGGCGGCCACGCCGCGATCCTGCTGCACCTGCTGCGCGAGCACCGCACCGGGGCGCACCTGATCGCCGCCCGGGTCAGCGGCCTGAGCCCGCTGGAGGCGGTGATCTCCGGGCCGGAGGGCGAGGCGGGCGCGGTGGCCTACGGCTGGCAGCCGCCCTACCCGAAGGTGCCGCCGCTGGTCCGGCGGCGGCTCTGGGCGGACGCGGTCACCGACCGGATAGCCGGCCAGGCCTACGAGGTGCTGTCGCTGGCCGAGCGCGCCGAGTTGCTCGGCCTCCTGGAGTCCGCCACCGCGCTGATCTGGCCCGACGACTGAGTCCCCGTGATCGAGGCGTCCCCCAGGTCGTTGGAACGACATGGGGGACGCCCTGATCACGGGTTCAGTCCGGCTTCGCGGTGCGGGTGGGCCGGGCGCGCAGCTCGGCCACGTAGTCGTCGGGCGCGCCGGCCGCCTGGGCCGCGTTGGCGATCTCGGTGAGGTACCACGAGGTGGGCAGGCCGCCCTCGTATCCGTTGAGCACGTAGACCCACGCGGTGACCTCGCCTTCGAGGGTCGCGACCCGCACGGTCAGCTTCCGGTATGTGCCGGAGTTCACCCCCTCGACCTCGTCGAGCTGGGCGGCGTCGAACTCGTCGACGTCGTAGAGGGCCACGAACACGCGGTCGCCCGGCGACTCCACCACCGTGGTGACGGCGCCCTCCCAGCCGAGGACGTCCTCCCCGGCGAAGGTCAGCCGCCACCCCTCCAGCCACCCGACCCCGATCATGGGCGAGTGCGGAGCGTAAGCATGCATGCGGGCTGGGTCGAGGTTTGAGCCATACGCGGCGTAATGACGCACGGCGATGACGATAGCCCGGCGGACCGGTGGGGGAGAATATGACCGAGCGTGTCGTATCTGGTTTACGGGGAAAAACCAGATCGTGGTCGGGAGGAATCAGGCATGAGCGGTGCGGTAGCGGGTGGAATCGTCATCATCGGTGGCGGTCCGGCCGGATATGAGGCGGCGCTGGTCGCGGCGCAACTGGGCGCCGAGGTGACGGTGGTCGAGCAGGACGGCGCGGGCGGCGCCTGCGTGCTGTTCGACTGTGTGCCGTCGAAGACCTTCATCGCCAGTTCGGGTGTGGTGACCGCGTTCCGGGACACGGAGGAGTTCGGCATCGACTCCGACGGCCTGGAGGCGGTGACCGTGGACGCGCCCGCCGTGCACGCGCGGGTGAAGCGGCTGGCGCTGGCGCAGTCGTCGGACATCCACGACAAGCTGATCAAGGCGGGCGTGACCATGGTGTCCGGCCGGGCGCGTCTCGGCGACGACACGCTGGGTCACACTCACCGGGTTCTGGTCACGCCGGACAATGGTGACGCTGAGTATTCTATTGATGCTCGCACGGTTCTGATCGCGACCGGGGCCACGCCGCGTCAGCTCCCGTCCGCGATGCCGGACGGCGAGCGCATCCTGACCTGGCGAGAGATCTACGACCTGCCGGAGCTGCCGGAACACCTCGTCGTGATCGGGTCCGGCGTCACCGGCGCGGAGTTCGCCAGCGCCTACCTGGCGATGGGAATTGACGTGACGTTGGTCTCCAGCCGGGACCGGGTCATGCCGCACGAGGACGCGGACGCCGCGATGGCGATCGAGCGCGTCTTCCGCTCCCGGGGCATGAACATCCTGAACAACTCGCGCGCCGAGTCGGTGCTCCGTGGTGGCGACGGTGTCAAGGTAACGCTGGAGGACGGCCGCGAGGTCTTCGGCTCGCACGCGCTGATGGCGGTCGGCTCCATCCCGAACACCGCGGACCTGGGCCTCTCGGAGTACGGCGTCGAGGTGGCCCGCGGCGGCTACGTCACGGTCGACCGCACCTCGCGCACGAACGTCCCCGGCATCTACGCGGCCGGCGACTGCACCGGCGTGCTGCCGCTGGCCAGCGTGGCCGCGATGCAGGGCCGGATCGCGATGTGGCACGCACTCGGCGACGCAGTCCGCCCGCTGCGCCTGCGCACGGTCGCGGCGAACGTGTTCACCGACCCGGAACTGGCCACGGTCGGCGTCTCGCAGGACGAGGTGGACTCCGGCAAGGTCACCGCGCGCCAGGTGATGCTGCCGCTGAACGGCAACGCCCGCGCCAAGATGGACGACCTGCACGACGGCTTCGTGAAGATGTTCTGCCGGCCGAGCGGGCACGTCATCGGCGGCGTGGTGGTGGCGCCGAAGGCCAGCGAGCTGATCCAGCAGATCGCGCTCGCGGTGGAGAACAACCTCACCGTGGACCAGCTCGCCCAGACGATCACGATCTATCCGTCGCTGTCCGGGTCGGTCGCCGAGGCCGCGCGCCAGCTCATGCTGCACGACCTCGAATAAAAGTTGATCAGTGCCGCGACTCACTTGGGCGAAACGTCCACATTTGGCGCTCGGTGAGCCGCGCGGCGCGTACCGTGGAGGGGCCCACGACATCGGGTCCCCCGTTCTCGATGTCGGGCGTCGGCACCACCATCCCACCGGTCGCTCGCGATGCAGGCCGGTGGCGGGACGGTGCCGGGGCCGCCGGCAGGTCCCGTGCCGGCGGCCCGTATACGGGCCCGTCGATCTCACGATCAAAACCGGCTGCGCCCACATTCCTTCGCGGGTACGGTGGATGCCATGCGATACGGCCAGCAGACGACGACGCCGGGTTCTCCCCGGCGGCGACTGTCACTGCGCTGACGCAGCTCGGCACACGCAAGCCCCGGGGCGATTCGCTCCGGGGCTTCGTCTTTCTCTCTCCTCGGAGCGTGCGGCCCCCATCCGTACCCCCGAAGGAGTCCTGTCATGATCGACCACCGCAAGCTGGGCCGTGAGCTGGAGCTGTTCGCGAGCGACCCGCTGGCCGGCTCCGGCCTGCCGCTCTGGCTGCCGGACGGCGCGGCCGCCCGCCACGCCGTCGAGGAGTACCTGCGCGAGGAGGAACGCCGCGCCGGTTACCAGCACGTCAACTCGCCGCCGCTGGGCAGGAGGGAGCTGTACCTGACCAGCGGGCACCTGCCGCACTACGCGGACGACATGTTCCCGGTGATGGCGCTCTCCGCGGACGACGAGTTCGTGCTGAGACCGTCCGCGTGCCCACACCACGCGCTGATCTACCGGTCCCGCGGCCGCTCCTACCGGGAGCTGCCGCTGCGCATCGCGGAGCTGGGCGGCATGTACCGGGCGGAACGGTCCGGCGTGCTCGGCGGGCTGAGCCGGGTGCGCGGCATGTGGCTCAACGACGCGCACGTGTTCGCGCCGCTGTCCCTGGTCGCCGACGAGATCGGCCTGGTGCTCCGCATGATCGGCAAGGCGCACGCGGCGCTCGGCGTGAAACCGGCCGGGTTCCGGCTGTCGCTGCGCGGCGACGGCCCGAAGTACGTCGGCGACGGCGCGATGTGGGACCGGGCCGAGGGGATCCTGCGGGACGTACTGCGCGACTCCGGCCGTGCGTTCGCGGAGGAGCCGGGCGAGGCCGCGTTCTACGGACCGAAGATCGACATCCAGGTGGTGGACGCGGGCGGCCGGGAGATGACCCTGTCCACCGTCCAGCTCGACTTCCACCAGCCGGCGCAGTTCGGGCTGTCCTACGTGGACTCCGCGGGCGCGCGGCAGGTGCCGGTGATGATCCATCGCAGCCTGGTCGGGAGCATGGAACGGCTGTTCGCCTACCTGATCGAGGTGCACGACGGCGCGTTCCCGCTGTGGTACGCGCCCCGCCAGCTCCAGGTGCTGCCGATCTCGGCCGCGCAGGAGGACGCGGCGCGCGAGTTCTGCCGCGCGGCGATCTACGCCGGACTGCGCGCGGAGGTGGTGGCGGACGGCTCGGTGTCGTCCCGGGTCCGGCGGTCCGCGCAACAGCGGGTGCCGTACGCCGCGATCATCGGCCCGTCCGAGGCCGCGTCCGGCGAGGTCTCGCTGCGCCCGCGCAACGCGCCCGGTCTCGCCCCGATGCCGGCCGCCTCGGCGCTGCGCCGCCTGCGGGAGGAGGCCGACCCGCACGACGCCGCCTGACGCCGGTAGCGCGTCCCGCCCCTACGGTGATCGAGGCGTCGTTCACGTCGTTGGAACGACATGGACGACGCCTCGATCATGGTGCGGGCTCACGCGACGGCGCGGCGGCGGAAGCCGTGGAGGCCGGCGGCGGTGAAGACGGCGCCGAAGCCGGGCAGCGCGAGCAGCGAGATCCACGGCGCGATGTGCGGGACCTCCGGCATCGACGCGGCGCTGACCGCCTCGGACAGGTAGGTCAGCGGGTTCAACAGCGTCACCACCTGGAACCACGCCATCGAGTCCAGCGACTTCCACGGGTACTGGGTGGCGCCGGTGAACATCAGCGGCGTCATGATCAGCGCGAACACGATGCTGATCTTCGAGGGCGGCACCATCGTGCCGAGCGTGAGCCGATCGACGCGCCCACCCAGCCGCCCAGGAGCAGGGACGCGACCATCAGCGGTACGCCGGGGGAGTGCCACGGCACGTCGCCGAGCACCAGGAAGCCGATCAGGTACATGAGCACCACGGACGCGGCCGACCGGGTCATCGCGAGCACGATCTTCTCCACCGAGACAGCCCACGATCTCCATGGTGAACGAGAACTCCATGATCAGCGGAAACGACACTTCTCGGCGACCTGCCGGTGACCGAGGTCGCCGCCGTGCATGCCCGGCGCGGTGAGCACGGCGACCCCGGCCGGGGTCAGATTGTGGTGCGTGGCAGGGTAACCGCCCCAGCGCTGCTGGGGCAGTCGGGCCGAGAGCACGAGCAGGCTGCCCAGCGGCTCCTCGTGCAGTCGTGAGGTGTCCACGCGGGTCCTGATGGTCAGGGGCCGAACGACTTCGCTGTCGGCGCACGCGGGCACTCAGCCCGGAGCCGCCGTGAGGATCGCGTCGAGGCCGCGGGTGAACAGCTCGTCGTCGTCCCACGGGCTCTCGTCCAGGTGGCCGGACGCGACCAGCGTGGGGTAGGCGTCCCGGTGCGCCACCAGGTGCTGCCGCGCCCGGAGGTCGCGGGTCTGCCGCCAGGTGCTCTCGGTGAGCGCGGCCCCGATCACGTAGTTGGCCAGCAGCCGGGTGACCACCGCCAGCTCCCGGCCGACGAGACCACCGCGGACCAGCGCGGCCTGCAGGAACTCGGTGCGGGCCAGCACGTTCGGCCCGAGCATCGGCCGGCCGATCAGCTGCGGTGCCCACGGGTGCCGCAGCATCGCCGCGCGCCAGCCCGAGGCCAGCGCGCGCACGTCGTGTCGCCAGTCGCCCGGCTCCGGCAGCCGCACCTCGCCGAAGATCTCGTCGGTGGCCAGGTCGAGCACGTCGTCCTTGGTCCTCACGTGCCAGTAGAGCGCGGTCGAGGTCACCGCGAGCCGCTCGGCCAGCCGGCGCATGGTCAGCCCATCGGCGCCGTGCAGATCGAGCAGCTCCACGGCCTCGGCGACGATCCGCTCCCGGGTCAGCGGGGTCGTCCGCCGGGCCCGCGCCGGCTCCACCCGCAGCCACACCGCACCCGCCCGGTCCGGTTCTGACCTGGACAATCGTGCCTCCGTTAATGGCTTGCGACGCTTAACTTAACGTCGTTAAATTAACACCACGACGACCGGGAGGGTACGGACGACCGATGCCTCTGCTGCGAATTCAACTCGATACCGACCGGAACACCGCGCGTCGCGTGGTCGAACTCCATCGCCGCGGCGGGACGCACCCGGAGTCGCGCGGCGCGGCCGAGGCCGAGGTCTGGCGCAAGGGACACACTCCGGCCGCCGCGCCGGTCTTCATCGGCATCACCAACGGCGAGCCGGTCCGCCTCATCTACGACGTCGAGATCTACCCCGACGTGACGGGCAGCTGACCGTCCGGCATCCGGGCGACCGCGCCGACGATCCGTGATCCAGGCGTCCCCCATGTCGTTACCGAGCTTTCGGGGTTGAGGTGCGAGCAGTGCTGTTCATCCGGGGGCGACGCGCCGGAAATTTCGGGATATGGGGAGACCTCGTCGGAGGTGCTTCTCATCTTGACGCCGAAGGGGCAGTAGAGCGACATGGGGCCGGCCCGTGCACTGGAGGGGCCTGCTCGTGCGCTGGAAGGGCGGCCCGGACGCCGGAAGGCCCGGTGATTCGTGGGGGCCGCGCGAACCGCGGGGCGCCGCGCGCCGGGTTTTCGGGACCACCGGTGAACCGGAAGGGAGGCCGCCCGCGGCCGACCGGTGCCCGCGGGAGCATGCGGTCCGGACCACGCCGGAAGCGGGAAAATGATCTAAGTCTTTGAGGTTCTTCAGTCCTTGATGGAGCAGATCACGCCGCCGGCCGTGACCGTGCCGCCCACCGTGGCTGCCAGATCCGTGATCGTGCCGGATTTGTGCGCGTTGAGCGGCTGTTCCATCTTCATCGCCTCCAGCACCACGATCAGGTCGCCCTCCGCGACCGCGTCGCCCTCCGCGACCGCGATCTTGACGATCGTGCCCTGCATCGGCGAGGCCAGCGCGTCGCCACCCGCGACGGCCCCGGTGCTCCGGCCGCCACGACGCGCTGCGGTCCGCTCGGTTACCCGGGCCGGACCGGTGCCGAAGCCGGCAGGACCGGTGCCGAAGCCGGCCGGGAGGCTGACCTCCAGCCGCTTGCCGCCGACCTCGACCACCAGCGTCTCGCGCTCGCCGACGGCCGGGCCGGGCGCACCGCCGGTGAAGGCCGGGACCTCGCCCGCCCACTCGGTCTCGATCCAGCGGGTGTGCACGCCGAACGGCTCGGCGGTGAACGCGGGGTCGCGGACGATCAGGCGGTGGAACGGCAGCGCGGTGGCCATGCCGTCGACGGTCATCTCGTCGAGCGCGCGGCGGGCCCGCTCCAGCGCCTCGGTCCGCGTCTCACCGACGATGATCACCTTGGCGAGCAGCGAGTCGAACGCGCCGCCGACCACGCTGCCGCTCTCGATGCCCGCGTCGACGCGGACGCCGGGGCCGGCCGGCAGCACCAGCGAGGTGACCGTGCCGGGCGCGGGCAGGAAGCCGCGGCCGGGATCCTCGCCGTTGATCCGGAACTCGATCGCGTGCCCGCGCGGCACCGGATCCGCGTCGAAGCGCAGCTTCTCGCCGGCCGCGATCCGGAACTGCTCGCGGACCAGGTCGATGCCGGAGGTCTCCTCGGTCACCGGGTGCTCGACCTGCAGCCGCGTGTTGACCTCCAGGAACGAGATGGTCCCGTCCCGGCCGACGAGGTATTCGACCGTGCCGGCGCCGTGATAGCCGGCCTCCCGGCAGATCGCCTTCGCCGAGGAGTGGATCTG
The DNA here is from genome assembly GCF_030811575.1 of Catenuloplanes nepalensis. GTDB lineage: Bacteria > Actinomycetota > Actinomycetes > Mycobacteriales > Micromonosporaceae > Catenuloplanes > Catenuloplanes nepalensis. The sequence goes on along the minus strand of NZ_JAUSRA010000001.1, from coordinate 7,262,744 downwards.
CGCGCGCTGCCCCTCGGTGAGGAACGGCGCGGGCGCCTCCTCGACCAGCTTCTGGTGGCGGCGCTGCAGCGAGCAGTCCCGGGTGCCGACCACGATCACGGTGCCGTGCGTGTCCGCGAGCACCTGCGCCTCGACGTGCCGCGGCTGGTCCAGGTATCGCTCGACGAAACACTCGCCACGGCCGAACGCGGCCACCGCCTCGCGGGTCGCGGACTCGAACAGCGCCGGGATCTCCTCGCGGGTCCGCGCGACCTTGAGCCCGCGCCCGCCGCCGCCGAACGCCGCCTTGATCGCGACCGGCAGCCCGTGCTCGTCCGCGAACGCGATCACCTCGTCCGGCCCGGCGACCGGCTCGGACGTGCCCGGCACCAGCGGCGCGCCGGCCCGCTGCGCGATGTGCCGCGCGGTCACCTTGTCGCCCAGGTCGCGGATCGCCGCCGGCGTGGGCCCGATCCAGGTCAGACCCGCGTCCAGCACCGCCTGCGCGAACTCCGCGTTCTCGGAGAGAAAGCCATAACCGGGGTGTACGGCGTCCGCGCCGGACTGTGCGGCGCGCTCCAGCAGTTTGCCGATGTGCAGGTAGGTCTCCGCGGGCGTGTCACCGCCGAGCGCGTAGGCCTCGTCCGCCAGCCGCGCGTGCGGCGCGTCCCGGTCGGAGTCCGCGTAGACCGCCACGCTGGCCAGCCCCGCGTCACGGCAGGCACGGACGACCCGGACGGCGATCTCGCCCCGGTTGGCGATGAGCACTCTGCGCACGGCACGCTCCTGGGGCTCTCGGGTTTCCGGGGTCGTCCCCCGGAGTCGGCACAGCCGGCGACAAGTTACTGATCGGAAGTTTAGTGGCCGGTCAACTAGTCAAACTTGTTTATTACGCTTCATGGCGTGTCTACCACTCGTCTCATGATTCTCGGTCTCGTGCGCTGGACCCAGCCGGTGCACGGGTACGACGTCCGCCGGGAGCTGCTCAGCTGGAGCGCCGACAAGTGGGCGAACGTGCAGCCCGGCTCGATCTACCACGCGCTCCGCAAGCTCACCGAGGACGGCATGCTCCGCGAGGTGACGACGGAGCAGGTCGGCGCGCGCCCGGCCCGCACCACCTATGAGCTCACGCCGAAGGGCGAGGACGAGTTCCAGAACCTGCTGCGTGGCGCCTGGTGGAACCTGGAGGGCTCGGTCGACCCGTTCTTCGCCGCGTTCTCGCTGCTCCCGGCGCTGCCCAGGGAGGAGGCCGCTGCCGCGCTGCGCAACCGGGCCCGGCTGCTGCGGGCGAACAACGAGAGCCTCCAGGCCGCGATGGAGTCCGGCTGGATGAGCGCGACCTCGGGCAAGCCGCCGCACGTGGCCTGGATGTGGCAACTGCAGATGGCCCGCGCCGAGGGCGAGATCGCCTGGTGCGAGCGGGTGGCGGCGCTCGTCGAGAGCGGCGAGTCGTATCTGCCCGCGTCCACGTCCTGGCCGGAGGGATGGCAGGGCTACGCGGATCAGGTTGAGTAATAATCAAGCTTGATTAGCCACGTTATATCGCGTTAGCCTGAGCGCGCCCGCCGGGCGTGCGCTCATGTCGATGCAACTGGGGGAGTTGAGCGGGGAAATGATCGAGACCAAAGGGCTGCGGAAGTCGTTCCGCAGCCGACGGGGAACGGTCGACGCCGTGCGCGGCGTCGACCTCCACGTGCGGGCCGGTGAGATCTACGGCTTCCTCGGGCCGAACGGGGCCGGCAAGACCACCACGCTGCGGATGCTCGCCACGCTGATCACGCCGGACGGCGGCGCGGCCACGATCGCCGGCGCCGACCTGCTCCGCGCGCCGGGCGAGGTCCGCCGCCGGATCGGCTACGTCGCTCAGGGCGGCAGCACCAACGACGGCAGTGTCGCGCGCCAGGAGCTGGTGCTGCAGTCCCGGTTCTACGGCGTGAGCAAGGCCGAGTCCCGGCGCCGCGCCGACGCCGCGGTCGCCGCGTTCCAGCTCACCGAGTTCGCCGACCGGCCCTGCGGGACGTATTCCGGGGGTCAGCGCCGCCGCGTCGACATCGCGCTCGGCGTCATCCACCAGCCGCAGGTGGTGTTCCTGGACGAGCCGACCACCGGGCTCGACCCGCAGAGCCGCGTGCACATGTGGGATGAGATCCGCCGGCTTCGCGACGCCGGCATGACCGTCTTCGTGACCACGCACTACCTCGACGAGGCCGACGCGCTCTGCGACCGGATCTCCATCATGGACCACGGCACGCTGGTCGCCGAGGGCACACCCGCGGAGCTCAAGCGCGAGATCGCCGGCGACGTGGTCACGGTCGCGGTGAACGGGTCCGCCACCGAGGCGGCGAAGCTGCTGGACGGCGCGCCGTTCGTGACGAGCCTGGAGCAGACCGGCGACGGCCTGCGGCTCTACGTCGACGCGGGTGGCACCGCCATCCCGCAGATCATGCGCGTGCTCGACGGCGCCGGCATCGCGCTCGCCACGATCGAGCTGCACCGGCCCAGCCTCGACGACGTGTTCCTGGAGAAGACCGGCCGATCGCTGCGGGAGAGCTGACCATGAAATTTCTCCGGGACATCTGGCTCGTCTTCCAGAACCAGCTGCGCCTGCTGCTGCGCCAGCCGGTCTGGATCTTCATCAACCTGTTCCAGCCGCTCATGTTCCTGCTGCTGTTCGCGCCGCTGCTCAAACCCGCGCTGTCGGCCGGCGGCACGATCAGCGACGCCGAGGTCTACCGCACGTTCGTGCCCGGCCTGCTCGTCATGCTCGCCATCTTCGGCGGGCTCTTCCAGGGCTTCGGCCTGATCTCCGAGCTGCGCGCCGGCGTGATCGAGCGATCCCGGGTCACGCCGGTCAGCCGCACCGCGCTGCTGCTCGGCCGGTCCTTGCAGGACGTGGTCAGCCTGCTGGTCCAGGCTGTGATCATCACGCTGCTGGCGCTGCCGTTCGGCCTCCGGGTGGCGATCGGCGACCTGCTCCTGGCATACCTGATGCTCGCGCTGATCGCGCTGATGACGTCCGCGCTCTCCTACGGCGTCGCACTGCTGCTGAAGAGCGAGGACGCGTTGGCCCCGGTGATGAACACGGTCTCCCAGCCGCTGCTGCTGCTCTCCGGCATCCTGCTGCCGCTCACGTTCGCGCCGGTCTGGCTGCAGCGCGTCGCCGACTGGAACCCGTTCTCCTGGGCCGTCGACGGCACCCGCGCGCTCTTCGCCGGCGACCCCGGCGCGCCCGAGGTCTGGCAGGGGCTCACCATCACGCTCGTGCTGGCCGTCCTCGCCACGGCCTGGGCGGCGAGAATGTTCGCCCGCAGCATCCGCTGACCGTTCTACCGTGGACCGGTGCATCGTGACCGGGCGACATGGCTGATCTACGTCCAACTCGGACTGTGGGGTTACTTCCTCTACGGCTTCGGGCCGGTCGTGCCGCTGCTCCGCGACGAGCAGGCCACCAGCGCCGCGGTGGCCGGGCTGCACAGCACCGCGCTCGCGGTCGGCGGCCTGCTCAGCGGCGCGCTCTACCTGCCGCTCGCCCGGCGCCTCGGCCGGGCGCGCACCATGTGGTGCGCGCTCGGCGGCGTCGCGGCCGCCACGGCTCTGCTGATCGCGTTCCGCCCGCTGCCGGTCACGCTCACGGCCACGGTGCTGGCCTCCGTGTGCGGCTGGACCGTGGTGAGCTGCGCGGTCACCTCCCTCACCGCACGCCACGGCCCGCTCGCCCCCACCGCGATCACCGAGGCGAACGCGGCAGCGGTCGGCTTCGGCGTGCTCTCGCCGCTGCTGATCGGGCTCGGGATGCGCCTCTGGGAGACGTGGCGGCCCGGGCTGGGCGTGGTGATCGCGCTGATCACGATCCTTGCCACCACATCGGCGGTACGACGGCGGAAGCCCCTCACCCCACGGGGGCCGCTCGCCTCGGCTGGTTCGCCGGCCTCGGCGGGTTCTCCCGCCTCGGCGGGTTCTCCCGCCTCGGCGGGGCCTCCGGCCTCACCGGGGGCGCCTGCCTCGGCGGGGTCTGCGGCCCCGCCGGACTCGCCCGCCTCGGCCGTGTCTCCGGTCCCTGCGGGCTCGCCGGCGCTCGCGCCACCGGGAGACCGGCAGGCTGCCGGTCCCATAGGCGGAGCTGGGCCGGGGCGGTCGCTTCCCCGGTCGTACTGGCTGGCCTGGTCATTGCTCTGTGTCACCGGGTCGATCGAGGTGTGCCTGTCGCTCTGGGCCGCGGACGTCCTCCGCGACCACGCCGGCATGTCGCCCGGTGGTGCCTCCGCCACCGTCGCCGCGATCGTCGGCGGCATGCTGGCCGGGCGCCTCGCCGGCAGCCGGATCGCGCCGCGCGTCCCGCCGGTCCTGCTCCTGCTCGCCGCGCTCGGCGTCTCCGCCACCGGCTTCGTGCTGTTCTGGACGCCGCCGGTCGGCTGGCTCGCCGCGACCGGCCTGATCGTGCTCGGCTTCGGCAACGCGATGCACTACCCGCTCACCATCTCGCTGGCCATGGCCACCGCACCCGGCCAGGCCGACCTGGCCGCGTCCACCGCCAACTACACCGCGGTGATCGGCTTCGGCGCGGCGCCACTGCTGCTCGGCGCGCTCTCCGACCGAATCGGCCCGCACCCTGCGTTCCTGCTGCTGCCCGCGCTGATCCTCACGGCCGCACTGATCACCCTCCGCCTCCACCGCTCACTGTCCCAACAGGCTGCCTGATTCAGTCCCCTTTGCTCTGCTTACCGGGTTGCGTGCTGGGCCGCTTTGCTCTGCTTACCGGGTTGCGTGCCGGATCGCTTTGCTCTGCTTACCGCGTGACGCGGCTTGCCGCTCTGCTCTGCTTACCGGATTGCGGGGGTTGCCGCTCTGCTCTGCTTACCAAGGGTGCGGCCAGGGCGGATGCGCGGGCGAAGATCAGAGTTGAGCACGGTAAGCAGAGCAAAGGCGGGTGCGGAACACGTCGGCGGAACCGGCCGGGTCAGCGGCGGCGGGCCAGGGTGATGCCGTCCGCCAGGGGCAGGATGATCGCGTCGACCCGGTCGTCGTCGGCCACGATCTCGTTGAAGCGCACGATCGCGCGGTCCGCGTCGTTGCGCGGGGCCAGCACGTGGCCGGCGCGGAGCACGTTGTCGATGATCAGCAGGCCGCCCGGGTTCATCCGCGGCACCAGCTCCGCCCAGTAGTCCGGGTAGCCGACCTTGTCCGCGTCGATGAAGACCAGGTCGATGTGCGGCTCCGCGGGCAACTCGCGCAGGCCGTCCGCGGCCGGCCCGATCCGCAGCTCGATCTTCGTGTCCACGCCCGCGCGCGCCCAGTACCGGCGCGCCACCGACGTGTACTCCTCCGAGATGTCGAAGCAGGTCAGCCGCCCGCCCTCGGACAGCCCGCGGGCGATCGCCAGCGACGACAGCCCGGTGAACGTGCCCACCTCGACCGCCGTGCGCACGCCCGCCAGCCTGGTCAGCAGCGTCAGCAGGCCCGCCTGCTCCGGCGACACCTGCATGTCCGACTCCCTCGGACTCAGCGCCGCGTGCGTCTCGGCGATCAGCTCGCGGGTGACGTCGTCCAAGGGCATGCCATGAGCCAGCGCGTACGCGTACAACTCCGGCGAATGCGGCAGCGTCTTGAAATCCATGCCGCTCACGCTATGGGGTCAGTCGGCGGTCCAGAAGTCCGTGATGGAATGCCCGAGCTCCGCGACGAGCCGGCGCAGCAGCGGCAACGACAGCCCCACCACGGTCCCGTGGTCGCCCTCGATCCGCTCCACGAACGCGCCACCCAGCCCGTCGATCGTGAAAGAGCCGGCGACGTGCAGCGGCTCCCCCGTACCCACATAGGCCTTGATCTCGTCATCGGACACGTCCGCGAAGTGCACGACCGTCGCCGCGACCCCCTCGGCCACCCGCCCGCCGCCCACGTCGACCAGGCTGTGACCGGTGTAGAGCGTCCCGCTCCTCCCGCGCATCGCCTGCCAGCGCCGCACCGCGTCGTCCGCGTCCGCCGGCTTGCCCAGGATCTCCCCGTCGAACGCCAGCACCGAGTCGCACCCCAGCACCAGCGTCGCCGGCCCGGTCCCCGGCAGCGTCGCCGCCTCCGACTGGCGCACCCGCTCGGCCACCGCCGCGGCCTTCAACCGCGCCAGAATCTGGCACAACGTGTCCGCGCTGACCGCCTCCACCGCCGACTCGTCCACCCCGCTGACGATCACGTCCACATCGATCCCCGCGGACTTCAGGAGGGTACGGCGGGCCGGGCTCGCCGAGCCCAGAATCAGACGCGGCCGGTTCGAGATCTGCACGATCGCCCACGCTACCGGTAGCCACGCCGACCCACCTCAACCGGGCGCGTCACGCATAAATCGGGCAAAAGTTAAACTCGGCCGTAACGGCGAGGAATCCGGCCCGCAAGATTTCCTCCATACCGTCCTTGACTCGGGAGGGGGCTGAGCCGCCACCACCCACCGGTCTCCCGCCGGGCGCCTGGTTCAGGTCCCATCGAGCAACGCTTCTCGATCGCCCCGCACATGGCCGCGGTAGCCGTTCGGGGCCGCATCGCCGCGTCCCCGAACGCAGCCGCCCCTCCCGGCGCCGCTGCACCGGCCGCCTTTGCCGAGCGGCCTGCTCACGGACCCGATGCTTTCAGCTCACCCGCCTCGCGGTCCGACGAACGTCAACCCCGCATCGCTGCTCGCCAGTTTATGTCCCGCCAGGCCAACCTCCGCGTCGGAGCTCGCCCACCTTGAGGCTTATTCAGCGCCGTCCTCGTCAGACTGCGCGGCCTGTGGCAACGCGGTGCCGGTTCGCTGCGCTGAACAAGCCTCGGTGTATCGGGCGCCTCACGTCCGATATTTCGGTTTATTGGTGGCGTGAGCATTGTTGGTGGCGTCGAGGGCGCCTTCGGCGGGCCTCGGGATCCGGGGTGGCTCCGGGGAGAGGGCGTGGGTTCCGGCGGGGGTGGGCGTTCGTCGGCTCGGCTGACTTCTCGTGGGTGGTATGGGCTGGTTTCGTGTGCCTGGCGGTCTGCGTTGGACGCACGGTCGGAAGATCACCACCGACCTCACGGGCAAGAAGTCGATCACGCGTCGCGCCGCCTGTTGAAGGGTGTGGCACCGAGGCCTCGGCGATCGCAAGGCACCGGGCGCCTCGCGCTCGACATGTCGGCATTCGGCATCCGCTTAGAGAGTGCTCCTGGCGTCGATGCTGAAAGGCCAGGGCGTCCCGGGCGGGGAGCGTCCCTCACCCGGCGCTGGAAGGTCAACAGTGCTTCCCGGCTGCGAGATTGATCGCGCGAAACGACTAGTGATACATGGCGCACCGTATGAGGCCCTCATACGGTGCGCCATGTATCACTAGTCGGATGCGAGGGCGACCGCCGGTGTATTTACGGCGATATTTCGGGCGTCGCGCCCGCAGCCCGCTCGGCATTTCCACATTCTGGCGGCAATTTCCCGTCATACGGAAGATCGGCCGGCTATCGGAACCGATCTTCCACGATGCGGGATCGATCTCGGCGCCAGAAGCAGCCGGTAAGGCGACGCGCGGGGTGAGCCGCCATGATCTCCGGGGGCGCGAGGTTGCTTTCGACCTTCTCGGATGTAGCCGACGTTCGAGGAAACGATCACTTGCGCTGAGGGTTATTCAGCGCGCTGCGCCCCGACGGCGCTGGCCTGCGGCAGCGCGGCGTGAGGTCGCCGCGCTGAATAAGCCACGCCGTTGAGCCTCATTTCTTCAGAATGGCTGCTGAAATAATCCTCCTTGTCGGCCTTCTTGCCCCGTGTTGACTTACCCGAAATTTCACCTTATGTCGGTCTGCTACGGTGTGTAACGGTGGCTACGTATACGTCAGTCACCTTATGAGGCCTCATAAGGTGACTGACGTATACGTAGCCAGTGGATTTAGCTTCGATCCGCGATGATCGTCTCCATCAGCCCTGTTCGCACGGCATAAACGAGCCATAGTGGACACCAGTCGAAGTCGTCGAAGGGGCACCCGGCGCGCCGGAGGTATCCGGACGTCCTGGCTTTCACTCTGACTGAATGGCGATGCGGCAGTATCCTGCGACTGCTGCTCTTGCAGGCCCGATCGACTCCGCCCGGGCATGGTTGTCAACTCGCGTTACCGCTGTTCTTACTCGGACTCGCCCACGCCGTCTTTGCGATGCCTGCGCCGGTAGATCAGCAATGCGATCACAAGGGCGACGCCCAGCAGACTCGCGATCCCCGCCATCACTATGACGGCAACCTGCCCCGTAGTATCCGCCTCAGGCGTCGGTGCAGCCTGCGGTCCTTCTTCACTGCTGGGAACCGGTCCCGCCGAAGCCCCCAGCGGCGGCACATCCGCAGTCAACGCCGCCACCGGATCCACAATCCCGAACCCGTACTCCGGATCCCGCCCCGGCGCCCCCTTATCCACAGCCGTAGCCGTCATCCGATGCACCACTTCAACCGCCGACAACTCCGGATACCGACTCCACACAAGCGCCGCCACCCCCGAAACAATCGCCGCTGACCCCGACGTCCCCGTCCCCGATTGACCGTTAGTGCCAAACTCACCCAGCAACTTAACCCCAGGTGCGGTTAGAGAAAGTGTGTCGCCTGTCACTGAAACGGCTGCGACACTGCCCTTCTCGTCTGTAGCACCTACTGCAACGACGCCGTCAATGTATGCAGGGAATCCGACTATGGTTTGCTGTGGTCTATTTCCAGAGCTCGCAATAACGATGACGTTTTTGGATATCGCGTCATTGACGGCGCTTCTTAGGTCACTGCTGGGGCCGCCGGTCGTTGAGATGTTAATTATTCTGGCGCCATGGGTTACGGCCCACCGAATGCCTTTTGTCGTGGCGTCTGTTGATCCGTTTCCGGATTCGTCTAGAACTTTAACGGGAAGGATTTTGGACTCTGGAGCTACTCCTATCTGATTGCCGCTCTCTCCGGAGGCGGCGATCAGCCCAGAAATTGCCGTGCCATGGCCAAACTTGTCGATGCCCGGTGACTTGTCGCCACTAATGAATGAAACGCCAGGCAATAGAGCCTGACGGAGGCTTGGATCCGGACTGACTCCTGAATCGATGACAGCAATGGTGACTCCGGCGCCCCGCGAGATTCTATGGGACTTGGGAATGTTGAGGTATTCGATGTGCCACTGCTCTTCATTGGTGACGGTCATGTGCGTCGAAAGAAGTATGATGAGAGCCGAAAATATTGCGTCTCGCGTAAACTTGCTGATCATGGATCTAGGCCAATCGCCGGACCGGGATCCACGCTCCCTGGCGGGGCGTCCGAGGTGATTATTGGATCAACGCCGGTGCTCGAATTCCACACGTTATCTGAATCTTTGTGAGGCGCTGATGAATCGGAAAGCTGTCGACTCGATCCGATCGGTGGAATGAGAGGGAATGTGCTATTTGCTCCGCCGGGTGGATGCTTTGTTGACGCATTATTCGTCGTTTGTGTACGCCTTGGAACTGCAGATGGCGGGAAGCCGATGATGTGGCCGCCGCCATTGCTGACCGGATTCCCAATATTCTTTCCCGCTGGAGCCCATCCCGGTATGCCGATTGTTCCAGGGGGCGCATTTGCGGAAATGTGTTGGCTGTCCTGTGCAGGGTTTGTTTGTGAGCTGCTGGAGACAGGCGCGCGTTGGAGGGGTGATGTATGGCTAAGAATCGGTCCAGTGGAAATCGTACTTGATCCTGGCTTGCCTTTTTGGGTGGTTAGATCACTGTCGAATTGTGACTGTGGAGCCTGTTGGAGGGGCAAGACCGTCGGTATTGAGGGTGGTGCGAGACCCTGGTCGGACTGTGTGAAGACTGGAGTCCGAATCTGATATTTCGGGGCGATTTGGAGGGTGGCGGTTGCCTCGATGAGTTCTTGGCTGGCGCGGTACATCACCGAGCGCGCCATTCCCGTCAGCTCTGCTTGTCTCCCCCTCGTGTCCGGTGCTGCTGTGAAGGCTGCGGCGGCGGCGCGACCGCCGGAGGCGGACACCATCTCTTGCCGCGAGGTTTCCGACGTGGCGTTCGCGGAGTACTCCTCGGCGATTGGGCGCAGTGCGGTCTGGGCTTCGGAGACGATGTTCAGGGCGGCTGTGTAAGCCGCGTAGTTGGCGATGCTGGCGTCGAGGGTTGCCTGGGCGTTGGCGATGTCGGTGTCGAAGCGGGCCAGGTAGACGGCGGCGGCGGGGCTTCGGGTGGGGTTCCAGGCGAGGGCCAGGTTGTCGCGGTAGGCGCGCATCCGCGATACATGTTCCGACAGCAGCTCCGTGGTGCGGTGCCAGCCGGACAGATGGGCGGCGTATGCGTCAGGGCTGTGGTGGGCGACCGTCGACCACATGAACGGTACGTCCGTGCTGTGCCATGGAGTTCCAGTCCAGTCTTCGCGTCCGGTATCGAGCGCCATGGCTATCGCACCGCCTCTGTCGAGTCGGCGCCGGAGGCTTCTAGGGCTTCCCGGACGTCCGCGGCCTGGGCTGCGGAGAAGGCGTCGGCGTCGGCGTAGCGGTTGCTGATTTCGGCGGCGGCGTTGCCGAGGTTGGTGTAGCCCTGGATGTACCAGTAGACGTTGTCGGTGGCGGCGTTCATCGCCTCCCGGTGTGAGGTCAGGAAGTGCAGGTGTTCGGTGAACGCCTCGGCCGGCTGCGGATGCTCCGACTCCATGTCGGCGATCACGCGGGAGGCGTGGGGTAGGTAGTTGTCCTGGATCTCGGCGATCAGGCCGTGGGCGAACTGGGACATCGCCTCGATGTCCGCCTCGATCCGGCCGTAGTCGCGCAGCCAGGCCGGTCCCATGTCCTCGTCGGGTATGGCCACAACGCCTCCAAGCGCCACCGGAGCCCGCTACGGATCGAGGCTAACCAATCCCGGCTCCCCGTTGGGGGCACCGCGGCGCACGCAAGGCGAATTGTCCGGAGGATGCGATTTCTCACATGGGATGGTTACTCGTGTGTTACCGAGGCAGTGCGGAGCGTCGCCATGCCGGTGCGTACGCGGGTCGCGCGGAGATCGCCCACGCGGATCGCGGCGAGGGGGCGGTGGACGGCGCCTCCCGTGTCAGCGCACGCAGTGCGCCCACCAGTGCGGCCAGTTCCTCGGGCGAGGGCGTACCGCGGAGGATCCGGAGATCTGGGGCACGGGCGCCGGAGTGCATTAGGCCAGACTAAGGCCAGAACGCTTGATAACAAACTGATGTGTGTCTCCCTCGACGTGGGTCAATTGGTGTGATGAGGGCGGGTGCGGGTACGTTCCTCTGGATGTCTGCCCCCGAACTGATCGCGAACCGATACCGGCTGCTCCGGCCGCTCGGCCAGGGGGGCATGGGCCGGGTCTGGCTGGCCCGTGACGAAGTGCTGCACCGGGACGTCGCGATCAAGGAGCTCGTCCCGCCGCCCGGGCTGACCGTGGACGAGCGGCGCGAGATGCGGGAACGGTCGCTGCGCGAGGCGCGCGCCATCGCCCGGCTGAACAACATCAACGTGGTCCGGGTCTTCGACGTGCTCCGCACGGACGGCGACCCGTGGATCGTCATGGAATACGTCGCTTCGCGCTCGTTGCAGGACATCCTGGCCGATGTCGGGCCGGTCCCGCCGGCGCGCGGCATCGAGATAGGGCTCGGGATGCTCAACGCGCTCCGGGCCGCGCACCGCGCCGGGGTCGTGCACCGCGACGTCAAGCCGGGCAACGTGCTGATCGGCGAGGACGGCCGGGTCGTGCTCACCGACTTCGGCCTGGCCACCGTGCCCGGCGATCCGAACGTGACCCGCACCGGCCTGGTCCTGGGCTCCCCGGCGTACATCGCGCCGGAGCGTGCCCGGGACGGCACGGCCGGCCCGCAGGCCGACCTGTGGTCGCTCGGCGCCACGCTCTACGCCGCGGTGGAGGGCCAGTCGCCGTACGCGCGGCCGTCCGCGATCGGCACGCTCGCGGCGCTGGCCACCGAGCCGCCGCCGACCGCGCGCAACGCGGGGCCGCTGCGCCCGGTGCTGGCCGGCCTGCTGCGCAAGGACCCGACGGAGCGGCTCTCGGCCGAGGAGGCCGAGCGGATGCTGATGCGCGCCGCCGGCCGGAAGTCGCGCGCGCCGCTGAACCTGTGGCAGACGCCACGCCGCGGCCCGGGCGGCACCCGGGTCGGCGGGGACACGCAGTCCTCGCCCGCGGTGCCGGCGCCGCGGCCGCCGATGACCACCGGGCAGCGGTCCTCGATCGCGCCGGCGACCGGCTCGCACCCGCCGATCTTCTCCAAGGGCCGCGCGGCCGCCGCGGAGACCAAGCCGCCGCTGGACGCCACCCGGGTGGACGGCGCGCCGGTCGGCGACGCCACCACGCGCATCCCGGACCGGGACGCGACCACCCGGATCGACCCGCGGAAGCTCGCGAGGACGGACGCGCCGCCGGCCGACACCACCACCCGGATCACCGGCGGGCACCTGCTCGGCGGCCGGGACGCGACCGCGCGCATCGACCTTCCGAAACGGCCGCAAGCTGGGGAAACGTCGCATCCGGTCACCCCGGGTGCCGGCGCGCCGGGCCGCGGTCCACAATCAGATGTGTCGTCGGCGTCCGCGCCGGACCAGACCACCGTCGTGCCGCCCGTCCCGGGCGCCGGCGTTTCGAGGCCGGGCGTAACCAAGCCGGGCTCCGCCGAGCCGGACGCGGCTGACCCGGGTGCAGCCGGAGTCGCCGCGTCCGGTTCGGCCACCGCCCCGGCTGTCAGGAACAACCCCCGGACCGATCCACTGGGTACGGGTGCCAGCGGCGCGTTCCCGGTGATCAGCGGCTTCGGCGGGCGCACGGCCGGCCCGGCGTTCGGCACGGATCGCCTCACCGGCACCTCGACCACCCCACAGACCTTCGCGGGTACGCCAGCGGGCACGACCGGCACGAGTAGCACGACGAGCACGAGCGGCACGACGGGCCAGAGCGGCACGACGGGCCAGAGCGGCGCCGCGGGCACGAGCGGCACGGGCACGAGCGGCGCCGCGGGCACGAGCGGCACGGGCACGAGCGGCGGCATGGGCACGAGCGGCGGCACGGGCACGAGCGGCGGCACGGGCACGAGCGGCGGCACGGGCACGAGCGGCGGGGCGGGCACGAGCGGCACCGGCACGGCGGGCGCGAGCGGCACGACGGGCGCGAGCGGCGCGACCAGCCCCGAGCCGACCACGGCCGGCGACTCACCGGAGAACACCGGCCCGGACGCCAGCGGCGCCACCGACACCACGGGCACCGCGGAGGCCGAGCCGGACACCCTGGCCGACTCCACCGGCGCGACGCCGGACATCACGGCCGAAGCCACCGGCGCGGCCGGGCAGGACGCCGCCGACGCCGGTTCGGCCGCCACGGCGCAGGCCGCGGACGGCGACACCGCCGAGACGGCCACGGACGAAACCGCCGCGGAAACGGGCCCAGCGACCCCGGCCACGGACAGGACCCCGGCCACGGACAAGGTCCCGGCTGTGGCCGCGAACCCCGCCGGCGACGCGACGATCAGCGTCACCGGGGCCGTGGCCGCCGAGAGCGACGCAGGCGCGGCCGAGGACACCGACGGCACGACCGTCATCCGGTCCGGCAGCACCGACGCCACCAGCGTGATCCGGCCGGCCTCCGGGGCGGTTGCTCCCGCCCGTACCCCCGCCGCGGTTGAGGGTTCGTCCGCGGACGGTGACTGGGCGGCGGCCGCGTGGGCGCGCACGAACCCGGACGCCACCGAGGTGGTGCCGCGGCCGGCCGCGAACCAGGCCGCGAAGACCGGCCGCCCGGGCAGGACCGACGGGAAGAAGGCGGCGCTGGGTGCGCCGCTGGCCAGGTTCGCCCGGTCCGCGCCGCGCGACGACTACGACGACCGGACCCAGGTGGTCGCGCCGGCCCGCAGCGGCGGGTACGACTACGACGAGCGGCCGAAGGCGAGCGGGCTGTCCAGGCTCGCGGCCGACCCGCGTTCCTGGGTCGTGATCGTGCTGATCGTGGCGGTCGTGGTCGCGCTGATCCTGGTGGTGCCGAGGCTGATGGCCGGCGACGACCCGAACGCGGCGCCCGCGCCGACCGGCACCCCGTCCGCCGAGACCAGCCGCTCGCCGTCGCCGCGCCCGACCCGCTCGGTCGGCCCCGGCGTGGCGCCGCTGAACATGCCGGACGGCTGGCACATGTACGACAATCCGAACGGCTGGTCCGCGCCGGTGCCGGACGACTGGACCGTGATCGACACCGGTACGCACGTGGAGTTCCGCGAGCCCTACGGGCAGGGTGGCCGGCTGATGCTGATCACCATGATCCAGAGCCCGGACCAGGACACGAAGCGTGCGGTCGAGGCGGCGGAGCAGTCCCGGCGGGGCGAGTGGCCGGAGTACACCCGGTTGAAGATGGAGAACGTCGACTACTTCGACTCGGCGACGGACTGGGAATTCGCGTACGGGCCGGCCGGCAACTACCGGAACCGGGTGCTGATCCGCAACTTCGTCACCACGGAGGACCGGGGCTACCAGATCTACTGGGGTACGCCGGACAACTCCTGGAACGAGAACCGCAAGCACCTCGACGTCGTGATGGCGCTCTTCAAGCCGGACAAGGACTGACACTTCTCTCTTCGGTGCATGCGTAGATCTGCCACCTGGCGGGTATCCATCCGGCACGGAGAGAGGAGGACGACGTGAGCTACTACAAGCGGCACTGCACAAGGACCGCGGTCGCGATGTGGACGATCGCCGCCACTGTTCTGACGGTGGCGAGTGCGAGCACCGCGTTGCTGATCGCGCTCTCGGCGGTCGTCATCGTTTCCGTGGCCGCGGTTGGGTCATGGTTTCTGCTGCACCGAGCGGTGCCGCAGCGGGTGCGGCAGGCCGCACCCGTGGGAGCGCCGGTCCGGGTTCCCGCCGGCGCACGTCGTCAGGCCTGAGACACCGAAACGGCGACAGCCGGACGATGCCGTCCGCTGTCGCCGTTCGTCGTGTGCCGGTCAGAGCAGGCTGATGTCCAGGTCGAGGTCGAGGTCCAGGTCGATCTCCAGGTCCAGGTCCAGGTCCAGGTCCAGGTCGGCGTCGAGGTCGTTCGACAAGCCGTCGTCGTCCCAGTCATGGTCGCCGTCGCTGCCGCCGCTGTTGTCGCCGTCGTTGTCGTTGTCGTCGCTGTCGACGTCCAGCGCGTCCGCGACCGCGTCGACGTTGTCCTCGCTGCACTCGTAGTCGTGCGCCGCCAGCCACTTGAGGATCAGCCACTTGAGCTTGGCCTCGGCCGCGTCCTCGTCGCCGCTGGACTGGGAGTGGCCGCCGCCCTTCGAGTGCCCGTCACCGTGCGAGCCGTGGGCGGACGCGGCGCCTGCGGTGCCCAGTGCCATGCCGGTGAAGAGCGCGGAGCCGGCGGCGAGCACGGCCAGACGGCGAAGCTTGGTGTTACGCATGATGTCGTTCCCCCGTGGGTGTCTGTTGAGTGGGAGCGCCCGAGGCGCCCGCCCACGCCGACTATGCCCCCTTTGCCGGGATCATTGAGGAGAACGAAGGACATTCGGCGGGTACGTGAGAGGTCCGCGCTTCCTGCACGGGGGATTCCGGGCATCCTGGGCTAGGCTCGCGAGCTGTGTCGATCGACAGCCTGACTGACCTGCGGGACCAGCTCCTCGGTGCGCAACCGGACCCGCCGCTCCTGCTCGTCCTGATCACGGCGCTGCTCGCGCTGGCCGTGGTGTTCGTGCGCGTGACCTGGCGGGTGGGCCGCAACGCGATCACGATCGCGCACGAGGGCGGGCATGCGCTCGCCGCCGTGCTCACCGGCCGCCGGCTGACCGGCATCAAGCTGCACTCGGACACGTCCGGGCTGACCCTCTCGGCCGGCCGCCCGACCGGGCCGGGCATGACGTTCACGCTGCTGGCCGGCTATGTGGCGCCGTCGCTGATCGGCCTGCTCGGCGCCTGGCTGCTCGGCGGCAACCGGATCACGCTGCTGCTGTGGATCACGGTGGCCGCGCTGCTGGCGATGCTGATCATGATCCGCAACGTCTACGGGATCGTCTCGATCCTGGTCACCGGCGCGATCGTGTTCGGCGTCTCGTGGTACACCGGGCCCGAGGTGCAGGCCGCGTTCGCGTACACCGGCGTGTGGTTCCTGCTGATCGGCGGCGTCCGCCCGGTCTTCGAACTGCAGTCGATGCGCAGCTGGGGCCGCATGCCGCAGTCGGACGCGGACCAGCTCGCCGGCATCACCCGCGTCCCGGCGATCTTCTGGGTCGGCGTGTTCCTGGCCGTGAACCTGGTCGCGCTGGTCGCCGGCGTGCTGCTGCTCGCCGGCGCGTACCTCCCGGAACTCCCGGCCCTAACCTCGCTCTCTTCGTGATCGAGGCGTCATTCAAGTCGTTCTAACGACTTCAATGACGCCCCGATCTCCAGCGGGGGTTTCGGCCGTGCGGGGTGAGAGCCGAAGGTTCTTCTAGAGCGGGATGTTGCCGTGCTTCTTCGGCGGCAGCGTCTCGCGTTTCGTGCGGAGCGCGCGCAGGCCGCGGATCAGGTGCCCGCGCGTCTCCGACGGCCTGATCACCGCGTCCACGTAGCCGCGCTCGGCCGCGGTGTACGGGTTCGCCAGCGTGTCCTCGTAGTCGGCGACCAGCTCCGCGCGCAGCGCCGCCGGATCGCCCGCCGCGGCCAGCTCCGCCCGGTAGAGGATGTTCACCGCGCCCTGCGCGCCCATCACCGCGATCTGCGCGGTCGGCCACGCCAGGTTCAGGTCCGCGCCCAGGTGCTTCGAGCCCATCACGTCGTAGGCGCCGCCGTACGCCTTGCGGGTGATCACGGTCAGCTTCGGCACGGTCGCCTCGGCGTACGCGTACAGCAGCTTCGCGCCGCGCCGGATGATGCCGTTCCACTCCTGGCCGGTGCCGGGCAGGAAACCCGGCACGTCCACCAGCGTCAGCACCGGCAGGTTGAACGCGTCGCAGGTGCGCACGAACCGGGCCGCCTTCTCCGACGCCGCGATGTCCAGGCAGCCCGCGAGGTGCGTGGGCTGATTCGCCACCACGCCGACCGGCCGGCCCTCCACCCGGCCGAACCCGACCACGATGTTCCGCGCGTAGAGCGGCTGCACCTCCAGGAAGTCGTCGACCAGGCGCTCGATCACGGTGCGCATGTCGTACGGCTGGTTCGCCGAATCCGGGATCAGCGTGTCCAGGTCGTCGTCCGGGCTCAGGTCCGCCTCGGCCTCGAAGACGGGCGGGTCGTCCAGGTTGTTCGACGGCAGGTAGGACAGCAGCGCCCGCACGTACTCGATCGCGTCCTCCTCGCCTGCGGCGAGATAGTGCGCGTTGCCGCTCGTCGTGTTGTGCGTGCGGGCCCCGCCCAGCTCCTCCATGCCGACGTCCTCGCCGGTCACCGTCTTGATCACGTCCGGCCCGGTGATGAACATGTGCGACGTCCCGTCCACCATCACGGTGAAGTCGGTGACCGCGGGGGAGTAGACCGCGCCGCCCGCGCACGGGCCCATCACCAGCGAGATCTGCGGGATCACGCCGGACGCGCGCACGTTCTTGAAGAAGATCTCGCCGTACAGGCCCAGGCTGACCACGCCCTCCTGGATGCGCGCGCCGCCGGAGTCGTTGATCCCGATCACCGGGCAGCCGGTCTTCATCGCCAGGTCCATCACCTTGACGATCTTCTCGCCGAAGACCTCGCCCAGCGAGCCGCCGAAGACCGTGAAATCCTGCGCGAACACGCACACCTGCCGGCCGTCGATCGTGCCGTAGCCGGTGACCACCCCATCCCCGTACGGCCGGTTGCGCTCCTGCCCGAAGTTCGTCGAACGGTGCCGGGCCAGCGCGTCCAGCTCGACGAAGGAACCCTCGTCGAGCAGCATCGCGATGCGCTCCCGGGCCGTCCTCTTGCCGCGCGCGTGCTGCTTCTCGACCGCGCGCGCCGAGCCCGCGTGCACGGCCTCGTCGACGCGGCGATCCAGGTCGGCCAGCCGGCCCGCGGTGGTGTGCGGATTGACGTCGGTATCGGTCACACCACGGATCGTATGACCAATGTCCGTACCGCGTGGCATGCGCTTTCGCTCAATCGTTCGGGGGCGTACCGCCGACATTGCCCGTTTCGTTACAAGTGGCGTGACGATAGGGACCCCGCGGTGACGCACTACGGCGTCGCCCTCATCGCCGGCGGCCTGGCCGCACTCATCGCACTCGTCGCGCTCAGCCTCGTGCTGCGCGCCGCGTCCCGCGCCGCCGCCCGTCGCCGCGAAGGGCCCGACGACTCGCTCAGCGACGACGAGCGCATCGAGCAGGCCCGCCGCGCCGCGCAGATCCCGGCGCGCGAACTGCCGCACCTGGCCGCCGCCGAGGCCGCCCGCCGCGCGAACACCCCGGCCCGCCGATCCCGTGGCAAGGTCGTCCACCCCCGCGCCGAACAACGGCGCCGCATCACCGCACCGACCATGCTCATCCCGGTGGTCTCCGAACTCACCCAGCTCCTCCCGGCCATCGGACGCCGCCCGCACGGACGGCACACGGCCGCACGGCCGCGCACCAGCAAACCCAGAGACCCGCAGCGGTACGACGAGACGCCGCCGCCCGCGACCCCGGAGCCCCCGCTGACGAACGCCCCGGATTTCGAGCCCGCCACCGGATCCGTCGACGGCCGTTGGGACGCGCGTGCGGCGCGCTCCTACCCGGACGCCGAGACGTACGGTCCGGGTTCCTACGCGGCCGCCGGGTACGGCACCGGCACGCCGGGCGCGTCCGGCCTGCGACCGGGTGCACCGGCCGGCGGTTCCCGCCCCGCTCCGTCCCGTCCGTCTCCCGCGGCATCCGGCAAGCCCGCCACGGCGGATTCGCCGGGCGCGGCGGCCGGGGTCCGGTCCGGGGCGCCGCAGGGCCAGGGCGGCATGGCCGGCGGCGCCGATGCGGTCGCCCGGCCGGCGCGACCGCGGCCCACGCCACGACCGGCACCGGACGCGGCGACGCTGTCCTACTGGCCGGACGCGGCGGGGCCGGCCGACGCGGGCGAGGACTCCGGTGCCTTCGCGGCCGTGCCTCCGGGGCCCGGTGCGAGCGGGACCGGTCAGGAGCGTTACGAGGAGCCGCGCGGGTACGAGACCTCCGGTGGTTACGGGAAGCCGGCCGGTCACCAGACGCCGGGCGGTTACGCGGCGTCCAGCGGTTACGAGGCTGCCGGGGATTATGCGGCTTCCGGCGGCCGTGAGGCTTTCGGTGGTCGTGAGGCTTTCGGTGGTCGTGCGGTGCCGGGCGGTCACGACGCGTCCGGCGGGTATGTGGTGCCAGGGGGTCAGGAGACGCCGGGTGCGGGGCGGCCGGAGGGGCACGGCACGCGACCGGGTTGGCCTGCGGGCACGCCGGAGCCGGTCTACGCCGACGGATACGGCGACGCGCGTTATCGGCAGGGCGCCGCGGCAGGCGAGCGGTACGACGCCCGGCCGCCCTCGGACGGCTACGACGAGGGTCGTGCCGCCCGGGCGGACACCGCGGACCGTCTCGACGACTACGGCCACCGTGGGAAGGACTACGGCGCCGCGCGCGCGGGGCGCGGAGCGCCGGTTCAGGGCGGCGCCTACGACGGCTCGCACGACGACGGCTACCGCGTCGCCTCCGGTGGGGGAAGCTACCGTCCCGACACCGACGCGGGGGCCGATCGTGACGGGTATCGGGCCGGGGCGGCATACCGGGAGACGGACGCGGGTGCGGGCTCGGCCGGTGCGGCGCATCAAAACGTGGCGGGCCCGGCCGGCCACGGCCATGCTGCTGGTGACGCTGCCTCGCGTGGCGACTACGACGGCGTCCCGCGTGGCGACTATGACGGCGTCCCGCGTGGCGACTACGACGGCGCCTCGCGTGGCGAGCGCCCCGGTGCGGGATCGATCCGTGCGGCCGGCTCAGGTGTGAGTGGCTACAGCGCGGGCGGCTTCGGAGCCGACGGGTTCGGCGGAGGTGACCCCGGCGCGACCGGCTTCGGCACGGACCGTTCGCGGGCGAACGGCGCCGGTGGAGACGATTCCGAGGTGACCGTCGGCTTCGGCGGCGTGGGTGGCCGCAGCGGGCGGGACGGCTTCGGCGGCGGCGGTGCCGCGTCCGGCGCCGAGGCCGGTCAACCGGTGGGCGACCGGCGGCACGATACCTACGGTGCCGGATTCGCGGACGCGGCGACCGTGGTGCAGACGCCGGCCTTCCCGGCTGGCTGGGACACGCCGGAACACCGATCCGGGGGCGGCGGGCGCCGGGCCGCGGGCGGGTTCGACGCCGCCGTGGACCGCAACGACTTCGCGGGGAACACCCGCCTCCAGCGCGCGGCCGCGACGCGCGGCTCCTACTCCGGTCACGACGTCACCCCGGCCTGGGAGGCGAGCACCGAGCGGTCGCCGCGAGCGACCTCCGCCGTCATGGACCCGCAGGTCAACGACGATCCGAGGACCGGCCGCGGACAGGCCGGCGGCCGGATCCGGCGTGCCGGCCGGGACCTCGCCCAGGACCACGGCTTCACCACGCCCCGGGAGCCCTCCGCGACCGTCACGCCGCCCGCCCGCCGTGACGCGACGGCGGGCTGGGACTTCACCAACGCGCGGGAGGTCACCCCGCTCGCCCCATCGGCACCCGGCCCGGCCGCCGGTCGTGACCTGGCCACCGGCTGGAACACGGCGGCGGGGCGCGACATGGCCACCGGGCGCCAGATGACCGCGGCCGGCGATGTGAGCACGGGCCGCATGACGCCGGCCGGCCGGGATCTCGCGGCAAGCCGCGATGCGGCCCTCGGCCGCGACGCCGCCGTAGCCCGCGACGCGACCACCGTCCCGACGACAGCGGCCGGCCCGGACTCGGCGGCGAGCCGCGAGACGGCCGCGACCGGCCATGTGATCGCTGGCCGGGTGTCGTCGGGCTGGGACTCGGTGGTGGGTCGTGAGGCGGCGGCGACTGGCGACGTGGCCGCTGGCCGGGTGTCGTCGGGCTGGGACTCGGTGGCGAGCCGTGAGGCGGCGACCGGCGATGTTACCGCTGGCCGGGTGACGGCGGCGGGCCGCGAGGCGGTTGTGGCCGGTGGCGCAGCCGCCGGTCGGATGACGACGGGCCGTGACTCGGCAGCGGAGTGGGATCCTGCCGCGGATCGGGGTGCGGCGGCGGGTGGTGCTCCGGCCGCCGGCCGTGACCGCGTCCTGAGCCACGGTAATCCCGAGGCCCGCGACCGGGCGCCCGGCTCGGTCGCGTGGACCGGCGACGGAGGGCCGGTCGACGACCGGGACCTGATCGGCCGCCGGCCCGCCACGATGGGCGGCGCGGGCACGGCGCCGGGCGACGGCCGCGCCTCGCACGATCACGACATGCCGTGGAATGGCTCGGCCGACCCGGCCCGGCCCTTCGGCCGGACCGACTCCCGCGGCCGGGCCGAGTCCGACAGCCGGACCGTCTACGAGAGCCGGACCGGCTCCGGCGGCTGGTCCGCCTCCGAGGGCCGGACCGGCACCGCCTTCCGCACCGGCGCCGTGAACCGTGACCACCCCGGTCGCGGCCCTGTGCCGGGTCAGGCCGGTGTCCGCGACGGCGAGCCGTACCGGGCCCGGCCCGAGAGCCGGCCGGAGGCGTCCGGCGGCGCCCGTCCCGCGGAGCTCACCCCGGCCGGCCGTCGGCCGCCCGAGGCGCGCCCCGCGCCCCGGCGGGCCGACGCGGTCCCGCCGCCGGCCGACGCCACCGTCAGCGCGCCCAGCCGGGCCGGCCGCAAGGGCTTCGCGAACCTCGGCGACCTCGCCGAACTCGCGCGGATCGCCGCGATCGCCGAGCGGTCCGGCTCCCGCGACAGCCGCCCGCGTGATCTGCACACGCGGCAGAGCGTCTCGCTGAGCCTGCCGCGCCCGGCCGCAGCGGCCGTGGCCGGACAGTCGCCGGAGCCGGCGCCGAGCGCGCCCAGCCCGCGCTCGACCATCTACTCCAGTCGTCACGCGGCCGGCTGACCGCACACCGGCCGTCACGCGGCCGGCTGATGGCACACCGGCCGCCACCCGGCCGGCCGCACGCCAGTCGCCACCCGGCCGGCCGCACGCCAGTCGCCACCCGATCGGGGCCGCACACCGGCGGCCACCCAACTGGCGCACGTCAGGCACCGCCGGCCTGGCACAGGCGCACCGTCAACCCGACCGGTGCCAGGCCTTTCCTCGCACCTTTGCTCTGCTTACCAGCGGTGCGCCGCCGCATGGAGAGCGGCGCGAAGTGGGCGATCCGCTTCAATGTTGACCCCGGTAAGCAGAGCAAACCTCCCATGAGGACAGAGGGCGGTTTGCTCAACGTTGCCGCGGGTAAGGAGGGCGGAGTTCCGCGCGGACTGGGGCGGCTCGCTCAATGTTGTCGCGAGTAAGCAGAGCAGACTCCCGCGCAGACTGGCGGCGGTCTGCTCAACGTTGTCGGGGGTAAGCAGAGCGGACGCTCGCGCGGACCGGGGTGGCTCGCTCAACGTTTGTCGGGGGTAAGCAGAGCAAAGTCCTGCGTTGAGTGGGGGTGCTTTGCCCGGCTTTGTCGCGGTGGGTGGGCCCGGCCTCGTGGGATCGAGGCGGTCCGCTCGACGGTGTTGTGGGTCAGCGAAGCGGAGGGAGCCCGCGTGCGGGCGCTCGGCGATTCTGTGGCGGGGCGCCGTAGGCTGGGCGGATGTCGTTCGCAGCGGGCGGGAGCCCGTACTCGGATCTGGGCCGGCCGCCGCTGAACGAGCGGGCGCTGCGCCGCGCGCTGCTGACGCCGGGCGCGCTGTGGCGGCGGCTGGAGGTGCGGGCCGAGACCGGCTCGACGAACGCGGACGTGGCCGCCGCGGCCCGGGACGACGAGCCGGAGGGCCTGGTCGTGGTGGCAGAGCGCCAGGTCGCGGGACGGGGGCGGCTCGGGCGCAGCTGGGAGTCGCCGGCCCGGGCCGGGCTGTCGCTGAGCGTGCTGCTGCGGCCGGGTGCGCCGGACGAGGCGCGTGGCTGGGCCGCGGTGCCCATGACGGCGTACGGCTGGCTGCCGCTGCTCGCCGGTGTGGCGCTGCGCGAGAGCGTGCACCGGGTGACCGGCCTGGACGCCTCGCTCAAGTGGCCGAACGACCTGCTCGTCCCGGTCGGCGACGGCGAGGGGAAGACGGCCGGGATCCTGGCCGAGGGCGTGCCCGGCGCGGTGGTGATCGGCGTCGGGCTGAACGTGAGCCTGCGCGCGGACGAGTTGCCCGACCGGCCGGCCGGCCCGCCGGCCACGTCGCTGGTGCTGGCCGGTGCGCCGGACGCGGATCGGGAGCCGCTGCTCAAGGCGTTCCTGCGGAGCCTCGCGGACTGGTACGCGCGCTGGCGGGACACCGGCGGGGACGCGGAGGCGAGCGGGTTGCGGGCGGCCTACCGGGCCAGCTGCGGCACGATCGGCCGCACGGTGCGGGTGCTGCTGCCGGACGGCGCGGAGGTGTCCGGCTTCGTGACCGGTGTGGACGACGACGCGCGGCTGCTGGTGCGCACGCCCGCCGGCGACCGCCCGCTGGCCGCGGGGGACGTCGTTCACCTGCGCTGATCGGGGCGCACACCCGTACCCGCGAATGATGATCGTGACCCTGCGCCCGAGGTTTGGCACGCACGCGCTACGGTGCTGCGCAAATCCCCTAGAGGAGGATCCCGTGGCCTTTCCGGAGGACGTGCTCACCAGTGACGAGCACGTCGTGTTGCACCTTCACCCACACTGGAAGGCGCTGATCGGGCCGGTGTTCGTCACCGTGCTCGCGGTCGCGGCCGTCGGCGCGAGTTTCCTGCTGCCCGAGGGCTGGATGATCGGGCAGTTGGTGATCGTCGTGGCGGCGATCGCGCTGGTCGCCTGGCGGGCGCTGTGGCCGTTCCTGGTCTGGCGGACCACGAACTACGTCTTCACGAACGAGCGCGTGCTGCTGCAGAAGGGCGTGCTCAACCGCGACCGGCGGGACATCCCGCTGTCCCGGGTGAACGACCATTCGATGACGCAGCACTTCTTCGAGCGGCTGCTCGGTTCCGGCACGCTGACCATCGAGTCGGCGGGGGAGCGGGGCCAGTCGGTGCTGGTGGACATCCCGCGCATCGAGCAGGTGCAGACCACGCTGTACGAGCTGGTCGAGGCGGACCGGGACCAGCACACGCTCGGCGACGGCGAGTTGCGGGACGCGCTGAACGCGCAGGGGAACCCGGCCTAGGCCGATCTCCGCAGGAACCAGCCACGGAACCGGAGGCGGAGCACATCCTCCTCCGGGTATCCGGCGGCGTCGAGGCGACTCATCGTCCCCTCGAGCGTGACGGTGCCGAGGCCGGGGCGGGCGTCGGACGGCCGGCGGCCGAGCACCTCCAGCCGGGTGCCGAGCTGGTCCCCGCCGCGGACCGGGGCGAGCCAGCGCAGCTCCTCGATGCCGGGCGAGGCGTCGGCGGCGGCGCGCTGGAGCAGGTGCTCGACGTACGCGCGCATGAACAGGCTCGCGGTGAACCAGCCGCTCGCGATCAGCCCGCGGTACGGGCTGCGGGCGGCCAGGTCGCCGTCGACGTGGTACCACTGCGGGTCGAACCGCTCCGCGAACGTGATCATCTCGATCTCGTCGACGGCCGTCACCCCGAGGTCGAACACCAGCCCCGGGGTGAGGTCCTCGAAGAACACGTCCGCCGGCTCACCCGTGCCGGACAGGATCACGGTCTCGGTCAGGACGTCGGGTTGGGCACGGCGGTGCTATCCGCGGTCCGCTGCGCGGGAGCGACCGCGGCGACGCCGTTTGGGCGGGTTTCGGTGCCCTCGTCGACGTCGTGGTGCGTGGAGTGCTCGGCCAGCTCCGCGGTGAGGTCGAGGTCGGCCATCGCGTGCGGGTCGATGTCCTCGATGTGCAGGTGGTCGACCTGGCCGGCCGGCACCTTGCGGAACACGAACGTGCGGTACGACCAGAACCGGAACAGCGTGCCGAGCACCTGACCGCCGAACTTGGCGATGTTGAGCGCGAGCAGTGTCTCCAGGCCGAGCCCGTACTTGAATCCGGCGAGCACGCCGGACTCGATGCCGAGCGCGACCGCGTTGAAGAAGAAGAAGAGCACGTACTCACGGCGCATGCTCGACTTCGGGCGGTCACGGTACGTCCAGTGCCGGTTCATCAGGTAGGACGTGAGGGTCGCGATGCCGGTCGCGATGACGTTCGCCTTCAGCTGCCCACCCTGCATCACGGTCAGGATGAGGATGTTGAAGATGGCGAAGTTGATTCCGAAGTTGACGCCGCCGACGATGCCGAACTTGGCCGCCTCGCGGATCAGCTTCTGCCACCGTTCCGGCAGCAGACGGAGAAGACGCATTCGGCCACCTTACGACAGGTTGTCGGATGTGAGCGGGGGACCGGTCGGTAGCAAATTCATTGCGGTGTTCTTAGTCACGTTCCGTACTTTCCGCAGGTACGGGCGGTGGCGTCGTCGCTACGAAGACGAACGTCCGGTACGACCAGAACCGGACGAGCGTGCCGAGCGCCGTGCCCAGGAACTGGGCAGAGATGTAGTCGGCGGCCTCCGTCTGAAAAATCGGCCAGACGGAACCGAGCCCGTAGTGAGTCAGCGCGAGTGTGCCGAGCGCCACACCAATTCCGACAAGGTTGAAGAAGAAGTAGAGCCCGTACTCGCGGGCGAGGCCGGACCGCTCCCGGTGCCGCCAGGTCCAGAAGCGGTTGCCGAAGAACGCGAGCGTGGCGGCGATCGACGCGGCGATCGCCTTCGCCGTGAGCGTCTCCATCCCGAGCCCCTGCAGGCAGAACGCGTAGATCGAGAAGTCGACCACGAACGCGATGCCGCCCACCACGCCGAACTTGCCGATCTCCTGGACGAGGTGGCCGAAGCGTGCCCACAGCTTGTGCATCCGGACAGGGTACTCAGGTGTGCGCGTGCCGGACCCGCACGCGGCATCGACCGCCGTTGACCTCGCTCAGTTCGCCCGCCCGCAGCGCGCACTGGCGGCAGCGGGCCAGGTGGTGACCCACCTTGGTGCGCTCCCGGGCGGAGAGCCGGGCCCGCAGGAATCCGCCGAGCCGGTCGCTGGTCCACCGGCAGTCCGCGGACGCCGCGCCGGCCAGGTGCTCGCGCAGATATCCCTGGCGCAGCCCTTCCCGCGCGCGGTGGGCGAGCACCGCGGCCGCGTTCGGCGTGAGGCCGAGCAGCGGTGCGACCTGGCTGGGCGTGGCGCCCTCGACCTCGGTGCGCCACAGCACCTCCCGCCAGCGGGCCGGGAGCTTGCGGAACGCGCGGGCCGCGTACGCCTGCTCCAGCGCGGCCAGCGTGGGGTCGGGGAACGGCTCGCTCACGTCGTACCGCGTCAGGTCGTCGGTGAACTGTAGTCGCCGGTCCCGGCGGGTCCGGTGGTAGCAGACGTGCCGCAGGGTGGTGCTCAGGTAGGCGCGGAACGCGAGCTGCGGGCCCTGGCCGGCGCGCAACTTCGCCAGCACCTTGGCGAACGTCTCGGCGACCAGGTCGTCGACGTCGGCCGGGTCGCGGACGAGCGTGCGGGCCAGTGCACGGGCCGCGTCCGAGTGGCGTTCCCACAGGGTGCCGTAGGCGTCCGGGTCGCCGGCGCGCACCGCGTCCAGCAGGGCCGCGTCCTCGACCGCGGAGTCCAGCGACTCCAGCGCCAGCGAGGGCTCCATGGATTTGTCGGGCTTCGCCGGTTTCAACGATGAGTCGGAAGAGTGATCAGTGCCCATTGCTTGCCTCCTGAAGACGGGGTTGGGGAGGTACGCCTGGGATGTCGGATGACTCCGAGCTTATGGCAAAAAGTCCGGATTGTGCAGACCCGGTCTCTCCCCGAAGTTCTTGCGCACGACTGCGCGCCGAACCGTCAAAACAACCGTGAAAGTGCAGCTGCGCCGCAATCTGTGCATTTGTTCACTGAAAAGCCGCGCTGAACTGAAACGTCATTCGCCTTACGCTGAGGAGAACTCCCGTGACGGCCGAGCGGACCTGCTTCCGCCTGCTCCGGCGTACACGCGAACGGTCAGCGTCGACCTAAGGAGATTCGCGATGACAGCCCCCACCGCACACCGAGATCTGCTCACCTGGGTCCGGCAGGTCGCCGACCTGACGATGCCGGACCGCGTGGTCTGGTGCGACGGATCCGAATCCGAGTACCGCCGGCTCACCGACGAGCTGGTCGAGACGGGCACCCTGGTCCGGCTCAACCCCGATCATCGGCCCGCGTCGTTCTGGGCGCGCACCGACCCGTCGGACGTCGCCCGGGTGGAGGAACGCACGTTCATCTGCTCGGCCGACGAGGCCGACGCCGGACCCACCAACAACTGGGTCGCGCCGGACGAGATGAAACGCACGATGACGGAGCTGTACCGCGGCGCTATGCGTGGTCGTGCCATGTACGTGATTCCTTTTTGTATGGGGCCTCTGAACGCCGAGGATCCCAAATTCGGGGTCGAAATCACGGACAGCGCGTACGTCGTGGCCTCCATGCGCATCATGACGCGCATGGGCGGCGCGGTGCTGGCGGCGATGGGGACGGACGCGCAGTACGTCCGCGCGCTGCACTCCGTCGGCGCGCCGATCGAGCCCGGCGACACGGACGTGCCCTGGCCGTGCAGCCCGACGAAGTACATCTCGCACTTCCCGGAGAGCCGGGAGATCTGGTCCTACGGCTCCGGCTACGGCGGCAACTCGCTGCTCGGCAAGAAGTGCTACTCGCTGCGGATAGCCAGCGTGCTCGCCCGCGACGAGGGCTGGCTGGCCGAGCACATGCTGATCATCAAGGTGACCTCGCCCGAGGGGCGGGTGCGGCACATCGCGGGTGCGTTCCCGTCCGCCTGCGGCAAGACCAACCTGGCAATGCTCGACCCGGCGCTGCCCGGCTGGAAGGTCGAGACGATCGGCGACGACATCGCCTGGATGCGCTTCGGCCCGGACGGCCGCCTCTACGCGGTCAACCCGGAGGCCGGGCTGTTCGGCGTCGCGCCCGGCACGGACTGGACCACGAACGCGAACGCGATGCGCACGCTGGCCCGCGGCAACGCCATCTTCACGAACGTCGCGCGCACCGACGACGGCGACGTCTGGTGGGAGGGCATGGGCGAACCGCCCGCGCACCTGACGTCCTGGACCGGCGACTCCTGGACCCCGTCCGGCGGCGAGCTGTCGTCGCACCCGAACAGCCGGTTCTGCGTACCCATCGGCCAGTGCCCCACGCTCGCCCCCGAGTACGACGACCCGCGCGGCGTGCCGATCGACGCGATCCTGTTCGGCGGGCGCCGGAAGACCACGGTGCCGCTGGTCGCGGAGGCGCGCGACTGGACGCACGGCGTCTACCTCGGCGCCACGCTCTCGTCCGAGACCACCGCGGCCGCGACCGGCGAGGTCGGCGTGGTGCGCCGCGACCCGATGGCGATGCTGCCGTTCATCGGCTACCACGCCGGCGACTACCTCAACCACTGGATCTCGCTGGGCAAGTCGGCCTCCGACGCGGCACTGCCGAAGATCTTCTACGTCAACTGGTTCCGGCGCGACGACGACGGCGGCTTCCTGTGGCCCGGCTTCGCGGAGAACATCCGGGTGCTCAAGTGGATCACCGAGCGCCTGGACGGCCGCGGCGCCGCGGCCGAGACGCCGATCGGACTGGTCCCGCCGCCGTCCGCGATCGACGTCACAGGCCTGTCGCTGCCGCCGGCGGCGCTCGCTGCCGCGCTGGAGGTCGACGCGGACGAGTGGCGTGCCGAACTCCCGCTGATCACCGAGTGGTTCGAGCGGTTCGGTGACAAGCTGCCGGCCGCGCTCTGGGCCGAACTGGACGCGCTCAGGGCCCGCCTGGCCTGATTACACGCCGCCTCGGCTGATTCGCGCCGCGCGGGGGACGTCCGACCATCGAGCCGTCCCCCGTGTGGCCGGATTGTGACGTTTTCAGACCTCCACAAAAGCGGACGAAAAACGCTTAATACGGTGTCCGATGCCCCACCGGCCCTGGCGCCGCTTGCCACGGTGGCTAGGCTGCGTGGTGATGAATCTGCGGGACCTTGTCTACAGCGCCTACGAACGGCGGCTGACCAGCAAATTGGTCGGCAAGCCGGTGCCCCGGCACGTGGGCGTCATGTGCGACGGCAACCGCCGGTGGGCCAAGGAGATGGGTTTCATCGACCCGAACGACGGCCACCGCGTCGGCGCCGAACGCATCAAGCATCTGCTCGACTGGTGTGACCAGGCCGGCATCGAGCACGTCACGCTCTACCTGCTGGCCACCGACAACCTGCGGCGCCCCGCCAGGGAGCTGGACCCGCTGCTGCGCATCATCGAGGTCCTCGGCACCGAGCTGGCCGAGGAGGGCAACCCGTGGCGGCTGCGCATGGTCGGCGCGATGGACGTGCTGCCGGTCGAGACCGCCACCACGCTCAAGGCCGCCGAGGAGAAGACGCGCACCCGCTCCGGCGGCGTCGAGGTCAACTTCGCGGTCGGCTACGGCGGCCGCCGGGAGATCGCCGACGCGGTCCGCTCGCTGCTCTCCGAGCACGCCCGCGCCGGCGGCACCATCGAGGAGCTGGTCGAGGTCCTCGATGTCGACCACATCGCGGAGCACCTCTACACCAAGGGCCAGCCGGACCCCGACCTGATCATCCGGACCAGCGGCGAGCAGCGCCTCTCCGGCTTCCTGCTGTGGCAGTCCGCCCAGTCCGAGTTCTACTTCTGCGACGCCAACTGGCCCGATTTCCGCCGCACCGACTTCCTCCGCGCGCTCCGCGCCTACGGCGACCGCCAGCGCCGCTTCGGCGCCTGAGTCCGCCGGCTCGCGTGAGGTCGCCCCACAGCCGCGAGCTGTGGGCAGGCCGGGGCAGTTCAAATCCAGATCATTCTCCCGCTTCCGGCGTGGCCGCTCTGGGCGTGTTCCCGCGAGCGCTGTGGCCGGATACCTCAGCGCGACAACCGCCCGGCGCCGGGCCACCCGCCCGGCGAGGCCGGACCGGAGCGCCGCGCCCGGGCTCTCGGGAGGGCCGGCCACAAGGTGAAGCCGAAGTTAAGGCGGCGCACGTCCGGGCTGTCGGGAGGGCCGGCCACAAGGCGAAGCCGGGCTTAGTGCGCCGCGCCCCCGCCTCGGGAGAGCCGGGCACACGGCGAAGCCGGATGTAAGGCGCCGTGTGGCCGGGCTTCGGGCGGGACCGGAGGGCCGGTGCGGTCAGGCGTTGGCTTGGAGGATCTTGACGGCGTCGGCGAGGAAGGCGCCGACCGCGACCGGGGACTCGATGGTGAAGTCGGCGGCGTCGGAGACCTCCTGGCCGGTCTCGTCGGAGCTGGCCACCGCGACGCACACGCCGAGGAAGCCGGGCTCGACCGCGGTGCGGGCGCGCAGCGCGTCGAAGGCCTTGATGTCGGAGACGTCGTCCCCGAAGTACCACGCGCAGCCGACGGAGAGCACGGCCTCGCTGATCACGAAGCCCTTGTCCCGGTCGACCGGCGGCTTGAGCTCGATCACCTTGCGCCCGAGCTGCACCTTCAGGCCGCGGCGCTCGGCCTCGGCGTGCGCCCAGGCTTCGATCTCGGCGGAGTGCTCGGGCGTCTTGCGCCAGTGCAGCGCGACCGAGAGGCGCTTGAACTCGACGTAGGCCCTGTCGCCGAGCGCGGCGCGGGCGTCCGCCGCGACCTCCTCGACGACCGGGACCCAGGGGAGCGCGGCCGGTTCGGTGACGGTCTCGCCCTTACCGTGGCTGCGCTCCAGCCCATACAGCCCGAAGAGGTCGACCTCGGAGAGCGTGCCGAACCGGGCGCGCAGGAAGTCGACCGGGCGCGCGGAGACGATGGCGACGCGGCGGACCAGGCGGGAGAGCGCGTCGAGCGCCTCGAGCACCTCGGGCACCGGCTGCGACGCCTCGGGGTCGTCGGTGATCGGCGACAGGACGCCGTCGAAGTCGAAGAAGAGGGCGCAGTCAGCCGCACGGTTCGCGGTGGCCTGCCAGGCCTCGGTGGGGGTTATCCGGTTCGACGACACGCCGGTCAGCGTACCCGTAGGAGCCCGTCACGACCGAGTGAACAGAGGCTCATTCACTGCGCCGAAAATCAGTCTTGACAGTACGTGAATGCTTTCACTCATCGCTGGCCAGCACCGACGCGGCGGGAAAACGTAACCTTGCGCATCTGGTCGTAGTCGCATTGTGCAGTTAGCGTCTTACTCACGGCACGGGGTTTTCCCGAGCCGGCCGGCCTGGCCCGGACCTGCGACGGAGTGCGCCACGGGGCCCGCATCCGACCCCGTGACATGCAAGGGCCACCGGTGGAGGCGGATTGCGGGTGGGCTCGGGTGCACGCCCGTTCGGAGCAGGCCTGTGACGATTCGTCCAACCACTTCTCGGGCCGATCACGACCCGACCGCCCTCCCCGTGACCGAGTCCGCAACCGACGCCAGCGAGCACCACGAGGCGGCGGGCGGCACGGACGGGGAGCCTCCTCAAGCCCGATCCGCCCAGGTCTTCGTCCTGGACACGTCGGTGCTGCTGTCCGATCCCGCGGCGTTCCACCGCTTCGCCGAGCACGAGGTGGTCCTCCCCCTCGTCGTGATCACGGAGCTGGAGGGCAAGCGCAGCCACCCGGAACTGGGCTGGTTCGCGCGGCAGTCCCTGAGACTCCTCGACGACCTGCGGATCAAGCACGGCCGGCTGGACCAGCCCGTGCCCGCGAACGACGTCGGGGGCACGCTGCGCGTCGAGCTCAACCACTCGGACGACTCGATCCTGCCGCACGGCTTCCGAAACGAGTCGAACGATGCCCGCATCCTCTCCGTGGCGCTCAACCTTGCGGCAGAGGGCCGCGAGGTGACGCTGGTCTCCAAGGACATGCCGCTGCGGGTCAAGGCGGCGTCCGTCGGTCTGGTGGCGGACGAGTACCGCCACGGTCAGGCGATGGACGCGACCTGGACGGGCATGGCCGACCTGGAGCTCTCCGAGGCGGAGGTGCAGCGGCTCTACTCCGGTGAGGCGCTCGATCTGGACGAGGTGGCGGGGAAGCCGGTGCACACCGGTCTCGTCGTGCACTCGCCGCGCGGCTCCGCGCTGGCGCGCGTCATGCACGACAAGACCGTGAAGCTGGTCCGGGGTGATCGCGAGGCGTTCGGGCTGCGGGGCCGGTCCGCCGAGCAGCGGATCGCGCTGGACCTACTGCTGGACGAGTCGATCGGCATCCTGTCGCTCGGCGGCCGGGCCGGCACCGGCAAGTCGGCGCTGGCGCTCTGCGCGGGCCTGGAGGCCACGATGGAGCGCGGCCGGCACAAGAAGGTGGTGGTCTTCCGCCCGCTCTACGCCGTCGGCGGCCAGGAGCTGGGTTATCTGCCCGGCTCGGAGTCGGAGAAGATGTCGCCCTGGGCGCAGGCCGTCTTCGACACGCTCGGTGCGGTGGTGCACGAGAACGTGATGGAGGAGGTCATGGCGCGCGGCATGCTCGAGGTGCTGCCGCTGACCCACATCCGCGGGCGGAGCCTGCACGACGCGTTCGTGATCGTGGACGAGGCCCAGTCGCTGGAGCGGAACGTGCTGCTGACCGTGCTCTCCCGGATCGGTCAGGGCTCTCGGGTGGTGCTCACCCACGACGTCGCGCAGCGTGACAATCTGCGAGTGGGTCGTCACGATGGGGTCACGGCCGTGATCGAGGCGCTGAAGGGTCACCCGCTGTTCGCACACGTGACGCTGACCCGGTCGGAGCGGTCACCGATTGCTGAGGTGGTCACGGACCTCCTGGAGGACATCCCACGTTAGAGGGTCTCGATCAACTGAGATATGTCCGCGTCTGAAGGCTTTCGTCGTGTGTCACATCTCACAAATGCGCCTGAGCATTTCACTTAGGCCTTGCGCTGGGTGAGGGTGTTCGACGGGCGTCCGTCGAGACTCTCGCTGCCGGAGATCGTCTTCCGGCCCACCCGGACCGTTCGGATCCGGGTGGCAGCGAGGCCGGCTCTGTCGAGTCGGGGGCGCTTGCGGCGTGGATCCGTCACACTCCGTGGTTGGCCATTGGGGCCGTCCCGGGCGATCGATCTCCGCGCCGCGTCCTTGCCCCCGACGAAGGGACCCCTTCGTGAGTCCGCTGTGGAGCCGTTACGGTGTCCGCTCGGCGTCCGTCGCCCTCCTGCTCTCCGGAGTGGCCGGTGGTGTGTACCTGAGCCAGGACCGTGAGATTCAACAGCAGAGCGT
Source organism: Catenuloplanes nepalensis (assembly GCF_030811575.1). Classification (GTDB taxonomy): domain Bacteria; phylum Actinomycetota; class Actinomycetes; order Mycobacteriales; family Micromonosporaceae; genus Catenuloplanes; species Catenuloplanes nepalensis. The sequence continues at coordinate 7,229,681 of NZ_JAUSRA010000001.1, read as the reverse complement.
CTCCGCACAGGCCGAGTTCGATGCCACGCTCGCGGAAGAGCAGTACATCAAGGATCGGCACGCCGAGTACACCAAGGTGCACGCCAAGGAGGCCGAGTCCGAGCGGCTCGCCGTCGAGAAGGCCGCCGAGACCGCCCAGGCCGCAGCCAAGCGCGCCGCCGCCGCCGAGGAGTCCGCCAGCCGCAAGGCCGAGCGGGAGAAGGCGGAGAAGGAGGCGAAGGAGGCCGAGGAGCGGGAGAAGGCCGAGGAGGAGGCCGCCGCGGGCGACGACAGCGCGGGCTCGGACCCGGCGCCGTTCGCCGGCCCGATCCCCGAGTCCTGCGGTGAGTACAGCGGCAACCGCGCCACCGGCTGCGCGATCATGCTGGACTCCGGCTTCGGCATCGACCAGTTCCCCTGCCTGGACAAGCTGTGGACGAAGGAATCCGGCTGGAACCACCAGGCGCAGAATCCGAGTTCCGGCGCGTACGGCATCCCGCAGTCCCTGCCGGGCGGCAAGATGGCCTCCGCGGGCAGCGACTGGGAGACCAACCCGGCCACCCAGATCACCTGGGGCCTCGGCTACATCAAGGGCCGCTACGGCACGCCCTGTGAGGCCTGGGCGCACTCGCAGAGCGTCGGCTGGTACTAGGTAACACATGCGACGAGGGGCGTGCGGGCGGTTCGCTCGCGCGCCCCTTCGCTGTCCCGGCTTCACCGGATATGCGGCATGCGGTGCGAATGCCCACCTATGCTGCCTGAGATGCCGCACAGCACAAGCAAGACCCTTCGCCGGTACGGGTGGGAGCGCGCGCTCGCCGTACCCTCGCTGCTTCTCGCTCTGTTCCTGCCGGCGGCGGCCCTCCCGGCACCGGCCGCGGCCGGGCGCCACGACCTTGAGGTGGTCGGCGGTGACCTGGCCCGTACCGGTCAGTTCCCGTGGGTCGTCCGGGTCTCCGGCGGATGCGCCGGCACGCTGGTCGCGGCGCGAGTGGTGCTGACCGCCGCGCACTGCGCCGCCGGCCTGCCGGTCGACGGGATCGCGGTCACGGCGGACACGGTCGACCTGGACGACAGGAGGGCCCGCGAGGCCCGCGTCGTCCGCGCGGTGATGGCGCCCGGCTACAAACAGGTGACCGAGGGCGACGACTGGGCGCTGTTGCAACTCGACCGGAAGCTGAGCCTGCCGACGATCGCGGTGAACGACGCCCCGGCGCTCGACACGGGCACGTTCACCGTGATCGGCTGGGGCGCCACCGGCGAGGACCGGGTACAGGAGCGCAAACTGCGATACGTCGAGGTGCCGCTGGTCGCGGACCACACGTGCGTGGGCGCGTACCGCCCGGCCGGCTACACGTACCGGCCGGACGAGATGCTCTGCGCCGGGTACGTCGACGACGGCCGGCGGGACGCCTGCTACGGCGACTCGGGCGGGCCGCTGGTCCGGCGCGACTCCTACGGCGCCTGGCTGCAGATCGGCGTGGTGAGCTGGGGCATCGGCTGCGCCCGGCCGGGACTGCCCGGCGTTTACACGCAGCTGTCGACGCACGCACGTGACCTGCGCGAGGCCCTGGCCCGGCTGCGCTGACGTGCGGCATCTGTGACCTGGGCCGTCCGGCTGGCGAACCGCGCGACCGCCTGGTAGCTCTTTGAGTCGTGAGCAACTACGCGGACCAGGAAGCGGCCGGCCGCTTCGGCACCGACGCGTTCTACGCCTCGATCGGCCGGGCGTTCGTGGCGATGTGCGCGGTCGTCCCGCTGCTCTTCGTCATCGAGGCGCTCGACGTCTTCCTGCGGCTCGGCCTGGACTACTCGCTGGGCATCCTGCCGTACGACGTGTCCGGCCTGGACGGCATCGTCTTCGCCCACTTCCTGCACGCGGACTGGGACCACCTCTACGGCAACAGCATCCCGCTGATCCTGCTCGGCACGTTCGTGCTGGCCGCGGGCGGTAAGCGGTTCATCTGGGCGACCGCGTTCATCATGGCGGTCTCCGGGGTCGGCGTCTGGTTCACCGGCAGCCCGGACACCGTGGTGGTCGGCGCGAGCGGCGTCATCTTCGGCTACCTCGGGCTGCTGTTCACCCGCGGCATCGTGGAGCGCAGCTGGTGGAACCTCGGCGTGGTGCTGCTGATCGGCCTGCTCTACGGCTGGTCGCTGCTCGGCATCCTGCCCACCACCAGCACGGTCTCCTGGCAGGGGCACCTGTTCGGCCTGCTCGGTGGCGCGATCGCGGCGATCCTGTTCCGCCGGCGGCGCATCGTGCCCGCCGGCGCCTACGACCTGGACTGACCCGCACCCGCACCGAGATCAGGGCATCCCGATCTCGGTCAGGGGAGGCCGATCAGGTCGGCGGCCGTGTTCACCTGGTGGTCGAAGAACGCGGCCCGGTCGAAGACGCTGTTGAGGAAGTGGCCGAACAGGTCGAAGCTGATCAGGCCGTAGATCTGCACCCAGGCCAGCATCGTCCGGGCCACCGTGTCCGGCGGGAGCTCGGCCTGCATCAGCCGTGCGACCGCGGCCATCTCGTCGCGCACGACCGGCGGCATCTCCCGGTCCGGGAGCCGTGGCGCGAGCCGCCCGGCCGCGGCCGCGTCCCGGACGACGCCGACGATCGCGGTCGTCTGCCGGCTGGCCGGGCCGATCGTCTCCGCCGGCGCGGTGTAGCCGGGGACCGGGCTGCCGAAGATCAACGCGTACTCCGCAGGGTGGGCCACCGCCCACTCCCGTGCCGCCCGCGCGATCGCGAGCAGCCGGCCCCGGTGGTCGCCGGGGTCCACGGCGGCGTCCGCGGCCTCCACCGCGGCGCCGACCGCGTCGTACGCGTCGATGATCAGTGCGGTGAGCAGCTCGTCCCGGCCGGCGAAGTACCGGTACAGCGCGGACGACACCATGCCCATGTCGCGGGCGACCGCGCGCAGCGAGAGGTTCGCGCCGTCCGCGGCGAGGTGGCGACGGGCGACGGCCTTGATCTCGCCGATCATCTCGGCGCGGACGCGCCGGCGCAGCGACGGTGCGGTCATGCCCTCACTCTAGTCGTCCGCGGCTGTTCTAGAACTCTGCCGAAAGATATGCCACACTCCCTGGAGAGTTCTAGAACTGTGGAGGTATGGCATGGGCGTGATGAGCGAGCCCGCCGAGCGTGGGCGGTTCGGTGAGTTCGGCGGCCGGTTCGTCCCGGAGAGCCTGGTCCCGGCGTGCCAGGAGGTCGAGGCCGCGTTCCGCGACGCGTGGTCCGACGACGGCTTCCGCAAGGACCTGGACGAGCTGCTCACCGTGTACGCCGGGCGGCCGACCCCGGTCACGCCGGCCCGCCGCCTCTCCGCGGAGCTGGGCCTGACGCTGCTGCTCAAGCGAGAGGATCTCGCGCACACCGGCAGCCACAAGATCAATAATGTGCTCGGGCAGGCGCTGCTCGCCCGCCGGATGGGGAAGCGGCGCCTGCTCGCCGAGACGGGCGCCGGCCAGCACGGCGTGGCCGCCGCCACCGCGGCCGCGCTGCTGGGGCTTGCGTGCGTGGTGTTCATGGGCGAGCGCGACATCGAGCGCCAGGCGCCGAACGTGCGCCGCATGCGCATGCTCGGCGCCACGCTCGTACCGGTCGGCAGCGGCAGCCGCACGCTCAAGGACGCCACGAACGAGGCGATGCGCCGGTGGGTCGCGGACACCGCGGAGGCGTACTACTGCATCGGCTCGGTGATGGGACCGCACCCGTACCCGTGGATGGTCCGGGAATTCCAGCGGGTCATCGGCGACGAGGCGCGCGCCCAGGTGGAGCGGGTGCCGGACGTGGTGGTCGCCTGCGTGGGCGGCGGGTCGAACGCGGCCGGCACGTTCGCCGGCTTCGCGGACACCGGCGCGCGGCTGGTCGGCGTGGAGGCGGCCGGCGGCGCGGCGATGACGAACGGGTCGCCGGGCGTGCTGCACGGGCACCGGTCGATGGTGCTGCAGGACGCGCACGGGCAGGTCGTCGAGGCCTCGTCGGTGGCGGCCGGGCTGGACTATCCGGGGATCGGGCCGGAGCACGCGCATCTGGCCGCGATCGGCCGGGCGGAATACGCGTCCGCCGGCGACGGCGAGGTGATCGAGGCGGTGCACCGGCTGGCCCGGACCGAGGGGATCATCCCGGCGCTGGAGTCCGCGCACGCGCTCGCCTGGATCGTGCGCAACGCCGGTGACCTGGCCGGTCTCACCGTCCTGATGACGCTCTCCGGCCGCGGCGACAAGGACATGGAGATCTTTCAATGATCTTTACGGATGAATCCACCAAGAAGCTGGTGCCGTACGTGACCGGGGGCATCACCGGCGACTGGGCCGACTGCCTGCGCGCCTACCGGGACAACGGCGCGGACGCCATCGAGATCGGCCTGCCGTTCTCCGACCCGATGCTGGACGGGCCGACGATCCAGGAGGCCTCGGACCGCGCGCTGGCCCGCGGCGCCACGCTCGACTCGATCCTCACCGAGGTGCGCGCGATGCGCGCGGAGGTGCCGCTGATCGTGATGACCTACACCAACCTCGCGATCCGGCCGGGATTCTGCGCGCGGCTGGCCGACGCCGGGATCGCCGGGCTGATCGTGCCGGACGCGCCGCTCGACGAGGTCACGCCGATCCGCGACGCGGCGAACGCGGCCGGGCTCGACCTGATCCCGCTGGTCGCGCCGTCCACCCGGCCGGACCGGCTGCGGGACATCGCGGTGAGCGCGCAGGGGTTCGTCTACGCGGTGTCGGTGCTGGGTACGACGGGCGAGCGGGATCGTCTCGACGCGGGCGCGGGTCCGCTGGCCGCGGCCGTGCGCGCGCTGACCGAGCTGCCGGTGCTGATCGGCTTCGGCGTCTCCACGCCGGAGCACGCGGCCGCGGCGGTCAGGGACGCGGACGGCGTGGTGGTCGCGTCCGCGCTGATGCGCCGCCTGCTCGACGGCGCGTCCCCGGCCGAGCTGGGCGCGATGGTCGCCCGCTTCCGCGAGTCGACGCGCTCCGGGACCGGCGTGCGCGCCCCAGAATCGGTGTAGTGAGCTGCCCAGACGTCCGCCGGCACAGAACCCCGATGCTGCTCTGACGACATGGGGACGCCTCGATCGCGGACGAGGCGCCCGGCGCCCACATTGCTGAACAACGCAGTAGCCGCGCGGGGTTCGTCCCGGCCACAGCGGAGCCGGTGCCCGCGGGAGCATGCGGGCCGCACCACGCCGGAAGCGGGAAGATCAAGAATTTGATCTTGGTCTTGATCTTCCCGAAAGGCGACGGCGCACCACTAATGTCTGGCGGGTGGAGACGCGGGAGCGGCGCGAGCCGAAGTATCTGACGATCGCGGCCGACCTGGCCGCGCGGATCCGGGCGGGGGAGTACGCGCCCGGATCCGCGCTCCCGCCGCAGCGCGAGCTGAGCGCGGCCTACGGCGTCACGCTCGCCACGCTCCGCGCCGCGCTGGCCCGGCTGGAGTCGGACGGGCTGCTCAGCCAGCAGGCCGGGCGCGGCACGTTCGTGGCCGAGCCGGCCGCGGCGTACCAGCTGGACTCGCTGCGCAGCCTCGCGGACGACCTGCGCGAGCAGGGGCACGTGGTCGGCACCGACGTGATCGGCATCGGCGCGCGCCGGGCGCCGGCCTGGGCCACGGACGCGCTCGGGCTGCCGGCCGGCGAGCGGATCACCCGGGTGGAACGGGTCCGGCTGATCGCCGGTCGTCCCGCGCTGCACCAGGTGTCCTGGGTGCGCGCGCCGTACGGCGCCGCGCTGCTCGACGTCGACTTCGCCCGGACCTCGCTCTACCACGCGCTCGCCGAGCAGGGCGTGGTCGTGCACCGGGCCCGGGAGCGGCTGCGCCCGGCGCTGCTGGACGCGCCGATCGCCACGCTGCTGCGCCAGCCGGCCGGCACGCCGGTGTTCCTCAGCGACCGGGTCACGTTCGGCCTCGACGACACGCCCGTGGTGATGGACCGGGCGACGATCCTCGGCACGGTCATGGAGATCCGCGCCGAGCGCGCCGCCTCCGGCCTCTCCCTGCGCTGGCACGCCTGACGTTTCGTGATCCGGGCGTCAATGGAGCCGTTCTGACGACTTCAATGACGCCCGGATCACCGGAAAGCGGGTCAGTCGTTCAGCGGGATCTGGCCGTTGAAGTCGATCGAGGAGTAGTGGGACAGCTTCTCCAGGCGGTGGAACGAGTCGATCGTGCGGATCGTGCCGCTCTTCGACCGCATCACGATCGACTGGGTGTACGCGCCACCGGACCGGTAGCGCACGCCCTTGAGCAGGTCACCGCTGGTCACGCCGGTCGCGACGAAGAAGCAGTTGTCGCCGGTGACCAGGTCGTCCGTGGTCAGTACGCGGTCCAGGTCGTGGCCGGCGGCCAGCGCCTTCTCCCGCTCGGCCTGATCCTGCGGCCACAGCTTCGCCTGGATCTCGCCGCCCATGCACTTCAGCGCGCAGGCCGCGGTGATGCCCTCCGGTGTACCCCCGATGCCCATCAGCACGTCGACCTCGGCGTTCTCCCGGGCCGCGGCGATCGCGCCGGCGATGTCACCGTCCGAGATGAACCTGATCCGGGCGCCCGCGTCGCGGACCTCGCGAACCAGGTCGGCGTGCCGGGGCCGATCCAGGATGCAGACCGTGACGTCGGAGACGCCGCCGCCCTTGACCTTCGCGATCCGGCGCAGGTTCTCCTGCACGCCGGCCTCGATGTCGATCACCGCGGCGTACTCCGGGCCGACCGCGAGCTTCTCCATGTAGAAGACCGCGCTCGGGTCGAACATGGCGCCGCGCTGCGCGGCCGCGAGCACCGCGATCGAGCCGGGCATGCCCTTGGCCATCAGCGTCGTGCCGTCGATCGGGTCGACCGCGACGTCCACCTCCGGGCCGGACTGGTCACCCACGATCTCGCCGTTGTAGAGCATCGGGGCGTTGTCCTTCTCGCCCTCGCCGATCACCACCACCCCGCGCATCGAGATGGAGTTGATCAGTTTGCGCATGGCGTCGACGGCCGCGCCGTCCCCGCCCTCCTTGTCGCCCTTACCGACCCACCGGCCGGCGGCCATCGCGGCGGCCTCGGTCACGCGGACCAGTTCGAGCGCCAGGTTGCGGTCGAGGTCCTGGGGAATGTTGGCGGTCATGCGGCCTCCTCGCTACGTTGCGGAGTCGGTCGATCGCCTTACGCTGTGCGTTGGGCGTCTTCACCCGATCCTGGCACGTGTCCTTCCCGAAGTGTTAGGGATGCATGCAGTGGTCTCGGTCGCGCCCGGGTGTGCCGGATGACGGCTCCCGGCCCGGATCCGTCAGGATGGTGACGTGGACGCGGACCAGAACAGCTCCTCCCCGGCGGAACCGGCTCCTGCTCCGGCCGCGGCTGCGGCTCCGGCCGCGGCTCCGGCTGCGGTGGCTCCGGCGGCTCCGGCCGCTCGGCGTGAGCGGAACTGGAAGGACATGGTGCTGTCGCTGGCGGCGATCATGGTGCCGCTCGCGCTGATGGTCGGCTACTACCAGTTCTTCCTGGACGGCGCGGACCCGATCGCGCGGGACACGGCGCCGTCCATCCAGTCCGCCCGCGCGTCCGGCGCGTTCCCGGTCCTGGCACCGGCCGGCCTGAGCGAGGACTGGAGCCCGACCACCTCCAGCTTCGGCACGGTCGAGGGCGGAAAATCACTGCGCATCGGGTACGTCAGCCCGTCCGGCGGCGCGGTCCTGCTGGTCGAGTCGTCCGTCCCGGCGGAGGTGCTGCTCCCGGCGGAGCTGACCACCAGCGCCCGCCCCGGCGAGCAGCTGACGATCGACGGGCAGCAATGGCAGTCCTACTCGGCCCGCGCGGCCGAGACCGCGCTGGTGCTGCTCACCCCGGACCGCACCATTGTGATCGTCGGCACAGCCGAGGACGCCGAGCTGCGCGAACTGGCCGACAGCCTGGCCTGAGGCCCGTTCCACTCCTTTAAATGGCGAAAATCTGTCACCCCCCATCGGTACGGTGCTCCCAGCTTTCTTCCAGCACTCGTCGATGGAGAAGTCCATAGTGAAGTCCTCACGGGGAATCCGGGCCGGCGTCGCCGGTCTGGCCGCGCTCACATTCGCCCTCGCCGGCTGCGGTGCTGAGCCGTCCGCCGCTCCCGGCGCCGCGCCCGCGTCACCGGCCGTTCCGGCCGACCCGAAGGCCGCGCTAGCCGCGTCCGCCAATGCGATCAACATCGACACGCACTACGCGTTCACCGCCGACTCCTCCGGCATGAAGACCTCCGGTGTGGTGCACGGGCCCAGCCGGTCCATGGCGCTCACCTCGACGATGACCGAAGAGCCGGGCTTCAAGCTGGAGCTGTACTACACCGAGCCGGGGAGCACCTACCTGCGGACCGACATCTTCGCGGTCCTCGCCGAGGCGTTCGGCACCGGCACCGGCGAGCTGACGCCGCTCGGCCTGGACGGCAAGAAGTGGCTGATGTTCGACCCGGCCAAGGCGCAGGACTTCACCGGCATCTCGTTCAAGGACACCGACCTGGCCGGGGTCGCGGCCCCGCTCGGCAAGGGCCTGGTCTCGGCCGAGCAGACCGGTCCGGGGCAGTACAAGGGCGTGGCCAACCTCTACGACCACGCCCCCTCGGAATACGTGCTGACCCAGGAGGGCGCCGAGCCCGACGCGAAGCTCAAGGCCGTGCCGTTCACCGCGGCGCTCGACGGCCAGGGCCGGCTGACGTCCCTCGTCTACGACCTCGGCGGCACGCCGCTGACCATCACGATCTCCGAGTACGGTGCCGCCGCGGCACCGGTCAAGCCTGCCAGCGCCGACGTGGTCGAGGCCACCGACGAGACGTACGCGCAGCTCAACAGCCAGTCCTGAGGTGGATTTCAGATATGCGTAAGTCAGTCACCGCGGTCACCGCGGCCGTCACGCTGTCGGCCCTGCTGGCCGGCTGCGCCAACCTCCCCGGCGGTAATGCCGCCGCGCCGGCACCCGCGGTCTCCTCCGCGCCCGCGGTCGATCCGAAGGCCGCGCTGGCCTCCTCGTTCGCCGCGATGAGCGAGGGCCGCTTCGCCTACGACATCTCCTACGACCCGGGCATGGGCGGCACGGTCCTGGTCGACAACGAGACCGACTCGATGCACGCCACCGTCACGATCGCCGGTGAGGCCGACGAGACGATGACGTTCGAGTACCACATCACGCCCGAGTTCCTGTTCATGAAGATGGACATGCGCCAGTTCCTCGGCGACCTGGGCGGCGCCGGCCGGCTTCCGGAGGGACTCGACGGCCGGAAGTGGCTGCGGATCGACCCGGACCAGGCCGGCGGGCTCACCGAGGCGATGGACGAGATCGCGCTGGACCCGGCCTATGTGGAGCGCAGCATCCTGACGATCCAGCAGAACACCGCGCACACGTTCACCGGCACGATGGACCTGACCGCGCTCAGCCCGAACAAGTTCGGCAGCCTGAATCAGGACCCGGAGACGAAGATCTTCGAGGACGCCGCGAAGAACGTGCCGTTCCGCGCCGAGACCGACATCGAGAACCGCATCTCGGTCTTCAAGGCGGACGTCAAGGTCGGCACCGAGAAGATGACCATGACGATGACCTTCCGCGGCTGGGACGAGATCGGCTTCCCGCCCGCGCCCCGCGCCGGCCAGTTCGTCGACCCGCCGGCCGGCTTCTCCGGCCAGGACATCACCACCTGATCCACACCTCGGTGCGGGCGGCCGCCGGTCGCCCGCACCAGCCACTCCACCGAAGGATCACCGATGCTCCGCGCTACCTCAGCCGTCGCCGTCGCCCTGGTGGCGGTCCTCTCGGCCACGCTGGCCGGATGCACCGCCGACGAGCGCGCCGCCGTCGGCGCGACGTCGTCCCCGGCCCCCGCGGCCGATGCGAAACCGGCGTTGGCCGCCGCGACCGCCGGGCTCGGCGCGGGCAGATACTTCTACAAGGTCGATCTCGGCCAGGGCCGCAACGGCCGGGTGACGGTCGACCATGACGCCGGGGCCCAGCTCGCCAGCGTCACGATCGACGACCCCGCAGGGACCATGACCATCGACGTGTACGACGTGGGCCAGGACGAGCGCTACCTGAAGTTCGACATGAGCGAGATCGCGAGCCGGCCGCAGATCGAGGGCTTCGACGGCACGACGTGGTTGCGGGTGGACCCGGCCCGCTCCGAGGACCTCATCGATCCGGTCAGTCAGATCATCGTCGACTGGGCCGTGTTCGAGGAGAGCCTGAAAACCGTTGAGCAGCGGACGGCGCACACGTTCACCGGCACGGTCAACCTGAAGACACTGCACCCACACCGATTCGGTACGCCCACCAGCGGCTCCGAGGAGGTGGCGACCCGCAGGGCCCCGTTCCGCGCGGAGACGGACACCGAGGGCCGGCTGCTGGGCTTCGCCGCCGACGTCACCGTCACCGGCGTCACCACCACGATGACGGTCAGCTTCGGCCACGACATCGGCACGTTGCCGCCGGTCCCGGCCGCAGGCACCTATGCCGACGCCCCCGAATCCCTCTACAAGCTGGACCTCTCCGCCGCCCGCTGACGCCGCCGTGCCATGCGGCGGCTCCGGCCACCGCACGGCACGGCTCACCGCACGGATGCCGTGCGCGCGGTTCGCGCTACGCGGTTCCCGGCCACCGTACGGCGCACATCACTGTGTCCAGGATTCTGTGCTGTCCAGAGGAACTGGACAGCGCGAGAAATTGGACGGCGCGCACACTGCACAAGGGCGGTGTCGTCCAGCCGACGTGCAGTTCACTGCGGTCGGGCCTCGCGGGCGGCGTCGAGCTTGGCGCGGGCACCGTCGAGCCAGCGCTGGCAGAGCGCGGCCAACTCCTCGCCGCGCTCCCAGAGCGCCAGCGACTCCTCCAGCGACGTGCCGCCGGCCTCCAGCCGCTCGACGACGCGGCCCAGCTCCTCGCGCGCCTGCTCGTAGCTCATCTTCTGCGGCGTCTTCTGCTCGGTCGTCATGCAGTGTCCTTCCGGGACTTCGCGGTCTTGGTCCGTTCCCGCTTCGCGGTGGTCTCCCGCACCGCCGGCTCGCCGTCGCCGACCGCCACGTCCTCGTCGCCGGCCCGCGCGGTGGTCGTCCTCCGCGGCGCGCGCGCCTTCGGGGCAACCGGACTCTCGGCATCGCCCCGCGCGGCACTGTCGCCGGCAACGGCGGGGTCACCGGCTCCGGTGGCCGGGTCTGTGCCGGAAGTCGTGACGGTCGCGGGGAGGGAGCCGGTGGTGAGGCGGATGGTGAGGGGGGTGCCGGGGGCGGCGTCGTCGGTGGTGCGGACGACGTGGGCGTCGGCGGTGCGCTGGACGATCGCGTAGCCGCGCTGCAACGTGGCGGCGGGGGAGAGCGCGCGGAGCCGGGCGAGCGTGTGGGAGAGGCCGTTGGTGGCGGTGGAGAGCCGGTGACCGAGCGTGCGCTCGGCGCGGTCGCGGAGCGCGGTGACCTCGGTGGCGCGCTGGTCGAGCATGACGTGCGGGCGGGCCAGGACCGGGCGGGAGCGCCAGGCGTCGATGCGCTGGGACTCGCGGTCGAGGCGGTGGGCGACGGCGCGGTCCAGGCGGTGCCGGGCCAGCGCGATCAGGCGCTGCTCCTCGGTCAGGTCGGGGACCAGGCGTTTCGCGGCGTCGGTCGGGGTGGAGGCGCGCACGTCGGCCACGTAGTCGAGCAGCGGCGTGTCCTCCTCGTGGCCGATCGCGCTGACCACCGGCGTGCGGGCGGCGAAGACGGCGCGGCACAGCGCCTCGTCGGAGAACGGCAGCAGGTCCTCCACGCTGCCGCCGCCGCGCGCGATCACGATGACGTCGGTGCCGGGGTCGTCGTCGAGCACCTTGAGCGCGTCGAGGATCTGCGGGACCGCGGAGACGCCCTGGGTGGCCACGTTGATCACCCGGAAGTCCACGCCGGGCCAGCGGCGGCGTGCGTTGGTCAGCACGTCGCGCTCGGCCGCGGACGCGCGGCCGGTGATCAGGCCGACCCGCTGCGGCAGGAACGGCAGCCGCCGCTTCCGCTCGCGGGCGAACAGGCCCTCGGCGCCGAGCAGGCGCTTCAGCTTCTCCAGCCGGGCCAGCAGCTCGCCGAGCCCGACCTGGCGGATCTCGTCGGCCCGGAAGCTGAGCGTGCCGCGTGCCGCGTAGAACTCCGGCTTGGCCCGGAGCACGACGCGCGCGCCCTCGGACAGCTCGGGTGCGCCGACGCTGAGCACCTCGTGGCTGGTGGTGACGGTCAGGCTCAGCTCGGCGGCCGGGTCGCGCAGCGTGATGAAGACCGTGCCGCTGCCGGGGCGCCGGTTGATCTGCGCGACCTGCCCGTCGACCCAGACCCAGCCGAGCTTGGCGATCCACGCGCTGACCTTCTGACTGACCACACGCACCGGCCACGGCTCCTCCGCCGTGCTGGCACCCGCCCCGCCGGTCGCGCCGGCGGCAGAGGGAGCGCCGGCGCCGTTGCGTCGCGCGGCGCCCGTCGTCGGTGGCGGCCCGGTCTGTGTCACCCCCACACCCTAGAACGGCCCCCCGACAATTCCCCGGCGCGCTGGTGACCGCGGGACAGCGGCGGGTCCCGGAGGGGGTTGAAGCGACCACAACGGATCAGACAGGGAGGAGCGCCAGCGACGACCGATGCCCAATGCCACTTAGCCTATTTTGATCATGGTCTTGACCTGCGTGTTCGCACGCCACGTGCCCGCCTTCGACTGTCCGCCGCCGGATGCGGCGAAAGGATCTCCGCAGGCCGGGGCGCTGCTGCCGGGCCGGCCTCGGGTCAAACTCAACTCAGGCTAAGTGTCATCGGGCACCGGCCGGCCGCAGGCGGCCTCCCTGCAAAGCCGTCGAAACCCCCACAACCCGGGGCCTCGCCCCATCCACCGCGCACCCCGGGCGCCCCACGAGCCAGCCACCACGCAACCCGAACCCCCGCACCGGCCCGAGCGAGCCGCCGGGGCCGAAGGTCCGCGTTGGTGACCACGCCACCCCGACCACCGCGCAAGCCCGGCACTACACCAGCCGGCCACCGCGCAAGCCGGCCACCGCGCAAGCCGGCCACCGCGCAAGCCGGCCACCGCGCAAGCCGGCCACCGCGCAAGCCGGCCACCGCGCAAGCCGGCCACCGCGCAAGCCGGCCACCGCGCAAGCCGGCCACCGCGCAAGCCGGCCACCGCGCAAGCCGGCCACCGCGCAAGCCGGGCGCTCCACCAGCCGGCCACCGCGCAAGCCGGGCGCTGCGCAAGCCGGCCACCGCGCCCGAAATCTCGCCATATTTTGTCGTGCCCGCGTGACAGATCTCGGTGGACGGGCTCCCCACCAGCCCTGAGTGATCAATCAGTGGAGCAAAAGATAGGTCAACTTCGCTAGTTGACCTATCTTTTGCTCCACTGATTGATCACTCAGGCGCCGGTATCGACCCACTGAGCCGCGCGACGTGGGTGATGAGCATGCCGGTCGTTTTGCTGAGATTTCGGGGCCGAGGTCACCCGCCCGGCGGCTTTCCCGTGATCCAGGCGTCCCCGACGTCGTTAGAACGACGTCGGGGACGCCTGGATCATGGATCCCTTGGCACGTTGACCCCTGATGCTGAAAGGTCAGTGTGCAGAGTTTTCGAGCGCGAGGATGCCTACCGGTTCTACCGGGAGCGCGCCGGGTCCGGCTCTGGCCTGCGGGCTCTGGTGGCAGCGTTGGCTGGGCCGGGCCGGGCTGGGCCGGGCTCGGGTGGTGGTGAGTGGGCTGGGACCTGCAGGGAGGCCGCCCGCGGGCACCGGTCCAATGCCACTTAGCCAAAGTTGATCATGGTCTTTGACCAACGCGTTCGCACACCACGTGCCCGCCTTCGACTGTCCGCCGCGGGATGCGGCGGACAGGATTTCCGCAGGCCGGGGCGCTGCTGCCGGGCCGGCCACGGGTCAAACTCAACTTAGGCCAAGTGGCATTGGACCGGTGCCCGCGGGAGCATGCCCAGCGCGCCCACGCCGGAAGCGGGACTATCAGTTCTTGGAAAGAGAACGCACCGCCAGGGTGACCAGGATCGCGAAGGCGAGGCCGCAGTAGGCCCAGAACAGCGCGTCGGCGGCGGCGTGGCCCCAGTCGGGGCGCCACGGCACGTCGTCCAGTGCGGCGCGCGCGATCGGCACGGTCTCGCCCGGCGCGGTCTTGTGCATCGCATGCAGGGGGTAGCCGCGGCGCAGCGTGTAGGAGAACGCGGCCGGCGAGCCCTGGTCGCGGACGAGCAGCGACGCTCCGGTTCCGGCCGGTGCGAGTAGCGCGGCCGCGCCGGATGTCCAGGCGGTCAGCACGTGCCAGCGGGCCGCGTAGAGCAGGAGGGCGCCGCCGAGCAGGTAGCCGGTCGCGAGCACGACGAGGCGCGGGTTGGCGACCGAGGTCGCGGACATGAAGATCAGCCAGCCGCCGGCGAACATGCTGAGCAGCGCGAGGCTGCGGCGGAGCGCGACCGGGATCGCCGAGCCCAGCGCGGCCAGTTTTCCCTGTTCGTCCGCCATAGGGCTATTTTGAGCCCCGACGGAACGGTGTGGGGCAGAACGCAGGACCGCGGGGTACGGTGCCGACGTGCGTACCATGGCGGGGTGAGCGAGACGAGCCGTAAGCGGGTCCTGCTGGCCAAGCCGCGTGGCTACTGCGCGGGTGTGGACCGGGCGGTGCAGACCGTCGAAGAGTCGCTGAAACTCTACGGCGCCCCGATCTACGTCCGGAAGCAGATCGTGCACAACAAGCACGTGGTCACCTCGCTGGAGGCCAAGGGCGCGATCTTCGTGGAGGAGAACGAGGAGGTGCCGGAGGGCGCCACCGTCATCTTCTCCGCGCACGGCGTCGCCCCCACGGTGCACGAGTCCGCGAAGGCGCGGAACCTGCGCGCGATCGACGCGACCTGCCCGCTGGTGACGAAGGTGCACCACGAGGCCCGCCGGTTCGCCGCGGAGGACTACGACATCCTGCTGATCGGCCACGAGGGGCACGAGGAGGTCATCGGCACGGCCGGTGAGGCTCCCGCGCACGTGCAGCTGGTCGACGGGCCGGACGGCGTCGACAAGGTCACCGTGCGTGACCCGAGCAAGGTCGTCTGGCTGTCCCAGACCACGCTCTCCGTGGACGAGACGATGGAGACCGTGGCGCGACTGAAGACGAAGCTGCCGCTGCTGGTCTCGCCGCCGAGCGACGACATCTGCTACGCGACCTCCAACCGGCAGCACGTGGTCAAGGAGATCGCGCCGGAGTGCGACGTGGTGATCGTGGTCGGCTCGACGAACTCGTCGAACTCGGTGCGCCTGGTCGAGGTCGCGCTGCAGTACGGCGCGCGGGCCGGCCACCTGGTCGACTTCGCGCACGAGATCCGCGACGAGTGGCTCTCGGGTGCGACCACGGTCGGCCTGACCTCCGGCGCCAGCGTGCCGGACGACCTGGTGATGGACGTGCTGACGCACCTGGCCGCGCGCGGCTTCGGCGACGTCGAGGAGATCCTCACGGCGGAGGAGCGGCTGACGTTCTCGCTGCCGCAGGAGCTCAAGCGGGATATGAAGAAGGCTGCTCTTCAGGCGTGATCAGTTCGGGCGCCTGCGGCTGCCGCGGGGCGACCTCCAGCTGAGCGGGCGTCTCCAGCATCTCCCCGGAGACGCCCAGGTCGGCCAGCTTGCGCGCGCTGACCAGCACGCGTGACTCCAGGGAACCCACGGCCCGGTTGTACGCGGTGACCGCGCCGCCGAGCGACGCGCCCAGCTTGCTCACGTGGTCACCCAGCGTGGACAGCCGGCCGTAGAGTTCGCGCGCCACGCCGTGCACGACCGTCGCGTTCCGGGTCAGCTCGGAGTGCCGCCAGCCGTGCGCGATCGTGCGCAGCAGCGCCATCAGCGTGGCCGGCGTGGCCAGCACGACGTCGCGGGCGAACGCGTGCTCCAGCAGCATCGGGTCGCGCTGCAACGCCGCGTCCAGGAACGTGTCGGCCGGCACGAACAGCACCACGAAGTCCGGCGTGTCGTCGAACGCGGTCCAGTACGACTTCGCGGCCAGCGCGTCCACGTGCCCGCGCAGGTGACGGGCGTGCGCGTCCAGCGCGGTGTCCCGGCTGCGCTCGTCCCGGGCCTCCATCGCGGTCAGGTAGCCCTCGAACGGCGCCTTCGCGTCGACCACCACGGTCCGGCCGCCGTGCAGCCGCACCACCAGGTCGGGCCGGACCGTCGCGGTGTCGGTCGCGGCCGTGACCTGCTCCGCGAAGTCGCAGTGCTCCAGCATGCCGGCGGCCTCGACCACCCGGCGCAGCTGGTGCTCGCCCCACCGGCCGCGCACCTGCGGCGCCCGCAGCGCGGCGACCAGCTGCTTCGTCTCGGTCCGCAGGCCGCCCGCGACCGCGTTCATGGCCCGGACCTGTTCGCGCAGCTCCGCGTAGGCGTCGACGCGCTCGTGCTCCAGCTCGGCGACGCGCTGCTCGTAGCGGCGCAGCGCGTCGTGCAGCGGCGCGACCGCACGGGCCACCGCCTCCTGCGACTGCGCGGTCGACTCGAACGACAGCGCGCGCAGCGACGCCTCCAGCCGCTGCTCGCCGTCGCGGGTGGCGTCGAGCGTCGCCTCCAGCCGGGCCAGCTCGGCGGAGGAGCGCGAGCGGGCCAGCAGCCAGCCGAGCGCGCCGCCGGTACCGAGACAGACGATCACCACGACCACGGTCGAGAGCTCCATTTCATCGAGGATGCCGCAGCGGGCGCTCCGGGCCCGGGACCGCCACGGCCCTTATCCGAGAAATGATCGCCATTCGCCGCCGCTCCCGACCGGAGCAGACGCGCTTTCCAGCAGATTCACAGCGCCCGCGCCCTGAGCGGAGGTCGCCCGGCGGAGCTACCGTTCACTCCATGGAGTTCGTGCTGGTGCTTCTTCTCGTCGTCATGATCGGCGGTTTCGTCTTCTATTGGCAGCGGTCGAGTGCGTCCCGGCGGGAGCGCGAGCTCGGCGACGCGCGCGCCGACGCCCACCGGTGGTATGAGCGGCTCGGCGGCCAGGTGATGAACCTGCACGGTGACGAGCCCGCGGCCAGGCAGGCGCTCGCCGACGCGTCCGAGCGCTACAACGCGGCCGGCGGCCAGCTCGACCAGGCGCGCACGACCACGCAGTTCCAGCTGGCCCGGGAGACCGCGCTGGAGGGCCTGGCCTACATCCGGGCCGCCCGCGTCGCGATGGGCATCGACCCGGGGCCGGAGGTGCCGCAGCTCGCGGCCGCGCGCGGTGCCGGCACGCTGACCAAGGAGCGCGAGGTCAACGTGCAGGGCCAGACGTTCAAGGCCGGCCCGCACTCCAGCTCGCAGACGCCGTACTACTACCCCGGCGGCCGGGTGAACGGCCGCCCGGTCCCCCAGGGGTGGTATTCGACGCCGGTCTGGAAGTCCGCGCTCGGCACCGCGGCCGGCGTGGTCGGTGGCATGCTGATCTTCGACGCGCTCTTCTCGCCCGCGTTCGCCGACCCGGGCATGGCCGGCTTCGACGAGGGCTACTCCGACGGTTACCAGGAGGGCTTGGAGGACGGTGGCGGTGACGTCGGCGGCGGAGACGACTTCGGTGGCGGTGACTTCGGTGGCGGTGACTTCGGCGGGGGTGACTTCGGGGGTGACTTCTAGGCGCGCCGGTTGACAGCCCCACCACGGCTCGACAGGGTGGGGCTGGTGACGCACGGGATCGAGGTCGGCAGGGTCGCCGCGCTCTGGCGCTACCCGGTCAAGTCGATGGCCGCGGAGGCGCTGGACCGCTCGGACCTGGGGTGGCACGGCCTGGCAGGCGACCGCCGCTGGGCGTTCGTCCGGGATCTGCCGGCCCGCAACGACTTCCCGTGGCTGACCATCCGGCAGAAGCCCGGTCTGCTGCACTACCGTCCGTGGCTTGCCGAGCCGGACCGCCCGGACGCGTCGCCGGTGCTGGTCACCACGCCGTCCGGGGAGAAGCTGGACGTGGACGGCCCCGCGCTCGCGGCCGAGCTGGGCGACGGCGTCCGGGTGATGAAGCTCAACCGTGGCCTGTTCGACTCCGCGCCGCTCAGCGTGCTCAGCACCGCGTCGCTCGACGGCCTGTCCCGGCTGCTCGGCGACGCCGAGGTCGACCCGCTGCGCTTCCGGCCGAACCTGCTGATCGAGGCCGGCGACACCGCGCCCGCGTTCCCGGAGGAGGCGTGGATCGGCGCCACGCTGACCGTCGGCGGCGCCCGCCTGCACCTGGACCGCCGGGACAAGCGCTGCATGATCGTGAACGTGGATCCGGTGACCGCCCGCCGCGACCCGGGCATCCTGCGCGCGATCGCCCGGCAGCGGGACGTGTGCTTCGGGGTCTACGCCTCGCCGGTCGAGCCGGGCCCGGTGGCGGTCGGCGACCCGGTGGTGCTGACCGCCGCGGAGAGGTAGGGCCAGCAGGATGGCCGTGGCCCGGGCGACTGCGGCAGAGTCGGTGGTGTGACTCATCCCCGGTACATCGCCGCGCTCACGGCCGGCCTCGCGCTGCTCGCGATCATGGTGCTCAACCTGGTCTGGGACGACACCGGCCGTCCGTGGGCGAACGCGATCCTGATCCCGGCCGGGCTGATGGTCACCTCCGGGGTGGCGCTGCTGACCCGGGGCCGCGGCATCGCGTTCCTGGGCTACCTGGTGCTCTGCGCCGGCCTGCTCACGGGCACGGTCGGCGCGCTGCTGATCGCGACGCGGATGGGTTGGGGCTGGCCGCTGATGGTCACGCTGCCCTGCCTCGCGGTCGCCGGCACCTACCTCTGGGCGCCGCCGCACCCGGTCGCCCGCGCGCTGCACCGCACGATCGCCGGCCTGGCGCTGCTCGGCGCCACGGTCGGCCCCGCGTTCTTCCTGCTACGCGCGGACCTGTTCGCCTGGCCCGAGCACTGGTGGGCGCTCTACCTGATCGCGGCCGGCGCGGTGGTGCTGGGCAACGCGCTGGAGCTGGCCCGGCACCGGATCGCCTACCGCCTGCAGGGCGCGGCGCTGCTGGCCGGTCCCGCGCTGATCACCATGCTCCTCGGCTTCCGGTTCCTGACCGGGGCGCTGCCGCTGTAGCAGCGCACCCGGTCAGGGACGGTCAGAAGGCACAGGCGATGACCAGATCGGGGGTACGGTCCGGGAGCCGGTCCAGCTTCGCGATGTGCGCGGCGGCCCGCAGGTCGCCCTCGACCAGTGCCAGCCGGTCGAGCACGTCCGCCGGGCCGAGCGCCTCGGCCAGCGGGACCTCGGCCTTCATCGACAGCCTGCGCTCCGACTTCGCGCGCCGCACCTGGGACAGCGCGTCACCGGCCAGGACGAGCAGCGACGGGTCGCCGCCGGCGGGCAGCTCGTGCACGGTCGGCCAGGGCGCGCGGTGCACGGAACCGGACCGCCACCAGGACCACGCCTCCTCGGTCGCGAACGGCAGGAACGGCGCGAACAGGCGCAGCTGCACCTCGAGCGCGGTGGCGAGCGCGGCCCGGGCCGAGACCGCGGCCGGCCCGTCCCCGTACGCCCGCTCCTTCACCAGCTCGATGTAGTCGTCGCAGAACGTCCAGAAGAACGTCTCCGCCGCGGCCAGCGCGCCGGTGTGGTCGTAGGCGTCGAGCGCGTCCGTCGCGGTCCGGACCACGGCGGACAGCGCGGCCAGCATCGCCCGGTCCAGCGGCTCGGCCGGTGTCTCCCGCAGCGCGCTCGCCGCGCCCAGCCCGAGGACGAACTTGGACGCGTTCAGGATCTTCGTCGCCAGCCGCCGGCCGACCTTGATCTGGCCGGGGTCGAACGCGAGGTCGGTGCCGGGCCGCCCGCTGGCCGCCCAGTACCGCACCGCGTCCGAGCCGTGCTGCTCCAGCAGCGCGATCGGGGTGACCACGTTTCCCTTGGACTTCGACATCTTCTTGCGATCCGGGTCCAGGATCCATCCGGAGAGGACGGTGCCCCGCCAGGGCAGCACGCCGTGCTCCAGGTGGGACCGGACGATCGAGGAGAACAGCCAGGTCCGGATGATCTCCTGCCCCTGCGGCCGCAGGTCCATCGGGAAGACCCGGGCGAACAGGTCCTCGTCGCGCGTCCAGCCGCCGACGATCTGCGGCGTGAGCGAGGAGGTCGCCCAGGTGTCCATCACGTCCGGATCCGCGATGAACCCGCCCGCGCGTCCACGGTGAACTTCGACAAACCCGGGCGGACACTCGGAAGAGGGATCAATCGGCAACGAGGACTCGTCCGGTGTGAGAGGGTTGTCGTAATCCGGCTCGCCAGCGTTGTCGAGCCGGTACCAGACCGGGACGGGCACGCCGAAGAATCGCTGCCGGCTGATCAGCCAGTCCCCGGTCAGCCCGCCCACCCAGTGCTCGTAGCGGTGGCGCATGTGACCCGGAACCCAGTTCAGCTCCCGGCCGCGGTCCAGCAGCTCGTCGCGCAGGCGTGCGTCCCGGCCACCGTTCCGCACGTACCACTGGCGGGTCGCGACGATCTCCAGCGGCGACTCGCCGTTCTCGTAGAACTTGACCGGGTGCGTGATCGGCCGCGGCTCGCCGAGCATCTCGCCGGACTCGGTCAGCAGCCGGACGATCTCCTTCCGCGCCGCGTTGACGGTGAGGCCGGCGAGCGGTGCGTATCTCTCGTGATCGAGACCGTCGGGGAGCAGCCGGCCGTCGCGGCCGATCACGACGTGCGTGTCCAGCCGCAGCTCACGCCACCAGGTGACGTCCGTCAGATCGCCGAACGTGCAGACCATCGCGAGGCCGGTGCCCTTGTCCGGCGCGGCCAGCGGGTGCGCGTGCACCGGGACCTCGACGCCGAACAGGGGCGTGCGGACCGTACCCCCGACGAGGTCTTTGTATCGGTCGTCGTCCGGGTGGCAGACCAGCGCGACGCACGCGGGCAGCAGCTCCGGGCGCGTCGTGTCGATCAGGACGTCTTCAGGACCATGAAAAACGAGCCGATGGTACGCACCCGGCCGCTCCCGGTCCTCCAGCTCCGCCTGCGCGACCGCGGTCCGGAAGCCGACGTCCCACAGCGTCGGCGCGTCCGCCGTGTACGCCTCGCCGCGGCGCAGGTTGCGCAGGAACGCGCGCTGCGACGCGGCCCGCGCGGCCTCGCCGATCGTGGTGTACGTCAGCGACCAGTCCACGGACAGCCCGAGCCGCCGCCACAGCGCCTCGAACTCCCGCTCGTCCTCCGCGGTCAGCGACGCGCACAGCTCGACGAAGTTGCGCCGCGAGATCGAGACCGGGTTCTTCCGCGCCTCCGCCGAGATCGGCCGGGCCGGCGGCGTCCAGGCCGGGTCGTAGGGCAGCGCCGGGTCGCACCGGACGCCGAACACGTTCTGCACCCGGCGCTCCGTGGGCAGCCCGTTGTCGTCCCAGCCCATCGGGTAGAAGACGGTCTTGCCGCGCATGCGCTGGAACCGTGCGATCGCGTCGGTGTGCGTGTACGAGAAGACGTGGCCCATGTGCAGCTCGCCGGATACGGTCGGCGGAGGCGTGTCGATCGAGTACACGTCGGCGCGGTCCTTCGACCGGTCGAACGCGTACGTTCCCTCCTTCTGCCAGCGGCGCGACCAGGTGTCCTCGAGCCCGTCCAGCGACGGGCGCTCGGGGACACCGGCGCGTGCGAAACGCTCCGGATCCGTCATGCGTCAAGGGTACGGCCGTCCACCACCGGATTCCGGCCCCGGTGACGGGACGCCCTCGTACGCACGCGAGCTCCGCACCACCGGATCGCCGGCACCCGCCCGCGGGAACCGGAAGACCACGAGGGACGGGCCCTCGCTCCACGGCCACAGCTCGGCGACGTGCTCCTCGCCGTCCACCTCGCCCTTGACGGACGAGCCCGCCGAAAGGTTGCCGGTTCCGGCACTCAACTTTCACGACCGGCGGACCGTCAACCGGGCAGCACAACAGGACGACGGGAGTATCGCTCGTGTGGAGAAAGACCCTGGTGACGGCGCTGTGCGCGCTGTCGGTGAGCGGTTGCGCGACCGCGGCGACCTCCGCGCCGCCCTCGTTCGCGCCGCCCTCGCGCACGCCGGCCGCTCCCATGCCGAGTCCCTCGGAGCTGGACCACACCCCCGAGATCACCTTTCCGGGTGACGGCGACGGACGCTGGCGGGTCGCCCCCGGACCCGGCGACACGGCCGGCCGCTCCGGCACGCTGCTGCGCTACCGGATCTCGGTCGAGGAGGGCATCGAGGGTGTCTCGCCGGAGCAGTTCGCGGCCGAGGTCGCCACCGTGCTCGCCGACGACCGCAGCTGGATCACCGGTGGCCGGTGGCGGCTGCGCCGCGCCGCTCCCGGCGAACACCCGGACTTCACCGTCTACCTGGCCACGCCCGGCACCCGCGACCGGCTCTGCGCGATGGGTACCGACCGTTACACGTCCTGCCGCAACGGCGACGCCGTGGTGCTCAACATCGACCGCTGGGCCCACGGGGTCCCGCACTGGCGCGACCCGCTCGCCGAGTACCGCGCCTACCTGATCAACCACGAGATCGGCCACCGGCTGTTCCAGGGGCACGAGCTCTGCCCGGAACCCGGCGGCCCCGCCCCCGTGATGCAGCAGCAGACCCTCGGCCTGCACGGCTGCACCTCCAACGCCTGGCCCTACCCCAATGGCCGCGACCGCCTGGCCGGCCCGTCCGGCGCCTATGACGACCCGCTCCCCACAACGCCTTGACCCAAAGGCATCTGAGCTGCCGAAACGCGCGCCCTGTTTGCAACGTTGAGCCAGGTAAGCAGAGCAACGTCAGTCGGAGGCATCCCGGCGCCGTCCGGGGCGGCGAGCGGCGCGGCCGGGGGCGAGCGGCGCGGCCGGGGCGGAGAGCGGCGCGGCCGGGGCGAGTGACGTGGCTGGGGCGGCGAGCGGCGCGGCCGGGGCGAGTGACGTGGCTGGGGCGGCGAGCGGCGCGGCCGGGGGCGAGTGACGTGGCTGGGGGTGGCGCGCGGGCGGCGGGTGACGGCCGGGGGCGGCCGTCTGGAGCGCGCTGAGCGGCCGTGCCGAAAACGGAAATGTCGGTTATTTCAGCTTGGGTTATATCAGGGACTCGCGCCACTGGTGGTGGAGGGCGGCGTAGCGGCCGCCGGCGTGGATCAGGTCGGCGGGCGGGCCGTCCTCGACGACGCGGCCGGCGTGCAGGACCAGGACGCGGTCGGCGATCTCCACGGTGGAGAGCCGGTGCGCGATGACCAGCGCGGTGCGGTCGGCGAGGATGGTGCGCAGCGCTCGCTGGACCAGGCGCTCGCTCGGGACGTCGAGCGCGGACGTGGCCTCGTCGAGGATCAGGACGGCCGGGTCGGCGAGGAACGCGCGGGCGAACGCGACCAGCTGACGCTGCCCGGCGGAGAGACGGCCGCCGCGTTTGTGCACGTCGGTGTCGTACCCGTCGGGGAGCCCGCGGACGAACGCATCCGCGCCGATGGTGGCGGCGGCGGTGTGGATCTCGTCGTCGGTGGCGTCGGGACGGCCGAAGCGGATGTTGTCCGCGATCGTGCCGGAGAAGATGTGGTTCTCCTGGGTGACCATCACGACCGCGCGGCGCAGCTGGGCGTCCGTGAGGTCGCGCAGGTCGACGCCGTCCAGCCGGACCGTGCCGGTGGTCGGATCGTAGAACCGGCCGACCAGCTTCGCGATCGTGGACTTGCCGGCGCCGGTCGCGCCGACCAGCGCCACGGTCTCGCCGGGCGCGATGGCGATGTCCAGCGCGGGGAGCACCACCTTGCCCGGCCGGTACGCGAACTCGACGCCGCGCAGCTCGACGCGGCCGGGCGGGCGGCCGGGCGGCAGCGGGTGGGGATGGTCCGGCTCCGGCACGGACGGCTTCTCGTCGAGCACCGCGGCCAGCTTCTCCAGCGCCGCGGTCGCGGACTGCAGCGCGTTGTAGAACTGGCTCAGCTCCTGCATCGGCTCGAAGAACCGGCGCAGGTAGAGCAGGAACGCGGCCAGCACGCCGACCTCGGTCTCCCCGCGCATCACCTGCCACCCGCCGTAGGTGAGCAGCACCGCGATCGTCACGTTCCCGATCAGCTTGATCACCGGTGAGTAGATCGCGATCAGCCGGTACGCCTGCAGCGTGGCCCGCCGGTTGTCGTCGTTGATCCCGGCGAATATCTCCTGGTTGCGCGGCTCGCGGCGAAACGCGTGCACGGCCCGGATGCCGCCGAGCGACTCGCCGAACCAGACGATCAGCAGCGCGACCGCCTCGCGGCTGCGCCGGTAGGCCAGCGACGACGCGCGCGCGAACCACCGCGAGATGAGCAGCAGGAACGGGAACGACAGGAGCGTGACCAGGGCCAGCGGTACGTCCAGCCAGAGCAGGATGCCGGTCACCGATAGCACGGAGAGGCCGGCCAGCACCAGGTCGTTGATGCCGCCGTCGAACAGCTCCGCGATCGAGTCCATGTCGGAGGTCAGCCGCGCCACCATCCGGCCCGACGTGTACCGCTCGTGGAAGCCGACGCTGAGCCGCTGGAACGTGTCGTACACGCGTTGCCGCAGGTCGTACAGCACGGACTGGCCGATCCGCGCGGAGAGCAGCAGGAACGCGCGCTTCGTGGCGTATTCGATCAGCGCGGCGGACAGGAACGCGGCGCCGAGGACCACCAGCGGCCGGAAGTCGCGGTCCGCGGCCAGCGGCGGGATGCCCCGGTCGATGATCAGCATGACCAGGAACGGGCCGGCCATCCCGGCCGCGTTCTGCAGCAGCAGCAACGCGACCGTGACGCCGAGCATGCCGCGGTGCGGGTGCAGCAGGTCGCCGAGCAGTCGCCGGCTGCGGGAGCGCAGCCGCAGCACCGCGCGCGCGTCCGGCGCCTCGGCCGCGGCGCGCTCCGCGTCCTCTTCGACGGCGCGGCCCCGCCACGCCTTCCGGCCGGCGGTCACGCCGAGGTCGCCGGTGACGCCGAGGTCGCCGGTGACGCCGAGGTCGCCGGTCATGACCCGTGCACCGGTGCGGTCTCGGCGGCCAGCACCGCGCGGTACGCGGGCACGGCCGCCAGCAGCTCGGAGTGGGTGCCGACGGCCGCGATCCGGCCGTCGGCGAGCAGCGCGACCCGGTCCGCGAGCGCGATCGTGGACGGGCGGTGCACCACCAGCAGCGCGGTCGTGCCCTTGAGCACCCGGGCCAGCGCGTCGTCGACCAGCGCCTCGGTGTGCACGTCGAGCGCGGAGAGCGGGTCGTCGAGCACCAGCACGCGCGGCCGGGCGAGCACCGCGCGGGCCAGCGCGAGCCGCTGCCGCTGCCCGCCGGAGAGCGACAGGCCCTGCTCGCCGATCCGGGTGTCCAGGCCCCAGGGCAGGTCGTACACGTAGCCGGCCTGGGCGACCGCGAGCGCGTCGGCGATCTGCGCGTCGGTGGCGCCGGGCGCGCCGAGCGTGATGTTCTCCCGGACTGACATGGAGAACAGCACCGGCTCCTCGAACGCCACACCGACCAGCTCGCGCAGGCAGTCGAGCCGGATGTCGCGCAGGTCGGTGCCGTCCAGCGTGATCTGGCCGGCGGTCGCGTCGTAGAGCCGGGGGACCAGCGAGACCAGCGACGTCTTGCCGCTGCCGGTCACGCCGACGATCGCCATCGTCTCGCCGGGCCGCACCTCCAGGTCCACGCCGCGCAGCACCTCGATCGTGGTGCCCGGATAGCGGAAGTGCACGTCGCGGAGGACGAGCAGGCCCGGCCCGGGCGCCACCGCGCGGGCGTGCGGGGTGTCCGTGACCGCGGGCGGCGTGTCCATCACCTCGAAGACCCGGTCGGCCGCGGTCATCGACTCCTGCCCGTTCGCGATGATCCAGCCGAGCGACTCGACCGGCCAGATCAGCAGCAGTTGCAGCGACGCGAACGCGACCAGCCGGCCGACGGTCAGCTCGCCGCCGGCGACCGCGATCGAGCCGACCACCAGCACCACGGCCAGCGTCAGGTTCGGCACCAGGTCGAACTTGGCGGACGCGCGGGAGAGCAGCCCGGCCTTGTCGATCGCGATGTCCCGCAGCTCGCCGATCTCGTCCGCGAACCGGCCGGCCATGAACCGGCTGCGCCCGAACGACCGGATGGTCCGCAGCCCGGCCGCGGTCTCCTCGACCAGCGTGGCCACGTCGCCCTGCTGCTCCTGCAGCGCGCGCGACGCCCACAGGTAACCGTTCGCGAACTGCCGGGCGAAGACGAACAGCGGCACCGCGCTGGCGGCCACGACCAGCCCGAGCGGCCAGTAGAGCTTGAACAGCATCGCTATCACCGTCACGTAGGTGATCGTGTTGACCACCAGGTAGATCAGCCCGAACGACAGGAACCGCCGGATCACGCCGAGGTCGCTGGTGGCGCGGGAGAGCAGCTGGCCGGACTGCCACCGGTCGTGGAACGAGACCGGCAGCTTCTGCAGGTGCGCGTAGAGGTCGTCGCGGATCGCCGCCTCCAGCCCGACCGCGGCGGCCGCGTGCGTCCACCGCCGGATGAAGATCAGCACGGCCTCGACCACGCCGAACAGCAGTGCAAGGGCGCCGAGCAGCAGCAGCCCGTGCACGTCACCACGCGCGACAGGGCCGTCCACGACCCGCTGCACCACCAGCGGGACGGCCAGGCTCGCAGCGGCCCCGCCCAGCCCGGTCAGGAGCAACCAGAGCATCTGCCATCGGTACGGGCGGAGGTAACGCCTAATTCGCCATAAATTTCGCGCCGGCTGGCGGCGCGGGCCGCCACTCAGAGTCCAGTGGCGATCACGCTGCACACAGTGACGGTAGCAACTGCGTCGATATCTGACCGGATGAAGGGTTACTCACTCTTGTCGTCAATGCGGCTCATCGACGGGCTTCGTGATCCAGCAGCCACTGCTTGACCTCCAGACCCCACCGGTAGCCGCCGAGCGACGTGTCCACCCGCAGCACCCGGTGGCACGGCACGAAGAACGCCACCGCGTTCCGCGCGCAGGCCGCGGCGGCCGCCCGGATCGCCGCGGGCCGGCCGGACAGCTCCGCGAACCGTGTGTAGGTGACCGGCTCACCCGCCTTGATCCCGCGCATCACCGCCCAGGCGTGCGTCATGAACGCGCCGTCGGAGTGCTGATGCACCGGGACGTCGTCGATCGCGGTCAGATCGCCGTCCAGATAGGACCGCACCTTTCCGGTGATCTCGCCCAGATCCGCACGTTCGCGCAGCTCGGCGCCGTCGCGCAGGGTCGGGTGGATCAGCGCCACCAGGCCGGGCACGTCCGCGGTGAAGCCGGTCGCGCGCACCCGCCCGTCCGGCCCGGCCACGATCGTCAGCGGCCCGGCCGGTGTCACCGTCATCGCATGGTTCAGTGTGGTCATCGTGGTCTCCTCGAAACTCGGCGCCGGGTGTGGGGCACCCGGGGGA
The DNA here is from genome assembly GCF_030811575.1 of Catenuloplanes nepalensis. Classification (GTDB taxonomy): domain Bacteria; phylum Actinomycetota; class Actinomycetes; order Mycobacteriales; family Micromonosporaceae; genus Catenuloplanes; species Catenuloplanes nepalensis. The sequence goes on along the minus strand of NZ_JAUSRA010000001.1, from coordinate 7,202,436 downwards.
ACGTGCACCGGCCACTGCCGGCGGTCGCGTCGCGAGCGCCTCAGGGCCGGGTGGCAGTCGTCATGGCCGGGCAGCAGCCCTCGTGGCGGCCCCGGCCGCGGTCGTGCTGACACCGGCAGTCGTCGCGGCCGGGCCGGAGGCACTCGGGCCCGAGATGGCCGTGGCGGAGGCAGCCGGGCCGGAGGTGGCCCGGCCCGAGGCACGCCGGCCGGTGGCAGCCGGGCCGGAGGTGGCCACGGCGGAGGCAGACGGGCCGGAGGCAGGCGGGCCGGTGGCAGCCGGGCCGGAGGTGGCCACGGCGGAGGCAGACGGGCCGGAGGCAGGCGGGCCGAAGGCAGCCGGGCTGGAGGCAGCCGTGGCGGAGGTGGTCGTGGCGGCCGTGGCGGAGGTGGCCGGGCCGGAGGCGGCCGCGGCGGCGCGCCACAGGCGGATCAGCGCGTAGGAGCGCCACGGGCGCCACTGCTCCGCGCGCGCGGCCAGCGCGGCGGGCGTGTGCGGCAGCCCGAGTGCCCGCGCGCCCTTGCGCACCGCCAGATCCGTGGGGAGCAGCACGTCCGGGTCGCCGAGCGCGCGCAGCGCCACGTAACCCGCGGTCCAGGCGCCGATGCCGGGCAGCGCGGTCAGCCGCGCCGTGATCTCCTCCCGGTCGCCGCCCGGATCGAGCACCAGCCCGTCCGCCACGGCCCGGGCCAGCGCACGCAGCGTCTCCCGCCGCGCGACCGGCATGCCGAATGCGTCGTCCGGCAGGGCCAGCAGCCGCTCCGCGCTCGGGAAGGGCATCAGCCCGGCCGGATCGTCCGCCATCGAATAGCCGGGCACCGGCCGCCCGGCCGCCACGTCCTCGGCCGCCACGTCCTCGGCCGCCACGTCCTCGGCCGCCACGTCCTCGGCCGCCACGACGTCGGCCGCCGGTTCGCCGGCCGCCGTGTCGTGGGCCGCCACGCTCGCCGTGTCGTGGGACGGCAGCGCGGCCGCGGCGCGGACCAGGCGTTTCAGGACCGAGCGGGCGGAGGCGACCGAGATCTGCTGGCCGACCACCGCGCGCACCGCCATCTCGAAGCCGTCCACCGCCCGTGGGACGCGCACGCCCGGCTCGTCCGAGACGGAGGGGGACAGGTAGGGGTCGGCGTCGAGCAGGCCGTCGATCGCGTCCGGATCGGCGTCCAGGTCGAGCAGCCGGCGGCAGCGGGCCACGGCCGGCGCCAGGTCGCGCATGTCCGCCACCCGCAGCGTGGCCGCCACATAGCCGGCGCGCGGCGTCAGCTCCGCGGTCGCCGGGCCGTTCGGCAGCGACAGCGCCCGCCGATACGTCACCGCGCTCGCCTCCTCCACGCCGGGAATCGCGCGGGCCGCCAGGAACCCGAGCAGCGCGGGCACGTGCAGCGGTGCGCGATGGGACAGCCGCAGGTGCACCACGCCCGGGCCGGCCGGCTCGGCCGGCCCCGGCACCGCCCAGACCGAGCGTTGCCGCCGCGACTCCCGCAGCTGGGACGGGCTCGCGTCGAACACCGCCTGCATCGTCTCGTTGAACTGCCGCACGCTGCCGAACCCGGCCGCGAACGCGATCTCGGTGAGGCTCAGCCCGGTCGTCTCGATCAGGATGCGCGCGGTCTGCGCCCGCTGCGCCCGGGCCAGCGCCAGCGGACCGGCCCCCACCTCGGCCGTCAGCAGGCGCTGCAGGTGGCGCTCGGTGTAACCCAGCCGGCGAGCGAGCCCGGGCACGCCCTCGCGGTCGACCACGCCGTCGCCGATCAGCCGCATCGCCCGGCCGACCGCGTCGGCCCGCGAGTCCCACTCCGGTGAGCCGGGCGCCGCGTCCGGGCGGCACCGGCGGCAGGCGCGGAAGCCGTTGCCCTGGGCGGCCGCGGCGGACGGGTAGAACCGGACGTTCTCCCGGCGGGGCGTGACGGCCGGGCAGGACGGACGGCAGTAGATGCCGGTCGACGTGACGGCCGTGAAGAACCACCCGTCGAACCGCTGATCGCGGCTGTCCACGGCCCGGTAGCAGCGCTCGAAGTCCAACTCCACGCCCTCGATCCTGCCCCGGCCGCCGGTCCCGTGGCTCGCGGGTTTCGGACATCACCGTGACCGATCCGCCGGTCGGTACGGTGGGCACCATGCATGTCGGACTGGGCCTGCCGGTGGCCGGCGCGTGGGCCTCCCCGGATCGTCTCGCGGCCGTGGCCACCCGCGCCGAGCAGCTCGGATATCACTCGCTCTGGACGTTCCAGCGGCTCTTCGTGCCGGTCGACCCGCAGCCCGAGCCGGTCTACCGGAGCGTGCTGGATCCGCTGATCGCGCTCGCCTTCGCGGCCGCGCGCACCACCACGATCCGGCTCGGCGTCGCGATCGTGAACCTGCCGTTCGTCCCGCCGGTGCACCTGGCCAAGCAGGCCGCCACGCTCGACGTGCTCTCCGGCGGCCGCCTCGACCTGGGCCTGGGCAGCGGCTGGTCCGCGCCGGAGTTCGTCGCGGCCGGCGCGGACCTGGCTCGCCGCGGCCCGCGCACCGCCGAGTACGTCCGGGTGCTCCGCACGCTCTGGTCCGGCTCCGGCGCGCCGCACGAGGGCGAGTTCTACCGGCTCCCGGCCGGCTACCAGCACCCGCTGCCGGTGCAGCGTCCCGGCCCGCCGATCCTGCTCGGCGGCTCCGCGCCCGCGGCGCTGCGCCGGGCCGGCCGCCTCGCGGACGGCTGGATCAGCCGCAGCAAGGCGAACCTGGCCGAGATCGGCGACAGTGTGGCGCTGGTCCGCGCGGCGGCGGCCGAGGCGGGCCGCGACCCGGACGCGATCCGCGTGGTCAGCCGCGGCCCGGTGCGGGCCGGCGGGGCGCTGCCGGAGGCCGGCCGCAAACCGCTGACCGGCTCGTACGCCCAGATCAGGGCGGACGTGAACCGGCTCGCCGAGGCCGGCGTCACCGAGGTCTTCCACGACCTCAACTGGGACCCGGCGATCGGTGCGCCGGACGCTGACCCCGAGGCCGCGTCCCGCCGCGCCGACGAGATCATCGAGGCGCTGGCCCCCTGAGGCGGGACCACCACACCCCGCACCGGGCGGCGGATGTTGAGTATCGGCACTCAGGGCCCGGACCGCGCGCGGCGGCAGGATCGTCCGCATGAGTGGCAAGCGGGTGTTTCTCGGTGCGGTCGGTGGGGCCGCCGTCTTCGCGGTGTCCTGGTTCGTACCGGCCGGTGTGCTGTTGCTGTTGGACGCGATGCTGCGCCGGGAAGCGGCGGATGCGAACATCGGCGCGGGCCTGCTGCTGCTGGCGATCCCGGCCGCGGTGGTCCCGCTCGGCCTCTGGGCGCTGCTGCGCCGGCTCGGCGTGCCGGGCGCCGCCGTGATCGGTGCCGGCGGCATCGTGGTCTACGTGGCGACCGTGATGGTCTCCACCGAGCAGGCCGTCCTTGACCCGCTCTACCTGACCGGCGCGATCGGCACCGGTGCCTTCCTGATCTATGCCGGGCTCGCGGCCGTGCTGGCCGGCGCGATCGCGGGCCGGCGCAACGCCTGACACCGGGGTGGGGATCGGGTCCGGGCGGTGAGGGCCGCTCGGACCCGCCGCGCTCCGGGACGTCACAGCTCGAACAGGTCGCGCAGTGCCTCGTTGAGCCGGGCCAGGCTGGCGCCGGTGACCATCCCGACCTTCTCCGCGCCCGCGCTGGCCGGCAGCCGGCGCATGCGGTTGACCACCACCACGCCGGAGAGCGGGTCGGCCTCGGCCAGCGGCACCGCGAACGGCGGCAGCTCCGTGCTGCCGCGCTGACGCACGATCGGCGCGCAGAACGGCGCGGCGCTGGGCCGCTCGTTGTGCGAGTCCCCGGACAGCACCACCACCCGGTACCGCAGGTCGCTGCGGCCACCGATGGTCCAGATCTCGCCCCGGTTCACGCGGCGTCGGAGAGGTCGTTCCAGTTGGTCTCGAGCTTCTCCGCCAGACGGTCGAAACCGTCCAGCTCGTCACGGACGTCGGGGTTGGCGGTCAGCCACTCCTCGTGGCGCCGGGCGGCCTGCCGCAGCGCCTCGCGCCGGGCCGCACGGTCCAGCCAGGCCGAGAGCGTGAGACCCTCCTCGGCCGCGGCCGCCCGCGCCCGGGTCAGGGTGTCCGCCCTGAGGCCGAGGATCACCTTTTCCGCCATACGGCGATCGTACGCGCGCCGGGGCAGCCAGCATGGCGCGGACGCCCCGGCGATCGGGTCAGCCGCCCAGCCGCAGCCGCACCAGGAGATCATGCACCGCGTCCTCCGCGGCCGGCCGCTGCGGCAGCCGGGTCGCCGCCCGGGCCTCCTCCAGCGCCGCCTCCAGGAGCGCGAGGTCGTCGGTGACGCCCGGCGGCGCCAGCCCGGCCGCGGCGCGGTGCTCCCCGGCCGTCTTCGCCGCGATCAGCTCCGTGAGGTATGCGGGCGCCTCCGGTACCAGCCCGGCCAGCGTCGGCAGGTGCGTGTCCAGTTCGCCGGACCGCATCAGGTGCAGGCCGGTCAGGTACGCCCGGAACGTGTAGAGCAGCGGTTTCAGTTCGCCGGACTTCGCGTACAGCCGGTGCTGGCTCTGGGCGAAGCCCCGGTAGTGGTGCGCGTGATGCCGGGTGACCGTGTCCGGCCCGAGCGCGCGCAGCTCCTCGTGCGCCGGCGAGCTCGACACCACGATCGGCGAGAGCAGCTGCTCCAGCACGTACCCGTTGCGGCTCAGCAGCAGCCGGAAGAACTTGAACGCGTCGTGCGTGACCATGTCGATCTCCGCGCCGTCCCGCTCGAAGGTGGTGTCGATCGTGTCCCGGCCGGTGCGCAGCCCGACCACCTCCTCGATCGGCAGCAGGTGCGCGCCGCGCAGGTCGACGTCCGAGTCCCGGCTCGGGAAACCGTAGAGGTGCGCGCCGGAGACGGTCACGAACAGCAGCGGGTACGGCTGGCCGCTCGTCGCCGCGCGCAGTTCGCCGAGATCGAGCCGCGTCATGTCCCGGGCCGTCATCGCAGCACCTCCGCCGCGCTGCGCGCCCGCACCGAGCGCAGCCAGGCGTCCACCCGGGCCACGTCCGGCACGGCCGGCAGCGGCGAGTGGTCCAGCGCGTCGTCGATCTGCGCGTGCAGCGACAGCCGCCACGTCTCCACGTCCGGCCAGGAGCGCTCACCCCGGCGTACCCGCAGGAGGCTTTCCCGGTGTTCGCCCGCGTCCGTGCGGAAGCTGCCGGTGGCCAGCACGTCCCGGCAGGCCAGCAACAGCCGGAGCAGGTGCATGACGTGCTTCCAGCGCGGCTCCCCGTCCCGGCGCAGGTCCGCCTCGATCTTCTTGAACTGGCTCAGTACATAACCCGAGTAGGTCTGGTACACCAGCTGGGACAGGAACGCGCCGCGCAGCTCCAGCAGTTCCCCGCCGAGCGGCGTGACCGTCTCCACCAGCGGCGAGTGCAGCACCTCCAGCAGGTTCGGGTTCGCCTTCAGGGCCAGCTCGCAGAAGCGCTCCACCTCCCAGGAGAAGTGCTCCGGCGCCGGCCCGTCCACGTGCTGCGGCGGCTTGCGCAGCGACCAGAACGCGTCCGCCGGCGCCGCGTAGACGCCGCGCACGTCGGTGTCCGAATCCGCGGTGTCCAGCCCGAACGCGCGCGAACCGACCACCGCGGCGTAGATCGTGTGCTCCGTGACGAACCGGTGGTCCGCCGGCGTGGACGTGCCGCCCCGGGGCCGGTCGCCGATGCCGATGTCCCGCTGGTGCGCCTTGCGTAGCGCCAGCTCGCCGCGCGCGGCGGTCACCTGGCGGCCGTCGGTGAGCCGGACCAGGTAACCGTTCGCTTCGGAGTCACCGACCACCCGGCCGGTCGCGCCACGCTGCACCCGGGCACCGGCGAGGTCGACGGAGGCCTCGCGGAGCACCACCTGCGTGCCGCCGGGAAGGCGAGGAGAGTTCGTCATGGTCAGGCGATCGTACGTTCGCCACGCGTGAATCCGGTGCCGGACCAGGTGAACCGGTCGGTGACGGTCAGCGTGCCGCCGGACGCGTTGTCGTCCTTCTGCTGGAACGCCCGCGACGTGACCACGACCGTACCGTCGTCGATCAGGATCTGCTTGACCCGCAGGCCGCGCTCGTCGACGCCGTCCCCCTGCGTGAGCAGCACGCCGAGCCGCCGCCACTGGCCGGCCGGCGGGGCGCCGTCGTAGGCGTGGACCACGGACGGCCAGCTCGACGTGGAGCCGGTGCAGGCCGCGGCGACCAGCACGTCCGGGACGCCGTCGCCGGTGATGTCACGGTTGAACATCGGGCCCTGCTCGACCGGGAGCGCGGCGGCGGGGCACTCCAGCGCGGCGGCCAGCGCGGCCTTCCAGTCGCCGGAGCCGGTCTCGCCGGGAGCGGGAGCGGGCTCGGGCGCCGTGCTCGACGGTGCGGATGCCGTGCTCGACGGTGCGGCGGCACTCGGCGGTGGCGCCACGCTGACCGTGCTGGGAGACGGTAGCGGCCCGTTCGCGGTGTCGTCGCCGCTGTTCGTGCAGGCGGTGAGCGCCAGGACCGCCAGCGCGAGCGTGCCGAATCGCCTGATCATGTGAATTCCTCCCCGTGTGCCTTGCCCTCGCGACGGCCGGCCGCCGCGATCGACTCGTATCAGCTGCACGTCTCAGACCGGCCCGCGGTTGCAGGCCGTCCTCCTACTCGCGGGCCAGCAGGGCCGCGCCGATCACGCCGCCGGCCGCGTACACGCCCGCGGCCGCGAGCAGCAGGCCGGCCGCGCCCACGCCGGCCGCGTAGCCGGCCAGCGCGGCACCCAGCGCGGACCCGGACACCTTGAGCCCGGCGCCGAGCGTGAAGACCTGCGTGTGCACGGCCGGCGGCGCGTGCCGGTCCCGGCTGGCGAACAGCGCCGCGGACTGCGGCCCGAAGAAGAACCCGGCCACGCCGAAGAGCAGCAGCGCCGGGATCACGCCGGGCACGACCGGCACCAGCGCCATCGGCAGGGCCGAGGCCAGCAGACAGATCATGACGGTACGTTCGGGACGGCTCGCCCCGATCGGATGGCGCGCGTAGAGCAGCGACCCGGCCAGCCCGCCGATCGCGGCCGCGGACAGCAGCGCACCGGCCGCCCAGCCCGCGTGGTACTCGATCGCCAACAGCGCGGTGATCAGCGGGAACGCGCCGTACGCGCCCGCGCCCAGGCCGGTCGCCAGCGTCACCGCGCGCAGCGGCCGGATCCGCCAGATCGCACCGAACCCGCCGGTCAGCACGTTGCCGGCCGCCTCCGGCGCGGGCCGGGCCGGCAGCCGCAGCGTGAGCACCAGCAGCCCGGCCGTGATCGCGCCCGCGCCCAGCACCAGCGTGGCCGGCCGCGCGCCGCCCAGCTCCGCGATCCCGGCCACCACGGCCGGGCCGCAGATGCCGGCCAGGTTGTAGGTCATCACGTCCATGCCGTAGACCCGGTCGCGGCGCTCCGGCGGGAACAGCTCCTTGATCAGGCTGGACAGGCCGCCGGTGCCGAGCGGCGCGCAGCAGCCGCCGAGCACCGCGATGACCACCACCACCGCGGCCGGGACCCGGCCGGTCAGCAGCCCGCACAGCGCGATCGCCACGCCGTTGCCGCCGATCAGCAGCAGGTAGACCGGCGCCCGGCGGCGGGCCCGGTCCGCGAGCGCGCCGACCGCGGGCCCGGCCAGCACGTGCGGCACCATGAACGCGGCCGCCAGCGCGCCACCGAGCACCGGGCTCCCGGCCGTCTCCAGGGCCAGCAGCACCAGCGCGACACGCGCCCCCTCGTCCGCGAAACGGGCCAGTACCGCCGCGGTCAGATACCGATAGATCATCACCGGTGACGATAGGCCGGTCCCCGGGTTTCCGCGCGGGCACTATCCTGGTGCGTTGTGAGTCTCAGCATCGGCATCGTCGGCCTGCCCAACGTCGGCAAGAGCACCCTGTTCAACGCCCTGACCAAGAACGACGTGCTCGCGGCGAACTACCCGTTCGCCACGATCGAGCCCAACGTCGGCGTGGTCGGGCTGCCGGACGAGCGGCTGGACAAGCTGGCCGAGATCTTCGAGTCGCAGAAGATCATCCCGGCGCCGGTCTCGTTCGTCGACATCGCCGGCCTGGTCCGCGGCGCGTCGAAGGGGCAGGGCCGCGGCAACGCGTTCCTGGCGAACATCCGCGACGCCTCCGCGATCTGCCAGGTCGTCCGCGCGTTCTCCGACCCCAACGTGGTGCACGTCGACGGCAAGGTCTCGCCGAAGGACGACATCGAGACGATCAACACCGAGCTGATCCTCGCCGACCTGCAGACGCTGGAGAAGGCCATCCCGCGGCTGGACAAGGAGGCGAAGCTCAAGAAGGACCGCGCCGCCGTCGCCGCCGCCGCGAAGGCCGCCGCCGAACTGCTCGACGGGGGCACCACGCTCTACGCGGGCGCGGCCAAGGCCGGCATCGAGATCGAGCTGCTGCACGAACTGCACCTGCTCACCTCCAAGCCGTTCCTCTACGTCTTCAACGTCGACGAGGAGGAGCTGGCCAACGCCGAGTTCCTCGCGTCGCTGCGTGACCTGGTCGCACCGGCCGAGGCCGTCTTCATGGACGCCAAGATCGAGTCCGAGCTGATCGACCTCCCCGAGGACGAGGCCCGCGAGCTGCTGGAGTCCATCGGCCAGACCGAGCCCGGCCTCAACCAGCTGATCCGCGTCGGCTTCCGCACCCTGGGCCTGCAGACCTACCTCACGGCCGGCCCCAAGGAGGCCCGCGCCTGGACCGTCCCGATCGGCGCCACCGCCCCCGAGGCCGCCGGCGTCATCCACTCGGACTTCCAGCGCGGCTTCATCAAGGCCGAGATCGTCGGGTTCGGCGACCTCACCACCGCCGGCTCCATGTCCGCCGCCAAGTCCGCCGGCAAGGTCCGCATGGAGGGCAAGGAATACATCATGCAGGACGGCGACGTCGTCGAGTTCCGCTTCAACGTCTGACCAGCCACGCAAGCCGGCGTCTCCAGCGCCGGCTTGCGTGCTTTCTGGCCGGGGTATCCCACCGGCCGCCATCGTTCTCATGATGAGTCACCGCCTTCAACCGCCACTCCGGCGGGGCAGATCAGAAGGCCTGGGTAGGGTTCGGTCGCATGGGGAGCTGGCTCGAGGACATCGTCGCTGTTCTGGATACTCTCGGCGGGACGGGGACCTACGACGAGATCTACGCCGGAATCGAGCAAGTACGGTCCAACCTTCCACCATCGTGGAAAGACATCGTCCGGCGCCAGATACAGGACCGTTCCTCCGATTCGGCGGGCTTCAAGGGACGGCAGGACCTCTTCTTCTCCGTCGACGGGCTCGGGAGAGGCGTATGGGGACAGCGGTCGGCGGTGGTCGACACGCCGAAGGCGGCCGACCTGCCCGATGAGATCGCCGGACGGGCGCTGCCCGACGGAAACGCTTCCCCCGGTCGTGCCTTGCAGAAGACGTATCGGCTGTTGCGTGACACCAGACTGGCGCGGGAAATCAAGCTGCTGCACCGGGATCGTTGTCAGCTCTGCGACCTCGTACTGAGGTTGGACGCCGCTCGAACATATTCTGAGGCCCACCACATCATCCCCGTCGGCAACCCGCACAACGGGCCGGATGTCGCCGGGAACATCATCGTGCTGTGCCCCAATCATCACGCGCTCTGCGACTACGGGGCGATTCCGCTCGAGCGATCCCGCATCCGTGAGATAACGGGCCACGTCATCTCCGACGCCAGCCTTGAGTATCACAACTCCCGGATCCATCGAATGGACATCGCCCGTTCGGTGCGGGGGCGTCAGGTGACTTTCGATATGTGAGCGTTGACGCGGCATGGCGGCGGACCTCAGCCCGCCAGGCCCGATCATGGCGGCTTCTCCGTAGCGGTTTTCCTACTCGTTTGACACAATCGGTCCATGGGTGACGTGACGTACAGCATCGGGGAAGGGCCGGCGACGCGGGTGAGCCTGTCGCTGCCGGAGGGGACCGCCGAGGCGATCCGGGCGCGGGTGGGCAAACGGGAGTTCTCCGCCTTCATCGCCGAGGCGGTCGAGCGGGAGCTGCGTGGGCGGGCTCTTGACGAATACCTGGCGGACTACGAGGCCCGCAACGGGCCGGTCTCCGATCAGGCTCGGCAGCGGGCACGGCAGGTCTTCGACGAGGTGTTCGCCGAGCAGGCCGAGTGGCCCGCCGCCAGCTGAACCACGATGGGACGCTGGTCCTCGACAGCGAGGGTTTGTCAAAGCTGCTTGCCGACAGCGAGCAGGTGGTGGCTCTGGTGGCCGAGGCGCGCTCGCGTGGCATGGAGGTCGTGATCAGCGCGCTCACCATCATCGAGGCTGTCCACGCTCGCACGAACCAGGCACGTCTGCGCTGGGTGCTCTCCGGACTCCGCGTGGTCCCGGTGGGCGACGAAGAGGCGAGGGCGGCATCGAAGCTGCTGATGAACGCCGGTCTCCACGGTCACAAGTACGCGATCGACGCCGCGGTCGCCGAGGCCGCGCTGCGCCAGCACCGTCCCGTGGTCATGCTGACCTCCGACGTCGACGACATGTCCAGGCTCTGCGGCGACCGCGTTCGGCTCGTGGCGGTGTGAATCAGCTGGTGCGGCCGGGTAGCAGCCGGTCGAGGTCGATCGTGACCGGGAACGGCGTGGTGCTGCGGAGTTCGTGACGGAAGATCCCGGTCGGTGCGTACGACCGGGTGGGGCCGTCGAGTTCGTAGGCGTGCACGACCGGCGCGCCGTCCTCGTCCTCGATGCGCCAGTAGTGCCCGATGCCGGCCTCCGCGTATTTGCGCAGCTTGACGGTCCGGTCCCGGTGTGCCGACTCGGGCGAGACCACCTCGGCGACCAGCAGGACAACGGCCGGCTCGAAGAAGGTGCGGTCCGGATCGTAGGCCGCCGTCGTCGCCAGCAGGTCGGGTTCGGGCCGGTTCCGCTCGTCCAGCCGGATCGTCATCTCCCGCTCGACCTCGACCCCCGGTGGCGCCTGCTCGGCGAGCGCGAGCACCAGTGCGGTGACGAGCCGAGCATGCCAGGCCCGCTGGGGGGACATCATGAAGACGAGCGCTCCATCGATGAGTTCGGTATGACGGGGCGCCTGGGGAAGCTCGTCGAGATCATCGGCGAACCACCCCTCGGGGCGTGGCGGCCGCATCCATTCGGGCACCGCGGTCATGCCGTCACCGTAACATTCTGCGACGTCGGCGCGGCTGCTTCGACGCCTGCCGCACGCGGTCCTGAGGCGACCACCGCGGGATGCGGTGCCCCGCGGGAGCACTGGGGAGGTGCCCCCGCCGGAAGTGGGCGGACCGGTTGCCGGGGCTTCTTCTACGAGATGTAGAAGAGGATGACGTTGTGGACGTGGTGGGCCTTGTGGTCGCCGCGGAACTCGACCTCGTAGGTGTGGGTGCCGACGTTGATCGCGATGGTGCTGGAGCCGAAGAAGGAGCCGGCCCAGGAGGCGTTGCTGACCACGCTGACGCTGGTCACCTTGGAGTAGGGGATGCTGGTGATCGCGAACTTCTTGCCGACGAACGACTTGTCCTGGATGATCACGCGGCGGCTGGTCAGGCCGATGAAGCCGGTGCCGACGCCGACCGCGTCGTAGACGGCGATGATGTCCTCGCCCTCCAGGAGGCCGCTCTCGATCTGCTTCAGCTGTTCCTTGCGGTCATAGGTCGCCTGTGCCATGGCCTGAAGGTTAGTCCCGGCGCGCTGTGGTCAGGATCACTAAACGGCGGTGACGGTACGGTACGCATCCTCGATACGCGCGGCGAGGGCGACCTGACCCTCCGTTATGGAGTCGGCGCCGGCGACCGAGACCCTGATCCGGGTCTCGCCCTCGAGGCGGCGGATCTCGGGCCGCAGGTGCAGCGCATCGGCCGCAACCTGGATACGCTCGGTGAGGTCGGCGTGCTGCGCCTCGTCGAGGGCCAGAGTGCGGCTCAGCTGCTGGCCGTCGCGGGTCCACCCGGACAGCACAGTCAGGGCGTCACTCAGATAGTCGCGATTTTTCGTGCGACCGTTGTTGCTCCAGAGAGCACGCATCGCCACGCCTCCCCCAGGCTGGTTGCCCTGATGCTGAGCGTCGTTGCCGGCTTGTGGCCAAATCGTCGCCGTGTCGTCATGGTGTCGCCCCTAGTCTTCCCGCTGACGGGCTGGCATGTCCATGGCTACTGGACCACCTCTTTCTCGTACTAAGAGGTGATGGCGTCCACCCGAAATACCGATTGATCTGGCACTCTGGTTGCCCGTGCACACGGAACGGGCCAGGTCGAAGGTCGTCGTCGGCGCCGCCATCCTCTCCGGCGGACGCGTCCTGGCCTGCGCGCGATCCGCGCCGCCCGAGGTCGCCGGCCGCTTCGAGTTCCCCGGTGGCAAGGTGGAGCCGGGCGAGTCCGAGATCGGCGCGCTGGCGCGCGAATGCGCGGAAGAGCTGGGCATCACGGTTCGGCCGGGGGAGCGCCTCGGCCGCGACGTGCCGCTCGGCAACGGGTGGGCGGTGCTCCGCGTCTACCTCGCGGAGCTGATCGGTGACGCACAGCCACGCGCGCTGGAGCACCGCGAGCTGCGGTGGCTCGCGGTGGACGAACTCGACTCGGTGCCCTGGCTGCCCGCGGACGAGCCGATCGTCGAGGCGCTCCGCCAGCACCTGACCCACGGCACGCCCCCGTGATCGAGGCGGTCCCGATGCTGCCCCAACGGCCTTCGGGCGTGGGGGTGAGCCGTCGGCCGATCGTGATCCAGGCGTCATCGAGGTCGTTCGAACGACTTCGATGACTGGATCACCAGACGGACCGCTGCCCGTCAGCCCTGACGCCGGAGGCTCGGTAACGACAGGGGGAACGGCCCGATCACGGACGAGACGCCTGGCGAACGTCGCTGGACAACGCACCGGCGGCGGCGTGACGCCGGGCGGGGTGGGGCGGGGCGGCATCAGGGATGGGGCTCGTCCCGGACCGCGTCGGCGATCGCCTCGGGTGGGGTGCGGCCGGTCTCGCCGCGTACCGGATGGTGGTAGTTGATCTCGTCGGGTGGGAGGGGAAACCGCACGTCGTCGCCGAACGGGGAGCCGGCGCCCTGGTTCTCGAACGTCAGCTCGGTGATCGCCATGTGCCCGTCCGCGTCGATCGCGGGCGCCTGCGGGCCGCGCCGCGCCCGCTGCGGGGACGGCTCACCGTCGGCGGCCTCGGGTGGCGGCAGCGTGCCGATCAGCGGATCCGGGCCCGTCTCGGCCAGTTGATCCCGGCGGAAGATCTTGCGGCCGAGCCAGACCAGCGGGTCGAAGCGCCGGTCGACCACGCGCTCCTTCATCGGGATGATCGCGTTGTCGGTGATCTTGATGTGCTCCGGGCAGACCTCGGTGCAGCACTTCGTGATGTTGCAGAGGCCCAGCCCCATCGACGCCTGCGCGTACTCCTTGCGGTCGGACCGCGAGTCCAGCGGGTGCATGTCCAGCTCGGCCGCGCGGATGAAGTAGCGCGGTCCGGAGAACGGCGGCTTGTTCTCGTCGTGGTCGCGGATCACGTGGCAGGTGTTCTGGCAGAGGAAGCACTCGATGCACTTGCGGAACTCCTGCGAGCGCTCCACGTCCACCTGCCGCATCCGGTACTCACCCGGCGCCAGCTCGGCCGGCGGTGCGAACGCGGGCGTCTCGCGGGCCTTCAGGTAGTTGTAGGACACGTCCGTGACCAGGTCGCGGATGACCGGGAACGTGCGCAGCGGCGTGATCGTGACGGTCTCGTCCGCGGTGAACGTGGACATCCGGGTCATGCAGCTCAGCCGCGGCATGCCGTTGATCTCCATCGAGCACGAGCCGCACTTGCCGGCCTTGCAGTTCCACCTGCAGGCCAGGTCCGGTGTCTGGGTGGCCTGCAGCCGGTGGATGATGTCCAGCACGACCTCGCCCTCGTTCACCTCCACCTGGAAGTCGTGCAGGTCGCCGCCGTCCGCGTCGCCCCGCCAGACCCTGAAGTTGCGCGTGGTGCCCATCTGCTCATGCCTCCGGCAGCGCGTCGAACTCGGCCAGTTCCTCGTCGGTCAGGTACTTCGACATCTCGGTGCGCTCGAACAGGCGCAGCAGCTCCGGCCGCATGCGCGGCAGCGGCTTGCGGGCCAGCGTCACGTCCTCGCCGTCCAGTGCGCAGACCAGGTTGACCTGCCGCCACACCGGGTCCATCCCGGGGAAGTCCTCGCGGGTGTGCCCGCCGCGCGACTCGGCCCGCTCCAGCGCGGCGCGCGCGGTGCACTCGGAGACCACCAGCATGTTCCGCAGGTCCAGTGCCAGGTGCCAGCCGGGGTTGTAGCGGCGGCCGCCGGCCGCGCTCACGGCCGCGACCCGGGCGCGCAGCTCGTGCAGCCGCTTCAGCGCCTCGGACAGCTCGGACTCGCGCCGGATGATGCCGACCAGGTCACCCATGATCGCCTGAAGTTCCTGCTGCAGGTGGTACGGGTTGTCGCCACCGCTGCGCTCCAGCGGCCCGAGCGCGGTGGCCACCGCGGCGTCGAGCGCGGCGGCGGACACCCGTGGCCGGGAGGACGACGACACGTAGGACGCCGCGTGCTCGCCCGCCCGCTTGCCGAAGACCAGCAGGTCGGAGAGGGAGTTGCCGCCGAGCCGGTTGGAGCCGTGCATGCCGCCGGAGACCTCGCCGGCCGCGAACAGCCCGCGCACGCGGCCGAGCGCGGCCGTGGTGTCCGGGTCGACCTCCACGCCGCCCATCACGTAGTGGCAGGTCGGGCCGACCTCCATCGGCTGGGCCGTGATGTCGACGTCGGCCAGCTCCTTGAACTGGTGGTACATCGACGGCAGGCGCTTGCGGATGGTCTCGGCCGGCATGCGCGTGCTGACGTCGAGGTAGACGCCGCCGGCCGGGGTGCCACGGCCCTCCTTGACCTCGGTGTTGATCGCGCGGGCCACCTCGTCGCGGGGGAGCAGCTCGGGCGGGCGGCGGTTGTGGTCCGGGTCGGTGTACCACCGGTCGGCCTCCTCCTCGGTCTCCGCGTACTGCTTGCGGAAGACGTCGGGGACGTACCCGAACATGAAGCGCTTGCCGTCGGAGTTCTTCAGCACGCCGCCGTCGCCGCGGACCGACTCGGTGACCAGGATGCCCTTCACCGACGGCGGCCAGACCATGCCGGTCGGGTGGAACTGCAGGAACTCCATGTTGATCAGCGTCGCGCCGGCCCGGAGCGCGAGCGCGTGGCCGTCCCCGGTGTACTCCCAGGAGTTGGACGTGACCTTGTAGGACTTGCCGACGCCGCCGGTGGCCAGCACCACGGCCGGCGCCTCGAACAGCACGAACTCGCCGGACTCGCGGTAGTAGCCGAACGCGCCGGCGATCCGGTCGCCGTCCAGCATCAGCTCGGTGATCGTGGTCTCGGCGAAGACCCGCAGCCGCGCGTCGTAGTCGCCGAACTCCCGGAAGTCCTCCTGCTGCAGTGAGACGATCTTCTGCTGCAGCGTGCGGATCATCTCCAGCCCGGTCCGGTCGCCGACGTGGGCCAGCCGGGGGTACTCGTGGCCGCCGAAGTTGCGCTGCGAGATCCGCCCGTCCGGGGTCCGGTCGAACAGCGCGCCGTACGTCTCCAGCTCCCAGATCCGGTCCGGCGCCTCCCGCGCGTGCAGCTCGGCCATCCGGAAGTTGTTCAGGAACTTGCCGCCGCGCATGGTGTCCCGGAAGTGGACCATCCAGTTGTCGCGCGAGTTGACGTTGCCCATCGCCGCGGCCGCGCCGCCCTCGGCCATCACGGTGTGCGCCTTGCCGAAGAGCGACTTCGAGATGATCGCGGTCTTCCTCCCGGCGAGACGTGCCTCGATCGCGGCCCGCAGCCCGGCGCCGCCCGCGCCGATGACCACCACGTCGTACCGGTGCCGTTCCGTTCTTGTCATGACCGCCCTCAGTTGATGATGCGCAGGTCGGAGAACCAGCCGGCGGCCAGCGCCATGATGTAGAAGTCGGTCAGCGCCAGCGTGCCGAGCGTGATCCAGGCCAGCTGCATGTGCCGGACGTTCAGCGCGGACACGAACGTCCAGAAGCGATATCGCACGGGGTGCTTGGAGAAGTGCTTGAGCCGTCCGCCCGCGATGTGCCGGCAGGAATGACACGACAACGTGTACGCCCAGAGCATGATCACGTTGACCCAGAGGATGACGTTGCCGAGGCCGAGCCCGGTGGCCTGTGCCAGGGCCGCGTCCCACGTGTTGATCACGGAGATGATCGCGGCGGCGTAGAACGCGTACCGATGGACGTTCTGGAAGATCAGCGGGAAGCGCGTCTCGCCGGTGTAGCGCCTGTGCCCGTCCGGCACCGCGCAGGCCGGCGGCGAGAGCCAGAACGCCCGGTAGTACGCCTTTCGGTAGTAGTAGCAGGTCAGCCGGAAGAGCAGCAGGAACGGCAGGGTCAGCGCGGCATCCGGGATGATCCACCAGCCGGGCAGGAACCGCCCGAGGTGGGCGGCCTCCTCGACGCACCGCTCGGTCACGCACGGGGAGTAGAACGGCGTGAGGTAGTGGTAGTCGTCGACCCAGTAGTTGTCGTGCAGGAACACCCGGACCGTGGCGTAGGTGACCCAGGCGCCCAGCCCCACGAACGTGACCAGCGGCGGGAACCACCACCGGTCGGTGCGGAGTGTCCTGGCCGCGATCGCGGCCCGGCCGGGTCTCGTCGCCGTCGACGTCATTCAGGCTCCCCTGATGCGGTGAACGCGCGCTCGTCTGTGACACACGTTACGCCGTGTGTGACGCAGACCATCCGCAAGGGAGTCTGGGTGTTACGGGACGACTACGAAACCCCTCTCGGCCTGTTACGACGCAATGTGTCCAAGGTCACTGATCAAGATGGACGGTTGATCTTGCATCGAACTAGAGCGATGGGTCGCCCAGTCTGCGCAGCGCACCGGCACACGCGGCCGGGCCGTCGGCGATCAGCTCGTCCAGCACCGGATCCGCGTCCTCGTCGCGCGGGGTCAGGTAGAACGCGGGGTCGCCGCCGCCGGCCACCCGGTCCAGCGCGTCCGCGTAGGTCGCACGCGCCTCGATCACCTGCCGCCAGCCGTCCGGCCAGGACTGCTCCACGTGGGAATCGTCCGGGCGGTCGCTCCGCAGCCGGTCCAACTCCAGCAGGAACGGCCGGGCCGCCACGTTCTCGTCGCGGATCGCCTTCGCGCGCGTGGCCGGCCCGTTCGTGGCCCCGGGCGGCGTCAGCCGGTTGAGCCGCTGCTCCAGATCGAGGCAGGCCGCGTCCACGTCGCCGAGGGTCTCCGCCTCCACGGCGCGGTCGTGCCGGGCCCGGTCGACCGCGCCACGCACGGCCGCGGCCGCCGCGATCAGCCCGCCGCAGATCAGCAGCAGGATCAGCGCCAGCGCACCGGCCACGACCAGCGTCCAGCCACGCCGGTCCAGCCCGCGCCGCTTCGGCGCATCTCCGGCAGCCGGAGGCGCGGGCGTCTCCGGCGCGGTCTCTGGAGCAGAAGAATCCGTCACGCGTCCCAGTACAGCACCGACACGCCACGAGCCCCAGTGCGGATCCTCGGCGATCAGAACGCGATCAAGGACGAGATCAAGGGCATGAAGATCTAGAAAGCGATTTCCCGCTTCCGGCGTGGGCACCATGGGCGTGCTCCCGCGGGCACCGGTCGTCGCTGCGCTCCTCCCTGCGCGAGCGCGGCCGGTCGCGAAGAAGACGAACGGCGGTCTCGACCCGGCGCACACGGCGCGGACGACCGCGGGCGCCCTGGGGCCTGTCCACGACCGTTGGCGAGGGGCCGGTGCGGTTTTCGGCGGGACCACGGCGGGACTCGCAGGGAGGAGCGCCAGCGACGACCGGTGCCCGCGGGAGCACTCGGGACGCGACCACGCCGGAAGCGGGCAGAAGGCCCTGAGGCTTTGATCGTCGTGGTTCTAGATGTGCCGGCGCACGAAGTCCAGCTCCAACGGGAGCAGCCGCTCGACCACGCCGTCCGCGGCCAGCCGCGCCACGCCGGAGAGCGGCAGCACCGCGTGCGGACGACCGGCCGACACCATCGACGCGGAGAGCCGCAGCGTGTGCGCCGCGATGATCGAGTCGTCCGCCATGCCGTGCACCAGCAGCAGCGGGCGCGCGTCCTCCGGCCGGAGCGGCGGCTCGGCCGCGATCTCCACCAGGTTGTGCCGCGCGTAGACCTCGTCGTCCGGCAGGCCGAGATATCGCTCGGTGAACGCGGTGTTGTGCAGTGCGAAATCGGTCAGCGGCGTGCGCGCGACGCCGCAGGCGAAGACGTCCGGGCGGCGCAGTACCGCGAGCGCGGCCAGCCAGCCGCCGAGCGCCCAGCCGCGGATCGCGACCCGGTGCAGGTCCAGGTCCGGGTGCTTCTCGCC
Source organism: Catenuloplanes nepalensis (assembly GCF_030811575.1). GTDB lineage: Bacteria > Actinomycetota > Actinomycetes > Mycobacteriales > Micromonosporaceae > Catenuloplanes > Catenuloplanes nepalensis. Next base: position 7,184,124 of record NZ_JAUSRA010000001.1, on the reverse strand, counting down.
GAGCGCCTCCAGCGCGTCGACCTGATCGGCCAGCGCGATGTCGGCCAGCCGCCGGTGCACCACCTTCTCGAAGCTGGGCGCGATGCCGGGCGTGCCCCGGTTGTCGACCGTCACGACCGCGAAGCCGGCGTCCGCCCACCACTGCCGCTCCAGCCACCAGGCGCGTGCGGCCAGCACCTCCTGACGGCCGGGCCCGCCGTAGACGTCCAGCAACACCGGCAGCCGGCCGCCCGCGTGGTGCCGCGGGTAGAGCACCGCGGCCGGCAGCCGCCGGTCGGTGACCCGGGACAGCGCGGGGCGCGGCGCGAACGGCGGCGGCGACGCGAGCGAGCGCAGTTCGCCGACGAGTGTCTCGCCGCGCCGGACCGTCCACTGCGTGCCGGCGTGGTCCAGCGACAGGCGGCCGATCGCGACCAGCCCGCCGGCCGCGGCGGCGACGTGCCAGCCGGGCTCGGTGGTGATCCGCTTCGCTTCCATGCCGCCGGCGCCGAGCGCGCCCCGGATTCGGTAGACGTGCTGCTCGGAGGGCTCGCCGTCGGTGCCCTCGACCAGTATGTCCGGTGCGCCGCCGACGACCGGGCCGATCACCCGGCGCACGTAGAGCGAGGGCGGGGTGAGCAGGCTGCCGTCCGCGAAGAGGCAGCGTGCGTCGTACCCGTCGTGGGCCAGTTCGCCGCCGACCAGCACCCGGCCGTCCGGCAGGTGGCAGGGCGTGCCCTCGATCGGCTCGACCCAGCGCGGGTCGGTCAGCTCCGCGTGCACCTGCGTCTCGCCGGTGCGCGGATCCACGGAGAGCACGAGGCCGTGCTGCTGCAGCCGGCGCAACACCGCGATCAGCGGGCCGCCGTCCGCCCAGCGGACCGAGACCAGATAGGGGTACGTCTCGCGGTCCCAGTGCACGTCCACCCAGCCGCCGTCGAGATCCAGCAGGTGCAGGCTGACCTGCGGATTCGGCCCGCCGGCCCGGGGGTAGGCCAGGCTCGGCGCGGGCTCGCCCGGATCCACCGGGTCGTGCAGGTAGAGCCGGGGCAGCCGGGACGTGTCCACCCGCGCGGCCAACACGGTCCGCCCGTCCGGCGACCACCAGTAGCCGCGCCCTCGGTCGAACGCCTCGCCGGCCAGGTAGTCGATCGCGCCCCAGGCGACCGTGCCGTTGCTGTCCCGCTCGCCGGCGAGCATGGCGTCGGTGCCGTCCGGCTCCACGATGTGCAGCGCGGTGGTGGCGGTCGGCTCGCCGCGGCCGGTCAGCCCGGGGTGCGCGGTCAGGTACGCGATCCGCTCGCCGGCCGGGTCCGGCCGCGGGTCCACGGCCGGGCCGGACGTGGCCACCTCCACCACGTCGCCGTTGATCAGGTCGGCCCGGAACAGCCGCCCGGCGATGGTGAACGCCGCGATCCGCCCGTTGCGGTCCAGCGCGTACGACGTGATGCCCTCGTGCCGGTCCCCGGTCAGCTCGACCGGCTCCGCGACCGTCCGCTCCTCGCCGGTCGCCGCGTCCAGCATCCACAGGCAGCCGGCCGGGTCCTCGGGACCGCTCGAACGGATGAAGACCACCCGGCCGCCGTCGCCCGCGACGCTGACCGAGAGCGGGCTTCCATTGGTGAACCGGCGGGTGCGGGCGGCGAGTCCTGGGTAGTCCACTGTCAGATCATCCTCCAGAAATCGTGCTTTTGGGCTGTTTCTCCGGTGCCCAGGGCCCCGCGTAAAGTGTCCCGGGTGACGAAGCACAGCGCGGCCCACCGCCTCCTGCTGGTGCATGCCCATCCGGACGACGAGTCGATCGGGACCGGCGCGACGATGGCCCACTACGTGGCCGCCGGCGCCCACGTGACGCTCGTGACCTGCACGCTCGGCGAGGAGGGCGAGATCCACCTGCCCGAGCTGATCGGGCTCGCGGCGGACGCGGCCGACCAGCTCGGCGGCTATCGCGTGGCGGAGCTGAACGCGGCCTGCGCCGCGCTGGGCGTGACCGACCGGCGGTTCCTCGGCGGCGCCGGGCGCTACCGGGACTCCGGCATGATGGGCCTGGCCACCAACAGTGCCCCGCGCGCGTTCTGGCAGGCCGACCTGGACACGGCGGCCGGGTTTCTGGTCGAGATCATGCGTGAGGTCCGGCCACAGGTCGTGGTCACCTACGACGACAACGGCTTCTACGGGCACCCGGACCACATTCAGGCGCACCGGGTCACCATGCGCGCGGCCGAGCTGGCCCGCGCCGAGGGCTTCGGGCCCGACAAGATCTACTTCCAGGCCACGCCGCGCAGCGTGCTCGCGGCCGGCATCGAGCAGTTCGGCGCGACCGCCGGCAACCCGTTCTCCGGCGTCGACGTGCCGGACGAGCTGCCGTTCGGCTCCTCCGACTCCGAGATCGCGGCCCGGATCGACGCCACCGACTCGGCGGACGCCAAGGTCGCGGCGATGAAGGCGCACGCCAGCCAGATCCCGCTGGACTCGTGGCTCTACTCGATCGCGGGCAACTTCGGCGGCGAGTTCATGGGCGTCGAGTTCTACACGCTGGCGCACGGCGAGCGCGGGCCGGGTGACGGGCCGCACGGCTGGGAGAGCGACCTCTTCGCCGGCATCGAGGCCTCCGCCGGGGCGCTGTCCAGGTGAGCGCACCGCCCCCCTCGCCGTACCCGCACAAGGTCTCCTCGCTTGCGATCGACCCGGAGTGGCTGGAGCCGCTGCCGGAGGCGAAGGGCATGACCGTCACCGACCTCACGCTGCGGATCCTCGGTGGCGTGCTGGTGGTGCTGGCCGCGGTGGTGACCGCGATCCTGGAGGTCTTCTACACGCCGCTGCGCGTCGGCGGCTTCCTGATCGGCGCGTCCGCGCTCGGCGCGGTCGTGGCGAACGTGGCCCTGGCGTACTTCGCGCTGCGCACGGTCGGCGCGAAGTGGGCGGTGGCGCTGCCGGCGGTCGCCTGGTTCACGGTGCTGATGGTCGCGGCCGGCAGCACCAGCGAAGGCGACATTCTGCTCGTCGACAACAACTGGGTCGGACTCGCCACGATCTTCACCGGCTCGATGGCGTTCGCGGTGGTCGCATACCGCGTGATTCTTCCGCCAAACCACTCCTGACCAGGTAAAACGTTATCCGTTCGTCATAACTCGCGGGCAGCATGGCGCAGGCCGATCCACTGCCCCCGAGGTGCCGACCGTGACCGTTCCCCCTCCTCCCGAGCCCTCCGAGCCCTTCGAGTCCTCCGAGCCCTTCGAGGATGACGCCCCGACCGTGCGGTTCGCACGCATCGCCGGGTTCGCCCCCACCGCGATGCCGGACGTCCTCCGCCCGGTCGAGGAAACCCCGTCCCGCCGCCGCTGGCCGGTCGCGCTGGCCGGTGTGCTGGTCGTCGCGGTGCTCACCGGCGGCGCCGGCGTGGCCTGGGCCGGCCGCGGCGACGTGCCGCGCGGGACCCGCGTGCTCGGCGTCGAGCTGGGCGGTCTGACCAGCGCGGAGGCCGGTGCCCGGCTGCGAGCGGACCTCGGCGGCGCGCGCCGGCTGACCGAGCCGTTCACGGTCTCGCTGGCCGGCACCGAGATCGTCAAGGTCGACCCGGTCGCGATCGGCCTGGCCGTGGACGTGCCGGCCACGATCGCGTCCGTGACCGGGAGCGGCCGGCTGATCGGCATCGCGGACGTGCCGCCGGTGGTCACGGTCGACGAGGCGAAACTGCACGACGTGCTGCACGCGGCCGCGGTCCGGGCGCGGCTGGCCACGCCCGGCACGCCCGCCGCGATCACCTACGACGGCCGCACGCCGAAGGCGGTCTACCCGGAGCCGGGCCGCGGCATCGACGCGCGGGCCGCGGCGGACGCGGTCACCGAGGCCTGGGCCCGCCGGGACGTGGCCCGCGTCGCGCTCACCGAGACCGCACCGGCCACCACGCGCGCGGACGTCGACCGGCTGCTCGGCGAGCTCGCCGTGCCCGCGACCGCCGCGCCGGTGACGGCCGGCGCGTTCGAGATCTCGCCCGAGGTGATCGCGCGGAGCCTGGTCTTCGCCGGTGACCCGCTACTGCCCCGGATCGACGAGAAGCGGCTACGGGACGGCCTCGCGCCGGTGCTCGCCGGGCTGGAGACCGAGGTGCGGGACGCGTCGGTCGACGTGGACGGCGGCTGGCCGCGCGTCACCGAGAGCGTGACCGGCCGGACCGTGGACGCCGGCGCGCTCGCCCGCGACCTGCTCGCGGTGCTGCCGAGGACCACGGATCGGGCGGTGACCGCGACGTTCACCGAGACCCGGCCGCGGGTCACCACCGCGGACGTGGAGCGGCTCGGCATCACGGAACGGCTGGCCACCTACACCACGTACGGCCCGTCGGCGGTGACGGATCGGCCGGCCGGCACGCTGGTCAAGCCGGGCGACACGTTCTCGCTGCACGCCGCCGCCGGCGAGGACGCCAGCCCGCAGCTGGCCGCGACCGTGTTCCAGGCCGCGTACCGGGCCGGGCTGGAGATCGTCGAGCACCGTCCGCACGCCACCTACCGGGAGCATCTGCCCGCGGTCCTGGAAGCGACCGCAGGCCCGGGCCAGGACCTGCGGATCCGCGACGACAGCGGGCACGGCGTGTTCGTCGACGTGCGCGTGTCCGGCCGGACGATCACGGTCACGCTCTGGGGCACCCGCGCGTTCGACTGGATCGACACCGAGTACGGCCCGCGCACCGCCGTCACCGAGCCGGCCGTCGAATACCGCGATCCCGGACCGGACTGTGAATTCGAGCCGGGTTCCCGAGGTTTCTCCCAGGACGCGTGGCGTATCTTCCGCAAGGACGGCGAGGAAGCCGGTCGCGAGAAGTTCAGCTGGACCTATGAGTCCCGGCCGCGCATCATCTGCGGGCCGGGGAGGGGAGCGTCACGATGAGAAACCGCTGGCTGCCGGTTGGCGTGCTCGCCGGTGTGCTGTTCGGAATCAACGTGGTAGCCCGGCTCGTCGGGCGCTTCGCGTTCGACGACGACCTGAGCGCGCAGGACACGGTCTCGACCGTCATGTTCATCGCGATCGGCCTGATCACCGCGGTGCTCGCGTTCCGCTGGGGCCGCAGCCGCCCGCTCGACTCGTGGAGCGGCGACCTGGTCGCGATCGTGACCACCGCGATGCTGCTGACCGTCCTGGTGGGCCCGTTCATCAGCGGTGACTCGCCGTTCATGAACGGCGCCGGCGCGTTCTTCGCCCAGATCTGGCTCTACCTCGGCTTCACCGTCGGCGGCGCGATCCTGGGCTACCTCGTGCTCATGGTCCTCGGCTGGGACTACCGCTCCCAGTCCCTCAAGCGCTACGAGGAGAACCGTCTCGCCGCCGCCCGCCCCACCAGGAACCGCCGCACCACGATCCGCCACTAGCGCGACCAGCGGGCATTCGCCGGAGCCCCTCGTGCGCCGGACGCCGCCCACCCACAATGCGAAAAGTGCAAAAGCGGATATTCCCGCTTCCTGCGTGGTTGCTCTGGGCGTGCTCCCGCGGGCAAACCCGCGGCGGCCTCCGCCGCCGCTCCGGTCGCCGCGTCGGAGCCGGACCCGGCGTGGTGGCGACAACCCACGCGATCGATGTCTCGGGGCGCGGCACCTGCCGCGCCCCGAGACATGACTCGCGCGAACATCGCGTGCGGGGTGAGCCGCAGGTCGCGGACCACGCGTTGGTGCTTGGTGCGGGAGACCGTGCGGGGTGCTCCGCGCGCGAACATCGTGCGGGTGCTTGGCGCGAACATCGCATGGGCGCTCCGCGTTCGAGCGACGCACGTCGACGCCTGACTGCCCGCCCGCGCGACCGCCGCCGGCGTCGCGGTCACCGACCTCACCGGTGGGGCTGCGCGCTGAGGCCGCACGGCCGCCGCACGGGCGCCGCGCGCCCGATATTTCGCGTTATTGGTTGCGTTGGGGAGGTGGCTGCGGTCGAGAGCGCCTCCGGCGGGTCTCGGGCTCCGGGGGAGGGCGGGGGCCCAGCGTGGTAGGGGTCCGTTGGCTCGGCTGTCTTTTCGTGGGTGGTAGGCCCGGGTTTCGTGTGCGGCGGTCTGCGCGGCGCGCACTTTCAGAAAGCGAACATCAGTTGGTCGGTGAGGGTCGGTCCACCATCTGGACTCACTTTCCGCTTCGTGGGAGCTGGATCCTGTGTCGCCTGGCGGCTGATTACTGACCTTGACGTCGAGGTTCGAGCGGTGGCCGCCTGGGCGATGTTCGCCCGAAATCTCACGATATAAAGGTGCGTTGCTGCGGAGCACTGCTCGCTTCGACGCCGAAGGCTCAGCATGGCCGAGGCCGGGAGTTGATCACGTGTCGCAAATCGTTGTTATCCGGCGCTTGAGACAACGATTTGCGACACGTGGTCGCTGTCAAGGTGAATGTCGTGGTCTTTATGGTGATATTTCGGACGAGCTCGGCGGCGAAGGGAGGTACTGACGCCCAGGTGGGGGAGCCTCGCGGCCGGGTCCTCTGGTTCGACCCGTTCTTCACCGTCGGCCGGGTGCGGTGCGCCGCCGGGTGCGGTGCGGCCGGGTGCGGTGTGCCGCCGGGTGCGGTGCGGCCGGGTGCGGTGTGCCGCCGGGTGCGGTGCGGCCGGGTGCGGTGTGCCGCCGGGTGCGGTGCGGCCGGGTGCGGTGTGCCGCCGGGTGCGGTGCGGCCGGGTGCGGTGCGCCGCCGGATGCTGTGCCGCCGGGAGCGGCCGGTGGACGAGGAGCTGGGGGAACGTGCTGCTGGGTGGGTTTGTGGGTTGTGGTGACCGGCGATGCGGCTGGCAGGGAGGAGCGCCAGCGACGACCGGTGCCCGCGGGAGCACGCCCACGGCGGCCACGCCGGAAGCGGGAAAAAGGTTGTCGCCTTTTGCTCTCAGACTTTGCTGCTCTTGCTCTCGATCGTGGTCAGGCGGGAGCCGTGCGGGTCAGATAGGTGTGGTGGGTGGTGAAGCCGACGCGGGCGTAGAGCGCGACGGCTGCCGCGTTGTGCTCCTCGACCTGTAGGAACGCGCGTCGCGCGCCGATCTCCCGGCCCCACGTCGCGGCGGCGCGCACCAGGTGTGAGCCGAGCCCGCGGCGGCGGTGTTCCGGGAGGACGTCGACCAGGAACACGCCGAGCCACTCGCCGCCGCCGGTCACGGTGGCCCGGGTGACCGCGATCGGGGTGCCGTCGTCGCCGTAGACCTCCAGGAACGCGACCTCCGGCACCGCGGTCAGCACGTGCCGTGCGACCTCGGGTGGCGTGCCCTTGCGGGCGGCCGCGACCGCGAGCCACTCCTCGGTCATCCGCTCGCGCACCCGGACCGCCGGAAGGTCGTGCCGGTCCGGCGTCGCCTCCAGGATCGAGGCGACCTGTGCGGTCTGGAACAGCGTGAGCGGCGCGGTCGTCCAGCCCCGCGCGTCCAGCTCCTCGTTCACCGGTGCGGCCAGCGGCAGCGGGATGTTCATCCGCGGTGGCAGGCCGTGCGCGCGGTACCAGGTCTCGACCGCGTCGACCGCGGCCGGCAACGGACGGTCCGGGTCGCCGATCGGGATCGCGGTGTTGGCGCGCCCGGTCCAGCCGCCGGCCGCGCGGAGCAGCCAGCCGCCCTGATATTCCTGGATCGGCGCGGGCCAGGCCTCGTTCGCGGCGATCTCGGACGCGATCACATCGGCGGCGGTCGGGCGCCGGGTGGGCGGCACCCGCTTGGCCCGGTGCACCTCGTCCAGCGGCACGCGGACGGTGCCGGCGGAGGTCGCGATCGTGAGTTCGGTCTCGCTCAGCGCGACCAATTCGCCGAGTGAGTCGGAAAAGAGCGTCCGGCCACCGCGGGAACCGACAATTCGCCGCACTACGACGCGGTGTCCCACATCCTGCCTACGGAGCACGATCGACCCCCTCCCCGGCGAGATACTAGGCTCTTATGCGCCGTGGGTTGTAAAGCGAGCGGCGTTGTATCGGAGGAGAGACCCGTGACCTACATCATCGCCGAGCCCTGCGTCGATGTTCTGGACAAGGCATGCATCGAGGAGTGCCCGGTCGACTGCATCTACGAGGGCAACCGCATGCTCTACATCCACCCGGACGAGTGCGTCGACTGCGGTGCCTGCGAGCCGGTCTGCCCGGTCGAGGCGATCTTCTACGAGGACGACGTGCCGGACCAGTGGAAGAACTACACCTCGGCGAACTACAGCTTCTTCGAGGATCTCGGCTCGCCCGGCGGCGCCTCCAAGGTCGGCAAGATCGACAAGGACGACCCGTTCGTCGCGGGCCAGGCGCCGCGCGGCGAGGGACACTGACCGGCCTCGCGGCGCGACTGCCCGACTTTCCCTGGGACCAGCTCGTCCCGGCGAAGGCGACGGCGTCCGCCCACCCCGGTGGGCTCGTCGACCTGTCGATCGGCACGCCGGTCGACCCGGTCCCCGCGGTCGTGCGCGACGCGCTGACCGCGGGGTCGAACGCGCCCGGATATCCGCTGACCGCCGGTAACCCGCGACTGCGCGCCGCCATCACGGCCTGGTTCGCGGCGAGGTGCGGTGCCGGCCTGCCCGGGCTCGGCGTGCTGCCCACGATCGGCTCGAAGGAGCTGGTCGGCTGGCTGCCCACGCTACTCGGCATCGGGCCCGGCGACACCGTGGTGATCCCGGAGGTCGGCTACCCGACCTACGAGGTGGGCGTCACGCTCGCCGGTGCCCGGGCGGTCCGCTCCGACTCGCTGACCGCGCTCGGCCCGGAACGCGTCCGCCTGATCTGGATCAACTCGCCGTCCAACCCGACCGGCCGGGTGCTCCCGGCCGCGCATCTGCGCAAGGTGGTCGACTGGGCGCGCGAGCGCGGCGCGATCGTGGCCAGCGACGAGTGCTACCTGCCGCTGGGCTGGGAGGCGGAGCCGGTCTCCGTGCTCTCGCCGGAGGTGCGGGGCGACAGCTACGCGGGTGTGCTCGCGGTGCACTCGCTGTCCAAGCGCTCCAACCTGGCCGGTTACCGTGGCGGCTTCCTGGGCGGCGACCCGGAGATCGTGTCCGAGGTGCTGGCCGTGCGCAAGCACGCCGGGATGATCGTGCCGGAGCCGGTGCAGGACGCGATGACGGCCGCGCTCGGCGACGAGACGCACGTGGCCGAGCAGCGTGCGCGCTACGCGGCTCGCCGTGAGCGGCTGCGGGCGGCGCTGACGAGGGCCGGCTTCCGGATCGAGCACTCCGAGGCCGGCCTCTACCTGTGGTCGACGCGGGACGAGGACTGCTGGGACACGGTCGGGTGGCTGGCCGAGCGCGGCATCCTGGTCGCGCCCGGCGCGTTCTACGGCCCGGCCGCGGCCAAGCACGTGCGGGTGGCGCTGACCGCGTCCGACGAGCGGGTGGGCGAGGCGGTCAGCCGCCTCACCTGAGGCGAGGCGCCGTCCGCGATCCGGTCGGCGCCTCGATCATTTGAAGCGGTTCGTGACCGAGCGCCGGTTCTTCCCCGGCGCCGAGTCCAGCAGCGCGCGCTGGATGAGGGCCTGCTCCTTGCGGTGGCGGCCGGCCGCGTCGCAGAGCGTCAGCACGTAACCGCGGACCAGCCGGTCCGCGCGCAGGTCGCGGCAGCTGACGTCGAGCACGACGCGGCTGCCGTCCTCGCGCAGCAGGCTCCACTCCTCGCGGACGCCGTCCGTGCTGCCGGAGCCGCGGGCCAGCTCGAACGTGCGGTTCACCTGCGGCCGGTCGTCCGGCTGGACCAGGTCGGCGAGCGTGCCGAACGCGCGTGGCTGCACGCCCAGCACGGTGGCCAGCGAGGGCGAGAAGTACCGGATCCGGTCGGCCTCGTCCACGATCAGCACCACGTCGCTGGTGTTCTGCACGACCGCGTTCAGGTATTGGTCGGACTCCCGCCGGGTCATCTCGTCGGTCAGGAAGATCCGCTCCAGCGCCAGCGTGGCCTGCACCGCGACCACCTCGATGCTGTCCTGCAGCACCTGCAGCACGTAACTGTCCGCGGAGACGAAGAGCGCGCCGACCCGGGGCGGGCCGATCGCGGAGTCGTCCAGCACCAGCGGGCAGACCAGCGTGCCCGGCAGGCCGCCGAGCTGGTCGGCGAGCGCCGGGTGCAGCGTGTGCGTGCGCAGCAGCCGGGTGCGCCGCGCGGCCGCCGGGGTGGGCAACGGGTACGGCGCGGGCATCCCCGGCCCCCAGACGCTGTTCGCGGCCGTGGGCTTGCCGTCCGCGCGGTGCACGGACAGCACGATCCGGTGGTCGGCGTCCTTGAGCAGCGCGCTGACCGCGCCCCGGATCGCGCGGTCGACCTCGTCCGGCCCGGCCGCCGCGACCAGCGTGCCGCAGATCTCCCGCAGGTGCCGTTCCCGGGTGAGCAGCCGCCGGTGCTTCTCCACCGCGTCGAACAGCCGCGCGAAGACCGCACCGTAGATCACGGTGGCCAGCGCGGCGATCATCACGCCGTCGGTGACCGCGCCGCGCAGCGTCTGGGCGAGCAGCACGCCCGGCGGGATCAGCACCGAGACGCCGAGCAGGACCTTCCACACCAGTCGCAGCTCGCCGGGTTCGGCCGAGGGCGGTGAGGTCAGCCTGGACATCGACGGGTGCAGCGCGGCCTGCCCCCAGGCGGCGTAGAAGAGCAGGTAGGCGAGCTCGAACGGGCTGCCCTCCGGCCAGCCGCCGAACCGCAGGTCGAGCACCAGCCAGGCCACGTCGCCGAAGAGCAGGCCGGCGGCGCCGATCGCGAGCAGCGTGACGGACGCGCTGAGCCGGGTGTCGATGGTGACGCCGACCGTGGCCAGCAGCAGGAACAGGCAGCCGAGCGAGTGGGTGGCCGCGCTGGTGCCGTCGCCGCCCTCGGTGCGCAGCGCCGGGCCGACGAGCAGCACCCAGGCCAGCAGCGCGACGGAGGCGCCGAACGTGAGCCAGTCGATCAGCCGGGAACGGTCCCGGAACAGCCCGCTCGGCCGGGTCAGCTGGATCAGGCCGACCACTATCAGCGGGAACATCGCCAGGTAGGCCACCTCGGACACGATCAGCCGGGCGCCGTGCGCGTGCTGGCCGTAGAACGTGTCGCCGAGCGCCATCACGCCCGCGGCCCCGGCCAGCCACCACCAGGGTGCGCGGCGCAGCGGCCCGTTCAGCCGCACGCCGGCGATGACCGCGCCGACCGTGACCAGGCCGATCAGGGCGAAGACCAGCGAATCCGGCAGCGGGGTGAAGACGGCGGCCCCGAGCACGACCATCACCGCGGCGTGCGCGGCCATCATGCGGCGCGGGGTCACGGTCCTGCCAACCTCCGGATCCGGTCTCGAGTCGGATATTGGTCTGTCAGCCGAAAGGTACGAGCGCATATCGTCCGCCCGGACCGCGGATCAGTGCAATAGCGCCGCTGTCATGTCAGTGGAACGATGAGGTCCGCGCGGCCTCTGGTGGTCGCGATCAACTCGGCGTTCGCCTGGTCGCTGCCGAGCGCGCGCTCCCGCGCCTCCGCCTCGTCCCGGCCGAACGCCATGTGCCGCGCGACCAGCCGGCGCAGCCGTTCCGCCTCGTCCAGGGCCAGGAACCACGCCTCGTCCAGTAGCCCTCGCACGCCGCCCCAGACGCCGTCCGGCACCAGCAGGTAGTTGCCCTCCGTGATGACCAGCCGGGTCTCCGGCGGCACCGGAATCGCGCCGGCGATCGGCTCCTCGATCTCCCGGCGGAAGACCGGCGCGTAGACCACGCCGTCGGTCTCGGACCGGAGCCGCCGCAGCAGCGCGACGAAGCCGGCGCCGTCGAACGTGTCCGGCGCGCCCTTGCGCGCGTGCCGGCCGAGGCGGTGCAGCTCCGCGTCCGCGAGGTGGAAGCCGTCCATCGGCACGACCGTGACGGCCGCGCCCGCGTCGGTCAGCGCGGCGCCGAGGCGCGCGGCGACGGTCGACTTCCCGGCGCCGGGCGGGCCCGCGATGCCCAGGATGCGGCGCGTGCCGTCGTTCGCCAGCCGGGCGGCGCGGTCCAGTAGATCGTCCCAATGCATGGGCACCAGCATAAAATCGGCTCCCCGCGGGGCGGGGAGCCGATCTGGCGTACCGCCGAAGCTGACCGGCACACCCGGAACCGGGAATGTCGGCGTTAACAGAGCGTGGGCACCGGTACGCGTCGCCGGAATATTATCTCGCGAATCCGCGATCGTCGAAAAATCCTCATGCGGAGTCCGATATCGGCAGGCGAATTCCCGTACCCGTGATCAGGAACTGGTAGGTCGCGGTGCGGCAGGCGGCGGAGACCGCGGCCGGCACGAAGACCGGGATCGTGCCCGCGTCGACGCTCTCGCCCGGCCCGAGCGTGAACGGCAGCCCGGGTGGCCCGCTGTGCAGCCCGATCGCCAGGTCCGCCGCGGTCGCGTGGCAGTCCGGCCGGGACACCTCCAGGACGTGGCCGGCCAGCTCGTCGATCCGCACCCGCTCGTCGTGCGGGTTGGTCAGCCGCACGTGCAGCGGCGTGGTGCTGCCCGGCGCCGGCGCCTCGACCGGCTCGCTGCGCAGCCGGAACCGGAACGTCTCCTCGGCGCGGGACGGCGCCACCGGTTTCTCCGCCGTCGTCGCGTCCGCCCGCACGGACAGCCCGCCGAGCAGGGCGGTCATCGCCAACGCCGCCACGGACATCGCCACCCAGCGCCAGCGGTAGATGGTCCGCATGCGCTCACCTCCGGGTTCGTCACCGGTAGGGGCGGACGGGAGTCTCCCCAGCCCTTCGCCCGCCCCTACCGGTAGCTCACTGTGCCGGCGCGCCCGGTGGCCGCCGCGTGTCCCGCCGCGCCGCGCGGCCCCCCGGCCGGCACCGGTTGACGACGCGCCGGCGGTGCCTGCGGGCGGGCGGGAACTGATGCATCGTGCAGGTCCTTCGGGTCCTCTTGGTGGCCCGCCGGGCGCCGCCGCTGGTCGGCGGCGGCCGGCGGGCACTGGAGTGGTGGCTCTCGCGCCTCGGCGGCGCTGATGAAGAATCTGCCGGATCGTGGGGCTCGCGGAAATCCGTTGTCCGTGCGGGAACATCGAGCGCTCAAGCGTGCGGTTCCGCTGACCGGGCTACCCCGATAGGGCTAACGTCCCGCGTCGATATGCGACGAACGGCGCCGCCACGCGGCGAACGGTGCCGCCCCTCGGCGTCCGGACAGAGGTCTCGGTACAACGCCTTCAACGACGCGCCGCTCCGCCGGTGGCGGGCGCGCGGCGACGCGTTCGACGCCAAGTCCGGCTTCGGCATCCGGGCGAACGAACTGCCCGAGGCGAACCAGGGGCCGGCGGTCGGCGCGGTCACGTTCGACAACCTGCGGCTGTCGACCAGCGCGCAGGACATCCGCAACACGACCCCGCTGCGGATCACGATCAACCCGTGACGCGGGCGAGGGGATCAAGGCTCGGGAAAGCGGCTTCTCGGATGTTTGACCTGTCAGGGGTCGGCGCGGTGGCGGCCGGGGAACTCGAGGACGTCGGTGGCGTCCTCCCAGGCCGGGGTGGTGGTGACCTCGCGGACCAGCGGGGCCGTGCCGGCCAGCGGCACGTAGACCTGGGCGTCGACCGCCTCGGCGAGTATGAGCGCGACCGCGAAACTGGTCGGGCGCTCCTCCGGGTCGCGGGCTATGCATCGGAGGCAGAGCGTGGCGACCTCGTCGGGGAGGCCGGGCACCGGCGGTAGCGGGGACGGGTCGACGCCGGGCGGGATGGCGTTCGGCGGGACACCGGGCAGGTCGGACGGCGTCCACGGCAGGCGCCGCGCCAGGCAGAGGTAGAGCAGCACGCCCAGCGCGTAGACGTCGGCGGCCGGCGTGGCCGGGGTGACCGTGTCGGCCTCCAGGCGCTCCGGCGCGACGAACGCGGGCGTGCCGACGATCGTGCCGTCCAGCCCGGAGTCCGGTTCGCCGACGATCGCCGCGATGCCGAAGTCGAGCACCTTCACGCCGGCCGGCGTGAGAATGATGTTGGCGGGCTTGATGTCGCGGTGCACGATGCCGTGCACGTGCGCGGCGGCCAGCGCGGCCGCCACCTCGGCGCAGACGCGCACCGCGATCTGCCAGTCGAACGGGCCGGCGCGCAGGTGGTCGGCGAGCGTCTCGCCCTCGACCAGCTCCATCACGATGTACGGCGCGGGCCGGCCGGGCAGCATCGAGGACATGCCGAAGTCGTGCACGCTGGCCACGTTCGGGTGGGCGAGCCGCGCGGCCGAGCGCGCCTCGGTGCGCACCTGCTCGACCACGGCCTCCGCCTCGGCCAGGTGCGGCGCGATCAGCTTGACCGCGACCGGCCGGTCCAGCACGTCGTCGTGCCCGCGCCACACCTCGGACATCCCGCCCACGCCGATGCGCTGTTCGAGGCGGTAGCGCTCGCCCAGGACACGCATGGGGAACTCCTTAGGACGAGTACGGCCCTTGATCAGCTACCCGTTCGTGCGGCGGGCAAACCCGCCGCCAGGGGTGGTTGTGCACGTTCCATCATTCGCGACACGGACAGGACGACCAAGCCCGCGACGGAGAGAACCGCGCCGACCCAGGCGGTGGCGAGATATCCGTGGCCGGCCGCGATCACCACGCCGCCGAGCCAGGCGCCGGCCGCGTTGGCCAGGTTGAGCGCGGAGTGGTTGGAGCTGGCCGCCAGCGCGGGCGCGTCCGGCGAGACCGCCATCAGGCGCATCGTGAGCGCGGTGCCGATGACCTGGCACGCGACGCCGATCAGGAAGATCAGTGCGATGGCGGCCGGAATGTACTGCGCGGTGGTCGCGAACAGTACGAGCACGGCGAGCATGCCGATCATGCCGCCGAGCAGCGTGCCCATGATCGAGTGGTCGGCGAGCCGGCCGCCGAGCAGCGTGCCGGCGGTCATGCCGACGCCGAAGACCGCCAGCACCCACGGCACGCCGCCGGCAGGCAGCCCGCTGACCTCGGTGAGCGTGGGGGAGACGTAGCTGTAGACCGCGAACATGCCGCCGAACCCGACGATGCCGGTGAGCAGCGCGAACCAGACCTGCGGGCGGCGGAACGCGCCCAGCTCGGTGCGGACCGTGGCGTGCGCGGCGGCCGGCACCAGCGGCACCAGGAAGTGCACGGCCACGATGGTGAGCAGGCCGATCGCGGCGATCATGCCGTACGCGGCCCGCCAGTGCAGGTGCTGGCCGACCGCGGTCGCCACCGGCACACCGATGATGTTGGAGACGGTCAGGCCCATCATCACGCCGGCGACCGCGCGGCCGGCCCGCGCAGGCGTAACCAGGCGCGCGGCCACCACCGAGGCGATGCCGAAGTACGCGCCGTGCGGCAGCCCCGCGATGAACCGGGCCAGGTAGACCAGCGGCGCGTTCGGCGCGATCGCGGAGAGGCCGTTGCCGACCAGGAACGCGACCATCAGGCCGAGCAGCAGGATCTTGCGGTCCAGCCGCGCGGTCAGCGCGGTGATCAGCGGCGCGCCGACGACCACGCCGAGCGCGTACGCGCTGATGCCGTAGCCCATCGACGGGATGGAGACGTGCAGCGTGCCGGCCATCTCCGGTAGCAGCCCCATGGCCGCGAACTCGCTGGTGCCGATGCCGAAGCCGCCCAGTGCGACGGCGGTCAGCGCGATGCCGACCCGGCCGGACTTGATCTCCCCACCCATGCCCGGATGGTGACAGCTCGGCCCGTTTTATTCATAGGACGACCGACACAGCGGGCAATCCGTTCATGTTACCCGTGGGTAAAGCAGAAATCACCGTCTATCTTTGCTGGTAATGCGCTGTTTACGCTCTCCGCACCCCCCTAGGAGGTTCGGATGGGCAACTGGGCACTCAGGCTCTCCGTCACTGTCACCACCGTGCTGGCCGCGATCACCGTCGGGCCGGCCGCACACGCCGACGCACCCGTGGACTACGTCGCGCTCGGCGACTCCTACTCCTCCGGCACCGGCGCCACCGGAGCGACCGGAACCTGCATGCGCAGTCCCAACGGCTATCCGCGGCTGTGGGTGAACCGGCACGAGACGTCCTCGTTCGCGTTCGTCGCCTGCGGCGGCGCCACCACCGACGACGTCCGCGCCACCCAGGTGTCGTCGCTCGGCGCCGGGACCGATCTGGTCACGATCACCATCGGCGGCAACGACGCCGGCTTCGCGACCGGTGCGATCTCCTGCGTGCTGGGCAGCGACGAGGTCTGCCTGGGCGTCGTGGAGGCGGCCCGGATCTACATCCGAACCGTGCTGCCGGGCCGACTCGACCGCACCTACGCGGACATCACGACTCGCGCGCCGTCCGCGGAGGTGGTCGTGCTCGGCTACCCGCGGCTCTTCGAGACCGGCGCCTGCCCGGGCGGGCTCAGCCTGGTCAAGCGCCAGGCGCTGAACGCCGCGGCCGACGACCTCGCCACCGTCACCGCGGCCCGGGCCCAGGCGGCCGGGCTGACCTGGGCGGACACCCGCCCGATCTTCGCCGGGCACGGGGTCTGTGCCGCCGCGCCGTGGATCAACCGGGTCAACCTGCTCAACCTGACCAGCACGTTCCACCCGAACAACGCCGGCTACGCCAACGGCTACCTGCCCGCGCTGGAAAACGTCACGGGCTGATCGACGGTACGCACGGGGAGCACCCGCTCCCCGTGCGATCCTGGGCGAATGCGGCTTAGATCCGTATTCGCCCTATTCGGCGTGGCGGCCGGACTCGCCTGGCTGGCCCGCGACGTACCGCTGGCGTTCGGTGCCCGGCCGCCCGCGCGCCCCTCGCCGCGCACCGCCCGCCGGCTGCCCGGTGCGCTCGACCGCGCGGACCGGATCGCCAAGTCCGGCCGGTTCCGCGACGGCGCGTTCCGCAACGTGGACCCGCCGCACCCGATGAGGCCCGGCACCACCCGCGAGGCCATGCTCGGCATGATCTTCAGCGCCCGGAAGCGGCGCCCGTCCCGGCCGGTCCCGCTGGTCCGGCCGGACTTCACCGCGCGGGACGGCCTGCACGTCACCTGGCTCGGGCACTCCACCTCGGTGGTCGAGATCGACGGCGCCCGGGTGCTGCTCGACCCGGTCTGGAGCGACCGCTGCTCACCGTCCGGCCTGGCCGGGCCGCACCGCCTGCACCCGATGCCGCTGCCGATCGAGAACCTGCCCCGGCTGGACGCGATCGTGATCTCGCACGATCACTACGACCACCTGGACCTGTCCACCGTGCGCGCGCTCACGGCCCGGCAGGACGCGCCGTTCCTGGTGCCGCTCGGGGTGGGCGCCCACCTCGAACGCTGGGGCGTGCCGGTGCGGCGGATCGTGGAACTGGACTGGGACGAGCACGCGGAGGCCGGCGGCGTCCGGTTCACCGCGACGGCCGCGCGGCACTTCTCCGGACGGTTCCTCGCCCGGGACGCCACGCTGTGGTCGTCGTGGGTGCTGACCGGGCCCGAGCACCGGCTCTTCTACAGCGGCGACACCGGATACTTCCCCGGGTACGCCGCGATCGGCGAGGCGTACGGGCCGTTCGACGCCACGATCGTGCAGGCCGGCGCGTACGCGGACCCCTGGCCGGACATCCACATGGAGCCGGAGGACGCGGTCACCGCGCACCGCGAGGCCGGCGGTGGCCTGCTCATCCCGGTGCACTGGGGCACCTTCGCGCTGGCCGTGCACGGCTGGTCGGAGCCGCCGGACCGGGTCTGGGCGGAGGCGCGGGCGCGCGGCGTGGCGCTGGCGGTGCCCCGGCCCGGCGAGCGGGTGGACGTGGCGGATCCGCCCCCGGTCGACGGCTGGTGGCAGGCGGTTGTTTAGCGCGGGCGAACCGGGGGGTATCGAGGACGCCGCACAGCTGAATCCGAACCCCCTCGGAGGCTCTCATGTCCATCCAGGCCGTCCTCTACATCATCGCCGTGATCCTGCTGGTCCTCGCGGCGCTGCCGATCGGCACCCGCGGCGTCTCGCTGGCGCTGCTCGGTGCCGCGTCCGCGCTGCTGGCCTACTCGTGGCCGACCATCACCGGCAGCGAGGCATAACCCTTCTCCCCTCAGCCCGGCCAGTGGTGGGCGAGGAGCGCGTGGAAGCGCGGCTGGTCCCAGTAGGCGCCGTGCGCCGCCGGGAACGGCACGCCCGCGTCGATCTCCTCGTCCACCGCGCCCGGGAAGACCCGCGCGGCGCAGAACGCCAGCAGGTCGGACCGGTCGTAGACGTTCAGCCACGGCATGAACGCGGCGCCCGGCACGCCGGGGCGCAGATCGTCCAGCGCGTCCATCAGATAGAGGTACGGCGCCTGTGAACCGGCCGTGACCAGCAGCCGCACCGGCGCGGGCCGGTCCGGGCCGGAGAGCAGGTCGGCCGCCGCGATCCCGCCCAGGCTGTGCCCGAGCAGCACCACCGGCGGCTCGGCCCGTGCCGCCTCCGCCGCGATCAGCGCGCGGACCGCGGCGCCGCGCCGCAGGTAGAACGCGACGTCCCGGACGAAGTCGGTGACCGGGTCCATCAGCGGTGTGCGGCGCCGGGCCAGGCTCCGCGTCGCCAGCCGCGCGGCCAGCGGGCGCAGCACCCGCCGGACCAGCGTCTCGCCCAGCCCTTCGGCCGGCTCCGGTTCCGGCTCCATCGCCGCGACCAGGATCGCGGCCAGTTCGTCCCGCGCCGCCCCGTCCCGGCCGATCGGCGCGTCCGGCGCCGCGATCAGCGCGGTGGCCGTGATCGCACGCGCGACCGCGCTGCACAGCTCCGGGTCGGCCGTGTCGCCGGCCGCCAGCGCCGCGTCCGCGGTCTCCGGCGCGTCCCGCACCTCGGCGATCGCCCGGACCAGCGTCGCCCGGTCCACGTGTCCCAGCTCCGGCAGCGCCATCGCGTCCAGCCGCTTGTCCAGCGTGTCCGGACCGGACGGGCCGGGATCGAAGAGCTCCGCGAGCATGCGCAGCTCCAGCAGCGGGTCGGCGAGCAGCAGGTCCCATTCCGCCGCGGAGATCCCGGCCGGGGTGACCTCCACCGCCGTCTCCGGTCCGGGTGAGTGCGGCGGCAGCACCGGCGTCACGTCCAGATCGGCCGGCCCGACCGCGCTGCCCCAGGCCACGGCGTGCACCCGGACGTCGCGGAGCCGGTGCTCGGACGCGAGCCCGGCGCGCAGCCGGGCGAGATCGTCGTCGATGCGGTGCGCGCCGGTTCCGTGCACGAACAGCAGTGTTCCGGACATGGATCGCCTCCCGGGATGTAACGGACTTAACGTCCATTTCAGGCGGTCGCCCGGCTCCCGTCACTAGGCCTACCAGCGTTTTCCCCCGTTGGGACGTGGGCGGGGCACCGAAATTGGCCGATCGAGCGAGGGCCCGCCGAAGATCGGGCAGACCCTGGCTTCATGGAGGACAGGAAATGTCGCACGGGTGTGCCAGACTGCGGGCCGACGAATTCCTGTGAGAGGAACGACAGTAATGACCGACCTTCAGCGGCTTCAGGCGACGCAGCAGTTCCACGTCCGGCAGCGCGTTCGCCTCATGGTCAACCAGTACGAGGTCCGTGCGGTCAACGCGGACGGCTCCGAGGGCGAGATGATCGCGTTCGCGCAGCAGAAGCGCATGGCGTTCAAGGAGCAGGTCACGCTCTACACGGACGACAGCAAGCAGGTCCCGGTGCTCGGCTTCAAGGCCCGGCAGATCATGGACCTCGGCGCGACCTACGACGTGACCGACCCGAACGGCGCGCCGATCGGCCTGTTCCGCAAGGACTTCAAGGCGTCGCTGCTGCGCTCGACCTGGATCGTCGAGCAGCCGCAGGTCGGCGAGGTCCGCGGGCAGGAGCGCAGCCAGGTGGTCGCGATCCTGCGCCGCTTCGTCGACTCGCTCTCCTGGCTGCCCTACCACTTCGACTTCGTCACGCCGTCCGGCGAGACCGTCTTCTCCGTGGTCAAGCAGTGGGGCTTCCGCGACAAGTACGTCGTGTCCGTGCCGAACCCGCACATCGACCGCCGCCTGGTCATCGCGATGGCCGTGGCGCTCGACGCGCTGCAGTCCCGCTGACCCCCTAGCTCGATCCCCTAGCTCGACGTGAGCCGGTGCAGGTCGGCGAAGACGCGGTTGTTCAGGTCGTACGCGACCAGCACCTCGTCGATCAGCCGGTCCTGCACCGCCCGGTCCCAGGGCGCGGCGTCCAGCAGCCCGCGGTAGCGGTTCTTGAACTCGTCCGGGTCGCCGAGCGCGTCGAAGCGGTAGAAACGCACCCCGTCGACGTCCAGGCCGTAACCGGACCGGATCGCGTCACCGATGTAGAAGCCGCCGGACAGGTCACCGAGATAGCGCGTGTAGTGGTGCGCCACGAAACCGGCCGGGTCGCCGAAGCAGACCTCGGTCATCCGCGCGCGGTAGTCACGGGTGCCGGGCGTCGCCTCGATCCGGTCGCGCCACTCGGCCCCGAGCAGGAACTCCAGGTCCGCGGCGAGCGCGGGCAGCCGGGTGAGCTCCGGCGCGGCGAACGGCGCCGCGACCGGGTCGGCCCGCATCGTCTCGGCCGCGGACTCCAGCACGTCATAGATGAACCAGTGCTGCGCCACCAGGAGCGCGTAGGCCTCGCGGTCCAACTGCCCGGAGGTCAGCGCGGCGAGATAGCCGGCGCCCTCGGCCGAGCGGTGCGCCCGCCCGGTCTCCCTGCGGAGCCGGAACGAGAAGCCCTGGTCGGTGTGCGTCGCGGTCATCTGCTGGCGCTCCTGCCGGCCGGGTGCATGGTGGGACCAATGGTGCTGGCTGCACGCCCGGAGCGCCAGACCCCCACCCGGCAAAGATCAAAACCTCTTCGCGGGTACGCCCACCACCACGTCAGGCGCGAGCGGGCCGGAGACGTGCGGACACGCTCGTCGTCCGCACGTCACCTGTCGTCGGAGGGAGTGGCGCCGAGCCGGAGGTGCGGAGCGCCGACCAGGAACTCTGCGGCCACCTTCTCCAGGACCGCCTCGTCACCGGCGTACCAGCTGTCCTCGCGGGGCCAATGCGTGATGATGTCGGTGAAGCCCAGCTCGGCCGCTCGGCCGTGCGCCTCCGCGAACGCGTCCACGCTGCTCAGCGAGAAGACCGGCGCGGAGTCCAGCGTCAGGTAACGGTCCAGCGTGCCGCGCTCCCGGCCGGCCCGGTCCAGCGTGTCGTCCAGTCGCCTCGAGATCTCCTCGACCGTCTTCCACCAGGCGTTCTGCTGCGCGACCAGCTCTGCGCCGGACGGCGGGTCCAGGGACGCGCCGGGCACGCCGCCGGTGGTCACCCAGCCCTGCGCGTGCTTCGCCACCAGGCGCAGCCCGCGCGGCCCGTTCGCCGCCATGATCAGCGGCACCCGCGGGCGCTGCACGCAGCCGGGCAGGTTGCGTGCGTCGACCGCGGCGTAGTGCGCGCCCCGCCAGGTCACGTGGTCCTCGCGGAGCAGCAGGTCGAGCAGCTCGGTGAACTCCGCGTACCGCTCGAACCGGATCTTCGGCGTCAGCTCCGGGTCGCCGAGCACGGCCGAGTCGAAGCCGGTACCACCCGCGCCCACGCCGAGCAGCAGCCGGCCCGCGCTCACGTCGTCCAGCGCGGTGATCTCCCGGGCGAACGGCACCGGGTGCCGGAAGTTCGGCGACGCCACCAGCGTGCCGAGCCGCATCGTGGAGGTGGCCAGCGCGGCCGCGGTCAGCGTGGGCACCGCGTCGAACCAGGGCCGGTCGACCAGCGTCCGCCAGCCGATGTGGTCGTAGACCCAGCCGTGGGCGAAGCCCCACTCCTCGGCCTGACGCCAGCGCGGCGCGTTCTCCCGCCACGGCCGGTCCTGCAGGATCACGATTCCGATGCGCATGATCGCCACGCTACCCACGCCCTGCTCCACCCGATGACCCAGGCGTCCTTCACGTCGTTCTGACGAGGTGAAGGACGCCGTGGATCACGGGCGGGGCGTCCGGCCGGGGCTGGACGTGCAGGAGACCCGGCACCGAACCGGTGACCGGGTCTCCTGACGAGACGCGGGGGCGGAGCTCTCTAGGCGTACCCCCGCTGGCTCTTGATCTTTGAATCAGTCCACCGCGAGGTGGCCGCGCAGCTTGACCAGCGCCTTCGCCAGCAGGCGGGAGACGTGCATCTGGCTGACGCCGATCTGGTCCGCGATCTGCGACTGCGTGAGGTTCCCGTAGAAGCGCAAGGTCAGTATCTTCTGCTCGCGCTCGTCGAGTGCGGCCATCGCCGGGCCGAGCGCGACGCGCAGCTCGGTCAGCTCGTACTCATGGTCCTCGAAGCCGAGCGTGTCGCCCAGCTCCATGCCGCCCTCCTCGGTGACCGGCGTGGAGAGCGAGGTCGCGGTGTAGGCACGCGCGCCCTCCAGGCCCTCCAGCACCTCCTCCTCGGTGACGCTGAGGTGGGCCGCGATGTCCGCGACCGTGGGGGAGCGGCCCAGGTCCTGGGAGAGCGTCGCGTTCGCCTCGGAGATGGCCAGGCGCATCTCCTGCAGGCGGCGCGGCACCCGCACGGACCAGGTGCGGTCCCGGAAGTGACGCTTGATCTCGCCGATGATCGTGGGGATCGCGTAACCGGCGAAGTCCACGCCGAACGTCGGGTCGAACCGGTCGACCGCCTTGATCAGGCCGATCATCGCGGTCTGGACCAGGTCGTCCATCGCCTCGCCGCGGCCGGAGAAACGGAGCGCGAGGTGGCGTGCCAGCGGCAGCCAGGCCTCGATCGTCCGCCGGCGGAGCGCCGATCGCGCCGGATGTGTTTCGGGAAGCGCCGCGAGGGCATTAATGAGTTCGGTGCCTTCGGCTGCGGCCGCATCGTGGTCGTGGTCGAAGCGAGTCGACTGGTGACCACGGGTTGCTGCAACGGTCATGGAGTCCTCCCTCGTTAGGATCTCGACACTAACCTAATGACCTGGCAGCTGGTAGCCGAAAGTATGAGGTGTCCCAGCGTTTCGGCCCTTTCCCTCCGGCGGTGTGATACTCGACGGTGTTCGTAATACGGATATGTCAGGTTTGCTTTATGCGCAGAGTGATCATGTTGTATCGCCGGAGTGACGTGTGGTGGTGATCTCAGCCGGTGCGCGAGTCGATCAGCTCACGTAGGCGCAGCGCCGCGTCCTTGGCGAACCGGACATACTGCTTACCGCGGTAGTCCAGCTGCTCCGAGTACCGCCGGTTCTGCAACGGCTCCAGGAACTCGAGCACGGTGCCGAGCGGCTCGCGCAGGTCGTGGACCGTGGACTCGGCCGCCTCGGCCAGCTTGCGGTTGGTCTCCCTCAGCCCGGACAGCTCCTGCCCCAGCTCGTCGGCCCGGCCGGTGCCGGTCGCGACGTCCCGCTCCAGGCGGGCGACGTCGCGCTCCAGCCCGGAGATGCGGTCCCGGAGCGCCTCAGCGGCGACTCCCTCGGCGCGCATCTCGGCGCGGAGCAGTGATATGCGGGCACGCATGAGATAGAGCCCGGCCAGGGTGGCGGCGAGCAGGATCAGCGTGACGACCAACGCGACGGTCACACCGAAGACGCTAGCGCCTGCGGGTGCGGCCCGCTGCGATCGGGCTGGGAGTGAACACCGCCCTCCACGTGATCAGGGCGTCTCCCACGTCGTTCCAGCGACATGGGAGACGCCCTGATCACGGGATCGGTCAGTCGTTGCTGTGCAGTGCGGTGTTGAGCGCGATGCCGGTGCCCTTGCGGGGCCGGGCCTCCAGCGCGCCGGTCAGCGAGTTGCGCCAGAAGAGGACGTTGTCCGCGCCCGACAGCGTGACCGCCTTGACGGCCTCGCCGGACGGCAGCAGCACCTTCGAGCCGGCCGTGATGTACGTCCCGGCCTCGACCACACAGTCGTTGCCGAGCGAGATGCCGATGCCCGCGTTCGCGCCGATCAGACAGCGCTCGCCGATCCGGATCCGCTCCTTGCCGCCACCGGACAGCGTGCCCATGATCGATGCGCCGCCGCCGACGTCCGAGCCCTCGCCGACCACGACGCTCGCCGAGATCCGGCCCTCGACCATCGAGTTGCCGAGCGTGCCCGCGTTGAAGTTCACGAAGCCCTCGTGCATGACCGTGGTGCCGGAGGCCAGGTGCGCGCCGAGCCGGACCCGGTCCGCGTCCGCGATCCGCACGCCGGACGGGACCACGTAGTCGATCATGCGGGGGAACTTGTCCACGCCGTAGACGGTCAGGTGCCGCCCGGCCGCGCGCTCGATGATCTGCAGCTCGGAGATCCGGTCGCCCGGGCACGGGCCGGCCGAGGTCCAGGCCACGTTCGCCAGCAGGCCGAAGATGCCGTCCAGGTTCACCGAGTTCGGCGTGACCAGCCGGTGCGAGAGCAGGTGCAGGCGCAGGTAGACGTCGAACGTGTCCTTCGGCGCCTCGGCCAGCGAGCCGATCACGGTGAACACCGCCACGGTCCGCAGGCCCGGCAGCGCCTTCTCGCCGAGCACGCCGGCCGGGAGGCCCAGCAGCGTGGCGCCGTCCGCGTCCGGCAGCGGCGTGTTCGCCGGCTGGCCGTCGGCCTCGGGGCTTCCGAGGCCGAGCTTGCCGGCCGGGTACCAGGTGTCGAGCACCTGCCCCTCGGCCGTGATCGTGGCGAGGCCGATGCCCCAGGCCGCAGTGGTAGACACGTCACTCACAGGTGAGAAGGTACCGTGCCACCCATGGCGAACCCGCTGACCCCCGACGTGCTGGCCGACCCGGTCGCGCTGACCCGCGCCCTGGTCGACATCGAGTCCGTCTCGCGAAACGAGAAGGAGATCGCCGACTGCATCGAGCTGGTGCTGGCCGACGCGCCGCACCTGACCGTGCACCGGCATCAGAACACGCTCATGGCCCGCACCGACCTCGGCCGGGAGCAGCGGGTGGTGCTGGCCGGGCACATCGACACGGTGCCGCTGAACGACAACTTCCCGTCCCGGCTGGTCGACGACCTGATCTACGGCTGCGGGACCGCGGACATGAAGGCCGGCACCGCGCTGGCGCTGCACATCGCCATGACCGTGCCCGACCCGCGGTACGACGTGACGTACTTCTTCTACGAGGCCGAGGAGATCGACTCCGAGTTCAACGGGCTCCACCTGGTCGCCGGCGCGCACCCGGAGTGGCTGACCTCGGACTTCGCGATCCTGCTCGAACCGACCTACGGCGTGGTCGAGGCGGGTTGCCAGGGGACCATGCGCGCGGTCGTCCGCACCACCGGGAAGCGGGCGCACTCGGCGCGCTCGTGGCGGGGCGTCAACGCGATCCACGCGGCCGGCGAGGTGCTGCGCCGCCTCCAGGACTACGCGCCGCGCTCGGTCACGATCGACGACTGCACGTACCGGGAAGGGCTCAACGCGGTCCGGATCGGCGGGGGCGTGGCCGGCAACGTGATCCCGGACCGCTGCGAGGTCGAGGTCAACTACCGCTTCGCGCCGGACCGGGCGGTCGCCGACGCCGAGGCGCACCTGCGCGACGTCTTCGCCGGTTACGACCTGGAGATCACCGACGCGGCACCGGCCGCGCTGCCCGGCCTGACCGCGGCGCCGGCCCGCGAGTTCCTGGCCGCGGTCGGCGAACGCCCGGCCGCGAAGCTGGGCTGGACCGACGTGGCGCGCTTCGCCGCGCTCGGCATCCCGGCGCTCAACTTCGGCCCCGGCGACCCGAACCTCGCGCACACCCAGGACGAGCACGTCGAGATCGGCCGGATCCGGGACGGCGCGGCGACGCTGCACCGCTGGCTGGCCTCATGAGAAAGGGCCCCGCTCTCCGCGGGGCCCGCTCTCACGCTGCACAATCCTGTGTGGACTTCTCCTCGGACTTCTCGTCCTCGGACTCTGCCGTGGCCTCGCCGTCCAGCAGGGCCATTCGCCGTTCGGCGACGACGTCGCTGATGCGCCGTTGCATCTGACGTCGATGCCGGAGCATCTCGTTCCGGTTGAGCACGGTGGCTCCTCCCCCCGAGGTGACCCGGGCTGACACCCGGGCGCCGTGCTGCGCACTTTGTGAATTAAAGACGTTCGTTCCTTAAGTTTGGTTGCGGTCGTCCTTAGTTTCTGTCGAATTTTCCCCAGATCCGCCCGGCCGGGGTCGGCCGGACGGTCAGATACCCGTCCCTGTCGTGCATTACGGTGATCGCATGAGGGGTATGTCATGACCGGCCGGGGACGACTGACGCCCGAACGGCACCGGGGACCGGTCACGCTGCGGCGCGACGCGATCGAGCCGTCCACCGCGGATCAGAAGCTGCTCGACTCCCGGCAACGCGCGGACTGGAAGACCAGAGACGCGTGGCGGGCATTGCGGATCCTTTCCGAATTCGTGGAGGGATTCGACAGCCTCGCCGATCTGCCGCCCGCGGTCAGTGTCTTCGGCTCCGCCCGCAGCAAGCCGGAGAGCGCCGAGTGCGAGACGGCCGAGCGGGTCGGCGGCGCGCTCGCCCGCGCCGGATACGCGGTGATCACCGGCGGCGGCCCGGGCGTGATGGAGGCGGCGAACAAGGGCGCGAGCGAGGCCGGCGGGCTCTCCATCGGACTCGGCATCGAGCTGCCGTTCGAGCAGGGCCTCAACGAGTGGGTCGACGTCGGCATCGACTTCCGCTACTTCTTCGCCCGCAAGACCATGTTCGTGAAGTACGCGCAGGGTTTCATCGTGCTCCCCGGCGGCTTCGGCACGCTGGACGAGCTGTTCGAGGCGCTCACGCTGGTGCAGACCGGCAAGGTGACGCGCTTCCCGGTGGTGCTGATGGGCAGCGCGTACTGGCGCGGCCTGCTCGACTGGCTGCGCGACACGATGGCCGTCGACGGCAAGATCGGCCCGGCCGACCTCGACCTGATCTGCGTGACCGACGACGTCGACGAGGCGGTCCGCTACATCGTCGAGGCGGACGCCGCGCTCGCGGCCGAGCAGTCCGCGACCCATGACCTGCAGCGTGAGGTGGAAACCTCCTGATGGCCGCGATCTGCGTCTTCTGCGCCTCCGCGAACACCGTCGAGCAGCGCTGGCTGGACCTCGCCACCGAGACCGGCCGCCAGATCGGCGCCCGCGGCCACACGCTGGTCTCCGGCGGCGGCTGCGTCGGCATGATGGGCGCGCTCGCGGACGGTGCCCGCGCCGCCGGCGCCCACACGCTCGGCATCATCCCCCAGGCCCTGGTCGACATGGAGGTCGCCGACACCGCCTCCGACGAACTCGCCATCACCGACGGCATGCTCTCCCGCAAAGCCCTGATGATCGAGAAGTCGGACGCGTTCATCACACTCCCCGGCGGCCTCGGCACGCTCGACGAGCTCTTCGAGGTCTGGACCACCGGCTCGCTCGCGATCCACCGCAAGCCCATGGTCCTGGTCAACACCGACGGCTTCTACGACGGCCTGCTCACCTGGCTTCGCTCGCTGACCGACGCCGGCTTCGTCCGGCCGGGCGCGATGGCCGGCCTGATCGTGGCCGGCACGCTGGACGCCGCCTTCGACGCCATCGAGCCCAAACTGATTCAAACCCCTTGACACCGGGTCCCGGCCCGTCTTCATCACGTTCCGCCGCTCCCGCCGGAGACCGGTCGTCGCTGGCGCTCCTCCCTGCCACACCCGCGGTCGCAAGACCAGGCCACCCCTATCGCGCCCCCGGCCGCGCCGGCCGCTCGCGGTCCCGGCCTGGCTCGCGGCTTGCGTTCCCAGACTGGCCGGCCGCTTGTGGCCTCGGCCTGGCTGAGCGCGTCCATTTCGGGCGCTCCGCGCCCGAAATATCGGCTTATGTCACCCGCACGGTGGGATCGGCCTTGATCGAAGGATCATTGACTGACACGAAAAATAGGTCAACTTCGTTGGATGACCTCCTTTTTGTGTCAGTCATTGATCCTTCCGCGATTCGCGAACGCCGGCCCGTCGAGTCTCGGATCGCGCCCGCAGCCTATGTCCGCCACATCATGAAATCTCGGGCGACGGCGCGCGAAGGGATCATTGAGCGACACACCAGGGCGATCAACTGCGCTCGTCGATCGCCCTGGTGTGTCACTCAATGATCCGGTGCGTAGCGGCGGCGAGGTCCGGCTCGGGCATCCGGCGAGTCGCCGGGGTCGCCGCGGCGGGATGCGACGCGGAGAGAGGCTGGCATAGCGGTTGGACCAGGCGATATGTGGCGTGTCGGTAGGGCGTGATGAGATAGCGCGATGACTGTGGTGCCTCGGCGGACGTATCGGCTGGTGCGCCGGCCGCCGGTCGCCGCGCCGGCGCTGCTGCCGGACGCCGTGCACGATCGGATCGTCGTGCACACGGACGGGCCGTTGCTCGTGGTGGGTGGGCCGGGGACCGGCAAGACCACCACGCTGGCCGAGGCCGTGGCCGCGCGGGTCGAGGACGGGGTGGATCCGGAGCGGATCCTGGTCCTGACGTTCGGGCGGCGCGCCGCGCAGGCGCTCCGGGAGCGGATCGAAACCCGGATCGCCGGGCTCGACGATCACGACGTGATGCATCAACCCATGGTCAGGACCTTTCACGCGTACGCATACAGCCTCCTTCGCCGTGCCGCGGCCGAACGCGGCGAACCGTCACCGCGCCTGCTCACCGGACCCGAGCAGGACCTGGTCATCCGGGAACTCCTGGAGATCGTCGGCGACCCGGAGGCGGCGGCGCAGCCCACGCCGGACACGGCCCAGCTGCTGGGGCGGTCCTCCACCACGAACCGCACGCCCGACGCTCAATCGAGCGCGAGTCAGCCGGGCTCGGCGCGGTCTGGCGGCCAGGAGCCGGACGCCGAACCCCGCCGAGCAGGCGACTCCAGTCGTGCCGGGGCCGAGGACGCGCCGGAGCCGGCCGGGGACGATCCCTATGGCTGGCCGACGGGGCTGCGGCCGGCGTTGCGGACCAGGGCGTTCGCGACGCAGCTGCGGGATCTCATGCTGCGCGCGGTCGAGCGCGGGATCGGGCCGGCCGACCTGACCCGGCTGGGGGAGCGGCTCGGGCGGAGTGACTGGCCGGCGGCGGCGCGGTTCCTGCGGGAGTACGCGGCGGTGCTCGCGCTGCGGGACAGCACCGGGCGGGCCGCGGCGGCCTATGACGCGGCCGAGCTGGTGCGGGCCGCGATGAGGTTGCTCACGGACGACCCGGAGCTGCTGGAGTCGGAGCGCCGCCGGCTCGCACACGTCTACGTCGACGAGCTGGCCGACACGGATCCGGCGCAGGTCGCGCTGCTGCACCTGATCGCGGGCGGTGGCCTGCCGCTGGTCGCGTTCGCCGACCCGGACTCGTCGGTCTACGGCTTCCGGGGTGCGGATCCGTCGATAGTGACGGCGTTCCCGGCGCGGTTCCGCACCGCGTCCGGCGCTCCGGCCGCGACGGTCACCCGGACGATCTCCTACCGCGCCGACCCGGCCCTGATCGACGCGGTCCGCCGCGTCGGCCGCCGCCTGCGCGGCCCGATCACCCACCGCAACCTGACCCCACCTCCGTCACCGGAGCCAGAGCCGGTATCCGGCGTGGCCGCGGCCCCCGAATCGGTTCCGGACTCTGAGCCGGTCCCCGATTCCGGACTTGAGCCAGACACCACATCGGTGGCGAGCGTCGATGCCACCGCCGATGTCGAGGCCGCTCCGACCGGTGCCTTCGACGCCGACGCGGCTGTCGCAGCCGCCGACGCCGGTTCTGTTTCTGCCGGTGGTGGCGTCGCGACTGGCGACGCCGCTGTCGCCGCCGACATTGTTGCCGCTTCCGCCGGTGTTGCTGGTCCCGTCGCCGCGGGCGTTGCCGGAGCCGGCGTCGCTGGTGCCGGCGAAGCTGCCGACGCGGCTGGCGTCGCTGGTGCCGCTGATGGTGCGGCGGCTGGCGCTGTCGGTCTTGCTGCTGGTGCCGGCGGTGCTGATGGCCTTGCCGCTTCCGCTGCCGGCGCCGTTGAGGTTGGCGCTGCTGAAGGTGGCGAGGCCGAAGCGGGGGACGTGGATGCACTGCGGGTGCGGACGTTTCGGTCGGCGGTGGGGGAGTCGGCGTATGTGGCGCATGTGCTGCGGGAAGCGCATCTGCTGGGAGGGGTGCCGTGGGGGCGGATGGCGGTGATCGTGCGGTCGACGCTGTTGCAGCTGCCGCCGCTGCAACGGGCGCTGCACGCGGCCGGCGTGCCGACCGTGACCTATGCCGAGGATCTGCCGCTGCATCTGCAGCCCGCGGTGGCGCCGCTGCTGCTGGTGCTGCGCTGTGCGCTGGAGCCGGATGCGCTGGATGAGGATGCGGCGGTCACGCTGCTGCACTCGCCGCTGGGCGGGGCCGATCCGCTGGCCGAGCGGCGGCTGCGGCAGGGGCTGCGGGCGCTGGCGCACCGGGACGGCAACGACCGGCGGTCGTCCGGTGAGCTGATCGTGGCGGTGCTGCGCGATCCGGCGCCGCTGGACGGCGTGGACCGACGCTGGGCGCGTCCGGCGCGGGCCGTCGCGCGCCTGCTGGAGACCGTGCGCACGGCCGCGGCCGAGCCGGCCAACTCGGTCGAGGACGTGCTCTGGGCGCTCTGGAGCGCGACCGGGCTGGCCGACCGCTGGTATGCGGCGAGCGTCCGGAGTGCACCGCCGCGCGCGGGGGAGAGCGGCCACGTGGAGCGGGCCCGCGCCGACGCGGCCGACCGGGATCTCGACTCGGTGCTGGTGTTGTTCGACGCGGCCGCGCGGTTCGCGGACCGGCTGCCGGGTGCACGCACCGAGGTGTTCCTGGATCACGTGCTGGGCCAGGATCTGCCGGCCGACTCGATCGCGCCGTCCGCGGACCGCGGGGACGCGGTGCGCCTGCTCACCGCGCACGCGGCGAAGGGCCTGGAGTGGGACGTGGTGGCGATCGCCGGCGTGCAGGAGGGCGTCTGGCCGGATCTGCGGCTGCGGGGCAGCCTGCTCGGCTCGGAGCGCCTGGTCGACCTGCTCTCCGGCCGGACCGCGCCGGAGGCGGCCGCGCTGGCCGGGCAGACGTCCGCGCTGCTGGACGAGGAGCGGCGGCTGTTCTACGTGGCCGCGTCGAGGGCGCGAAAGAGTCTGCTGGTCACGGCCGTGGAGTCGGCCTCGGTCGGCACGGCCGACGGTGAGGAGCAGCCCAGCCGTTTCCTGCACGAGATCGCGCAGCTCCAGGACGTACCGGCGGAGGATCTTGATCTTCAGGCACAGAAGCTGCCGCGCGCGCTGACGCTGGCCGCACTGGTCGCGGAGTTGCGGACCGCGCTGACCGATCCGCGGGCGAGCGAGGCTCGGCGGAGGGCCGCGGCCGGGGAGCTGGCCCGGCTGGCGCGGGCCGGGGTGCCGGGCGCGCATCCGGACGAGTGGTGGGGTCTGCGGCGCCTCTCCGACGACCGGCCGCTGGCCGAGGACGGCGAGGCGGTCCGGGTCACGCCGTCCACGATGGAGGGCGCGCTCCGGTGCAGCCTGCGCTGGCTGCTGGAACGGCACGGCGGCAACCCGCCGGCCGGCCCGGCGCAGGGGATCGGCAACCTGGTGCACGCGGCCGCGATGCTGGCCGAGGACGCGAACGCGGACCGGGAGCGGCTGATCGACTACGTGGCCGGCCGCTTCCCGATGATCGAGCTGGCCGCGCGCTGGCTGGCCGGTCCGGAGCAGTCCCGGGCCGAGGGCATGGTGGACAAGCTGCTGCGCTGGCTGGCCGCGAACCCGCGCCGGCTGCTGGCGATCGAGCACGAGTTCGCGGTGCGGCTGGACGACGGCACGAAGCGCCCGATCGACCTGGTCGGCCGGGTGGACCGGCTGGAGGTCGACGACGCGGGCCGGCTGGTCGTGGTGGATCTGAAGACCGGCCGGTCGACCGCGGTGACCGCGGCGGACGTGGCCGAGCACCCGCAGCTGGCCGGCTACCAGGCCGCGGTCGAGGCGGGCGGGTTCGCGGACTTCGGCCTGGAGTCCGGCGGCGCCGCGCTGGTGCAGCTCGGCACGGAGACGAAGGCGGCGCGCGAGCAGAGCCAGGCCGCGGTCGCGGACAGCCCGGATCCCGGCTGGGCGGAGGAGCTGGTCCGGCGCACCGCGGACACGATGGCCGCGTCCACGTTCTCCGCCGTGGTCAACAAGAAGTGCCGGACCTGTCCGGTGCAGACCGCCTGCCCGGTCTCCGGCCGCGGCCGGCAGGTCGTCGAACCACCCACCAGGAGACCGGGTACGTGACCGATCAGCCCGCCCTCTTCACCGCCCCCGAGCGGCCCCGCCGGATCCGGGCCGACGCCGGTCCCCGGTTCACGCCGGGCGAGCTGGCCCGGCTGCTGCACCTGCATCCGCCCACGCCGGAGCAGGCCGCGATCATCTCCGCGCCGGTGGAGCCGCTGCTGGTGGTGGCCGGCGCCGGGTCCGGCAAGACCGAGACCATGGCCGCGCGCGTGGTCTGGCTGGTGGCGAACGGCTTCGTCCGCCCGGAGCAGATCCTCGGCCTGACGTTCACCCGCAAGGCCGCGGGCGAGCTCGCGCACCGGGTGCGGACCCGGCTCGGCCAGCTGGTCCGCCGCCTGGGCCGGGAGATCGCGGGCGAGCCGACCGTGGCGACGTACCACTCGTACGCGGCCCGGGTGGTCACGGAGCACGGCCTGCGCGGCGGGTTCGAGCCGTCCACCCGGCTGCTCACCGAGGCGTCCCGCTGGCAGCTGGTCGACATGACCGTCCGCAACTTCCCGGGCGACCTGGGCGTGGTCGGCCGCGCGCCGGGCACGATCACGGACGCGGTGCTGGCGCTCTCCGGCGAGCTGGCCGAGCACCTGGTCAGCACGGACGAGCTGGCGAGCTGGACCGGCCGGTTCATCGGCGAGGTGGGCAGTCTGCCGGGCAGCCCGGGCAAGCCGGTCCGGGACGTGCTCGGCCGGCAGCAGGCCCGGCTGGGCGTGCTGCCGCTGGTCCGGGCGTACGAGGCGCGCAAGCTGGAACTCGAGGCGATGGACTTCGGCGACCAGATGGCGCGCGCGGCCCGGGTCGCCCGCGACCATCCGGAGGTCGGCCGCGTCGAGCGGGACCGGTACCGGGTGGTGCTGCTCGACGAGTACCAGGACACCAGCCACGCGCAGGTGGTGATGCTGCGCGCGCTGTTCGGCGACGGCCACCCGGTGACCGCGGTCGGCGACCCGTGCCAGTCCATCTACGGCTGGCGCGGCGCGAGCGCGGGCACTCTGGACCGATTTCCCGTTGATTTCAGGCATAGGAACGGGCACAGCGCCGAGGCCGCGGCGCTCACGCGATCATGGCGCAACCGCCCGGAGATCCTGGAGATCGCGAACGTGCTGTCCCTTCCCCTGCGCAGCGCGGGTGCGCGGGTCGCGGCGCTGCGGCCGACGCCGGGCACGGCCGAACCGCTCGGCGGGCACACGGTCCGGGCCGCGCTGCTGCTCACGCACGACGCGGAGGCGGACTGGATCGCCGACGAGATCGTCCGGGCCTGGCAGGCCGCGGGGGAGGACGACACCGCGCTCCCGGAGGAGATCCCGGTCGAGAAGAGGCCGACCACCGCGGTGCTGGTCCGGCTGCGCAGCCAGATCCCGGCGATCGAGGACGCGCTGCGCGCCCGCGGCGTACCCGTGGAGGTCGTGGGTCTGGGTGGTCTGCTGGACACGCCCGAGGTGCGCGACGTGGTCTGCACGCTGCGGGTGCTGGCCGACCCGGCCGACGGCGCGTCGCTGTTGCGGCTGCTGACCGGCCCGCGCTGGCGGATCGGCCCGCGCGACCTGGTGGCGCTGCACCGGCGCGCGCAGCGGCTGGCGCGTGACCGGGCCGCGGACGCCGACCCCGAGGAGGCGGTGATACGGGATCCGCTGGACGAGGCCACGCTGGTCGAGGCGCTGGCCGACCTGGGCGCACCGCAGCAGTTCTCGGCCGAGGGCTACCAGCGGCTGCACGCGTACGCGGCCGAGCTGGACCTGCTCCGCGAACGCCTCGACGCGCCGCTGCCGGACCTGGTCGCGGACACCGAACGCACGATCGGCCTGGACGTGGAGGTCGCGGTGCGCGCGTCCGCGGCCGGGGACGCCGGCCTGGCCCGCGCCCACCTGGACGCGCTCGGCGACGTGGCCGCGCGGTTCGCCGGCGAGGCCGACGGCGGCACGCTCTCCGGCTTCCTCGCGTTCCTGGCCGCGGCCGAGGAGGAGGAGCGCGGGCTCGCGCCCGGCCAGGTCGACGTGGTCGAGGGCGCGGTGCAGATCCTCACCGCGCACGCGGCGAAGGGCCTGGAGTGGGACGTGGTCGCGGTCGCCGGGCTGACCAGGGAGGTCTGGCCGGGTCCGGTCCGCGGGTCCGACCACTACCTCGCGGGCATCGGCGTGCTGCCGTTCCCGCTGCGCGGCGACCGGGACGGGCTGCCCACACTGGACCTGTCCGGCGCGGAGACGTCTCGGGACGTGGCCGGCGCGCTGGACCGGTTCGCGCAGGACTGGAAGGAGCACGACGAGCGGGAGGAGCGGCGGCTCGCCTACGTCGCGGTGACCCGGCCCCGGCGGCTGCTGCTCTGCTCCGGCTTCTGGTGGGGCGACCGGGTGGTGAAGCCGCGCGGTGCGTCCGTCTTCCTGGAGGAGATCCGCGCCTCCTGCCGGGCCGGTCACGGGGACGTCCCGGTCTGGGAGCCGCCCCCGGAGCCGGGAGCGACGAACCCAGGAGCATCCTCGACGGTACGGGTGGAGTGGCCCGCCGATCCGCTCGGCTCCCGCCGGCCCGCGCTGGAGGAGGCGGCCGACCTGGTTCGCGAGCTGCTCGCGGCCGATGCGGCGCCGGTGGCGGAGTCCGAGCCGGAGATCCACGTGAGCCCGCTGGAGGCGGCCCTCGGCGCGCCTCCGGCACCGTCCACGGTGGAGGAACAACCACCACCGGCCGATTCGTCGCCGCCTGGAGAGCCGTCGCCGTCGGGAGAGCCGCCGTCGGGAGAGCCGCCGCCTGGGGGGTCGCCGTCGTGGGGAGAGCCGCCGTCGGAGGCTGCCGCGTCCGGGACCGGGGCGGCGGGCGAGGGGGAGCCGCATGCGGCGGATCCGGCCGAGGAGGCGGAGATCGCGGGCTGGCGGCGGGAGGCGGACCTGCTGCTGGCCGAGCGCGCCGAGCACGCGCACCGCGACGGCCCGCTGGAGGTGGCGCTGCCCGGCCATCTCTCCGTCTCCCAGCTGGTCACGCTGCGCCGGGACCCGCAGTCGCTGGCCCGCGCGCTGCGCCGCCCGATGCCGGCCGCGCCCGCGCCCTACGCACGCCGGGGCACCGCGTTCCACAGCTGGCTGGAGCAGCGCTTCGGCACGGTCCGGCTGTTCGACCTGGACGAGCTGCCCGGTGCCGCGGACGACGGTGCCGCGGACGACGCCGAGCTGTCCGAGTTGCAGGCCCGCTTCCTGGCCGGGGAGTGGGCGGACCGGACACCGATCGAGGTGGAGGTGCCGTTCGCGACCGTGATCGGCGGCGTGGTGGTGCGGGGCAGGATGGACGCGGTCTTCGCCGCGCTCGGCGGCCGGTTCGACGTGGTCGACTGGAAGACCGGCGCGCAGCCGTCCGGCGAGGCGGCGCAGGCGGCCGCGGTGCAGCTGGCGGCCTACCGGCTGGCCTGGGCCGCGCTGGCCGGGGTGCCGGTGGAGCACGTGCGGGCCGCGTTCCACTACGTGCGGGACGACGTGACGGTCCGTCCGGCGGACCTGCTGGACCGGGACGCCCTCACCGAGTTGATCGGCTCCGTCCCGTACCCCGGGGGGAATTGATGTGGTCCGTTTCGCCGTGGTCCGCGTAGTGGCTGATGTAAGGAGCCGTACGGCCGAGGTGAAGCGTCCGATGGTCGACTGTGCATCGACCCTTGACACGACATGCTAGGCGCTCGACTCGTCGAAACACGCAAACGGGGGTTCTGCGGTGGACAACGGAAAGGGCGGGGCACGGGAGATGACGCTGGTCTTCACGCTGGGGCTACTCGGGGTGGGGTTGGCGTCGCTGGCCGCGTTCCTCCCCTGGTATGAGCCGTCCGCGGTGGAGAGCGTGATAGTCGAGTTCCGGATCCCGTTCTTCGACGCTCCCGACGCGGCGGCACAGGGCTCGGGGCGGTGAACGACGGGCGAGGGGGCGGCCGCAGCGGACCGCCCCCTCGTCGTGATCAGGACGCCGTGGCCCGCTGCTTCTCCGCCTCGGCGTCGATCGCCTCCACGGTCTCCAGGTCGCGGTACGCCCGGTACTGCCGCCACGAGTACGCGATGGCGCCCGCCCAGACCAGGTAGATCACGGCGTAGACCGGGTACCGCACCGCGTCCGGCGCGTCGATCCAGTCACTGCGCAGCAGCGACCGCGTGTTGGTCAGGATGATGATGCCGCCGACCGCCGCGCCCAGGATCCGCGGCGGGATGTGCCGGACCAGCCAGGCCGCGATCGGCGCCGCGATCACGCCGCCGAGCAGCAGCGCCGCCACCCAGGCGAAGTCGATGTTCTCGCTGCCGATGCCGATCAGGAAGCCGATGCTGGCCGCGACCGCCACGATGAACTCGCTGGTGTCGATCGAGCCGATCACCTTGCGCGGTTCCAGCCGTCCGCTGGCCAGGATCGCGGGCGTGCCGACCGGGCCCCAGCCACCGCCGCCGGTGGAGTCGACGAAGCCGCCGAACAGGCCGAGCGGCGTCAGGAAGCGGTTGCGCAGCGGCTGCCCGAGCCGGCCCCTGGGCAGGCCCCACGCGGTGAACCGGATCAGGATGTAGAGGCCGAGCGCGAGCAGGATCAGCGCCATCACCGGCGCCGCGACCTCGGTGGAGAGGCTGGACAGGAACGTCGCCCCGGCGAACGCGCCGACGCCGCCCGGGATGCCGATCTTCGCGACGACCTTCCAGTCGACGTTGCCGAACCGCCAGTGCGACGCGCCGGAGACCAGCGTGGTGCCGATCTCCGCGAGGTGCACGGTCGCGGAGGCCGCGGCCGGGTTGGTGCCGATCGCGAGCAGGAGAGTGGTGGAGGTGACGCCGTACGCCATGCCGAGGCTGCCGTCGACGAGTTGCGCGCCCAGCCCGACCAGGGCGAGCAGGATGAGTTTTCGCATGGACCGCTCCTTATGTCGCTGTGCCGGTGGTTCCCTTCGTGGTGGGGTTCTGCGGTGTCACGAGGTGGTCGTGGCCGCGCGGGACCGGGTCAGCAGGTCCGCCAGCGTGGCCGTGTCGACGACCTCCTCGATCGCCTCGTGCACGGCCAGCCAGACGTCGGTCAGGCCGGCCGCGACGCCGTGATAGCCGGCGGCGTCCGCGGGCAGGCCGCGGACCATGGTCAGGGTGCCGCTCACCGCCCGCAGGACGTCGCCGACCGTGATCTCGTCCGCGGGACGGGCGAGCGCGTACCCGCCCTCGACGCCTCGATGGCTGTGCAGCAGCCCGGCCCGGCGCAGGTCCAGCAGGATGCCCTGGAGGAAGCTGAGCGGGATGTCCTGCTCGGTGGCGAGCGCGGCGGCCTTCACCAACTCCCGGCCACCCAGCTCGGCGATGGCCAGCATCGCCCGGACGGCGTAGTCACTGCGCGCCGAGACGTACATGGGCGTGTCCTCCTCAGCTGTTGCGGTCCAGCAAGCCCCAGCGGCGCCGGATGGCCCGGTCCGCGGCACCGAACGCGGCGTCCGCCACCAGGCCGAAGACCAGGATCGTGATCATGATCGAGATGAGTCGCTCGGTGTCGCTGAGTTCGCGGGCGTACTGCAGCTGCGCGCCGATCGAGGTCTTGGTAGCGATCACCACGAGCAGCTCGCCGGCCATCAGGCTGCGCCAGGCGAACGCCCAGCCCTGCTTGAGCCCGGCGACGATGGCCGGCAGCGCGGCCGGCGCGATGACGTACCGGTACAGGTCGAGGCCGCGGGCGCCGATGTTGTGCCCGGCCCGGCGCAGCAGCGGTGGCACGTAGTCCACGCCGTGGAGCACGCCGTTCGCGATCGAGGGCGCGGCGCCGAGCACCACCACGAAGAAGATCGCCTGCTCGCTGAGCTGGTAGAGCATGATGGCCAGCGGGAACCAGGCGATCGACGGCATGGTCTGCAGCGCGGTGATCATCGAGCCGAGCGCGGCGCGCAGGATCCGGCTGCTGGCGACCGCGAGGCCGAGCAGCAGGCCCACCCCGACCGCGGCCGCGAAGCCGACGCCGGCCCGCCGCGCGGTGGTGCCGACGCCGGACCAGAACGCCTCGGACCGTACGTACTCCCACAGGTCGGGGAGGACGATGTCCGGACCGGGGAGCACGTACGCCGGTTTCCAGCCGGACCAGACCACGACCTGCCAGGCCAGCACGGCCAGCGCGATGGCGGTGAGCTTCGGCCAGGTCTGGAACCAGATCTTGCTGAGCCGGGACGGGCCCTTCTCCCGGCCGGCGATCTCCAGCGCGTCGAGGCCGGAGATCGCGTCCTTCTTGTCGGTGACGAGCGTGTCACTGGCCATGGCGGATCACCTCCTTCCGCAGGCGGTCGGTGACGTCGGCCGCGATCGCGGCGACCTCGGGCGCGTCGATCCGCCGGGGCCGCGGCGCGTCGACCGTGGTCTCGTGGATGATCCGGCCGGGCCGGCTGGAGAGCAGCACGATCCGGTCGGCCAGCCGGGCCGCCTCGCGCACGTTGTGCGTCACGAACAGCACGGTCAGCTCGCGCTCCAGGTAGATGCGCTCCAGCTCGTCGTGCAGGATGTCCCGGGTCATCGCGTCCAGCGCGCCGAACGGCTCGTCCATCAGCAGCACCGGGGTGTCCAGCGCGAGCGTGCGGGCCAGCGCCACGCGTTGCCGCATGCCGCCGGAGAGCTGGTGCGGCCGGTGCTTGCCGAAGTCGCCCAGGTGCACGGTGCGCAGCAGCTCCGCGACCCGGTCCCGGCGCTGCGCCCGGTCGAGCTTGCGCAGCTTGAGCGGCAGCTCCACGTTCGCGCCCACGCTCAGCCAGGGGAAGAGCGCGGACTCCTGGAACATCAGGCCGGGCCGCGCGCCGCCGGCCACCTCGATCGAGCCGCCGGACGGCGAGTCCAGGCCGGCGACCAGGTTGAGCAGCGTGCTCTTGCCGCAGCCGGACGCGCCGACCAGGCAGACGAACTCGCCGGGCCGGACCGTGAGGTCGAGGCCGTCCAGTGCGAGGACGGCCTCAGCGCCGCGGCCGTAGACCTTGGTCACCCCGTCGAGGGTGACCGCGGCCCGGGCCGGTGCCTGCGTGCTGGTCATGGCTGCGGGACCTCGGCCTCGCCCGCGGCCTTCAGCGCCTCGTTCAGGTACGACAGGTCGTACAGCCCCTTCAGGTCGACCGGCTGGGTGAGTTCCACCGCGACCGCGTGGTCCAGGCCGGTGGCCAGCGAGGACGCGATCGGGTCGTTGGTGAACTCGATCGTCTTCCAGGCCTGTGCGATCAGCTCCAGGTCCAGCGGCTTACCGGTGATCTTGCCGATGTGGTCGGAGATCGCCTTCTGCGAGTCCGCCTCGTTCTCGTGCAGGTAGTCGTTCGACGCGACCTGGCCGGCGACCAGCGCCTTGACCACGTCCGGGTGCGCCTTCAGGAACTTGGTGCTGACGATCAGGTTGGTGATCACGAACTTGTTGTCCGGCCACAGGTCGCGCTCGTCGACGAGGACCTTGCCGCCCGCGTTGACCAGGCGGGACACGAACGGCTCCGGCACCCAGGCGCCCTGGATCGCGCCGCTGGCGAACGTCTCCACCGTCTGCGCGTTCTCCTGCGGCACGATCGAGACGTCGCCGCCGCCCTCCTTGGTGGCGGTGAGCCCCTTCTCCTTCAGCCAGTAGCGGAACGCCACGTCCTGCGTGTTGCCCAGCTGCGGCGTGGCGATCTTCTTGCCCTTGAGGTCCTCGACGCCGTTGATCTCCGGCTTGACCACCAGCGCGACGCCGCCGGACGCGGAGCCGGAGACCACCCGGACCGCCTCGCCGTTCGACTTGGAGTGCGCGTTCACGGTCGGGTTCGGCCCGATGTAGGTGGCGTCGATCGCGTCCGAGAAGAGCGCCTCGACCGCGGCCGGGCCGGCGTTGAAGGTCTTGGTCTCGAGCGTGACGTTGCTGCCCAGCTTGTCCTGGAAGATGCCCTTTTCGACGCCCACGACGGCGGAGGCGTGCGTGATGTTCGGGAAGTATCCGAGCCGCAGCGTGACCGGGCCGCCGTCCGCGCCGGCGGCCTCGCCTGCGCCACCGCAGGCGGCGAGCGCGCCCACGGTGGCCGTGGCGAGTGCCACGGCGGCGGCCAGGGTTCGCAGCCGAAGAGAGCTCATCGAGATCCAATCCAGATATTGCCTACTTGTTTGATAGGAACAATCGATTGAGTGGGGCATTGGGTCAAGGTGATGCCCGCATGCTGGGACGAGGCTGTGGGTGCGTCGGAAGCCGATGGCGCCGGAAAGCGCTAATGTCGCAGGGTGGCCCGGAGATCCAACAAAATAGCCGCGACGCGGTACCCGGTCGAGCGCCTGACGCTCGCCAACGGACTGCGCGTCGTTCTGGCCCCCGATCGCAGTGCCCCCGTGGTCGGCGTGGCCGTCGTCTACGACGTGGGCATCCGCTCCGAACCGGAAGGACGCACCGGCTTCGCCCACCTCTTCGAGCACCTGATGTTCCAGGGCTCGGCGAACCTGGAGAAGCTGGCGCACTTCCGGCACGTGCAGGGCTCGGGTGGCACGTTCAACGGCTCCACCCACCTGGACTACACGGACTACTTCGAGGTGCTGCCGAGCAACGCGCTCGAGCGCGCGCTCTTCCTCGAGGCCGACCGGATGCGCGGCCCCCGCCTCACCGAGGAGAACCTGCGCAACCAGGTCGACGTGGTCAAGGAGGAGATCCGGGTCAACGTGCTGAACCAGCCGTACGGCGGTTTCCCCTGGCTGACGCTGCCGCCGGTCATGTTCGACACGTTCCCGAACGCGCATGACGGCTACGGCTCGTTCACCGACCTGGAGAGCGCCACCGTCCCGGACGCGGCCGACTTCTTCGAGCGGTACTACGCGAACGGCAACGCGGTGCTCTCCGTGGCCGGCGACTTCGACGTGGCCGAGGCGACCGCGCTGATCGAGCGGCACTTCAACAGCGTCCCGGCGCGGCCCGCACCGGTCCGGCCGTCCTTCACGGAGCCGGACCTGACCGCGGAGCGCCGAGAGTCGTATACGGACAGGCTCGCGCCGCTGCCCGCCGTGGCCGCGGCCTGGCGGGTGCCGGACCCGATCGACGACTTCGCCGGCTACCTGCCCTACGTGGTGCTCGCCGAGGTGCTGACCGACGGTGACGCGTCCCGGCTGGTCGAGCGCCTGGTGCTGAAGGACCGGTCGGTCACCAGCATCGGCGGCTACCTCGGCTTCATGGGCGAGCCGTTCGAGGTGCGCGACCCCACCGCGCTGCTGCTCCAGGCACACCTGCCACCGGGCGGCGACACGGACAAGCTGCTCGCCAGCATCGACGAGGAGCTGAACCGGCTGGCCGAGGACGGCCTGACCGCGGGCGAACTGGCCCGCACCCAGGCACGCATGGCCACCCACCTGCTGCGCGACACGGACGCGGTGCTCAGCCGAACCCTCCGGATGGCGGTCCTGGAACAGCAGCGCGGCGAGCCGGAGCTGCTGAACCAGCTGCCCGTGCTGCTCGGCGACGTCACCGAGGAGCAGATCCGGGCGGCCGCGGCCACCCTCCGGCCGCAGCGCCGGGCCACCGTCGAGGTCATTCCGGGAGCGGCGCGATGAGTCCTGCGAAGGTCAAGCCCGTGACGGTGCCCGAGATGGTCACCACGCTGCCCGCGCTGGGTCCGACGACCAAGCTGCAACTGCCCCGAGAGGCTGAGGCCACGCTGCCGAACGGGCTCACCGTGATCGCGATCCGGCGGCCGTCCGTGCCACTGGCCGAGGTCCGGCTGCGCATCCCGTTCGGCCGGGCGCACCCGGCCCGCGCCGCCATGCTCGCCCAGACGCTGCTGTCCGGCACCGACACGATGTCCTCCGTGGAGATCGCGGCCGAGCTGCAGACCGTCGGCGGCGGGCTGAGCGCGGGCGTCGACCCTGACCGGCTGATGCTCGCCGGAAACGGCCTGGTCGGCGGCCTGGAGCGGATCCTGGAGCTGCTCGGCGAGGTGCTCACCGCGGCCCGCTACCCGGCCGAGGAGGTGGCCACCGAGCGCGCCCGCCTGGTCGACCACATCCAGGTCGCGCAGAGCCAGCCGCAGCACGTGGCCCGCACCGCGCTGCTCAAGCGGATCTACGGCCGGCATCCGTACGCGAACCAGCTGCCCGAGCCGGAGCAGGTCAGGGCGATCCGCCCGGCCCAGCTGCGCGCGCTGCACTCCGAGCGGGTCCGGCCGGCCGGCGCCACGCTGGTGCTGGTCGGCGACATCACGCCGGCCAAGGCGATCGACACCGCGGAGCAGATCCTCGGCGGCTGGGCGATCGGCGGCGACTCACCGGCCGCGAAGTGGGCGGTCCCACCCGTACCCCCGCTGGCTCCTGGTGCCCTGATGGTCGTCGACCGGCCGGACTCGGTGCAGTCGTCGCTGCGGATGGCGCTGCCCGCGGTCCCCCGCACGCACCCGGACCACGCGGCGCTGCAGATCGCCAACCTGATCTTCGGCGGCTACTTCTCGTCCCGCTGGGTGGAGAACATCCGCGAGGACAAGGGTTATACGTACGGGCCGCACTCCGCGATCGAGCACCTGGTCGCCGGCTCCTCGCTCACCGTCGCGGCGGACGTGGCCACCGAGGTCACCGGCCCCGCGATGCTGGAGACGCTGTACGAGCTGGGCCGGATCGCCAGCCTGCCGCCGGCCGAGGACGAGCTGGAACAGGCCCGGCAGTACGCACTCGGCAGCCTCCGGCTCGGCGTCGCCACCCAGGCCGGGCTGGCCGGGCTGGCCACCACCTACGCCGGCTCCGGCCTGCGCCTCAACCACCTGGCCGAGCACTCGGCCCGGCTCGCGGCGGTCACCGCGGACGAGGTCGCCGCGGCCGCCGCCACCTATCTGGCCCCGGCCCGGGCGGTCACGGTCGTGCTCGGCGACGCGTCGAGGATCGAAGCACCGCTCGCGGCCCTGACCCCGATCGAGAAAGCACAACCGTGAGCTCATTCCAGCCCGGCGCCCCCGGGGCGCCGGTCAGTGCCATGCCGTCCGGCCGGGTTGAAGACGGCTCGTCGACGCGGGAACGCCCGGGCCCGCCGCTGGCGCGGACCACGCTGGACCGCTCCGCCCACCGGCGGCGCGACGCCGAATGGCTGGCCGCGGCCTGGGAGCGGGCCCGGGTCCTCGTGCTCGACACCCGCTCCGGCGGGCGCACGCTGATCACCGACGACAACCGGCTGCTGCTCTTCACGCCGGAGAACGCGCCCGACGTACCGCCGGAGTCCCGTCTCTTCCTGGGCGAGGAGCCGGACGGCGGGCCGGTCTTCGCGGTCGACGCGCCGCTGCCCTCGGTCGCCGGAGCGCGCCCGGCCAGCCTGCGCGACGTGGGCCACCAGCTCGACGACCGCGACGCCGGGCTGATGACCACCGCGCTGGCGCTGGCGAACTGGCACGCGGCCTCCGGCTTCTCGCCGGTCAGCGGCGGCGCGACCAGCGCGCAGGAGGCCGGCTGGAGCCGCATCGACGCCGGCGGCAAGCAGGTCTGGCCGCGGACCGACCCCGCCATGATCGTGCTGGTGCACGACGGCGTGCCCGGGCCCGACGGCCGCTGCCTACTGGGCAACAACGCGGCCTGGACCGGCGCGCCCGACATCCGGCGTTTCTCCTGCCTCGCCGGCTACGTCGAGCCCGGCGAGTCGGCGGAGGCCGCGGTGATCCGCGAGGTCGCGGAGGAGGTCGGGCTGCCGATCGCCGGCATCAGCTACGTCGCCAGTCAGCCGTGGCCGTTCCCGGGCTCGCTCATGCTCGGCTTCAACGCGATCGCGGATCCGTCACTGCCGGTCACGGTGGATCCGGAGGAGATCGTCGAGGCCCGCTGGTTCACCCGCCGCGAGATCGGCACCATCGTCGGCGGCGGCGAGGTGCTGACGCACGACGGGCTGCGCGTCGGCCTGCCGATGGGCGCGTCCATCGCCCACTACCTGATCGCCACCTGGCTGGCGGAGTAACGCTGGGTCACGCGGACGTGTAGGGGCAATATCCGGCATTTTTGGCATTTTCGGTTCGCACGCGGGTGCTGTCGACGGTGCGCCGCGTTCAAGACGAAACCGAAGGCGATTTTCCCGCTTCCGGCGTGGTGACGTTCCGAGTGCTCCCGCGGGCACCGGTCGTCGCTGGCGCTCCTCCCTACCGGTCCCGCGGTGGTCACCACAAAC
This sequence comes from Catenuloplanes nepalensis, assembly GCF_030811575.1. Taxonomy (GTDB): domain Bacteria; phylum Actinomycetota; class Actinomycetes; order Mycobacteriales; family Micromonosporaceae; genus Catenuloplanes; species Catenuloplanes nepalensis. The sequence goes on along the minus strand of NZ_JAUSRA010000001.1, from coordinate 7,140,158 downwards.
CACGTGCCCTTCCCGCGTTTCGTGCCCTTCCCGCGTTTCGTGCCCTCCCGCGTTTCGTGCCCTTCCCGCGTTTCGTGCCCTCCCGCGTTTCGTGCCCTTAGCCGTGATCGAGGCGTCCCCCATGCCGTTTTAGCGACATGGGGGACGCCTCGATCACGGGGTGATTTGGCCTCGCCTGTTTCTGGACGCTTCGCTTTGCTCTGCTTACCTACGCCGTCACCCGGTTCATTTGCTCTGCTTACCCGTTCCGCGCCGGGGCCGCTTCGCCCCGTTTGTCCATGGAGATTCGGGCGTTCGCCAACCAATGTGTGGTGGTGGTTGACGTGTGTCGGTGGCTGACGTGCGTTCGTGGTCAGCGTGCCTCGTCGGGGAGGGGGTGCAGGTCGCGGGCCTGCCAGGTCCGGGGGTCGCCGACGCGGATGATCTTCACGCGTTGGCGTCCCGAGCGCACCGAGCCCATCGCGGACAGCGCTCGTGCCAGGTCCAGTGCGGCCGCCCGGTCCTGCGCCAGCACGGTTTGGCGCCGCGGTTCCGGCGTGGTCCGCTCGTCGCGCACCGACTTCCCGTCAGCCCACACGGACTCCATCGACGGCGTCTCCACCGGCCGGATATCGGTGCGGACGATCAGATAGCGCATGATCCACTCCCCAGAGACGCCGTGACCCTCGGTAGCGACCTTCATGCAATTCCCATCTAAGTGGAATGTGCATCCGTCCACCACGGACATGTTCATGGCAGCCATTCGGACCCGGCAAGCACCGGGATTCCCTCTCGGCCTAGCGCCACCCGATCGAGTGAAAGGATCTCACTCTCCGTAGTCTCTATGGCGTTCGTGCGTGGCCGCCTCGCGCCGCTTCCCGCCGCTCTCCGTGGCTCGTGCTGTGCGTCGTTCCCGCGGCGCGCCGTTCCCGCGGTGTGCCACTCCCGCGCTGCGTCGGGTGCCCTTGCGGCGCGCTGGTCTCCATCTCCCGCTGGCGATCGGACACACTGGACGCGCCCGTGGTCGACGGCTACGGCGCGGTGGCCCGCAAACCGTAGCGAACTCGCTGCGCGCCTTCCTCCGCGCGACGGTTGCGTTTTCGCCTCCGGTGGGCCTCGGGGCACCCGGGGAGGGCGTGCTCCCCCGGCGGTCTTTCGTGGGTGACAGGGAGGCTTGTTCAGCGCCGCCCTCGTCAGGCCGTCCGGCCTGCGGCAACGCGGCGTCGGCCCGACGCGCTGAATAAGCCTCCTGGTCTGCGCGGGGCACACGAAAGAAGATCAAAGCGGTCCGGCGGCGGCCGAGAGTCGATCACGTGTGCCAAATCGTTGTTATCCGGCCGCCCTAACAACGATTTGGCACACGTGATCGTTTTGGCGGTCAGTCGCAGCGACCTTTATCCTGATATTTCGGACGGGCTTACGCGCTGAAGACATCTTCGGTTCTTGATCATCGAATCGGTGACCCAGGAATAGCAGAAGGAGCGGAAGGATCGGCGGGTCGCGTCAGGCCGTAGGTCTGGTTCAGGTCCAGGAGGTGGTGGCCTGTGACAGTGCGGTCGGGCGCGTCGAGGCCCAGGACCAGGAACACGTTCGGGGTTCGGGTGTGGCGGTGGCCTTGAACTCGTCCTCGCTCAGTTTGCGCGTTTCCTCAGGATGCCGTGAGAACTCCACGCCTTAGCTGCCGGATGCCGGAGTCCTAAGAGAAGTGCTGGTCCGGGGATCGGCGCTGGGCCGGTGGCTGGACCGTGGCGTGCAGGGTCTCCGCGGCCTCGGTGAGCCACTCCATGGACTCCTCCGGGGACAGCGCGGCGTCGCGGAGCCAGTCGTAGACGGTGGCGTAGTGGCGGACCTCGTCGGCCTCGTTGACGAACATGTCGCGTTCCAGCGTCTCGACGGCGACCGTCTCCGGGTCCTGGGGGTCGGCGAAGCGGTAGATGGAGAAGCTGGTGTGGGCCAGGTACCAGTTGGCGACGGTGGCGGTGCGGGGGAGCACCCGGACCGTGACGTTGGGCAGTGAGCCGATCCGGCGGAGATGAGCAGCCTGGCCGCGGAGGATGTCGGGCGGACCGCCGCGGCCGGTGAGCGCGTTCTCCTCCAGGACCGCGTCGTACCGCGGCGCGTCGAGCCGGCGGGTGAGCAGTGCCTGGCGAGCGATCCGGGCGTGGATCTGGTTCTCCAGGCCCTCGGGGCTCTGGCCGTCGAGGTTCGGGCTGGCCAGTGGGTGTGCGGAGACCAGGCGAAGCCGTGCGTACTCCGGGGTTTGGAGCAGGCCGGGGACGTAGGACGGCGCATACTCCCGGATGTCGACGCAGCCGGCTTCCAGCTCGGCCCAGTCGCGCTGCTGCGGGGTCATCACGGGGTAGGCGCGCAGCCAGGCCCGGGTGTTGCCGGCGTCGCGGGTGATCGCTATCAGCTCGTCGCGGGACGAGCCGTCGACGCCGTAGAGGTCGAGCAGGTCGAGCACGTCGCCGAGATCGGGGCGGCTGCGGCCGTTCTCCAGGCGGGAGAGCTTGGACGCGGACGCCCAGCCGATCCGCTCGATCACCTGGTCGCCGGTGAGGCCGGCGGTCTCCCGCAGCCGGCGCAGCGCCTGTCCGAGCCGGCGTCGCCGCACTATCGGGCTCGGAGCAGGGGACACCGAAACCTCCACACGTCGGGTCGGCTTTTCGCCGTGGTCCATTATGAACCGCTTCATCGACGCTCGGGGTTCGTATCGCGCGCGTGTTGGTCAATTAGCGAAGGCGCAGAACAATAGAAATCCGGCATTGCCACCAAATACAGTGACCGCCGATCCTAAACGATCACGATCGGCGGCCGTATATCGCTCAGGGCTCAGGCCGCGAGCGCCGCAAGGTGCGCCTTCACCTGAACGATGGACGGCGGTCCCGTACCGCTCGATCATCGCTTCGGATCTTTGGGCGACATCGCCGAGGCCATGGGCCGGCGGCAGCGATTCGTCGCGGCGGGAAGCAGCGAACTGGCGACGGAGATCGTCACTGCGCTTCGCTCCTGAGCGGGGCGTCCGTCCGGCTCGGAGAGTACCGAGCCGCGAGCCTGCGGCGCGAAGAGGGCGTTCGCCGGCCTTTCGCGTACCGCAGGCTCAGTGCGATTCAAGGTCTGTTGAGCTGCTGATCAGGCGACGGGGGCCGTACCCGCGAGGGCTTCCTGAACCTGCTTGATCGTCGGGTTCGTCATGACGATCTCGCCCCCGCCGGCGGGGGGAACGATGCGGACCGTGGGTACGGTCTGGTTTCCGCCGTTGACGCCCTCGACGAACGCGGCTGCCTCCGGGTCCGCCTCGATGTCCACCACCTCGTAACCGATGCCCGCGCGGTCGAGCTGCGACTTCAGGCGGTGGCAGTAGCCGCACCAGCTCGTCGAGTACATGGTCAACATCGCAGGTTCTCTCCCCTATGACAGACAGTGATGGCCCGATCATCATCCTTAACCAGGGCCGATGTGCGGATAATCCCGCGCCCGGCGTGAGGTTTCCCGCCGCGCGATGACCTAGGCTCGTACGCCGTGGGTGACAGCGTCATAGCCGGGCTCGACCCGGACCAGCTCAGGGCGGTGACCGCTCCGGCCGGGCCGGTCTGCATCCTGGCCGGCGCGGGCACCGGTAAGACCCGGGCCGTGACCCACCGGATCGCGCACCGGGTGACCAGCGCGGACGTCTCCCCCCGGCACGTGCTGGCGGTCACGTTCACCGCGCGTGCGGCCGCGGAGATGCGTGCCCGCCTCGTCGCGCTCGGCGTGCCCGGCGTGCAGGCCCGCACGTTCCACGCGGCCGCGCTCCGCCAGGTCCGCTACTTCGCGCCGCGGATCCTGGACGGCCGGGCGATGCCGCAACTGCTGGAGAGCAAGGCGCGGCTGGTAACGCTGGCGGCCGGGCGGGCCGGCGTGCGCGCGGACCGGATCATCGCGCGCGACCTGGCCGGCGAGATCGAGTGGGCCAAGTCGTCGCTGGTCGAGCCGGGGGAATATCCGGTGGCCGCGGTGAAGGCCACCCGGGAGCCGCCGCTGGCCCCGGAGCGGGTCGCGGAGGTGTTCGCCGAGTACGAGCGGGTCAAGCGTTCGCAGGGCGTGATCGACTTCGAGGACATGCTGCGCGCCGCGGTCTGGGGGATCGAGGAGCACGCGGACGTGGCCGAGGAGATCCGGTCGCAGTACCGGCACTTCGTGGTCGACGAGTACCAGGACGTGAACCCCCTGCAGCAGCGCCTGCTGGACGCCTGGCTCGGCGGGCGGGACGACCTGACCGTGGTCGGCGACGCGAGCCAGACCATCTACTCGTTCACCGGCGCCACCTCGTCCTACCTGATCGACTTCGCCCGCCGGTTCCGCGGCGCGACCGTGGTCCGGCTGACCCGCGACTACCGGTCCACGCCGCAGGTGGTCGGCCTGGCCAACGCCGTGATCGGGGCGGCCCGGGGCGCGGAGGCGCGGCTGCGGCTGGAGCTCGTCGGCCAGCGCGCGCCGGGGCCGGAGCCGGAACTGCGGATCTTCGCGGACGAGCCGGACGAGGCGGCCGCGGTGGCCCGCCGCTGCGTCGAGCTGATCAGGGCGGGCACGCCGGCGCGCGAGATCGCGGTGCTGTTCCGGACGAACGCGCAGTCCGAGGCGTACGAGGCGGCGTTCACCGACGCGCACGTGCCGTACGTGGTGCAGGGCGCGGAGCGGTTCTTCGAGCGCACCGAGATCCGTCAGGCGATGGTCGCGCTGCGCGCCGCCACCCGTTCCACGCCGTCGGATACGCCGCTGCGGACCGCCGTGGTGGACGCGCTCGCCGCGACCGGCTGGACGCCGGACTCGCCCCCGCCCGGCGGCGCCGCGCGCGAGCGGTGGGAGGCGCTGGCCGCGCTGGTGCGGCTGGCCGTGGACTTCGCGGCGGTCCCTGCGATCCTGCCGATCGGCGAGGGCGGGGCCGTGCAGCGGGACGCCACGCTGGCCGGCTTCAACGACGAGCTGGCCCGGCGCGCGGCACAGCAGCACGCGCCCGCGCTGGAGGGCGTCACGCTCGCGTCGCTGCACTCCGCGAAGGGCCTGGAGTGGGACGCGGTGTTCCTCGTCGGGCTCGCCGACGGGACGCTGCCCACGTCGTACGCGCGAACGCCGGAGGCGCTGGAGGAGGAACGCCGGCTGCTCTACGTCGGCGTGACCCGGGCCCGGCACTGGTTGTGGCTCTCCTACGGGCAGAGCCGGTCGCCGGGCGGGCGGCCGCGGCGGCCGTGCCGGTTCGTGCCCCGCTTCGAGAAGCCGGCTGCTCCTTCCCCGCAGAAGCCGAGTCAGAAACCCGACCGGCGGCGGGTGCCGATCGCGTCCTGCCGGGTCTGCGGCGCCACGCTGCTGGCCGGTGCGGACCGCAAGCTGGGCCGCTGCCCGGGCTGCCCGAGCGACCTCGACGAGGACCTCTACGGGCGGCTGATCGACTGGCGCGCGCGGATCGCCGGCGGCCAGAAAGTCCCTGCTTACGTCGTGTTGACGGATGCCACGCTGGTGGCGCTGGCCGAGCGGCGCCCGAGCCGGGCCGAGCAACTGCTGGAGATCGCCGGGATCGGGCCGCGCAAGCAGCGGCTCTACGGGGAGTCCGTGATGGCGCTGATCGGCGGCGCGTCCGTCGATGAAGTGACCGCCAAAAAAATCTCTGAGAACCCGCACTAATTCGTTTGCCCTCTCGCGTAGGAGGGGCATAGCCTCAGATCACACCTCACCGAGCGCGGGTCTTCTTGCTGCTCGGACGGGGTGGAAACCGTATTCGTCAACGGCTAGTCGGAGAGAGAAGGTGACCCCCGTGGAGATCTACACGATGCTGCAGATCCCATCGATGTCCCCTGCCCTCCTGCTGTCCGTTGCCGGTCCGGTCCGGCCCATGTCCCTGTCGACGCACGTGTCGTCGCCGTGGCTGGGCCAGCCGACCGCGCTGGGCGTGTCGCAGGTGGATCAGGTCCTCACCCAGGCCGAACTTCGGGTGAGGGACGATCGGCCGATGGCGTCTGGCGCGATCAAACTCCAGGGCACCACTGCGTCCCTGGTGAGCAGTGACAGTGAGTCCCTCAAGGGCCGCAACGGCTCTGAGGGCAACGGGATCACGGGCAACAAGGGCATGGCGAAGCGAGCCTTCGGCGGTGCCCGCGGTGTTCCACCTCGAGGAAGGCCGGTCTGACTTCATCAGACCAACCGGCTCACCTCGAGGCCGCGGAACCCGCTACCGGGATCCGCGGCCTTCGTCATTTTCGAAGCCCGCACACCGGGTTCGGAAACGACTCCGACCCCGATCGAAGTCGGAAAGCGATCTACGAGATCGAAGCGAGAGAGAGGTGACCGGGCGATGAGTCTGGCCCTTGCCGTGCTCGACACGAACGTCGAGCTGGAGGCAAACCTGCCCTGCCGGAAGTTCGACCCCGACCTGTGGTTCTCGGACGTTCCCGCCGAACTCGAGCTGGCGAAGTCGCTCTGCGGCGACTGCCCGCTCCGGGCCGCGTGCCTGAGCGGCGCGGTGGACCGTGCGGAGCCGTGGGGCGTCTGGGGTGGCGAGATCTTCGAGCGCGGCGCGGTCGTTCCGCGCAAGCGGCCCCGTGGCCGTCCGCGCAAGGAGGACGCCGCGCGCGACGCCGAGCTGCGCACCGAGGTCGAGGCGCGGATGGCGGCCAGCGAGCTGGCCGAGACCCGCAGCAACGTCCGGCTGGCGGCCTGACATGCACCCGATCAGCGTCGACGCCGGTCACGTGCCGGCACTGCAACTCGAGATGAATCCCGGAATCACTGCTTCCCTGAACGGAGCCGGCAAGATGCAACTACTTCACGAAGCGCTGTCGAGGGTACGAATGCGGCAGCCTCAGTCCGCCACCCGGAGCGCTGAGGCACCTCGATCCGCACGTCGCGTCGCGATGGAGGCCCGCCAGCGGGCCGCCCGCGAACTGCGCGGATAATCCGTCGGTATTCGCCGAAGCCCCCGGTCCAGGCCGGGGGCTTCGCCCGTTGTGGCGCGGTGCCGATTCACAATCGAGAATCCAGAGCCGATCTTCCCGCTTCCGGCGTGGGCACCTTCCCAGTGCTCCCGCGGGCACCGGTTCCGCGGTGGTCCGGCACACCGATCAGGGCGTGGAGAAGCCCGGCAGCCACTCGGAGACGATCTCCCGGTAGCGCGCCCGCGCCTCCAGCTGGGACAGCACGCCGATCGAGCCCATCGTCACCCGGTGCAGCAGCAGGTACGACGGTGGCAGGTTGAGGTGCCGGCTGAGCTGGTACGCCGGGCTCTTGGGGCTGCCCAGCCGGAGCGCCTCCCCGCGCAGCCAGGCACGGGTGAACTGGAACTCCTCCTCGACCACCGGCGCCAGCATGGGCAGCAGGAAGTCGAGCAGCCCGGGCGCGTCCAGGTGGTCGTCGTCCGGCTTGACGAAACCCTCCTCGACCAGCCCGGCCAGCACGCCGTCCGCGTCGTGCGCGAGTGCGAGCGCGAGCAGCCGGCCGACCGGCTCGGGCAGGCCGTCGGGGAGCCGGGCCACCGCGCCGAAGTCGATCACGCCGAGCCGGCCGTCCGGCAGGATCCGGAAGTTGCCCGGGTGCGGGTCGGCGTGCAGCAGCCCGCAGCGCCGCGGCGCGGAGAAATGCAGCACGGCCATCAGCCGGCCGGCCTCGTCGCGCTCCTCCTGCGTGCCCTCGGCGATGACCGTGGACAGCGGGGTGCCGTCGATCCACTCGGTGACCAGCAGGTGCGGCGTGGCCCGAAAGACCTCGGGGACGTAGATGCCGGGATCCCCCGCGTACCCCCGGTGGAAGGCTCTTTGGGTCTCCGCCTCCAGTTCGTAGTCCAGCTCCTCGGTGATCCGCTCGCGCAGCTCGGCGATCAGCGGCTTCACGTCGATGCCGGGCTGGATCGCCCGGAACATCCCGGCCAGCCGGGACAGCTGCTTCAGGTCGGAGAGCAGCGCGTCGCCGGCGCCCGGATATTGGATCTTCACGGCGACCGTGCGGTCCGGCACCCGCTTGCGGCCCCGGCCCGGAGGTGGCGAACGCCACACCGCGCGGTGCACCTGCCCGATGCTGGCCGCGGCGGCCGGCACGTCGTCGAACTCGGCGAAGTGGGTCCGCCAGTCCTCGCCCAGCTCGGCCGCGAGCACCTTGTGCACGCTGGCGGCCGGCAGCGGGGGAGCGGCCTCCTGCAGCTTGGTCAGCGCCTGCCGGTACGGCCCGGCGAGCTCGTCCGGCAGCGCGGCCTCGAACACCGACAGCGCTTGCCCGAACTTCATCGCACCGCCCTTGAGCTGCCCGAGCACGCTGAACAGCTGCTCGGCGGTGCGCTGCTGGATCTCGGCGGAGATGACGTCGGAGGCCATGCCGGTGACGCGCTTCCCCAGCCCCAGCACCGTCCGGCCGGCGAAGCCGAGCGGAAGGCTGGCGAGCTTGGCAGTGCGGGCGGCCGCCCGTCGGGGGATATCGGTCACCAGATCATTGTGCCTGGGTATTGAGGGTTCTTCAGCGCCGAACCCCACTGACGCGTCACCGTGCGGGTCTCCACCGCGCTGAAGAACCCTCAATCCGTGACGGTGCCGGGCTGGGGCGAAGGAGATCGGCGGTGCCGTCGCCCGCAGTCGCACGACGGGTGCTGCGCCCAGCGCCGGCGACGCATCCGGGACGGCCCGTCGATCTCCGTCGCGGCGCCGATCGTCTCCGGCGCCCCACCGTCCAGGTGGGCCAGCACCTGCTCCACCGCGTACGCCGCCGCGGCCAGCACGGTGGCGGCCCCACCGGCCGGCGGCTCGTCACCCGGACGGGGCATCAGCTGCGCGGCGAGCGCCGGCCAGGCCGGGTCGCGGTCGCGCCGGTGCAGGTCGAGGCAGCGCAGGCAGGGCACGCCCGCGGCCGGCACCAGCGGGCCGACCACCATCGTGCCGTCCCGCGCGCCGACCAGCAGGTGTGCCTGGCGGCGCTGCGCGAACCCGGCCGCGAGCACCGGCGCGGGACGGTCCATGCCGAGCTGGATCACCAGCGCGGTGTGGCCCCGGGGCAGCGGCCCGGTCCGCACGTCCGGCGCGACGCGCGCGATCGCGGCCCGCACCGCGCGGGCCCGCCCGTCGTCCTCGATCACCGCGCCGCCGGCCCGGTCGGTCGGCAGCACCGGACCGGTCAGGTCGGCGTGGATGCGGCCGATGCCGGCCTGCGCGAGCGCGACCGCGATCGGCCCGGCGGCCGGCCCCGGACCGGTGATGGCGACGCCGGACGTGTACCTACGGCGCAGCACCCGGGCCGGGTTGTCCACAGACCCGGCGTCACCCAGAGCGATGGAGGCGGCCTCGCCGGACAGCCGCGTGCGGGCCTCGCCGGTCAGCAGGGCGGGCAGGAAGTGGTGCGCGCCGAGCAGCAGGCCGGCCTCGTGCAGCGCGGTGAGCAGCGCCCGCGCCTCCTCCTCGGCGAGGCCGAGCCGGCGCGCGTGCCGGAGGATGGTGCTCTCCGACCGGGTGCCGTCGACCAGGTCGAGCAGCTCACCGGCGGTGCCGGCGGCCGGGGACAGCACGATGCCGCGGCGGGTGCCGGTGCCGAGCTGGAGCGTGTCCTCGTCCCGCCAGACCCGGCTCAGGCCGGGGATCAGCATCGGCCGGTACGGCGGGGACGCGGTCATGGGTGACACAGTGTCACGCTTCGTGGAACGGGCCCGGGGTTATCCACAGGCCCGCACGGCTGTGCACCGTGTTATCCACAGGACCTGGCTGGTTATCCACAGGCCCTCGTTATTACTCAACGTGTTTGAGTCGTTGCGGTAACGGTCCGGCACGGGAAAGCTGAGGGGCGGCCGGAGCCGCCCCTGCCGAAGCGTGCCGCGTCAGGCCTTGTTGGCCTTGCCGAGGATGCGGTTCATCGTCGTACCGCAGACCGGGCACTTGCCCTTGGCCATGTTCATCCCCGTCTTGGACACCTCCACGGAGCCCTCGAAGTCGCGCTTCTCCTTGCACTTCACGCAGTACCCGTTATACGACTGGGTCTTGGTGGCCACGTGCCCCTCCTAGTTCGGTGACCGGCTTTGCCGCGCCCCGGTGGTTCCCGGCGCGGCGACCTATCGGCGCCGGCGCTTCATGCGACCGCCGCCGTGGGTCGCGGTCCTCGCGGACTCGTACCCAGCTGCGGCCGTTTCCATGTCCGGCGCGTACGCCGAGGTGGAGTCTGCCTGCCGAATTGCCCTCTTTTGGGAAGGTTCGTGCGGACACGCCGGAGAAGCTTTGCCCGTCGTCCACCTCGATGATCAAATGAGTCCACCCCCGATGCTCAACCGACGAAACCGCCGGGTAGTCTCGCTGTCGCGACAAATTTTTTTCGGACTTGGTGCCCCGAAAGAGGACTTTTTGGTCGCGGCTCACCCGGATGGCTCTTGCGAACCCCTGGCTACTAGGGATTAGCGTGCCGATGTGAACGGAACCCGGGGCTCCGCGGGCCGGTAATGGCTGCTACGCGGAAGCCGGTCGTCGAGGTGCGGCGCAGTCAGCGTCGTCGCCGGACGGTGTCCGCCTACCGTGACGGCGAACGCGTCGTCGTCCTCATCCCCGACCAGTTCTCCCGCGCCGAGGAGACCGAGTGGGTCGGCAAGATGCTCGCCCGCCTCGCCGCCCGTGAAGAACGCCTCCTCCGCACCGACGCCGAGCTGCTGGCCCGCGCCCGCCGCCTGATCGCCCGCTACCTCGACGACCACCGCGACCTGGTCCTGCCGGGCAGCGTCCGCTGGGTCACCAACCAGAACGGCCGCTGGGGCTCCTGCACCCCCGCCGACCGCACCATCCGCATCTCCCACCGCATCCAGGAGATGCCCGAGTGGGTCATCGACTACGTCCTGCTCCACGAGCTCGTCCACCTCCTCGTCCCCAGCCACAACGCCCGCTTCTGGGACCTGGTCGGCCGCTACCCCCGCACGGAGCGCGCCCGCGGCTACCTCGAGGGCATCTCCGCCGCCACCGGCATGGTCCTCGACGACTAAGACCTTCATGCTCTTCCCACTCCCGGCGTCTCGCGCTGGGCATGCTCCCGCGGGCACCGGTCGTCGCTAGCGCTCCTCCCTGCCGGTCCCAGCCCGCAAGCCCCACCCCAAGGCGCTCCGCGCCCGCCCAGCGCGCCCCCGTGCGTGTCCCGCGTTCCGCATCCCGCGTTCCGCATCCCGCGTTCCGCATCCCGCATCCCGCGTTCCGCGTTCCGCGTTCCGCATCCCGCGTTCCGCATCCCGCGTTCCGCATCCCGCGTTCCGCATCCCGCGTTCCGCATCCCGCGTTCCGCATCCCGCGTTCCGCATCCCGCGTTCCGTGTGTCCGCGTTCCGCGTGTCCTGCGTTCCGCGTGTCCTGCGTTCCGTGTCTCCAGCGTTCCGCGTGTCCGCGTCTTCCGCGTGTCCGCGTCTTCCGCGTGTCCGCGTCTCCCGCGTGTCCGCGTCCCGCGCGTTCCCTGTCCTGTTCCGCGTGTCCCGCCTTCCCTGTCCTGTTCCGCGTGTCTCGCCTTCCCTGTTCTGCCTGTCCCGCGTTCCGGGTGTCCCGGGTTCCGCGTGTCCCATTCCGCGTGTCCCGCGTTCCCTGTCTCGCGTTCCGTGTCCCGTGTCTCGCGTTTCCGGAACGCCAGCGCGTCCCCGTCTCTTGGGTGCCGGCTTGTTCTACCTGTTCTGCACTCGCCTCGCGGCCGGCTGCGGGGTTCCGCCCGGTACCGCGGCTCGTGGCGCCAGTTTCGTCGCCTGGTCCAGCGCGCGGGCGCTTCTCGTCCGAAATTTCGGTCTATATCCTTATTCCTGATCCGGTGAATGTCCGTCGATGACGATCACGTGTCGCAAATCGTTGTTATCCGGCCTCGAAAGCAACGATTTGCGACACGTGATCGCTGATCTAGAGGCGTCGGGAAAGTGTCACAGGGGTGGGGGAGACTGCGGGCGTGATTCGAAGGGACTCGGTTCCGCGACAGCTCACGATCGTGCCCTTTCGCGCTGATCAAGCCGTTGCGCAGGGGCTTGTCACGCGCGAGCAACTGCGTTCCGCGGCGTGGCGCCGTCTGTTTCACGGTGTCTATGTCGAGGCGGCGAGTTTTGCCGCCAATGATCATCGGATGTGGTGCGAGGCGGCGGCACTCGTCCTGCCATCTGGTGGGGCGATCAGCGAGACCAGTGCCGCATTTCTCTGGGGCGCGACCGGTCCGCGCCGGAATGCGCCGGTGATTGTCACGGTGCCGCATGCCCGACGGTTGAGGTCACGACCTCGGCTGGCCGTCCGGCACGGCTCCGTGCCGGCGGAGGATCTGGCGTCGTTCGCCGGGCTGCCGGTCACCAGCCCGGCGCGGACGGCCTTCGATCTGGGGCGGCGGCCCGACCGGCGATTCGCGATCATGATGTTGGACGCGATCCTGCATCGCAAGGTCGTCCGGCTCGACCGGCTGAGGGCGTTCGTGGCGAGCCGCTCCAGCTGGCCGGGAGCCGCTGTGGTCGCGGCGCGGCTGGAGGAGGCGGAGCCGCTGACCGAGTCGCCGATGGAGACGTTGCTGCGCCTGTTGATCACGGATGCGGGGCTGCCGCGGCCGGTCTCCCAGCACGACGCCACCACGGCGGGCGGCCGTTGGCTGGCCAGAGTCGACCTCGCCTATCCGGAGTTGGGGATCGCGATCGAGTACGACGGCGATCACCACCGGGATCCTCAGACGTTTCAGAACGACATCGCTCGCATCCGGAATCTGGAAGAAGCGGGATGGCTGGTGCTGCGCTTCACCGCCAACGACGTCCTGCGGCAACCCGCCCGGACCGTTCGCTCGATCGCCACCGCCCGCCGCCGGCGCTCCGCCGAAGGCGGCGCCTGGCGGCCGTGACCGGCCTGGCGGCCGTGACCGGCCTGGCGGCCGTGACCGGCCTGGCGGCCGTGACCGGCCTGGCGGCCGTGACCGGCCTGGCGGCCGTGACCGGCCTGGCGGCCGTGACCGGCCTGGCGGCCGTGACCGGCCTGGCGGCCGTGACCGGCCTGACCGGCCTGGCGGCCGTGACCGGCCTGGCGGCCGTGACCGGCCTGGCGGCCGTGACCGGCCTGGCGGCCGTGACCGGCCTGGCGGCCGTGACCGGCCTGGCGGCCGTGACCGGCCTGGCGGCCGTGACCGGCCTGGCGGCCGTGACCGGCCTGGCGGCCGTGACCGGCCTGGCGGCCGTGACCGGCCTGGCGGCCGTGACCGGCCTGGCGGCCGTGACCGGCCTGGCGGCCGTGACCGGCCTGGCGGCCGTGACCGGCCTGGCGGCCGTGACCGGCCTGGCGGCCGTGACCGGCCTGGCGGCCGTGACCGGCCTGGCGGCCGTGACCGGCCTGGCGGCCGTGACCGGCCTGGCGGCCGTGACCGGCCTGGCGGCCGTGACCGGCCTGGCGGCCGTGACCGGCCTGGCGGCCGTGACCGGCCTGGCGGCCGTGACCGGCCTGGCGGCCGTGACCGGCCTGGCGGCCGTGACCGGCCTGGCGGCCGTGACCGGCCTGGCGGCCGTGACCGGCCTGGCGGCCGTGACCGGCCTGGCGGCGTCAGCGGGCTGTCCACGAACGTTCCGCGGGACGGGACGGGACGGGACGGCCGGCGGACGGGGGTGTGCGCTAGCTGTGGAATTCGGTCAAGTGGTGGGCGAGGATGTCGTCGCCGAAGTCGTTGGTGGGGGTGCGCCAGACGGTGTGGACGTGGTTGGCGTCGCGCTGGGTGTTGTCGTACTCGGCCAGCAGGGTTGGGCCCTGGAGGCGGTAGTAGTGGGGGGTGCCGGGGCGGGTGTCGCCGGCCCAGGCGAAGTGGATGTCGTCGAGCAGGGTGCCGGCGTACTTCGCCGCCTCGCGGGCGGCCACCTCGGTGGGGGCGCGGCCGACGAAGACGTCCAGCAGGGAGCGGAGTGTTCGCTGCTGGGGTGGTGTGAGCGAGGCGGCTGGGATGCCCTTGGGGAGCGTGGTCAGGGAGACGGCGTCGTCGTGTTCGGCGCGGAAGCCGGCGTGGTCGACGGCGCGTGCGTGGCTGTCCGCGGTCTGGCGGCGCAGGTCCGGGTCGGTGAGGTTGTTGAAGACGTCGGGGAGCGGGATGACCCGGTCGTCGTGCGCGATGGTGGGGCGGTTGCCGCCGACGATGTCGACCGGGGCGACGGGGCTGATCACCGCGTGCGCCAGCTGACCGGGGTCCAGGGAGGACAGCAGCTGCCGGGCGAGGTCCTCGGCCGCGCCGAGGGGGCGCAGCAGGTGTCCGCCGAGCAGCGGGGAGGACGCGGGGTCGGCGCCGAGGAAGCTGGGGGTGCTGGATCGGACTTCGCCGTCGAGGACCAGGTGGTGCACGGAGACGTGGTGGCCGCCGAAACGCCAGGACCACGGGCCGGTGCGGGCGGGCGTGCCGAAGACGCGCAGCCAGTACAGCTGGGGGTCGCGGCCCCGCGGGCGGCCGGCGGTGACGCTCCAGCCCTCCGTCCGGTCGAGCACGTTCTCCAGGCCGATGATGGTCGACGCCGTCACGTAGCCGGGTTCGGAGAGTCCGGTGGCGAGCAGCCGCATCGCCGCCTGCTGCTGCACGGACGACATCTGTGACAGCGGCAGGCCGCCGTGGTCGGTCGGCGTGTAGAACCAGCGGCGCCGGTCCGGAGAGTGCCACGGCAGCTGCGCCGCACCCCGCTGCGCGTCGTCGAGCGCGGCCAGCCAGGCCGTTGCCGCGTCAACCATCCGTGTGGCCGTGTCATTCACGACCGTGATCGTAGTGGCCCGGCAAGGGATCCGCCGTGGTCGCGCGGGGGTCGGCGAGGGATCCGCGGTGGTCCGGCAAGGGATCCGCCGTGGTCGGCCGGGGGTCCGCGGGGTCGGCGAGGGATCCGCGGTGGTCCGGCAAGGGATGCGCCGTGGTCGGCCGGGGGTCCGCGGGGTCGGCGAGGGATCCGCGGTGGTCCGGCGGGGAATTAGCCGTGGTTCGGCGGGAATTCGCCGTGGTACGGCGGGGAATTCGCCGTGGTCCGGCGGGGGATAGCGTGGGGGGATGACGCGGCGGGTGGCGGTGGCGGTGCTGGTGCCGGTGGAGTGGGCTCCGCCGGGGATGGAGCCGGGGAAGTGGCGGGCGGCGCTGGCCGAGGACGTGGTGGATCTGCTGCGCGGGCTGGCGCAGGTGGACGCCGCGATCGCGGTGACCGGAGCGGACCGGGCGCTGGCGGACGGGATCCGGTGGCCGGGGATGCCGGTCTACGAGGTGGCGAGGCTGGACGCGGCGGGCATCTTCGCGGCGGCGGCAGCGGACGGCTATGAGCAGGCCGCGCTGGTGGCCGGGGATGCGCCGAACCTGCCGGGGCTGACCGTGGGGAAGCTGCTGCGGCCGCTCACCACCCGGCCGCTGGCGGTTGCGCGAGCGGATGCGGGCCCGGGACTGGTCGGGGTGGCGGCGAACCTGCCCGTACCCCCGTGGTTGCCGGATTTCGATCTTGATAGTGGTGATCCGGGGGCGCTGCGGCGGGCGGCGGAGCGATCGGAGCACGTGGGGTCGGCGCCGGAGTGGCGGCGGCTGCGCACGCCGGACGACCTGCATGCGCTGGACCCCGCCGTGGAGGGCTGGGACGTGACCCGGGCCCTCCTCGGCGGCTGAGGCTCAGGACTTCGCGGGCCCGGACTCCGGGTCCGACGGCGGCTCGTCGGCCCTGGGCTCGTCGATGCTGGGCTCGTCGACGCTGGGTAGGTCGTCCAGCTCGGCGATGTCGAAGTCGAGCTGCGAGCGGGCGAAGACCTCCGGGTGCGCGAAGTCGTCGTCCGTGGGGAGCAGGTCGGGGTGGCTCCAGATGGCGTCGCGGCCGGCGACGCCGCGGTGCTCGGTGAGCGCGGCCCACAGCGCGTTGGCCTCGCGGAGCCGGCGCGGGCGCAGCTCCAGGCCGACCAGCGCGGCGAACGTCTGCTCGGCCGGACCACCGGCGGCGCGGCGGCGGCGGAACGCCTCGCCGAGCCGGACCACGTTGGGCAGGCGGTCCGCGACGGCGGAGTCGACCACGTGGCAGACCCAGCCCTCGACCAGCGCGAGTGCGGTCTCCAGGCGGTTGAGCGTGGCCTTCTGCTGCGGCGTGTCCTCCGGGCTGAAGATGCCCTCCAGCGCCATCGCCTGCATCGACTCCGGGTTGCCCGGGTCGATGCGGCCCATCGCCTCCTCGATCGCCTCGCGGTTGACGGTGATTCCCGCCGCGTACGACTCGACGGCGCCCAGGACGTGCGCGCGAAGCCAGGGGACGTGCTCGAAGAGGCGCTGGTGGGCGGCCTCGCGGAGTGCGACGTAGAGCCGGACCTCGTCCTCGGGGAGCTCGAGGCCCCTGCCGTAGGCCGTGATGTTGGCCGGGACCAGCGCGGCCATGCCGGCCGGGCCGAGCGGGAGGCCGATGTCGCCGGCGGAGAGCACCTCGGCGCCGAGCGAGCCGAGCGCCTGGCCCAGTTGGCCGCCGAAGAGCGCGCCGCCGAGCGTGGCGACCATCGCCTGCATCGGGCCGAGCTGGTCGCGCGCCTCCTCCGGCACCAGGTCGCCCATGGCCGAGACCATCCGGCCGGCGACCGGATCGCAGAGCTTCTTCCAGACGTCGAGCGTCCGGTTGACCCACTCCGCCCGGTTCCAGGCGACGCTGGTGCGGATGCCGGAGGGCAACGCGGAGGCGGGGTTGAGCCACAGGTCGGCGAGTTGCAGCGCCTCGGTGACCGAGTTCCGCTCGAACGGCGAGACGGAGGCGTCGCCGCCCGCGGAGAGCTGACTCAGCGCCACCTGCCTGGCCAGGTCCCAGTTCACCGGGCCGTTGCCCGGCGACGCGAGGAGCTGTTGCAGCTGCACCATGAACTGCTGCATCTGCTGCGGGTCGTTGGGGTCGGGCGGCTGTGCGCCCGGCAGGGCGAAACCGAACGGGATGTCAGGCACGTCCTCAACGGTACGCGCGCCGGAGGAGTTCCGGCCGCTCCCGGCCTTGCGCTCATAGCGAATCGGTACCGGATGCACAGGAAACGAACAGCCACACCGCTGTGGGTACGCTCAGCGACATGAAACGTCGTGGCTTCACGGTCCTTGCCGGTGCGCTCATCACCTTCGTGCTGACCATGGCGGCCGTGTACGCCCCGATCCCCTACGTGATCCTCAAGCCCGGCCCGACCGTCGACACACTCGGCAAGGACAAGGACGCCGAGATCATCCAGATCGCCGGCACCGAGACGTCCACCTCGGCCGGGCAGCTGCGCCTGACCACGGTCGGCGTCCAGCCCGAGCCGAACCTGGTGAGCGCGATCCTGGGCTGGTTCGACGGCACCGAGGCGGTCGTGCCGCGCGAGCTGATCTACCCGCCGGACGAGACCGAGGATCAGGTCGACCAGCGCAACGCGGAGGAGTTCCAGGCGTCGCAGAGCACGGCGGAGACCGCCGCGCTGCGGCAGCTCGGCCTGCCGATCCTGGTCACCGTCGCGAAGGTCGCACAGGACGGCCCGTCCGCCGGCAAGCTGCAGGACGGCGACGTGATCACCGCGGTGGACGGCACCGCGGTCGCGTCCGCGCCGGGGCTGACCGAGCTGGTCCGGGCGAAGCCGGCCGGGACCGCGCGCACGCTGGACGTGACCCGGTCCGGTCAGCGGACCACGGTGCAGATCACCACGCAGGAGATGGACGGCCAGCCGCGGATCGGTGTGGAGATCCAGGAGAAGCCGCCGTTCACGCTGGAGATCAAGCTGGACGAGATCGGCGGGCCGAGCGCCGGCCTGATGTTCACGCTCGGCATCGTCGACAAGCTCACGCCGGAGGATCTGACCGGCGGGAAGGTCGTCGCGGGCACCGGCACGATCGACGGGGACGGTAACGTCGGCGACATCGGCGGCATCCCGCAGAAGCTGGTCGGCGCGAAGCGAGCCGGCGCCGAGGTGTTCCTGGTGCCGGCGGGCAACTGCGCGGAGGCGAAGCAGAACGCGGTGGCCGGGCTGCCGATGTACAAAGTGGCTACGCTCGATGACGCGCTGTCCGCCCTGGATGCGATGCGCGCCGGTCGTACCCCCGAGCTTTGCTGAGTTTTTCCTGTAAGGACGGCGTTTGTGAGATCAGAACGTGAGCGAGGCGCGTGACGACTCCGGTGACCACAGGCCGTAGTCTTGTGCGTGTAACACAGACAACTCCGGCCGGAAGGCACCGGCTGGCGCAGGACCTATAGCGGGCGGAGAGCCAACCGTGGTGGTGCGTAACAGTCCCCTACCGAGGATGAGCCGGCGTGGCCGCGCGACCATCGGCGTCCTGATCGGGGTGTTCGTCCTGTTCACCCTGCTCGGCTGGGGCGTCGATGCCTGGACCGACTGGTTGTGGTTCGACGAGGTCGCGTTCACGCAGGTCTTCACCGGCAAGCTGATCACCCAGCTGCTGCTCTTCCTGGCGGTCGGTGCGGCGATGGCCGTGATCGTCGGTGGCAACCTCTACCTGGCGTTCCGGCTGCGCCCGATGCTGCGGCCGCCGTCCGCCGAACAGGCCACGCTGGAGCGGTACCGGATGGTGCTGACGCCGCGGGTCGGCACCTGGATCGCGGTGCTGTCCGTCATCGTCGGCCTGTTCGCCGGCCTCTCCGCGCAGAGCCGCTGGCAGGACTGGCTGCTGTTCCGCAACGCGCAGCCGTTCGGCATCGCCGACCCCGAGTTCGGCGTGGACATCGGCTTCTACGTCTTCGAGTACCCGTTCTGGCGCTACCTGCTCGGCGCCGGCTTCACCGCCGTGGTGCTGTCCGTGATCGGCGCGCTCGCCGTGCACTACATCTTCGGCGGCGTCCGGCTGCAGGGCATCGGCGACCGGATGACCACGGCCGCGCGCGCCCACCTGACCTCGCTGGTCGCGATGTTCGTGCTGCTCAAGGCGGTCGCCTACGTGCTCGACCGGCGGGCGCTGCTGCTCAACTACAACAGCGGCACCGAGCTGTACGGCGCCGGCTACGCGGACATCAACGCGTTGCTGCCGGCGAAGGAGATCCTGGCGTACATCTCGATCGTGGTGGCCATCGCGATCATCGTGTTCTCCAACGCGGTCATGCGGAACCTCACCTGGCCCGGCGTCTCGCTGGCGCTGCTCGGCATCTCCGCGGTCGCGATCGGCGGCATCTACCCCTGGGCGGTGCAGACCTTCGAGGTCAACCCGAGCATCCGGGACAAGGAAGCGAAATACATCGAGCGAAGCATCGTCGCCACCCGGGACGCGTTCGGCGTCTCGGCCAGCGACGTCCAGGCGTTCGGCGCGAACACGCTGACGCCGCCGGCCGAGCTGACCACCGATCCGTCCATCGTGCCGAACATCCGGCTGCTCGACCCGCAGCTCGTCTCCGAGACGTACACGCAGCTCCAGCAGGTCCGCGGCTTCTACGACTTCGGCGCGAAGCTGGACATCGACCGCTACCAGGTCGACGGCAAGAGCCAGGACTACGTGGTCGGCGTCCGGGAGATCAACTACAGCGAGCTGACCGACCAGCAGAACAACTGGATCAACCGCCACACCGTCTACACCCATGGGTACGGGCTGGTGGCCGCGCCGGCGAACCGGGTGGTCTGCAACGGCCAGCCGTACTTCGTCTCCGGCTTCCTCAACGATGCCCAGGAGGACCCGGCGCAGGGCGAGCAGCAGCAGGAGTGCAACTCCAACGAAGAGCTGATCAAGGTCGACCAGCCGCGCGTCTACTACGGCGAGCAGACCCGCGAGGAGGCCAACGACTACGCGATCGTCGGCTCGGCCTCCGAGGGTGACAACGCGGAGTTCGACCGGCCCGGCGCGGGCAACACCAACACGTACTACACGTACACCGGCGCCGGTGGCATCCCGATCGGGTCGCTCACCCGGCGGCTGCTCTACGCGGTCAAGAACGCGGAGACGAACTTCCTGCTCTCCGACGCGGTCAACGACAACTCCCGGCTGATGTACGTGCGCGACCCGCGCTCCCGGGTGGAGAAGGTCGCGCCGTTCCTCACCATCGACGGCGACCCGTACCCGTCCGTGGTGGACGGCAAGATCGTCTGGATCCTGGACGGCTACACGACGTCCGCGACGTACCCGTACTCGCAGCGGATCAACCTGCAGACCGAGACCGAGGACGCCACCACCGGCGCCGGCGCGTTCGCGCTGGCCGGGCAGGACGTCAACTACATCCGTAACTCGGTCAAGGCGACCGTCGACGCGTACGACGGGACCGTCACGCTCTACGAGTTCGACACACAGGACCCGGTGCTCAAGGCGTGGAACAAGGCGTTCGGCGGCGACCTGATCAAGCCGAAGTCGGAGATCCCGGCCGCGCTCGCCGAGCACCTGCGCTACCCGGCCGACCTGTTCAAGGTGCAGCGCAACCTGCTCTCCCGGTTCCACGTGACCGACCCGGGCGGCTTCTTCACCGGTGACGACTTCTGGGCCGTGCCGAACACGCCCGGCCAGTCCGACTCGCAGACCAAGCAGCCGCCGTACTACCTCAACACCCAGCTCGGCACGCAGACCGAGACGACGTTCCAGCTCACCTCCGCGCTCAGCCCGGCGAAACGGCAGAACCTCGCCTCGATCATGTCCGGCTGGTACGACGAGGCCGGGAACCCGCAACTGCAGGTCCTCGAACTACCCGACTCCACACCCGTGCTCGGCCCGGAACAGGTCTTCCAGCGAATGACCACGGAAGGCGACGCGCGAACCGCGATCAGCCAGCTGACCGCGGACGGCGCGGCCCGGATCGACTACGGCAACCTGCTCTCGCTGCCGTTCGGCAACGGCATACTCTACGTCGAGCCGATCTACGTGCAGAGCAACGACGAAAGCGCGTACCCGCTGCTCCAGAGGGTGTTGCTCTCCTACGGCGACGGCAAGTACGTGGTGCTCGCGAACAGCATCACCGAGGGCATCAACACGCTGGTCGACCGGGCGAGACGCGGGCAGACCTCGCCGCCGTCCACGCCACCGGACCAGCCCGGCGGCGCACCGGCGACACCGGCACCGACCGGGTCCGCGTCACCGGCGGCACCGGCCACGCCCACGCCGAACGCGACACCGACCGCGCCGGCCGGCAACGTCAGCCTCGACCAGGCCGCGGACCGGGTCCAGGCCGCGATCACCGAGGTCCGGAACGCGCAGCAGTCCGGCGACTTCGCACGCTACGGCCGGGCGCTGACCGAGCTCGACGCGGCCATGAAGGAGTGGGACACGGCCCAGAAGGCCGCCACGTCACCCAGCCCGCAGGGCTGACCGTTCCCGGAGAACGGCCCCCGGTGCACGCCGCCGGGGGCCGTTTTGCGGCTCGGGCGGCCATTGGGGTAGTGTTCTGGAAGCCGACGCGGGGTGGAGCAGCTCGGTAGCTCGCTGGGCTCATAACCCAGAGGTCGTCAGTTCAAATCTGGCCCCCGCTACGAAGGAAGTTGCAGGTCAAGACGCGGTCCCTGGATTCCGGGGGCCGCGTTTTTTTGATCTCCTTCCGGGCATAGTCCGGGCAGAACTCGGCGACACCGGACATTACGAGGTAGCCGGGCTCGTTTGCCTGCTCGGAGGACTCCTTGCGCGGGTGGCCGCTATCGCCTTCGAACGTCTCGGTGTGGTCCCGAGTCTCGCGGTCGCCGGGGGCGACCGGCGCCGGGCTGTCGTCGCGGAGCACGGCGAGCAGGCAGTGGCCGGCCTCGGTGGTTCATACTGGACGGTGACCAGAGAAGGAACTCTCCGGTCGGCGACTTGTGCGGCCCGGCAGGGCGGCCGGCGCGCACACTCGCCTATGAGGGCGGAGTGAGCCGATGTCGCGTCAAGAACCGAACGCCCCGATCTCGGATGTCCGGCGGGGACCGCGGACTGCCTACCCGGACGACATGTCGATGGCAGTGCTCTTCCGGCGTCAGGTGGCCCGGACGCCGGCGGCGATCGCTGTCGTGCACGGTGGTCGGCAGATCACCTACGCGGAGCTGAATCGAGCCTCGGACCTGCTCGCGACTCACTTGGTCGCGAGCGGCGTGCGGCCCGGCGAGCAGATCGGAATCCTGGGCGACCGGTGCCTGGAGGCTCCGGTGGCGATGCTCGGGATCGTCAAGGCCGGGGGCGTCTACGTGCCGCTGGATCCACGCGACCCGGCCGGTCGGCTGGACCAGCTGGTCGGCGAGTTGTCGCTGGCGCGGGTCGTCGCTCTGCCGGGCGAGGGAGCGGCACCGGCCGGGATCAGTGTGTCGCCGGTGATGATCGCCGCGAACGGTCGCGACCCGGAGCCGGTGTCCGTCGCGCGCCGTGGCGGCGACGCGCTCTATGTGCTGTTCACCTCGGGGACGACCGGTGTGCCGAAGGCCGTGGCCGTGCCCCATCGGGCGGTGGCCCGCTTGGCGCTGGCCGCCGGCACCATCCGGATCACCGCCGCCGACCGGGTCTCCGCCACCGGACGTCTGACCTTCGACGCCTCGGTCTTCGAGATCTGGGGGGCGCTGCTCAACGGTGCGGCCCTGGTGGTCGTCGACGACGGGGCCCTGCTCGACCCGGAACGTCTGGCGGCGCTGCTGATGGCGGAGCGGGTGACCGTGTCGTGGCTGACGGCGGGCATCTTCCACCAGTGTGCGCAGTCGCGGCCCGCCATGTTCGCCCGGCTTCGCTGTCTGATCACGGGCGGCGATGTGCTCCGTCCTGACCTGGTGCGGCGGGTGCTGGCGACGGGACCGCCCGGCGCGCTGCTCAACGGCTACGGGCCGACCGAGAACACCGTCTTCTCCACCACCTACCGGGTCAGTGAGGTACGGCCGGGCGCGGCGACCATCCCGATCGGGCGGCCGGTCGACAACTCCAGTTGCCTGGTCGTCAACGACGCCGGCGTTCCGGCCGGCGTCGGGGAGGAGGGTGAGCTGTGGGTGGGCGGCGACGGGATCGCGCTCGGTTACCTGAACGACGAGATGCTGACCGCGGACCGGTTCGTGCCCGACCCGTCGGGCCAGCCGGCCGGCGGGCGGATGTTCCGCACCGGGGATCGGGCGCGGTGGCTGCCGAGTGGTGACCTCGATTTCCTCGGCCGGCGCGACCGGATGGTGAAGCTGCGCGGGATGCGGGTCGAGCTGGACGAGATCGAGGCGGTTCTCGCGCGGGCTCCCGGGGTCGCGGAGGCCGCGGTGACCTTGACCGCCGGCGATCCGGACCACCGGGCGATCATCGCCTACTACGTGCCGGAGCGGAACGCCGATGCGGCCGGCGGTGCCGAACTGCGGGACCACCTCGCGCGCCGGCTGCCGGCGTTCATGGTGCCGTCCCGGATCCTGCCGGTAGCCCGGATGCCGCTGTCCGGCTCCGGCAAGGTCGACCGCACCGTTCTCGCGTCCGCACCGAACGAGATGCCGGGTCGTGCTCCGAGCACCCCCACCGAGGTCGGCATGGCGCGGATCTGGGCCGAGGTGCTCGAGATCAGTGACGACGAGCTGACCGCTGCCGACGACTTCTTCGCGCTGGGCGGTAACTCGCTGCTGGCCGCCCGCGTCTTCGCCCGGCTTCGGACGACCTTCGGCATCGACCCGGCGGCGAGCCGGTTCCTGACGGTGCGGCTGCTGGCCGACCCGACGCTGGCGGGATGTGCCCTGGCGGTGGAGGAGGTACGCGCCGGGGCAGCCGACGCACGGGGCGGCGCGGCGCCGCTCGACCTCTGGCGGGAGGCGCGGGCGGCATCCGTACCGCTGGAAGGGTTTGGTTCGCGTGTGCCGCGGCAGTCGGCCCGGGACGTGTTCCTGACCGGTGCGACCGGATTTCTCGGTAGCTACCTGCTGCGCCGGCTCGTCGAGCGGACGGATGCCCGGGTGGTGTGCCTGGTACGAGCGGAGGACGATGCGCACGGGCTGCGCCGGCTGGCGGCGGCACAGGCCGCCTACGGACTCGGTCAACTGCCGGCGGACCGCGTCGTGGCCGTGACCGGCGATCTCGGGGCGCCGGGGCTGGGAATGTCCGACGAGGATGCGGATCGAGTGGCGCGACAGAGTCGCTTCGTGCTGCACGCCGGGGCGTATGTGAATTTCACCTACCCCTTCGAGCGCCTGGCGGCAGTGACCGTGCACGGAACCCGGGAGATCGTGCGGCTCGCGGGGCGGCACGGAAGGGTGCCGGTGCACTTCGTCTCGACGCTGGCGGTGCTGTCGGGTTTCGGGGCGGTGGGAATACGCGACGTCGGCGAGGACACACCGCTGGCGCATCCGGAACAGCTGGCGATGGGGTACACCGAGAGCAAGTGGGTCGCCGAGCAGGTGCTGGCCCGGGCCGCCGCGGACGGACTGCCGGTGAGCGTTCACCGGCCCTACGAGGTGTCCGGCGATCTGGTCAGCGGGGCGTGGAACCTGGAGAACGCGACGTGCGCGCTCTTCCGGCTCATCGTCGACCTCGGGCTCGCACCGGATGTGGACGTCACCCTCGACCTGGTGCCGGTGGACGTGCTCGCGGCGCAGATCGTTCACATCGCGTTGCACCATACCGCCGGCACACGCACCTACCACCTGGCGAACCCGCGGCCCGCGATGCTCGGTGACCTGGTGCAGGTGCTGCGTGCGCAGGGTTACCCGGTGCGATTCGTGCCCCTTCCGGACTGGGTGGCGGCGGCCATCGCACACGTGTGTGACCATCCCGAGCATCCGTTCACGCCGTTCATCCCGCTGTGGGTGGACCGCAGCCCCAGCGGGATGGTCGTCAAGGAGTTGTACTTTCGCTCGGTGTTCCCGCACTTCGGGCGGGTGAACGCCGAGCGGGCCCTGTTCGGGTCGGGCATCCGGATGCCTCCGGTCGACGCGGCGCTGCTGGAGCATTACGTGCGGTTCTTCCGGCGCTCCGGGTTCTTCCCGCCGGCCACGGCCGCCGCCCGATGATCCCGCCCCGGATCGCCGTGGTGCTCGATTTCGGCGCGGCCACCCCGCTGAGCGTGCTGGCCGCCGCGCGTGGCCTGGCCACCGTGATCTTCCTGTGCGACCACGAGTCACCCTATGTGCGCGGCGTAGCGGCGGAGGTCGGAGCGCTGGCGGCCACCTGCGACATCACCGGTCTCAGCGACGACCAGATTCTCGCGCTTGCCGAGTGCGCCGCTCTCGACGGCATCGTGACCTTCAGCGAGCAGCAGATCGTGCGGACTGCCCGGCTGGCCGCGCGGCGTGGCCTGGCCTTCCACGACCCGGACACCGCGCGGGCGCTGACCGACAAGTTCACCCAGCGGCGGCGACTCGCCGAGGCCGGGGTGCAGGAGACCCGGTGCCGGATCGTCCGCGGGCCGGCCGACCTCCACGCCGCGCTGGACGAGATCGGGCTGCCTGCCGTCCTCAAGCCCCGGCGCGGCGCGGGCAGCGCACGCACCTGCCGGGTCGACACGCGGACCGAGGCGGCGACCCGGCTGCACGAGTTCGGTGACGGTGAGTTCGTTCTGGAGGAGGTGCTGACCGGTCAGGCGGCGATCGCCGGGGCGGACTGGGCCGACTACGTATCGGTCGAGTCGGTGACGTCGCACGGGCGGATCCAGCATATTGAGATCACCGGCAAGTTTCCGCTGGCGGAGCCGCTGCGCGAGACCGGGTACGTCGTCCCGAGCACCCTCGGCGACGCCGCCCGCGAGGCGGTGCTGGGCGTGACGACTCGCGCCCTGCACGCGCTCGGGGTCACCCACGGCGTGACCCACACCGAGGTGAAGCTGGGTGCCGGCCAGCCGACGATCATCGAGGTCAACGGCCGGGTCGGCGGCTACGTGGCCGACCTGATCCGGAGGGCACGCGGGTTCGACCTCATCCGGGCCGCGCTGCTCGCGGCGCTGGGCCGGAGCGGGGGCGCGCCGGAGGGCGGTTACCGGCGGCATGCCTTTCAGCTCTTCATCACCCCGCCGATGGCCGCGGTGAGCCTCCGGAGCCTGACCGGCACGGAGGAGTTGCTCGCGTACCGGGGCATCCAGGCGGTCGAGGTGTTCACGTCGCCTGGCGACCGGATCGACTGGCGGGACGGCACCCTGGCTTATCTGGGGATCGTGCACGGCGCGGGCACCGACCACAAGGAGGTACTCCGGCTGGCTGAGCTGTCACTGCGGACGCTGCGCATTTCGTATGAACTCGCAAATCCGCTGTAAGCGATAAATCATGTTATAAGCTGATATCGTCAAATCTCAGCTACGTCGCCGCCCGAGGCGCATCCGGGGGAGCCGCCATGGCAGTCACGCCGACGGTGAGCAGACCCGCTGAGGATCCGCCGGTTGATCGCGCCCGGGTGAGCGGCCCGCTTCCAGACACGTCCACGAAGATCACCGCCACGCGGTCCTCCGCGTCCGGCCGGTTGGTGGTGACCACCGCGGCCGGCGTGCTCGCGGTCGCCCTCGGCGGTGCGATGCTCCCCGGCTGGGACGTCGTGCTTCCGGGTCCGGATGCGCTCGACCGGACCGAGCCCGGGATCGCCGCGGCCCTGGTCCCGCTGGGCCTCACGCTGCCGCTGCTGTCGAGAGCCACCGGCTCTTCCGGCGGGGTGGCCCTTTCCCGCGTGGTGTCGCTCGCCGGCCTGCTCACCGCAGCGCTGGCGCTGGCCCTGGCGGTCGGCGGGAGGGACGGCAGCCGTTCCGGTCAGATCACGATGGCGGCCGGCCTGCTGCTGGCCGCCGCCGCTCAAGCGGCCTTCGCCTTCCTCGATGAACGGGCCTCGACCGTCGCACACGGCTTCCTGGCCGTCGCCGGCTGCCTCTGCCTGGTGACCTGCTACGGATGCCTCTACGCGGCGGCGGGCGGGCGCTACGGCGAAGACCCGGCGGACGCTTTCGGTGCGGTGGCGCTGCCCGCGGCGGCCGGGTTCGCTCTCGTGGTGCTCGGCACCCTGGCGGCCCGCCCCCGCGACGGCCTGCTCGGCCGACTCAGCGTCAGCGGCCCCGAATCCCGCCGCCTGGTTCGCACGCTGGCCGTGGCGCTGGCCGGCACGCTGTCCGTCACCGGGGTGGCCATCTGGCTCGGCCCGGACAGATTCGCCCCGGTGCTGACCGGCCTGGGTGTCGCCTCCCTGGTCGCCTTCGGGCTGTTCGCCGCCTGGACGGTGGCCCGGATGGAGCGTGCCCGCGCCGACGCTCGGCAGGAGGCGGCAGTCAGCCACAGCCAGCTGCTGAAACTGATCGACAACACCAAGTCGAACATCTACATGAAGCGCATTGACAACGGACAGTACATCCTGGTGAACCGCGAGTGGGAACGGCTCTTCGGGGTGCGGCGGGAGCAGGTCGTGAATCTCACCGACCACGGTGTCTTCCCGCCGGAGCTGGCCGACGGCCTGCGGGCGAACGACCTCGCCGTGGCCCGGGCAGGGACCACCGTTCAATACGAGGAGACCGCGGACAGCGCGGACGGTCTTCGCACGTACATCTCCGTGAAGTTCCCGGTACTGGACAGCAGTGGCGAACCGTACGCGGTGTGCGGCATCTCCACCGACATCACGGATCGCAAGCAGGCCGAGGAGCAGGTCCGACAGCTCAACACCGACCTGGAGAAACGGGTCCGCGAGCGTACCGCCGAGCTGGAGGCGTCCACCCGCGAGCTGGACGCGTTCGCCTACTCCGTCTCGCATGATCTGCGCGCGCCGTTGCGGTCGTTGCACGGGTTCAGCGAGGCGCTGCTGGACGACTACGCCGACGTCCTCGACGACACCGGCAAGGATTACCTGGGGCGGCTCAAGCGCAACGTGCAGCGCATGGGCCGAATGATCGACGATCTGTTGAACCTCTCCCGGGCGACCCGCGTCGAGCTCGCCCGAGAGATCTTCGACCTGACCGCGATGACCGAGGACATCGTCGCCGACCTGCGCGCCGCGGATCCCGCCAGGCCGGTGCGGCTGAGTGTCGCGGAGAACCTCACGCTGTACGGAGACCCGCACCTGGTGCGACTCGCCTTGCACAACCTGCTCGCCAACGCCTGGAAGTTCACCGGGCAGCGCGACGACCCAGCGATCGAAGTCGGCGGCTGCCAACGCGATGGTGAGGAGTTCGTCTTCGTGCGCGACAACGGCGCGGGCTTCGACATGCAATACGCCGACAAGCTCTTCAACGCCTTCCAGCGGCTGCACTCCACGGCTGATTTCGAGGGCACCGGGATCGGCCTCGCCATCGTCGCCCGTGTCGTACGCCGGCACGGCGGCCACATCGTCGCCGAGGCCGAGCCCGGCCGTGGCGCAACCTTCTATTTCAACCTGATGAGCGCGAGGGAGGGGCGATGACCAGCAGCCAAGGACGGATTCTTCTGGTGGACGACAGCGCCGACGATGTAGCACTCACCCTGCGTGCCCTACGCAAGAACGACATCACCAACACCGTCGAGGTCGCCTCGGACGGTGAAGAGGCGCTGAGGTGCCTCTTCCCGGAGGACGGGCAGCAGCCGCTGCCCGCACTGGTTCTACTCGATCTGAACATGCCCAAGGTCGGCGGGCTGGAGGTGCTGCGAAGGATTCGTGGACACCAGCGCACCCGCTATCTACCGGTCGTCGTGCTGACCACCTCCTCCGAGGACCGGGACATCGTGCAGACCTACGACCTGGGCGGGAACAGCTTCGTCCGTAAGCCGGTCGCCTTCGACGAGTTCCTGAACACGATCCGGCTGCTCAGCCGCTACTGGCTGCTCGTGAACCAGTCCGCGCGGCACCGAGCGGCGGGCTGAACCATGGCGGCCACCCGGGTACTGCTGATCGAGGACAGCGAGGACGACGCGCTGCTCGTCACCGGCCGACTGCGCCGCTCCGGTCTCGACATCGAGTACGAGCGGGTCGAGACCGCCGAGGGAATGACTCAGGCCTTACGGGACAGCCCACCGGAGATCATCATCTCGGACAACAGCATGCCGTCCTTCGACGCCCGGGCCGCCCTGGCACTACTGCACGCCACCGGCCTGGACATACCGTTCATCGTCGTCTCCGGCCAGATCGGCGAGGAGTCGGCCGCGGCGCTGATGCGCGCCGGTGCGCACGACTTCGTCCTCAAGGACAACCTCACCCGGCTTGCTCCGGCGGTGCAACGAGAGCTGACGGAGGTTCAGGAACGCCGGAAGCGACGCCGGGCAGAGGCGGCGCTGCGCAGCACCGAGGACCGTTTCCGGCTGGTCGCCGAGCATCTGAAGGACGTCGTGTTCCGCTACCGGCTGGGGGCCACGCCGCGGCTGGAGTACATCAGCTCCGCCGCGACCGCTCTCACCGGTCACTCGCCGGAACAGCTGCAGAGCGACGTGGAGCTGCTCTTCGCCGCGGTCGACCCCGCCGACCGGGACGTGCTGCTCCGGTCCTGGCAGTCGCCACCGGAGCAGCCGCTCACCGTGCGATGGCGCCTGCCGGACGGAAGCCCCGCCTGGATCGAACAGCGCCTGGTGCTCGTCCTCGTCGACGACGCAGCCGTCGGTGAGGGGGTGCTTCGCGACATCACCGAGCAGGTGCTGGACGCCCGCCGCCGAGAGGAGCTGGAGCACCAACTGCACCAAGCCGAACGCCTCGACTCGCTCGGCCAGTTGGCCGGCGGGATCGCACACGACTTCAACAACCTGCTAGGAGTGATCAGCGGGTACGTCCGGTTTGTCCTCGACGATCTCGGCGAGGACCATCCGAGCCGGCAGGACATCGAGAACATCGATCACGCGGCGGGCCGGGCTGCCGCGCTCACCAGGCAGTTGCTCATCTTCAGCCGCCTTCAGCCGTCGCAGCCCGAGGTCGTCGACCTCAACGCCGTCGTCGCCGAGATCGAGCGCCTGCTGCGCCGGACCATCGGCGAGGACATCGACTTCCGGATCGAGGTCCGGCCGACGCTTCCACCGGTGTTCATCGACCGAAGCCGACTCGAGCAGATCGTCATGAACCTGGTGGTGAACGCGCGCGCGGCGATGCCCGGCGGCGGTCGGCTGACCCTCGCCACCGGCACCGATGACGACCGCCACGTCTGCCTGACCGTGAGCGACACCGGCTGCGGGATGACCGAGGAGGTGAAGCGCCGCGCTTTCGAGCCATTCTTCACGACCAGAGGCCGGGGGCAGGGCAGTGGCCTCGGGCTGTCCACCGTCTACGGGGCGGTGACAGAGGCCTCGGGATCGATCGTGCTCGACTCCCGGGTCGGCGAGGGCACGTCGATCACCGTGCGTCTGCCCGCCGCCGTGCACTCGGCCGCCGCGCAGCCGTCCGGTGATGACGACGAGTCGGACCTGCGAGGGGACGGCGAGCGCATCCTGATCGTCGAGGACGACGACGGCATCCGGCAGATCGCATGCCGCATCCTGTCCGGGGCGGGCTACTCCGTCCTGGACACCGCGATCCGATCCCAGGCGCTGGAACTCGTCCGCGACACCGGTCAGGCCTTCGACCTGTTGCTGTCCGACGTGGTCATGCCTGGCATGCCGGTGACAGAGTTCCTGGACGCGGTACGCGATGCGCGACCATCGATGCCCATCCTTCTCATGTCCGGCTACACGGCTGACCAGACCGCGAACAGCCGGCCGCTGCCCGATTCCATCCCGCTGGTCACCAAACCCTTCAAGCTGGCAACACTTCTGCGACGAGTGAAAGGCGTGCTCGAAACCCACCGGGTGCACACCTCAGCCCGCCGTTGAGGCCTACGACATCCGTGGCAGCGCGCCTCGTCGCTGTCGGAACGACGTGATGGCGCGGTTCGGTGTCTAGCGCGGGCTTTTCGCACGTGGCGGGGCAGGCAACCCGTCGAGCCGTATTCGGTCCTTGCTTGGTGCCGTATACAGCTCGTGCGAGGCGTCAGCAATGCGCCGGCTGGGTGAGACGGCGTTCACGGCCGCGTTCGACGTCCTGACGAGGCCCGGCTTCCGGCGGCGAACGCCGGCCGGGACTGTGCTGTCCAGACCGAGATCACCGGGTATGCCGTCACTGTCCCGCGTGGTCGACGGACCGTTGACGACCGGCGGAGACATCGCCCGCCGGTGCGGGGGGCCTTTCGGCCAGGCCGACGCGATCACGGCCGTCGCGCTTCGCGTGGTAGAGGCCACGGTCGGCCTGCTCGATCAGGTCCTCGGCCGTGCCGCCGATGGCGGGGACGGCCGAGGCCGCCCCGAGGCTGACGCTGACTCGGCCGGCCGGGGCGGCAAGGTGTTCCTCGCCGAGGCCGGCGATGCATCGCCGGAGCCGTTCGGCGATCTGTGCCGTGCTCGGCAGGTCGGCGCCGGGCACGACCACCACGAATTCCTCTCCGCCGTAGCGTGCGACGACGTCGGTGTCGCGGACTCCCGCGGCCAGCGCCGCGGCGACCCGCTTCAGGCAGAGGTCGCCACCGCGATGGCCATAACGGTCGTTGTACAGCTTGAAGTAGTCGATGTCCACCATGATCGCGCCAAGTGTGCTTCCGCTCTCGCGGGCGTTCTCCCACTTCAGAGCGAGGATCTCGTCGAGCCGGCGGCGGTTGGCCACTCCGGTCAGGGCATCCGTGCGGGTGGCCACCCGCAATCGGGCGATCGAGTCGTCAAGGGCGCGGGTGTCCTCGGCGATCCTACGTTCCATCGCGTTCCGGATGGCCAGCAACAACGCTCCCAGGATCATGTTGGTCAGGGCGAGCCCCAGGACCTGCATCGCGAGGCGAGCGGTGACGCCGGCGGCCAGCTGCGCCGCGAGAGAGATCAGCGGCATCACGACGACCGCGCCCCGCGCGTACGTCTGCGGCATGATCCACGCGACGTAAATGAGCGAGATGATCAATGCGGCGGTCGCCAGGACCGGCACCTGCGGCGTCAGCCAGCCCCACACGGCGTTCGTCACGGCGCACGCGGCCAGGGAGACGGGCGCCTCCGCCATGCTGGTCGCCCTTCTGCGGATCAGTCCCGTCCCGATCAGGAATATCGCCATCGTGATCATGAACCAGCGGAAGAATCCCTCCGTGACGCAGGCGCTGACGATGTACAGCGGGGCGGCCAGGCCGCTCAGCAGGTTGAGTCGCTGCCCAGCCACCTGCTCAAGAGTCGCCGGCGCCGCGGCTGGTTCGCTCTCGTCCACCTCTTGAGTATCGGTATCCCCGCCGCCCGCCGGACGGATACCGAGGAGACCGTGGAGCCGGGCTCGCACGGGTCCTGCTTTCGGCCGCACTGTGCGCGGCACCGGCGCCGGGGGCACCGCGCCGTCAGGTGAGGGAGGCCTCCGGCGTGCCGATGCGGAGGGCCTCGACGAGGCTGCGGTAGAGCGTGTCGGTCTCCAGCAGCTCGGGATGGGTGCCCTGGGCGCGGATGCGGCCGGACTCGAGGACGACGATGTGGTCGGCGTCGAGGACGGTGGAGAGGCGGTGCGCGATGGTGACGACGGCGCCGGTGCGGGCCTGGTCGCGGATGCACTCCTGGAGGGCCTGCTCGGTGAGCGCGTCGAGCTGGGCGGTGGCCTCGTCGAGCAGCAGGAGGTCGGGAGTGCGGATGACGGCGCGGGCCAGGGCGATGCGCTGACGCTCGCCGCCGGAGAGTTCGGTGGAGGAGACCGGGTTGTCCAGGCCGAGAGGCAGGGCGGCGACGCGGTCGGTGAGGCGGACGGCGGCGAGCGCGGCGGCGAGTTCGGCGTCGGTGGCGTCCGGGTGGGTGAAGCACAGGTTGTCGCGGATCGTGCCGGGGACCAGCGGGGTCTCCTGCTCGACGTAGGCGATCCGGGCGCGGACCTGGTGGTCGGCGTAGGGGATGCCGTTCAGCAGCAGGGTGCCGCCGGCCGGCTCGACGAAGCGCAGGATCAGCGAGAACAGCGTGGTCTTGCCGGCGCCGGACGGGCCGACGATCGCGATGTGGCCGTGGCGCGGGACGGTCAGGTCGATCTCGTGGACGGCGTCGGGGCCGTCGGGGGTGTAGCGCGCGGTGACGTGCCGCAGCTCCAGCACCGGGGCCGAGGAATCGGTCGTGGCCGGCAGCTCGGAGAGGTCCTCGACCGGCAGCTTCTCGATCGCGCGCAGCCGGGACGCGGCCGCGATGCCGGCCTGTAGCGTCGTCAGGTTCTGGGTCATCTCGGCGAGCGGGCCGATCAGCTGGAACGTGTAGAGCAGGAACGCGATCAGGCCGGAGATCTCCAGCAGGCCCACGTCGACCCGCCACGCGCCGATGCCGAGCACCACGATGATCGCGAGCTGGACGCCGGTCCACGACACGGTCATCACCTCGGCGGCCCGGTGCGCCGCGCGCAGGCTGTGCCGGAACGCGTCGCCGGCGGCGGTCACCACCCGGTCGGACTGGCGCTCCTCCGCGCGGCTGGCCTTCACCGTCCGGATCGCGCGTAGGCTGCCCTCCAGCGTGCCGCCGAGCTCGCCGATCGAGCCCTGCGCGGCCTCCTGCGCGCGGCCGATCGACGGCAGCAGCGTGACCATCACCGCGCCGACGATCAGCACGGCCACGATCGTGCTGCCCAGCAGCACCAGGTCGAGCACGGCCATCAGCACCAGCGTGGCGACGGCCGCGACCGCGCTGTTGATCAGGTTGACCGCGCTGGCGGACGCGTCGTGCAGCAGCTGCGGGTCCGAGGTGGCGCGGGTGACCAGCTCGCCGGTGGGGCGGCCGGTGAGCGCGTCGATCCGGGCCGCGAAGTAGCGGCGGACCACGGAGATCCGCGCCTCGTAGACGACCCGCTCGGCGAGCGTGGCCATCAGCTTCCACTGCCGGAACGAGATCACCGTGCCGACCACGACCAGGCCCGACAGCGTCAGGACCGGGGTGACCGGGAAACCGTCGCCGAGCGAATCGATGATCTGCTTGGCGGCAAGCGGCGTGGCGAGGCTCGCCGTGCTCGCGAGAAGACCCAGGACAAGACCGATCACGAGGGTACGGCGGTGCGGGCGCAGATAACCGAGTAGGACTCGCATGGGCCAGAGTGGAACATGATTGTTCCGTTCTGGTCAAGCGAGTATCCTCGGACGTCATGAGAGCAGATGTTCCGGAGACCGGCAGTCGTGCGCGCACCCGCCGGGCGATCCTGGACGCCGCGATCATCGCGCTCGGCCGCACCCCGGCCGCCTCGCTCGGCGAGATCGCCACCGCCGCCGGCGTCGGCCGCACCACGCTGCACCGTTACTTCCCGGACCGCTCCGACCTGCTCGCCGCCGTCAACGCCGAGGGTGTCGCGCGGATCGACCGCGCCGTCGAGCTGGCGCGCCTGCCCGAGGGCACCGGCGGCGACGCGCTCGTCCGGCTGGCCCGGGAGTATTTCGACCTCGGCGACCTCCTCTCGCTGCTCTTCTCCGAGCCGCAGCTGGTCGGCGACCCGCACTGGGAGGAGAGCGCGGACGCCTGCGACCCGAGGCTGGAGGAGGTCATCGCGCGCGGCCACCGGGACGGCACGATCGACCCGGAGCTGCCGCCCGGCTGGGTGCAGAGCCTGATCTGGTCCCAGCTCTACGCCGGCTGGGGCTACGCCGCGTCCGGCGCCTCCCGCCACGAGGCGCTGCGCCTGGTCCTGCGCACGCTCACCGGCGCGCTGACGCCCCGTCCGGAGCCCGCCGGCGCCGGCCACGCGCCCGGGAGGACGAAGGCCCGGCCGGCCGCGGCCACCCGGCGCCGGGGATAGAAGCTCATCACGTACCCTCGGGCGCCCTTGCTGTGTGGTCTCGACCGAGTGGAGGAAGCCGGCGTGCGGATCGTGCAACCCGCGACCGATGAGGACCTTCTGGTGCCACCGCCCGCCTGGCGGCGAAGTCACCACCTGCGACGCGGCGGCTGGTGGGCGGATCGTCCGGTCCGGATCGACGCGGTGAAGGCCGCCGCGGCCGGCACGGCGTTCCTCACGAGCGGTCCGGAGTGGACGGAGAAGGTGCTGCGGCGGGAGCGGGCCGACCCCGCCGTGAGCGAGGCCGGGCTCGCCGCGCTCGCCGATCCGGAGAACGCCACACCGGACGGGATGGCGGCGCTGCTCGGCGCGCGGTGCCTGGTGCGGAACCGGCCCGACGCGGAGCTGACGGCGGTGGCGGAGCACCTGATGGCGGCGCGCGGGGTCGCGTTCGCGGTGCGGGTGGCCGCGGAGGTGGCCGGGCTCCGGGCGGAGGGCGGGTACAGCGACGGCGAGGTCCGGGGCGCCATGCTCCGCGTGACCCGCACGACGTACACGCGGATCGACTACTTCGACGCACTGCGGCCGGACACGTTCGCGACCTTCCGCCGCCGGATCCGCGGGCACCTGGCCACCGCGCCCGCGGACGACTACGCGGCGGCGGAGGCGGCGCTGACGCCCTATCGGGACCGCGCACCGCAGCAGCGCGCGCTGGCCTCGTTCCTGCTGCCCACCCGGGAGGACTGGATCGCGGAGGACGTGGCCTGGCTGACGGCGCACCGCACCGGCAACGGCCGCGAGGACTGGGCGACCCCGATCGAATACGCGTTGCTGCCGTCGGTGCGCACGCTCGCGCAGCTCGATGCCGTGGAGACGCATCAGCTGCACTTCGACTGGTTCACCGAGGTGCTGGAGAACATCGGGCCCGCGGTGCTGCCGAGGCTGCTGTCCGCGCTGACCCGGTGGGACGGCGCGGACAGCAGACGGACCGTCTTCGCCGCGGTCGCGGTCATCCCGACGGACGACGCCTACCGCGCGCTGCTCGACCGCCGCGCGGACCGGGTCGTCCGGCCGGCGCTGCACGACGCGACCGCCCGGTTCCCGCGCCGGGCGCTCCGGCTGCTCGCCGAGGCCGGCGCGGACGACCTGCTCCGCGGACACGTGGCCCGCAATCCCGGGCTCGCGGCGGCGGTACTGCCGGAGCTGACCCAGACGGCCGCGGGCCTGATCCGCGCCGCGCTCGCCGAGACCGGGACGGATCGGGACGCGCCGGCCGACCGGGTGCCCGCGGTGCTGGGCGGGCCGGGCCCCGTGGTCAGCGCGTGGGTGGACGCGGAGACGCTGCCCCGGATCGCGCTGCGGGACGGCTCCGGCGTGCTGCCGGTCGCGAGCGTCCGGCGCCTGGTCACGCTGCTCGCCACGGCCGATCCGCGGGTGACCGGGGTGCGGGACGCACTGGTGCCGGGCGCGCTCCGCGAGCTGGGCTGGGAGCTGTTCACCCGCTGGCAGGACGCGGACGCACCGGCGAAGGACGGCTGGGCGCTCACATCGCTCGGCTTGTCCGGCGACGACGAGACCGTGCGCCGGCTCGCGCCGGTCATCCGGGCGTGGCCGGGGAAGAGCGGGCACGCGCGCGCCGTGCACGGCCTGGACGTGCTGACCGCGATCGGTACCGAGACCGCGCTGATGCACCTGCACGGCATCTCGCAGAACGTGCGGTTCCGAGGGCTGAAGGAACAGGCGGAGGAGAAGGTGCGCGCGGTCGCGGACCGGCTCGGGCTCACCCCGGAGCGGCTCGCGGACCGGCTGGTGCCGCGCCTCGGTCTCGCCGCGGACGGCACGCTGACGCTCGACTACGGCCCCCGGTGGTTCCGGGCCGGGTTCGACGAGCAACTGCGGCCGTACGTGACGGACGCGGCCGGCAAGCGGCTGAAGGCGCTGCCGCGGCCGGGCGCCTCGGACGACGCGGAGAAGGCGTCGGCGGCGTATGCCCGATATGCCGCGCTGAAGAAGGACGTGCGCGTCCTCGCCCGCGACCAGCTCACCCGGCTGGAGGCCGCGATGGCGGACCGGCGGCGCTGGACCGCCGCGGAGTTCCGCGCGCACCTGGCGGACCATCCGCTGCTCGGGCACCTGGTCCGGCGCCTGGTCTGGGGCGTCTACGCGGACGGCACACTGTGCGCGGCGTTCCGGGTGGCCGAGGACCGCAGCCTCGCCGGCCCGGACGACGAGGAGATGACGCTCGCGGACGACGCGCTCGTCGGCGTGGCCCACCCGGTGGAGCTGGGGACCGTCTGGGGCGAGGTGTTCAGCGACTACGAGATCCTCCAGCCGTTTCCGCAGCTGGGCCGCGAGGTCTTCACGCCGGCCGACGCCGAACTGCCGACGGACGCGGAGAACCGGGCGCTACTCGCGCTGGAGAAGCGTGGCTGGCGGCGCGGCGAGCCCGGGCCGGGCGGCCAGCAGCAGTCGATCGGCAAGACGCTGCCCGGCGGTGTGCACGTCGAGCTGGAACTGTCGCCGGGCATTCCGATCAGCGACCCGCACGACGTCTGGGCGGACTCCCAGGAGGTCTCCGCCCCGCGCCTCACCATCGGCGACCGGCGGAACGTCCCGCTGACCGACCTCGACCCGGTGACCGCCTCCGAGCTGCTGCGCGACCTGGCCACGCTGGCCGCCGAGCGCTGATGCGCGGCGACCCGGCGGCGGCGGAAACTCGGCTGCCGCCGGGCGCGGGGGTGGCTACCATGGCCCGCATGCCATACGTGCTCTACCTGTGAGACGGCCGCCAGCACCTTCGCCGTCCACGTAAGCCTCGTCGAGCGCCGCCCGCCGATCGTGCGGGTGCGCCGCTCCGTGCTGGGAGAGCAATGTCCACCTCAACGATCCTGCCTGCGCGCGCCCGTGCGCAGCTCACCGCCGTCGACATCCACATCGCCCGGGGCGGCGCGCCCGTGCTCCGCGGCGCCGGCCTG
Source organism: Catenuloplanes nepalensis (assembly GCF_030811575.1). GTDB lineage: Bacteria > Actinomycetota > Actinomycetes > Mycobacteriales > Micromonosporaceae > Catenuloplanes > Catenuloplanes nepalensis. Next base: position 7,102,801 of record NZ_JAUSRA010000001.1, on the reverse strand, counting down.
ACCGTCACGCCCGGCTCGCGCTGGGGCATCGTCGGCGAGAACGGACGCGGCAAGTCCACGCTGCTGGCCGTGCTCGCCGGCACGCTCGAACCCGACTCCGGCACGGTCCGCCGGGCCGGCACGCTCGGCCTCGCCGAGCAGGAGTTACACGCCACCGGCGACGCCACGGTCGGCGACGTCATCGACGCGGAGCTCAGGGACGCCCGAGCCGCGCTGGCGGCACTCGACGCCGCGGCCGAGGCGTTGAGCCGGGACGAGCCGGGCGCGGCCGGCGCCTACGACCACGCGCTGACGGCGGCCGAGGCGCTGGAGGCCTGGGACGCCGATCACCGGGTCGACGCCGCGCTGGCCGCGCTCGGCGCGGAGCGGGATCGCGCGCGGCCGCTGGCCGAGCTGTCCGTCGGCGGCCGGTACCGGGTACGGCTCGCCTGCCTGCTCGGCGCGGAGCACGACTTCCTGCTGCTGGACGAGCCGACCAACCACCTCGACGACGAGGGGCTGGCCTACCTCACGTCTAGGCTTTCCACCACCCGGTCCGGCGTGGTGCTGGTCAGTCACGACCGGGCGCTGCTGGCGGCGGTGGTCACCTCGGTCGTCGACCTGGACCCGACCCGCGACGACCTGCCGCGCGTCTACGGCGACGGGTACGCCGGATATCTCGCCGGCCGCGCGGCCGAGCGGGAACGCTGGGCGGAGGAGTACGACAGGCAGCGCGCGGAGACGGCACGGCTGACCGCGAACCTGGCCGATGCGCGGGACCGCCTGGTCGACAACTGGCGGCCGGACAAGGGGACGGACAAGCACAAGCGCGCGACCCGGGCGTCGTCCCAGGTGCGCACGTTCCACCGGCGGCAGGACGAGCTGGCCGCGCACGCGGTCACGATGCCGGCGCCGCCGCTGCGCCTCAGCCTGCCCGAGCTGCCCCGGAACGCCGCGCTCACGCTGGACGGCGTGACGGTCGCGGGCCGCCTGGAGACGCCGGTGACGCTCACGGTCGGCCCGTCCGGGCGGCTGCACGTCGACGGCCGCAACGGCGCCGGCAAGTCCACGCTGCTGGCGGTGCTCGCGGGCCGGCTTCGGCCGACGACCGGCACCCGGCGGGCGGGGAAGAACCAGCGGATCGGCTTCCTCGCCCAGGAGTCGCCGGAGCCGGGCGTCACCACCGCGCGCCGGCTCTTCGCGGCGGCCGGCGGCTCGGTCGAGCTGGAGAGCCTCGGCCTGCTCGACCGGGGCGAGCTGGACCGGCCGGTGCGCGAGCTGTCCACCGGCCGCCGGCGCCGGCTCGACCTGGCGCTGGTGCTGGCCCGGCGGCCGCACCTGCTGCTGCTCGACGAGCCGACGAACCACCTGTCGATCGCGCTGGTCGACGAGCTGACCGCGGCGCTCGGCGGCACGAACGCGGCGGTCGTACTGGCCACGCACGACCGGGCGTTGCGAGCCGACGTGGCCGGCTGGCCGAGGCTCGACATGGAGTAGAAAATCAACTACGTCAAGCGATTGTCCGGTGACGGATAGCATCCTTGTCGGGGATGGTGATCAATATTGAGCCGCGGATAGCTTGGCGGCATGCCCGGTCTACTGGAGATCGCCGCGGCCGCTCCTGATCCGGGAGTCAACAAGGTGGCCTGGGCCGGCGCGCTGCTGGCCTGGCTGCTGGCCGTGCCGGCGTACGTCATCTTCGGCCTGATCGACACGATCGCGCACGAGGGCGGGCACGCGCTGCTGGCCAGGCTGCTGTTCCAGCGGGTCCGGGCGATCCGGCTGTTCGGCGACGGCGGCGGCGCGACGTACTTCGACGAGGACATGCCATGGGCGGTCGACGTGGCGGTCAAGTTCATCGGGTACGTCGCGCCGTCGCTCTTCGGCCTGGCCGCCGCGTGGCTGCTGGCCCGCGACCTGGTCGACGCGACGCTCTGGGCCAGCCTCGGATTCCTGTTCGTCATGCTCTTCGCGGTGCGCGGGCTGCTCGGCTGGCTCGTCGTACCCGCGCTGATGGTGGTGATCGGTTATGTCGCCGTGGCCGTGGAGCCGCCGATGCGCGAGCTGTTCGCCCACGTCTGGGCCTGGTTCCTGCTGATCGCCGCGGTCGAGACCATGCTGATCTTCCTGCGCGCCCGCGGGTACGACCACAACTCCTCGGACGCCGGCGCGCTCAACCGTCTGACCAGCCTGTCCGGCGCGTTCTGGGCCGTTCTGATGCTGATCGGCACCACCGCCGCACTGATCTACGGCGGCGTCATGATGCTCCGCAGTGCGGCCTGACAATTCAAGATCATTCGACGGTACGGCCGGCGCCTGTCGACGGCCGTCCGGAGTGTCCATCGGGTGCTTCTTCCGGCGGTGAGTATCAGCACGGCATTACTCCGGAATTCTCCGGGTTCTCGACGACTATGCGTCGAGCATCCGGCGCCCCTCGGTGTGAGCGCGCCGAGCGCCGAGGTGCCGTGCTCGCGGACACGGCACCTCGACCTTGAGCGGGGCGGGCTGTCTACCGCACCGTGAGCGTGGCGGAGGCCTCGCCGGCGGTCACGATGTACTTCCCCGGCGCGACCCGCGGCGTCTCCGTGGAGATCATGTCGCCAGGCGTGACCGCGAGCCGGTGCGCCGGGAAGTTGAGCGTCACCGTCCTCGTCTCGCCCGCGCCCAGCGGCACCTTGGTGAACGCCACCAGCCGTCGCGGCGGCGCCAGCGGGTTCGCCACCGCCTGACCCACGTAGACCGGCACCACCAGGTCACCGGCGCGCCCGCCGGTGTTCGACACCGTGACCGTGACGCGCACGTTGTCCTTCGGCCGGACCGTGCCGGACGCGAGCGCCACGCCGCCCATGGTGAACGTGGTGTAGGACAGGCCCGCGCCGAACGGGTACGCCGGCGTGTAGCCCGAGCCCACGCCGCCGTTCGTGCCCGGCAGCTGCTGGTAGTAGACCGGCTGGTTGCCGTCGGCCGACGGCCAGGACACCGGCAGCCGCCCGCTCGGGTTGGCCCGGCCGTAGAGCACGTCCGCGATCGCGTTGCCGCCCTCGCTGCCCGGGTTCCACGCCGCGATCAGCGCGTCCGTCCGCTCGGCCGGGCCGAGCACGAGCGGCCGGTCGGACACGACCACCACGATCACCGGCGTGCCGGTCGCCTCCAGCCGCGCGACCAGGTCCTGCTGGTCCGCGGCCAGCACCGGGTTCGGCATGTCCGCCTCGCCCTCGGCCGCGGCCCGGTTGCCGACCGCGACCACCACCGCGTCCGCGCCCGCGGCCTGCGCGACCGCGTCGTCCGGGCTGGACGTGCCGGTCACGGTGGTGCCGGCCGGCGCGGTGTCCCGCAGGCCCTCCAGGATCGTGGTGCCCGGGATGGTGACGCCGTCCGGGACCCGCTGCCAGCCGATCGTCCAGCCGCCGACCTGGTCGGTGAGGTTGTCCGCCTGCGGGCCGGCGACCACGATCCTCCTCGTGCCGGCGCCGAGCGGGAGCGTGTTGCCGGAGTTGCGGAGCAGTACCAGTGACTCGGTGGCGGCCTGCCGGTTGAGCGGCCGGTCCGCCTCCAGCACGGCCGCGTCCGCCGCGGCCGGGTCCACGTACGGGTTGTCGAAGAGGCCGAGCTGGAACTTCAGCGTCAGGATCCGGCCGACCGCCTGGTCCAGCCGCTTCTTCGAGATCAGCCGCTGGTTCACCGCGTCCAGCGCGGCCTGGTGGAAGCCCCGGTCGTCCGGCGGGACCATCGCCATGTCCACGCCCGCGTTGATCGCGGCCGCGACCGCACCGGCGTAGGAGTCCGTGATGTGGTAGGCGGTGTGCAGCAGCCGGACGTCGTTCCAGTCGCTGACCACCACGCCCCGGAAGTCCCAGTCGTCGCGCAGCACCTCGGTGAGCAGCCAGCGCGAGCCGGTCGCCGGGATGCCGTTGACCGCGCCCGAGTTGACCATCACGGTCAGCGCGCCCGCGTCCACCGCGGCCTTGTACGGCGGCAGGATCGTGTCCTGCAGGTAGCGCGGGGACAGGTCCGCGGGCGCGCGGTCGTGCCCGTTGAACGGCTCGGAGTAACCGGCGAAGTGCTTGACGGTCGCGGCGACCGGCCGGCCGGAGGACCTGTTCTGCAGGCCGTCGACCGCGCTCGCCGCGAGCGTGCCGGCCAGCACCGGATCCTCCGCGTACGTCTCGTAGTAGCGGCCCCAGCGCTGGTCCCGGGCCAGGTCCGCGACGGGGGAGAAGTTCCAGGTGGTGCCGGTGGCCGCGACCGCGCGCTGGGTGGACTCCGCGGTCCGCTTGTTCAGCGCGGTGTTCCAGGTGGCGCCGAGCCCGATCTGGTGCGGGAAGACGTCCGCGCCGAGCACGTTGTTGTGCCCGTGCACCGCGTCCACGCCGTAGACGATCGGGATGCGCAGGCGGGAGTGCTCGATCGCGTACCGCTGCAGGGTGTTGACCATCTCGGCCCAGGCCCTGGGCGTGTTCACGGCCGGCGCGGCGCCGCCGCCGGAGAGCACCGAGCCCGCGTGCTGGTCCGCGAGGACCTCCCGCATGCAGGTCTCGTTGAGCGCGCCGCCGCTCCAGTTGCAGTCGCCCTGCATCCGGTTGACCGCGATCTGCTGGAGCTGGCCGACCTTCTCCTCCACCGTCATCCGGCGCAGCAGGTCGGCGACCCGGGCGGGGGTGGAGGCCTTCGAGTCGAGGTACCGCTCGCCGGCCGCACCGGCGGGCGTGGCGGTGAGCGTGAGCATCAGGACGCCGGCGAGCGCTGGTGCCAGCAGCCGGCGCCGGGACGTGGGGGGATTGAGCAGTCGCATGAACCCTCCCGAGCAAGGTCATTAATCGATGAAACGCTATGGCCAATATGAGGGTGCGTCAATGCGGTGGGTGAGGATGCGGGGAAAAGTCCGCTCGCGCGTTGAACCAATCGAAGGTCCAGATCCGAACAACAGGACATGAGGTGGGTACGGCTGGTCGCCGCTGCGGTCCTAGGTGCGCTGGTCGTGCTGATCGGCCCGGTATCGCCCGCTTCCGCGCACGCGGTCGTCGTCGACACCGTGCCCGCGCGCGGTGCCGTGGTGAACGCCGCACCGGCCGCGGTCACCATTACGTTCAGTGAGACGGTCCGGCTGGTACCGGGCCGGGTCAAGGTGGTCGCACCGGACGGCACGCCGGTCACCGGTGGCGAGGCCACGCTGGCCGGCGCCGTGATGACGATCCCGATCGTGGCGGCGGAGCGCCCGCTCGGCACGTACACGGTCAGCTACCGGGTGGTGTCCGCGGACAGCCACCCGGTCGGCGGCGGCTTCTCCTACTCGGTCGGCGCGCGGTCGACGTTCGACGGCGCGGTCACCGGCGACTCGGTCGACGCCGGCGTGACGACCGGCATCTCGGTCGCGAAGTACCTCGGCTATCTCGGGCTCACGCTGCTGACCGGACCGGCGTTGCTGATGCTGTCGCTGTGGCCGCGGCGGCTGCTGCGCACCCCGGCCGGCCGGCGTGGGCCACGGATCATGATGTTCACCGGCGCCGGGCTGATCGCGCTGGGCGCGGTCGCGGCGATCTGGCTGCAGGCCCCCTACGCGTACGGCGGAGGTCCGCTGGACGCCACGGCCGCCGGGCTGGGCGAGGTGCTGATCAGCCAGTTCGGGCTCACCCACCTCGGCCGGCTGGTCGCGCTGGCGTTGGCCGTACCGCTGCTGGTCCTCCGGCCCTTCCGGGGTCGCGGTGTCGCGCTCGGCGCGGTCGCGATCGCGGGCCTGCTGACCTGGCCGCTCGCCGGTCACCCGATCGCGTCCCGGATGCCGGTCGTCACGGTCTTCGCCGACCTCGTGCACCTCGCCGCGATGGCGGTCTGGCTCGGCGGCCTGATCGCGCTGGCCGCGTTCCTGCTGCGCCGCGCGGACGCCCGCGAGCTGCGGCTGATCCTGCCGGTCTGGTCGCGCTGGGCCGCGCTCGCGGTCTACTGCCTGATCGCCGGCGGCGTCGTCCAGGTGATGGTCGAGGTCGGTGCGGTCTCGCAGCTGGTCACGACGCGGTTCGGGCAGCTGATCCTGGCGAAGACCGCGCTGCTCGGCGTGGTGCTCGCGTTCGCCGGCGCGGCCCGGCTGCTGGTCCGGCGGATCGTCGACGGGTCCGTGACCGGGTGGGCCGCGCGGCTGGTGCCGGGCGGGCCACCGGCCGTCTGGCTGCGGCGGTCGGTCGCGGTCGAGCTGGCGGTGACCACGGTGGTGCTGGCCGCGAGCGCGGTGCTGGTGCAGACCACGCCGTCGCGCAACGTCGGCGAGGAGGCGCCGGTGGTGGTGCCGGAGACGTTCAGCGAGACGCTGAGCAGCCCGATCTACACGCTGCAGTACGAGATCTATCCGGTGCAGCGCGGCGAGTACAACACGCTGCACGGTTTCGTCTACACGCCGGAGGGCAGGCCGATCCCGATCGAGGACTTCCGGGTGACGATCGGGCTGCCGTCCGCCGGGCTGGAGCCGATCGACGCGCCGATGGCGATCGTGGACGAAAGCCACGGGCTGGGGGCGCTCAACTTCCCGCTACCCGGCGAGTGGACGGTCAAGTTCACGATCAGGATCTCGGAGATCGACCAGGCGACCGTGTCCGGCGTGGTCAACGTTCCGTAATTCTCCGATACCGGCCCATTCTTCGTTTTTCGTCTGAAAAATGAACCCGTAGGGTATTTGTCTCTTCGGGAAGGGCGGCGTCCATGACCACCCTCGAAGCCCCGGCCACCGTGATCGGCGACGACCTCGGCGACGACCTCGACCTGGCCCGGCCGCTGCGAGTCTTCCAGTCCCGCCCGGCGCTCGGCGTGCCGTTCTGGCGCTGGGAGTGCCGGGCCTGCGGCGACTCCGGCGGAGGCGGCAGCCATCCGGACGCGGTCGGGCGCGCGCTCACCCACTGCGTCGAACATCCGGAGCACCCGTCCTCGCTGATCCCGCCGGTCGACTGCCGCCAGGACAACCCGCGGGCACCACTGCGCACGATCTACGAGTGGCTGGTCGCCCGCAGCGCGCTGGAGCCACCGGACGCGGACCGGCTGCCGCTCCTGCTGGCCGACCCGGACGCCGGATCGGCCGGAACCGTCGTGGACGACGACCTCGCGTCGCTCGGCCCGGTGGACGTCGAGTGGCTCTCGGCCGGCGAGCCGGCACCGGCGGCGGACCTGGCCGCCCTGGCCTGGCTGGCCGGCGACGACGCGCCGCCCGCCGGCCACGACGGGTGGCGGGCCGCCGATCTCGCGCCGCCGATCGGCGAGGACGAGCCGGCCGGCGACGATCTCGCGTTGCGCTTCGGCGACCGCTGGTCACCGGCCGGTGATCTCGCCGAGGACGAGCCGGCCGGCGACGATCTCGCGTTGCGCTTCGGCGACCATTGGTCACCGGCCGGTGATCTCGCCGAGGACGAGCCGGCCGGCGGCGCGCTCGTGCAGCGACGCCTGGCTGACGGCTGGGCACGGGCCCTGCCCGCCGGCTGGCCGCCCCCCGACCTGGCCGAGGTGTCCCCGGCCGACCTGGCCGAGGTGTCCCCGGTCGACCTGGCCGAGGCGTCGTCGGCTGGCCTGGCGGAGGCGTCGCGGGTTGATCTGGCCGAGGTGTCGCCGGTTGGTCTGGCGGAGGCGTCGCGGGTCGGCCATACCGAGACCGAGTCGGCGGAGAGCGATACGGACGGCCGGCAAGACGCGGGCGGCGCTTCCGCCTTCGCCGCCGAGCCGGCCGGTGGTGCCGCCGAAATCGAGCCGGTCGCCGTCAGCGGCGACGCCGGGACGGCCGACTCCGGGTTCGGCGACGGGGACACCCTGTCGGCCAGTAGCTGGCTTCCGCCGGCGGACAGCCTCGATGCCGCCGGTGGACTGCTGGAAGCGATCGAGTCCGGCTCTGCGGGTGACCGAACCGCCGTTCGCGAGCCGATCAGTGGTCCCATGCTGCCGAGCCGCAGATTCCTGCTGCCGACCGCCGGGCTGCTGCCGATCGTGCCACCGGCCGACGGCACAACCGAGCCCGCCGGTAGTGCCGGAACCGCTGGCCCCGCTGGCCCCGCTGGCCCCGCCGGAACCGCTGGCCCTGCCGGAACGGCCGGAACGGTCGGAACCGCTGGCCCTGCCGGAACCGCAGGCGCCGCCAGGGCGGATAACGGCGATGCGGCCGAGGCCCCGGGTGTCGGTCAGCCGAAGTTCGGCGGAGCCGTGGACGACGCCGCGACCGGCGTGTGAGATCGCCGATCAGGGTGACGTGGGCGAGCCCGTGGGCAGCGAGCCCGGGAGCCGGGACGCGGGCCAGGGCGATCGTGATCCGGTCTTCGGAGAGGCGGGTGTGCAGGACGAACTGCCGGGGCTGGGTGGTCACGTGAGCGGGTGACCGTATGGCGGCCCCCGCACCGGCGATCGGTGCGGGGGCCGCCGTCACACGGCTTGTCTCTCTTCGATCGTGTCTCGGGTCAGCATGTGCACGGACGTGACCGTGGCGGATCGGCGATCGAGGCGCGCTACTGCCGATAGGCCGACCGCGGAACTATTTCGCGCGAGATTATATTGAGCCGGACGACCTCGCTATCCTGGGGGGATGACCGCACCGCTTCGTGTCGAACCCGACGTGTCTTTCCTGCTCAACCATGCCGCTCACGTGCTGCGCACCCGGATGGCCGCGGCACTGGCCGAGGCGGGTGTGACCGCGCGCATGCATTGCGTGCTCACGCACGCGATGGGCGAGGAGCGGACCCAGGCCGAGCTGGCCGAGCTGGGCGACATGGACAAGACCACGATGGTGGTGACCGTGGATGCGCTGGAGCGTGCCGGTCTCGCCGAGCGCCGGCCGTCCGACCGGGACCGTCGCGCGCGGATCGTCTCGGTGACCGATGCGGGTGCCGAGCTGGCGGTGCGGAGCCAGGCGATCGCGGATCAGGTGCACGCGGACGTGCTGGCCGCGCTGCCGCCGGATGAGCGGGACGTGTTCCTGCGCGCGATGAGGCGGCTGGTCGAGGGCCATCTCGCGGCGCCGGTCGAGGCGCCGGTGCCGGCTCGGCGGGCGCGCCAGCGGGAGAGCTGAACTTCCGAAGCGGATAGTCTGCAACAGAACTATCTGTTACGGTTCTGCCTGTCGTATCCGACGGGGAGGACCGCCATGTCCGATATATCCGTACCATCGCGCCGCACCTGGATCGCGCTCGGCGTGCTTGCCACCACCACGCTGATGACGATCCTGGACGGCAGCATCGTCACGGTCGCGCTGCCCGCGATGCAGGCCGAGCTCGGCTTCTCGCCGAGCGGGCTGAGCTGGGTGATGAACGCGTACCTGCTCGGCTTCGGCAGCCTGCTGCTGCTCGCCGGCCGGCTCGGCGACCTGATCGGGCGCCGCCGCGTGTTCCTGGCCGGCACCGCGATCTTCACGCTCGCGTCCGTGCTGGCCGGCCTGGCGACCGGCGCCGGCGTGCTGCTCACCGCGCGGTTCCTGCAGGGCGTGGGCAGCGCGGCCGCCACCGCGGTCAGCCTCGGCATTCTGATCACGTTGTTCGCCGAGGGCCGCCACCGGGCGGTCGCGATCGGGATCTTCAGCTTCACCGGCGCGGCCGGCGCCGCGATCGGCCAGGTGGTCGGCGGCATCCTCACCGAGGCGGCCGGCTGGCACTCAATCTTCCTGATCAACCTGCCGATCGGCGTGGCCGCGATCGTGCTCGGCGCGCTCGTCCTCCCCGGCGACCGCGGCGCCGGGCTGCGCGCCGGCGCGGACGTGCTGGGCGCGTTGCTGGTCACGGCCGGGCTGGCGCTGGCGCTGCACGCGGTGGTCACCGGCACCGAGCGTGGCTTCTCCGCCATGGTCGCGATCACCGCGCTCACCTCGGCCGCGCTGCTGGTCGCGTTCCTGGTCCGGCAGGCTTCCACGGCGTACCCGCTGATGCCGTTGAGGATCTTCCGCAACCGCGCGGTGGCCGGTGCGAACGCGGTGCAGGTGCTGATCATGGCGGCGATGTTCGGCTTCCAGGTGCTCAGCACGCTCTACATGCAGCGTGTGCTCGGCTGGTCCGCGCTCGGCACCGGCCTGGCCATGCTGCCCGCCGCCGTGCTGATCGGCGCGATCTCGCTCGGCCTGTCCGCGCCGCTGATCTCCCGGTTCGGCCCGCGCGCCGTGCTGCTCACCGGCCTGGCCCTGCTCGCGCTGCTGTTCGGCTGGCTGGCCCGGATCCCGGTCGACGGCCACTACGTGCCGGACGTGCTGCCCGCGATGCTGCTCGCCGCCGGCGCCGGACTCGTGCTGCCCGCGCTCACCACGCTCGGCATGTCCGGCGCCGGCCCGGACGACGCCGGCCTCGCCTCCGGCATCTTCAACACCACCCAGCAGATCGGGATGGCCCTCGGCGTCGCCGTCCTCTCCGGCCTGGCCGCGACCGAAACCCAAGACCTGATCACCGGGGGTACGGACGAGCCCGCCGCCCTGACCGCCGGTTACCGCCTCGCCTTCCTGATCGGTGCCGCCCTGATCCTGACCGCGATGGCCCTGGCCACGGCCGTCCTCCGGCCCGCCCGCACCGCCCCGGCCGAGCCGGTGCACGCCCCCGCCTGACCCGGCGGGAACCCCGGACGCCTCCGCGGACATAGTCGGGTATGGGCCGCGACGAATCCGATGAGCACCTGATGCGCCTCGCTCTCCACGGGGAGAGCGAGGCCTTCGGCGAGATCTTCCAGCGGCACGCGGACCGCGTCTACCACCACTGCTTCCGGCGGCTCGGCTCGTGGAGCGCCGCCGAGGACGCCACCTCGCTGGTGTTCCTGGAGACGTGGCGGCGCCGCACGGACGCGATCCCGGCCGCCGGCTCACTGCTGCCGTGGCTGCTCGGCGTGGCCAACAACGTGACCCGCAACCTGCACCGCACGGCCCGCCGGTACGACACCGCGCTGTACCGGATGAGCGCCGCGCCGCTCACCACGCCGGACCACTCGGACGACGTGGCCGGCCGGATCGACGACGAGCGCCGGCTCGCCCCGGTCCTGCGCGAGCTGCGCACCCTGCCCCGGCCCGACCAGGACGTGATCGCGCTGGTCCTGATGTCCGGGCTCACCTACGCCGAGGCCGCGGTCGCGCTCGGCGTACCCGTCGGCACCGTGCGATCCCGCCTGTCCCGGGCCCGGAAACGGATCGCCCTGCCTCACCTGCTCAGCGAGGAGTCATGATGCCGGAGTACGAGAACCGCCGCCTCCCATCCTTCGAAGCCCGGCGACAGGCCGTGGAACGGTTCACGACCCGGCCGCCGCGCCGCCGCGTGCTGCCCCTGGCACTGGCCGGTGGCGTCGCGCTCGCGACCGTGACCGCGGGCGCGACCGCCTACGTGGCGTTCGCGCGCCCGGACGGAGACCTGCGGGACGGCACGTACTGCTACTCCCGGGCGACGCTAGACGAGGAGTACCGCACGCTCTCCGGCCTCGGCACCCCCACCGACGGCGAGCGCGGCCCCGCCGATGCGATCCGCATGTGCGAGTTCCTCTGGACCCAGGGCTGGCTGACCGCGGACCGCAAAGGCCTCGACCCGGACCCGGACACCACGATCGTGCGCCCCGCACCACCGCTGGTCGCGTGCGTGCTGGACGGCACCGCCGCCGTCTTCCCCGGCCCCGCCGACACCTGCTCCCGGCTGGGCCTGCCCGCCCTGACCCCCGGCCCGGATCAGCGGCGGACCGGCCCGTAGAGCGTGGCCGGCGCCCCGGTCATCAGCGCCCAATACCGCTCGCCGTACGACCAGTGCCACCACTCCGTCGGGTAGTTGACCAGCCCCGCGGAGTCGAGCGCCGCCCCCAGGACCCGCCGGTTCGCCACCGCCTCCGCCGAGATGTTCCGCGCCGCCGTGAAACAGGCATCGTCACTGTCATCGGGCGTGGCGTCGACGACCGTACCCATGTCGAGTTCGCGCCCGTCCGGGTCGCACAGCGTCAGATCCACCGCGCCCCCGGTGCTGTGCGGCGCCACCTCCACCGGCGACACGAACTTGGTCGTCTCGACGTGCAGACGGGCATCCGGCCACTCGGGGTACCGCCCACGCAGCGTCTCGCGGTACCCGTTGAAGATCGCAAGCTGCGCGTCGTAGTCCCGGTACGCCTCGATGACCAGCAGCTCCAGCCCACCCGGCAACGCCGCCTGAGCCTTCACCAGCCGCTCCAGCAGCCCCGACCGCATCAGCGCATGACGCCCACCCGCATCCGCAGCCCGCCCGTCGACCCGCAGCACCCCACGCACGTCAACCAGCTCTTCACCGTTGTCCCCCTGCGCCACCGCAGCAACGGCCGGATCAGACAGCAGAATCATCGGCCCTCCAGAAACGCGAAGAGGCCCGTGTCCACGTCTCCGTGAACACGGGCCTCTTCATCCGTAGCGGGGGCCAGATTTGAACTGACGACCTCTGGGTTATGAGCCCAGCGAGCTACCGAGCTGCTCCACCCCGCGTCGCAACTACAACCCTAGCCGCCCCGCCCCAAATCCGCGAATCCATTGCCCCCACACCCCCGACCCGAGCCCCTCCAGAGCTACGACCTGATCCGGAATTCACCGAAGGTAGCCGAGGCGTTCCTTAACGCAATCGACGCTGTGGCTAGCGCCAGAATCCGAGTACTGATCGTATGCAAACGTGGATTTTTAGCTGATGTCTCCGCTCGACTGCCGCCAAGGATGGTTCGTCCACCCAGGGAGCGCCGCAGTTCAGAGGAGTACATAGCCGTGCCGACGCGACACCGACCGGTCCGACGTCTGCTTCTCGCGATCGACATGGAGCGATACGGCAGGCTGGGCAACGAAGCGCAGGTCCACGCGCAGGAGACCCTGGTCCGAGTCATCGGATCCGCGGCCCACCGGCTCGGACTCGACCGGACCGCTTGGCGCACGCAGCACAGCGGTGACGGCGAACTCGCGGTACTCCCGGCCAGCACCGACGAGGTGCGGGTCGTCACCCGCCTCGCCAGGTGGGGTTTCCGGGGCTCGCCCTGGGAGCCGGCCGTGAAGGCGGGTTGGCCGCGCGGCGCACGCCTGGCACGTGGGGTTTCCGGGGCTCGCCCTGGGAGCCGGCCGCGAAGGCGGGTTGGCCGCGCGGCGCTCACCCGGCACGTGGGGTTTCCGGGGCTCGCCCTGGGAGCCGGCCGTGAAGGCGGGTTGGCCGCGCGGCGCACGCCTGGCACGTGGGGTTTCCGGGGCTCGCCCTGGGAGCCGGCCGCGAAGGCGGGTTGGCCGCGCGGCGCTCACCCGGCACGTGGGGTTTCCGGGGCTCGCCCTGGGAGCCGGCCGCGAAGGCGGGTTGGCCGCGCGGCGCTCACCCGGCACGTGGGGTTTCCGGGGCTCGGCCCCGGAGCCGGCCGCGAAGGCGAGTTGGCCACGCAGCGCTCACCCGGCACGTGGGGTTTCCGGGGCTCGGCCCCGGAGCCGGCCGCGAAGGCGAGTTGGCCACGCAGCGCTCACCCGGCACGTGGGGTCTCCGGGGCTCGGCCCCGGAGCAGAATGCGAAGAGGGTGCCCCCTCCGCGCTTTCTGCGGACAGGACACCCTCATCCCTCGTAGCGGGGGCCAGATTTGAACTGACGACCTCTGGGTTATGAGCCCAGCGAGCTACCGAGCTGCTCCACCCCGCGTCGGTTCCTAAACCCTAGCTCGTGGGGGGTCGGATGTGCAAAACGATGAGGGCCCGATCGTGTTTTGGCTGGTCGCGGCGTTTGCGTGGCGGGGAGGGGGTGTTTTTTGCGGCGCGTGGCGGGCTGGGGTGTGGGCTGGGCCGCATGAGCGCGTGTGGGCGCGAATAATGGGGCTGTTCGCTGTGCGGGGAATCGCTTGGTTCGGGGGCCGTGGCGGCGGAGTGTTGGATGAGACGTTTATCGAGGGGTGGTTTGCGCATGGACAGGGACGAGCTCGTGATGCGTGCGGGCGGCGGCAGCTTCGATGACGAGGTGTTCCAGCGGCTGCTCCGTGAGCGGATCATCTTCCTGGGCAGCCAGGTGGACGATGCGGTGACGAACCGGATCACCGCGCAGATGCTGCTGCTGGCGTCGGAGGACAGCGAGAAGGACATCTCGCTGTACATCAACTCGCCGGGCGGGTCGATCAGCGCCGGCATGGCCGTCTACGACACGATGCAGTACATCAAGAATGACGTGGCGACGATCGCGATCGGCATGGCGGCCTCGATGGGCCAGTTCCTGCTCTGCGCGGGTACGCCGGGTAAGCGGTACGCGCTGCCGCACGCCCGGATCATGATGCACCAGCTGTCCGGCGGCATCGGCGGTACGGCGGCGGACATCGCGATCCAGGCGGAGAGCATGCTGCACATCAAGAAGGTCATGAACGAGCGGATCGCGTTCCACACCGGCAAGACGCCGGAGCAGATCGAGCGTGACTCGGACCGTGACCGCTGGTTCACGGCGGACGAGGCCAAGGAGTACGGCATCGTCGACCACGTGATCAGCCGGGCGAACGCGGGCGCGGGCGCCAACCTGCTCTGAGGGCAGACGGGGTGGGGGTGGAACCGGCGCCCCCACCCTTGGTTCGCCGGTCCCACACCCACACGTGAGCCTTCTCCGCCGTGAAGGGTGGAGAAGCCTCGTCGGACGAGCCGGTGGCAGCCGGCCCGCCGGAGAAAGTCCGAGAAGTGCTAGTGCAGCGCGCGGCTGCGGTGCACGGCCGCGAGGGCCGCATCCGCGTATTCCCGCTCCTGCTGGAAGCCGAGGAGCAGCGCGCCGGGCAGCGGCACGGAGCCGACCTTGCGCTGGAAGTTGGGCCCGTTCATCAGCCCGCCCAGCGTCGCGATCTTGGTCTCGTTGAGGCCCAGCACGTCGGCGTGCTGGATGCGGAAGCCTGCGATCGCCCGCCGCAGGATGTTCGCCAGGAAGCCGCCGCCGACGTCGCCGCCGGAGAGCGCGAGCGTGGGGCGCCCGCCGGCCAGTGCGGCGCCGCAGACGAGCAGCACCTCCTGGGTGGAGTGCACGTAGAGGTGGTACGGCCATTGGTAGAGCAGCTGGCCGACCATGGCCCGGCTGTCCCGGCGGCGGATCCACGCGCGGTGGCTCCACGCCCGGCCGCGCTCGGCGCCGTCCTCGAGCTCCATCGGGCCGGCGAATGTGAGCCGCCGGTCGGTGACCGTGACGGTCGTCGACGACGGCAGTGTCCAGCGGACGGCGGAGCGGGTCATGGTCTCGCTGTACAGGTGTTCCGCGACGCTCGCCCGGCCGTGCCACAGCAGCTGTTCGCCCTCGTGGAGCCGGGGTCCCTCGGGCAGCCGCGCCCCTTCCGTCAGGCGGAAGTAGGAGGACGAGTGATCGGCCATGAAAGAAACCTCCTCAATGCCCCACTCTGGTGGTTGAAGGCTCCACAGTCATGACACCTGTGCGGGGGTCAACTCCCGTTCAGTACCGATTGGATGCGTTTGACCGATATTCCTGGACATCGTCTGGTTTTATCAGACCGTCCTCAATTGCCCTAGCGAGCAACGCGGCCTTGGACGCGGCCGGACGACCCGCCTTCGCGTACTTGATCCGGGCGCGGTCCACGTACTGCTTGACGGTGTGCTCGCTGATCTGCATGCGGCGGGCCACGGACGCCTTCGACATGGACTGGAACCAGAGCAGCAGCGCCTCGCGCTCCTTCTCGGACAGCGCCGGGCGCTCGGGGCGCCGGTCGCCGACCATCGCGCCGGCCAGCGCGGGAGCGACATATGGCTGGTCCATCGCGGCGGCGAGCACGGTGGCGACGCAGTGCTCCTTGCCCTCGTTCTTCGCCAGGAACGCGACCGCGCCGGCCTCGACCACGCGGAGCACGGTCTCCGGCTCGGTGTGCTCGGAGTAGACCACCACGCGCAGCCCGGCCTCGCACAGCTCCTGGACGCGGTCGATCACCATGCGGCCGTGCAGGCTCAGGTCGAGCAGCAGCACCTTCACGTCACCGGCGGCGGCCAGCACGTCGTCGATGGACGAGCCGGTCGCGACCACGCGCATCCGCGGGTCGCCGGCGAGCCAGGAACGAACGCCCTCGAGCACCACCGGGTGGTCGTCGACTATCGCCACCGTGACGGGCGTGTCCACAGCGGTTCCTCCTACCGGTCGCAGCCGTCGGCCGAGAAGCCCCGAAGTCCGCAATGATTGAACTCTGAATCAATTGGCGCACGCAAGGTCTGCATTGGAAATGCCTTCTTCCGACACACCGGCGCCTGGCAGGCTGTCCGTTCTCGGAAGCGCAGTCAATATATCGAAAGACTTCAGAGTTCGGGGCGTTCCGGCCGGAGCAGTTCCGGGGGCGGCGGCGAGGACTCCGCGTCCGCGTCCGTGACCACGCGTCCACCGTCGGCGAAACGGTCCAGTTCCGGGCCGGCCTCGACCCGGCTGGGGAACCAGTCACCGGCCATCCGGCGGCGCAGCTCGGGCAACGGCAGCGGGGTACGGCCCGCGGCCACCACGAGGTTGCCGTACCGCCGGCCGCGCAGCACGGTCGCGTCCGCGATCAGGCACAGCTCGGGCAGCACCGCGCGCACGGTCGCCACCGCGTTGCGGCCGAACCGCAGCGGCGGGCTGTCCGCCATGTTCAGGATGTAGCGGCCGTCCGGGCGCAGCAGCCGGGCGACCTGGCCGACGAACTCCACCGAGGTCAGGTGGGCCGGCGTGCGGGCCGCGTCGAAGACGTCGCCGATCACCACGTCGTACGCCGCGTCCGGGCTGCCGGTGACCACCTCGCGCGCGTCGCCCACGCGTACCCGGATCTTCGAGTCCTTGGGCAGCGGCAGCGTCTCGCGGATCAGCTCGACCAGCGCGCCGTCGATCTCCACCACTCGCTGGGTGGAGCCGGGGCGGGTCGCGGCCAGGTAGCGGGGGAGGCTCAGCGCGCCGCCGCCCAGGTGCAGCACGCGCAGCGGGGCGCCGGGCGGTGCGGTCAGGTCGAGCACGGCCGCGATCCGGCGCATGTACTCGAACTCCAGCGCGGACGGGTCGGACAGGTCCACATGCGACTGCTGGGTGCCGTCCACGAGCAGGAGGAACGCGTTTTCCCGGTCACGGTCCGGTACCACCTCGGCCACACCGCCGCCGCGCACGATCCGGCGGACCGTGCCGTCCCGCTTCTCTCTGCCCACCCGTCAACCCTCTCGCGCCGCGTTGATCTCGCGCAAATATGAGAAAGACAACGGTTGCGGCCCGGTTGCGGCCGGGGGCAGTCCGGTTGCGGCGGTTCAGGTTACCGCCCTGCCCGGCGACGTAGACGGCATGACCGCACAGACCTCCCGGCGCACGCTGCTCGGCGCCGCCACCGCGGCCGGCGCGGCCCTCGCGATCGGCGCGCCCGGCACCGCCCACGCCGCGGACGCGGACACGGCCGGCCTGGTCGCGGCGGACCCGCTGCTGCACCTGCTGCGCCGCGCCACCTACGGCCCGACGCCCGCCTCGATCGCGGAGATCCGCTCGCTGGGCGCCACCCGCTGGCTGGACCGGCAGCTGAACCCGGCCTCGATCGCGGACGACGCCTGCGCCGCGCTGGTCGCCCGGTTCCCGCTGGCCGGCTACGACGTCACCGCGGTGCGCGCGGCCGCGAAGGCGGGCACGATCAAGAAGTACAGCTGGGAGGCGATGTTCCAGCTCGGCACGGCCGCGGTCACCCGGGCGATCTGGAGCAACCGCCAGCTGTTCGAGGTCATGGTGGACTTCTGGTCCAACCACCTCAACGTCACCTGCCCGAACAGCGACGTCTGGGACAGCCGTCCGGACTACGACGTCACGGTGATCCGCCGGCACGCGCTCGGCAGGTTCGCGGACCTGCTGAAGGCGAGCGCGCGGCACCCGGCGATGCTCACCTATCTCGACAACCGCTACTCGACGAAGGCGAGGCCGAACGAGAACTACGCCCGTGAGCTGCTGGAACTGCACACGGTCGGCCTGGGCGCGTACGGCGAGGCGGACGTGCGCCAGGCCGCGGTGCTGCTCACCGGCGAAGGCGTCGATTCCAGAACCGGGCTCTACCGGTACGCCGCGGGCGCGCACGCGACCGGCGCGGTGACCGTGGTCGGCTTCAGCCACGCGAACGCGGACCCGGCCGGGGAGCCGGCCGTGACCGCGCTGCTGGACCACCTGGCCACCCACCCGGCCACGGCCGAGCGGATCGCCCGGAAGCTGTGCGTGCGGTTCGTCGCGGACGAGCCGCCGGCCGCGCTGGTCGCCACGCTGGCCCGGGTCTACCTGGCGAACGGCACCGCGATCGCGCCGGTGCTGCGCGCGCTCTTCACGTCCGCGGAGTTCGCCGCGTCGGCCGGGCGCAAGCAGCGCACGCCGCTGGAGGACCTGGCCGCCACGGTACGGACGCTCGGCTTCGGCCCGGACGCGTCCGGCACCGCGGGGCTGACCTCGCTCTACTGGGCGCTGGAGCCGAGCGGCCACCGGCCGATGGCGTGGGCGCCGCCGAACGGGTACCCGGACGTCGCCGCGGCCTGGGCGTCGCCGTCCGGCCTGCTGACCCGGTGGAACCTGCACATCAACCTGGCCGCGAACTGGTGGTACAAGCAGCTCACCCGGCCGGCGTCGCTGCGGGTCGCGCTGCTGCCGAGCGTGCCGGCCACCTACGGCGGGCTGGTGGACGCGCTCGCGCTGCGACTGGTCGGCACCAGACTCGCCGCGGCGCACACCACCGCGCTCGCGGCCTATTTCGGGAAGAGCACGGGAAGCGCGCTGAAATCGACCGATCGGGCGCTGAACGCGAATTTCCCGTACCTCGTCGCGCTGATTCTCGACTCGCCGTATTTCCTGGTTCGCTGACCTCGTACCCACGATTGATTGGTGTTGACCTGATGACGCTGCCGACCGAGTGCGGATGTGCGGAGAACGACGGGCTGACCCGGCGCGGACTGCTGGGGCGTGGCCTGGCGGCCGGGCTCGCCGGACTGACCGGGGCCGGGCTTTCCAGCCAGCTGGCCTTCGCGGCCGCGCCGCACACCGGTGACGTGCTGGTCGTGGTCTCGCTGCGCGGTGGGTTCGACGGGCTTTCCGCGGTGGTCCCGGTCGGCGACCCGGACTACTACGCGGCCCGGCCCGGCATCGCGGTGCCGAAGGAGCGGATCGTGGCCGGTGACGCCATGTTCGGCCTGCACCCGGCGCTGGCCCCGCTGGTGCCGCTGTGGCAGTCGGGCAAGCTCGCCGCGGTGCACGCGGTCGGCCAGGCCGCGCCGAACCGCTCGCACTTCGCCGCGATGGAGGAGCTGGAGCGCGCCGCGGCCGGCACGTCCGTGCGCACCGGCTGGCTGGACCGCATGCTGGGTGGCCTGGGCGCGACCGGCCCGCTGGGCGGCGTCGCGGTCGGCTCCGCACGGCCGCACCGCACGCTCGCCGGGCCGTCTCCGGACCTGAGCCTGCGCGCGATCGACACGTTCACGCTGAGCGGCGAGTCGAAGGGCAGGATGGCCACCGCGCTGTCCGCGCTCTACTCCGGCGTGCCGGCCGGCCTGGCGACGCCCGCGCACTCGGCCGTCGGCGCGCTCGCCGCGGTCGGTGCGCTGCGCGCGGTCACCAGCTCCGTGACCTACCCGGACACCGAGCTGGGCCGGGCGCTGCGCGACGTGGCCCGGCTGATCAAGGGGAACGTCGGGCTGGTCGCGGCCGCGGTGGACTCCGGCGACTGGGACATGCACGAGGGGCTCGGCGCGCGCATGCCCGGCCACCTCGGCCGGCTCGCGGCCGCGCTGGCCGCGTTCGCGGCGGACACCGCGGGCCGGCGGGTCACGCTGCTCACGATCAGTGAATTCGGCCGGCGGGTGGCGGAGAACGGGTCCGGCGGGCTGGACCACGGCTACGGCAACGCCATGTTCGTGCTCGGCGACGGCGTGCGCGGCGGCACGGTGTACGGCGCGTGGCCGGGACTCGGCACCGGCCGTCTGGTCAACGGCGATCTCGCGGTGACCACGGATTACCGGGCGGTGATCGGTGAGATCCTGCGAAAGCGCTGCGGGGTTTCCGCGACCGCGCTCTCCGGCGTTTTCCCCGGCATCAACGGAAGAGATCTAGGCCTGGTTCTGTCTGCATGATCACTCATTTTCGGCCACGCATGCGATACGCGGCGGTCAGCTCCTGACCATAGGATCGCACGGATTATCCTCCAGCCGTTCCATTTCGGAGGCTTCATCCGATGCGTTTCACCCCTTCCAAGGCCGCCGTGGCGCTCGCCGGTGCCGCGGCACTGGTCGCCACCGCGACGCCCGCGCAGGCCGCTCCGGCCACCGTGGACCTCCAACTGCTCTCGATCAACGACTTCCACGGCCGCCTGCAGTCGCCGGCGACCGTCAACGGGCAGGCGGTGGGCGGTGCGGCCCAGCTGATCGGCCTCGTCGACCAGCTGCGCGCGGCCAACCCGAACACCGCGTTCATCTCCGGCGGCGACAACATCGGCGCGTCGACGTTCGTCTCCGCGATCGACAACGACAACCCGACGCTGGACGTGCTCAACGCGGGCGGGCTCGACGTGTCGGCCGTCGGCAACCACGAGTTCGACAAGGGCATGGACGACCTGCTCAACCGGGTCATCCCGCGCTCGCGGTTCGACTACCTGGGCGCGAACGTCTACTCCAACGGCGTCCGCGCGCTGCCCGCCTACTCCGTGCAGGAGCTGGGCGGCGTCAAGGTCGGCTACATCGGCGTGGTCACCGTCCAGACCAGCGAGCTGGTCAGCCCGGACGGCATCCGCGGCGTCGAGTTCCGCAACCCGGTCGCCGAGGCGAACGCGGTCGCGGCCGAGCTGTCCGACGGCGACGCCGGCAACGGCGAGGCGGACGTGGTCGTGCTCCTCGCCCACGAGGGCGCGGCCGCGGAGAACATCACCTCGGTCGAGGACCTGATCGGCGACCCGGTGTTCGGCCAGTTCATGAACGCCGGCGCGGACATCGACGCGATCTTCAGCGGTCACACCCACCAGCCGTACGCGTTCATCGCGCCGGTCCCCGGCACGAACAAGACGCGCCCGGTCATCCAGGGTGGTGAGTACGGCAAGCTGATCAGCAAGGTCGGCCTCACCGTCGACACCGCCACCGGTGAGGTCAGCGCCTCCACCGCCGCGCTGGTCGACGTGGTCGGCGCGCCGTCCAACGGCACCGTCGCCGGTCTGGTGAACGCGGCCGTGGCCAACGCGGCCGTGCTCGGCGCCCGGCCGCTCGGCGAGATCACCGCGGACGTCAAGCGGGCCTACACCGACGGCAACGAGAACCGCGGTCTGGAGTCGCCGCTCGGCAACTTCGTCGCGGACGTGCAGCTGGACGGCACCCGCGACGCGGGCCGCGGTGGTGCGCAGATCGCCTTCATGAACCCGGGCGGCCTGCGGACCGACCTGCTCCACGCGCCGGACGGCGTGGTCACCTACTCCGAGGCGTTCTCGGTGCAGCCGTTCTCGAACGACGTGATCACCCAGACGCTGACCGGTGCGCAGATCAAGTCGGTGCTCGAGGAGCAGTGGCAGCCGGAGGGCGCGTCGCGTCCGAAGCTGCACCTGGGCGTCTCCGAGGGCTTCAGCTACCGGTACGTCGTGGACGCGCCGCGCGGCTCGCACGTGATCGCGAGCTCGATCAAGCTGAACGGGCAGACGATCAACCCGACCGCCACCTACCGGGTCACGTCGAACTCGTTCCTGGCCTCCGGTGGCGACAACTTCACCACGCTGGGCCAGGGCACGGACCGCGTCACCACCGGTGACAACGACCTGACCATGCTGACCGCGTACCTGGCGAAGTACTCGCCGGTGACCGCGGACCAGGCCCCGCGTTCCGCGGTCGGCCCGGACTGCACGCAGAGCATCACCGGAACGTACAAGGGCGCGCTGACCGTCAAGTCCGGCCTGGTCTGCGTCACCGGCGCCACCGTCAGGGGCGCGATCACGATCCTGCCCGGCGCGTCGCTGATCGTCGACGGCGGCACCGTGCAGGGCGCGATCACCGCGCTGCTCGGCGGCACCGTCGAGATCACCAACGCCACCGTCACCGGCGCGATCACCCTGATCGGCGGCACCGGCGCGGTCACCGTCAAGGGCGGCACGATCAAGGGCGCGGTCAGCGTGCTCTCCGGCCGCGGCGGCGTCTCGCTGGACACCAACAGGGTGAGCGGCGCCGCGCTGCTGACCGGCAACACCGGCACCGCGGCCAACACGGTCGCCGCCAACACGGTCACCGGCACGCTCATCTGCACCGGCAACACGCCGGCGCCGGTGAACGACGGCCGCCGCAACACGGTCAAGGGCATCAACCTCGGCCAGTGCAAGGGCCTGTGACAACTCGTTTCACGCCGGCACCTCGCGTTTCGCGAGGTGCCGGTTTCCGTTTCCCGCTTCCGGCGTGGCCACTTCGGGCATGCTCCCGCGGGCACCGGTTCCGTCGCCGATCACCGAAGACCCGACGGCGTCAGTGCGTGTTGAGCGTTTTCATGATCTTCTCGACGCGGGGGTCGGCGCGGAACTCCTCCAGCGTCACCGGCAGCGGGATGCGCCAGTTCGGGTATTGAGCGACGGTGCCGGGCAGGTTCGGCTGGCGCAGCTCGGCCAGGACGTCGTATGGCGACGCCACCACCAGGCGGCACGGCGTTGCGGCCAGGGCCTCGTGCATCGCGGCGATGATCTCGTCGACGGAGGGATCGGCCGCGGTCAGATAGCCGTCCGCGCGTAACAGCGCGATCAGCTGCTTCCGGTCGCGGCGTGCCTCCTCCTCGGCCTCGGAGACCGGGCCGGCCAGCTGCTCGAGCTCCGCGCGGACCCGGATGTGCTCCTCGGTCAGGAAACCGGCCGCGGTCGGCAGGTCGTGGGTGGAGATCGAGGCGAGCGCGTTCGGCTGCCAGTCCGCCAGCGGGACGAAGCCGTCCGCCCAGGCGTCCGGGTCGCGGGCGAACCACATCACGGCGGAACCCAGCATGTTCCGCCGCTGCAGGCCGCGGGTCACGATCGGCAGCACGGTGCCCAGGTCCTCGCCGATCACCACGGCGCCGGCCCGGTGCGCCTCCAGCGCCAGGATGCCGGCCATCGCCTCCGGGTCGTACGTGACGTAGGTGCCGTCCGTCGCGCCCGCGCCGGGCAGCACCCACCAGAGCCGCCACAGCCCGGCGACGTGGTCGACGCGCAGGCCGCCCGCGTGCCGGAGGATGCCGCGAAGCATGTCGCGATATGCCCGGTAGCCGGTCGCGACGAGCTGGTCCGGGCGCCACGCGGCCAGGCCCCAGTCCTGCCCGAGCTGGTTGAACGCGTCCGGCGGCGCGCCCGCGTGCACGCCGGACGCGAGCACGTCCTGCAGCATCCAGCCGTCCGCGCCGCCCGGGTCGATGCCGACCGCGAGGTCGTGCACGATGCCGACCGGCATGCCGGCGTCCGCGGCGGCGGAGTTCGCGGCCGCGAGCTGGGTCGCGCAGAGCTCCTGCAACCAGCAGTGGAACGCGACCCGGTCGTGCAGCTCGGTGGCGAGCGCGGCGACCGCGTCGGTCGCCGGGTGCCGCAGCTCGGCCGGCCACCCGCGCCAGTTCGCGCCGTGGACCTCGGCGATCGCGCAGTACGTGGCGTACCCGCGCAGATCTTGATCTTCGGTTCCGGCGTAGCCGGCGAGTGGGAACAGCAGCTCGAGCGCGGCTCGCTTGGCCCGCCAGACCTCGTCGTAGTCGATTAGATCACCGAGCGGCGGCCGCAGCGCATCGATCTCGGCGCTTCGCTCGGAGTAGCCCGGCACGTCGGAGATGCGCAGGTAGAGAGGGTTCCAGAAGCGGCGGCTGGACGGCGAGTACGGCGAGGACGGCACCGGATGCACCGGCGCCGGCGCATGCAGCGGGTTGAGCAGCGTCAGTCCGGCACCGGACTCGCCGGACCAGGCCGCCAGCGTGCGCAGGTCGCCGAAGTCGCCCATGCCCCACGAGTCCGCCGAGTGCACCGCGTAGAGCTGCAGCATCCAGCCCCACGCGCGCGGCGCCTCGGGCAGCGCGTCCGGCACCACGACCAGCGTGATCTCCTGCCCCGCGCAGGCCAGCGTGTGCCAGCCGAGCGGCAGGCCGGCGTCGAGGCTCTCGACCTGCCGGGTCGACCCGTCCTCGAACGTGATCACGCCGGGGGAGGGCAGCTCGCGGGTGGCGGACTCGCGCAGCACCACGGTCCCGGGCAGCCGGCCCGGGTCGTGCGCGGCGCGGACCGAGGCCAGCGCGGCCGTGACCGCGTCCGGCGTGGACGCGTCCACGCCGAGCAGGCGCAGCGTGCCGGTGACGGCGGCGCGGCTGACGTTCGTCGGCTGGCGGCGCCAGTTCTCGTACCACGTGGCGACGCCGTGTGCCTCGGCGAGCTCGACCAGGCCGGGCTCCAGGTCCCGATTGACGTACGTCTCCAACGTGCCCTCCACCCGTGCCGAAACCTGCGCCGTGCTTACCCTTTCACGGCGCCGGCTAACGCGGGTGTCACTTGAGCGCGGCGTTCGCCTCGGGGGTGAATCGCCGTGGCCACTGTCATCCCAGCGCGGCGTTCGCCTCGGTGACGAACTGCGTGGCGGCCAGGGCCGGCGTGAGCGTCTCGCTCTGCGCCGCCTCGGCCGCCTTGACCAGCGCGGCCCGGATCGCGCCGTGCCCCTTCGGCGGGGGCAGCGGGGCCTTGCCGTACCGGGTGCTCATCTCGTTGGTGTACGCGATGGACGCCTTCATGACCGGGTCGGTCAGCGAGATCTCCAGCGCGCGCCGGTTCTGCAGGTTGGGCGCGAGGCCGCGCTCGGTGCCGAGGATCTCCGCCGCCTCCGGGTCGTTGACCAGGAAGTCGATCACGTCGGCGACCACGTCCGCGTGCGCGGTGTCCCGGTAGCCGCTCCAGTACATCGAGGCGCGCGCCCAGGCCGCCGACTCGCCGCCCGGATATGCCACGATGCCCAGCTCGTTCTTGGTCTTCTGCTGCATCTCGGGCAGCTGGTTGGACCACATGAACGACGTGGCGGCCTGGCCGGTGACCACGAGCTGCTTGGTCGCGTCGCCCGCGTTCGCCTCGTGCACGACCGGCGCGGCCGGCGTGATCCCGTCGGCGCGCGCGTCCTTCCACATCGTGAACCAGGCGGTCACGTCCGCGTCGGTGAAGCCGAGCGCGGAGCCGGCGTAGAACTCCTTGCCCTGCGAGCGCAGCCAGAGCCAGAACGCCTTGTAGTCGGCGGACGGGTCCATGGTGCCGGCCACCGCGCCCGCGCTCTTCTCGCTGATCTGCGCGGCCCACGCCAGATAACGCGGGTAGTCCATGCCGTTGGCCGGTGTGGCCACGCCGAGCCGGTCGAGCAGCGTCTTGTCGTAGACCAGCGCGGCCGTGTTCTCCGCGGCCGCGACGCCCACCTGCGCGCTGCCGACCCGGCCGTACCGCACCAGGCCGTTGGAGACCTGGGTCAGGTCGATCCGGTCGTCCGCCACGAACGGGCCGAGGTCGAGCAGGTAGTCGCGCTGCGCGAACTCGGTGAGGTAGTTGTCGTCGATCTGGAACAGGTCGGGCGCGTCGCCGCCGTCGATGCGTTCGGCCAGTTTGTCGAAATAGCCGGAGTTGGGCTGGGCCGCGACGTCGAACGAGACCTCCGGGTGGCGCTGGTGATAGAGATCCAGCACCTTCTGGGTCAGCTCGATGCGCTTGTCGCCGCCCCAGAAGAAGAACTTGAGCCGCACCTCGCCCTGATCGCCGGCGCCGCCCTGGTCACACGCGGTGACACCACCGAGCGCGAGCAGCGCGGCGGTCATCGCCCGAAGCATGGTTGATCTCGAAAAACTCACGATGTCTCCAGCCCGACACGATCGACGCCTCATTAACACCGCGCAGGACAGCCCTGTCAATATCCGCGTCCGCTTAGCGGCAGCCAGTCTCCGCCGTCCGGCGACTCCGGAAACGACGCCCGATCGGGGGTCAAGTCGCCAACCTTGCGAGGGAAGGTCAAGATGGAGGTATGTCTGACCTGAAGCGCTGGGCCGCCCGCCTGGGTGCCCTGTTCACCACCCTGACCCTGAGCATCCTGGTCCCGGCCGCGGCCTGGGCGAGCACCAACGGCGTCGCCGACGCGCTGATCGAGGAGCGTCGCCGGCGCGGCGGAGGCGGCGGCTTCTTCATCTTCGGCGCGGTCTGCTGCGTCGGCGTCGTCGTCGTGATCGTGGTCGTCCTCCTGCTGGTGTCCCGCAACCGCCGCCGCAAGTAACCGTCCTCCCGCTGGTGTCCCGCGGTCGTCGCCGCGAGTAGCGGCCGTGATGTACTACCGGGCGTGGAGCTGCTGCACTCGGGCAAGGTTCGGGACGTCTACGCGGACGGCGAGGATCTGATCCTCGTCGCGTCCGACCGCATCTCGGTCTACGACGTGGTCCTTCCCACGCCGGTCCCGGACAAGGGCAAGATCCTCACGCAGCTCTCGCTCTGGTGGTTCGACCAGCTCGCCGACCTGATTCCGCACCACGTGATCAGCGCGACCGACGTGCCGGAGGAGTGGGCCGGTCGCGCGATCCGGTGCAAGCGCCTGCGGATGGCGAAGGTCGAGTGCGTCGCGCGCGGCTACCTGACCGGCTCCGGCATGAAGGACTACCTCGCCACCGGCGTGGTCTCCGGCGTGCGGCTGCCGGCCGGCCTGGTCGAGGCGTCGCGGCTGGAGGAGCCGATCTTCACGCCGAGCACCAAGGCGCCGATGGGCGAGCACGACGAGCCGATGACCTTCGCCGAGGTGGAGAAGGAGGTCGGCGCGGACGTCGCGGCCCAGCTGCGCGACATCACGCTGAGCGTCTACGCCCGGGGCGCCGCGATCGCGGCCGAGCGCGGCCTGATCATCGCGGACACCAAGCTGGAGCTCGGCTGGGACGCGGACGGCGTGCTGACGCTCGGCGACGAGGTGCTGACGCCGGACTCGTCCCGCTTCTGGCCCGGTGAGGACTACGAGCCCGGCCGCGTGCAGTTCTCGTTCGACAAGCAGTACGTGCGGGACTGGTCGCTGACCACGGGCTGGGACAAGACGCCGCCCGCGCCCGAGGTCCCGGAGCAGGTCGTCGAGGTCACCCGCGCCCGCTACGTCGACGTCTACGAGCGGATCACCGGCACCTCCTGGTAAGAAGACGCCTATGGCGCTCTTCGATCTACCGCTGGACGAGTTGCGTGACTACCGGCCGGCCCCGCACCTCCCCGAGGACCTGGACGCGTTCTGGGCCGAGACACTGGCCGAGGCGCGGTCGGCCGGAGCGCGACCGGTGGCGACGCCGGTGGAGACCCCGTTCGCAGGGCTGCGCACCTACGACGTGACGTTCACCGGCTTCGCCGGGCAGCCGGTCAAGGGCTGGCTGAACGTGCCGGCCGGCGCGGACGGCCCGTTGCCCGTGGTCGTCGAGTTCATCGGATACGGCGGCGGCCGCGGCCTGCCGCACGAGTGGCTGCTCTGGGCGTCCGCCGGCTACGCGCACGTCGTGATGGACACCCGCGGTCAGGGCGCGAGCTGGCGCGGCGGCGACACGCCCGACCCGGGCCCGGACGGCGCCGGCCCGTCGCACCCCGGGTTCATGACCCGGGGCATCCTCGACCCGCACACCTACTACTACCGGCGGCTGTTCACCGACGCGGCGCGGGCGGTGGAGAGCGCGGCGGACCTGCCCGGCGTGGACGCGTCCCGGCTCGCCGTGGTCGGCTCCAGCCAGGGTGGCGCGCTCTCGCTGGCCGCGGCCTCGCTGGTGCCGTCGCTGGTCCGGGCCGCGGTGGCGCAGGTGCCGTTCCTCTGCCACATCCGCCGGATGGTCACGCTGACCGACAGCGACCCGTTCCACGAGCTGGTCCGGTTCTTCCGGGTCAACCCGGGGCGGGTCGAGGCCGCGCAGCGGACGCTGGACTACATCGACCTGCTGCACCTGACGCCGAAGGCGACCGCGCCGCTGCTGGCGTCGGCCGCGCTGATGGACGCCACCTGCCCGCCGTCCGGCATCTTCGCCGCGGTCAACGCGTACGGCGGGGCGGAGAAGGACATCGCGGTCTACGAGTGGGACGGCCACGAGGGCGGACGCGCCGACTTCCAGCACCGCAGCGTCACCTTCGTCAACGACATCCTGAAGGCCTGAACCCGACGTCCTCAGGCACCGAGTGGGCTGAAAAAGCAGGTCGCGGCGAATAGCCGCGACCTGCTTCCGCTCTTTCTCAGCCACCCACCCAACTTGCAGGGAGGAGCGCCAGCGACGACCGGTGCCCGCGGGAGCATGCGGGCCGCACCACGCCGGAAGCGGGAAATGAATTTCCGCTTCTAAAGCCTTTCAGTGTTTTATGCCCTGTTCCACTTCTGGTTCGGGGTGCCGGCGCAGTCCCAGAGCTGCAGCTTGGAGCCGCCGGCCGTGCCGTTGCCGCGGACGTCGACGCACTTGTTCGCCGCGATGTTGACCAGGTCACCGGCGCCGCTCAGCGTGAACTGCTGCCAGCCGGAGCCGTTGCAGTTCGCCAGCTGGATGTTCGTGCCGTTGGCGGGGTTGCCACCGGCCACGTCCATGCACTTGCCGACCGCGGTCAGCGAGCCGTTGCCGTTGAACGTCCACTTCTGCGCCGCGGAGTTGTTGCAGTCCCAGATCTGCAGCGCCAGGCCGTCCTGCGACGCGCCGTTCGGCACGTCGATGCAGCGGCCGGACTGCACACCCTTGAGCGCGACCCCGCCGGTGGCCGGCGGCGGCGTGGTGCCACCGTCGTAGGAGTAGACCCGCACGTAGTCCGCGACCAGGCTCTGCGGGAACTGGGTGCTGCCGTCCGGGTTGCCCGGCCAGTTGCCGCCGACCGCCAGGTTCATGATCATGAAGAACGGCTTGTCGAAGACCCACCGGTTGCCGTTCAGGTCGGCCGGCGTCTTCCGGGTGAACTCGACACCGTCGAGGTACCAGACGATCAGGTTCGGCGACCAGTCCACCGCGTACGTGTGGAAGGCGTCGCCGAGCGGCGCGTTGTGCACCTTCGAGCCGGTCAGGCCGCCACCGCCGGAGTAACCCGGGCCGTGGATGGTGCCGTAGACCGTGTTCGGCTCCTTGCCGACGTTCTCCATGATGTCGATCTCGCCGCTGTTCGGCCAGCCGACCGAGCCGATGTCCGCGCCGAGCATCCAGAACGCCGGCCAGATGCCCTGGCCCTTCGGCAGCTTCAGGCGCGCCTCGAACCGGCCATACGTCTGGGTGAACTTGCCGTTCGTCATCAGGCGCGCGGACGTGTACTGACACGATCCGTAGTGACACTGGTAGCCGGCCGGGTTCTCCCGCCGGGCGGTGATCACCATGTTGCCGTTGCCGTCCAGTGCGGAGTTGCTCGCGCTGTTCGTGTAGTACTGGAGCTCGTTGTTGCCCCAGCCGTGGCCGCCGGTCTCCTGGACCCACTTGCCGGCGTCGGGCCGGGTGCCGGCCGCGCCGTTGAACTCGTCCGACCAGACCAGCGTGCTGGCCGCGGACGCCTCGGGCTCGCTGTTGGTCAGGTACAACGCGCCGCCGAGGCCGGTCGCGACGACCGACAGCGCGAGCAGCGCGCGGCCGACCTTGCTGGAGTAGAGCCAACGGGCGCGTGGGGGGCGGTGGGCCCCGGGCATCCGGTGCATGTGGGTGCACCTCCGGTCGAACTCGTCGTTAATCGGAACATCTGGATGGCACCTCATCGATGCCCTCCGCGTCAAGAGAGCGCTCTCGGATTTAGGGCAGAGTTAGGCCGGGCCTGCTCAGCGATGATCGCGGCGTGGTTAAGCTGCTCGCCGTGCGTGACATCGCAGTGTTCAGCGGAAGTGCCCACCCGGAGCTCGCCGAGGAGATCTGCAACCACCTCGGCGTCCCCCTGCTCCCCACCCGCGTCTCCCGATTCGCCAACGACTGCCTGGAGGTCCAGCTCCAGGCCAACTGCCGCGAGCGCGACGTCTTCCTGATCCAGCCGCTCGTGCCGCCGGTGCAGGAGAACCTGGTCGAGCTGCTGCTCATGCTGGACGCGGCCCGTGGCGCGTCCGCGGCCCGGACCACGGTCGTGCTGCCGCACTACGCCTACGCCCGATCGGACAAGAAGGACGCGCCGCGCATCTCGATCGGCGGCCGGCTCGTCGCGGACCTGCTGGTCACCGCGGGTGCGAACCGCGTGCTCGCGATGACGCTGCACTCGCCGCAGGTGCACGGCTTCTTCAACATCCCGGTCGATCACCTGCACGCACTGCGCGAGCTGGCCGACCACTTCAAGCAGTACGACCTGACCGACACCGTGGTCGTCTCGCCCGACCTGGGCAACGCCAAGGAGGCGGCCGCGTTCGCCCGCATGCTCGGCACGCCGGTCGCGGCCGGCGCCAAGCAGCGCTTCAGCGACGACATGGTCAAGATCTCCGCGGTGATCGGCGACGTGGTCGACCGCGACGTGATCGTGCTGGACGACGAGATCGCCAAGGGCAGCACCGTGATCGAACTGATGGACCACCTGCGCGAACTCAAGGTCCGCTCGATCCGCCTGGCCTGTACCCATGGCCTCTTCTCCAGCGGCGCACTCCAACGCCTCAGCGACCAGCCCGGCGTCGAGGAGATCGTCTGCACCAACACGGTCCCGATCCCCGCGGTCAAGCGCGTCCCCAAACTCCGCACGCTCTCCGTCGCCCCGGCCCTCGCCGAAGCCATGCGCCGCATCCACAACGGTGAGTCGGTCAGCGCGCTCTTCCACTGAAAAAATGCTTTAGAAGCGGATTTCCCGCTTCCGGCGTGGTGGCGTCCCCAGTGCTCCCGCGGGCACCGGTCGTCGCTGGCGCTCCTCCCTGCCATTCCCGCCGTTGGTCCCGAAAACCGGGCGGCGTGCCATCGCATGGCGCGCCGCCCGGCTTCCTGCGCGGCGCCCGCTGCCCGGGGCTTCGGCGTGGCGCGCTCTGCCTGACTCTCTGTGCGGCGCGCGCGGCGCTCCCCGAGTTGTTCTAACGACCTGGGGACGCCTCGATCATGGATGTTCGGCGCGTTCGTCCTGGCGACGAAAGGTCCGTGAAGGGCGAAAATGCGGGCGTGCAGGGCCTGGCCGGCCGCGCGTCAGGGCCCTGACGCGCGGCCGGCCAGGCGCCCACTCTGACGCCGAAAGATCAGTAGGCGACCGGCTCGTGGTCTGCCACGACGAGCGGTCGTGGCGGACCCGATGCCGGCACCTGAGCGGCCGCGTCCGCGACGGGCGTCGCCGCGAGGCTGGTCGCCCTACAGGGAGATCTCGGCGCGGCCGGCAGTCGGCGGCGGTGCCGGGAGCGGTGGGTGGCCGGTCGTGATCCGGTTCGCGATCAGCAGCGTGGCGAGGCCGGCGGCCGTGGTGAGGGCGAGGGCGCCGGTGAAGCCTGAGGTGCCGAGCGAGTGGAAGATCAGGCCGGTGACGGAGAGCGTGATGCTGCCGGCGGCCGCGTCCGCGATGGCCTTGGCGCTGAGGTTGAAGCCCTGCGTGTCCGGTGCGGAGAATGCCAGGACCGCGGTGCTGATCCTCGGGTACATCGCGCCCATGCCGCCGCCGGCCAGCAGCCAGCCCGCGCCCGCGACCAGCGGGTGCAGGCGTAGCGCGGCGGTGGCCAGTACCGTCAGCACGCCGAGTGCCAGCAGCGCGGCGCCGAGGCGGATCACGGTCCGGTGCGGCACGGCCGCGGCGAAGCGGCGGCCCTGCAGGTCGGAGGCGAGGGCCCAGGAGAGCGCGGCCGCGGTGAGCACCGCGCCGGAGAGCCAGGCGGGGTAGCCGTAGCGGTCCTGTAGCAGCAACGGCAGGTAGGCCTCGGTGCCGAAGAACGCGGCCCCGGCCGCACCGCACACCAGGATGGTGGACGGCAGTCCACGGGCCGCGCGGAGCGTGCCGGCCGGCAGCAGCGGTCGAAGCGCGAGCGCGGCGACGGCCAGCACCACCGCCACCAGCATCACCGCGCCCAGCGCCGAAACAGCTCCGGCGGAAGTGGATCCGCCTGGTGCCGTTTCGGCGGAAGTGGATCCGGTCGGTGCCGTTTCGGCCAACACGGGCCTGGCCGGTGCTGTCTCGGCCACGGCTGTCTCGGCCACGGCTGGGTCGGCCGGTGTCGGGGGGAGGAGCCAGGAAGAGGTGAGGCTGAGGGTGACGACGGCGGTGGCGACCACGACCGCGGCCGCGATGCGGCGGAGGTCGGTGGTGGACAGCGGCGCGGGTACGACCGGGGTGACGCGGCGCAGCGCCGGGACGATCAGCGGGGTGACCAGGGCGACGAGGATCAGCACGCCGAGGAAGACCCAGTGCCAGGAGAGCGCGTCCGTGACGAGGCCGGCGGCGAACGGGCCGATCAGCGACGGCACCACCCAGGCGGCGGCGAACAGGCCGAACAGGCGCGGGTGCAGCGCCGGCGGGTAGACGCGGGCGACCAGCACGTTGAGCGCGACCGCGTAGGCGCCGTAGCCGAGGCCCTGCAGCAGCCGCCCGGCGATGAAGACGGCCATCGTCGCGGCCAGGCCGGCCAGCGCGAGCCCGGCCGCGAAGACGCCGATCGCGGCCAGCAGCGGCCGGGCGGGACCGCGCCGGTCCGCGAGCGTACCGCCGGCGACCATGCCGACCGCGCCGGCCGCGAGCGTGGCCGCGAAACCGAGCGTGTAGAGGTCCCGGCCGCCGAGATCCTCCGTGATGATCGGCATGACCGTGGTGACCGCGAGCGACTCGAACGCGGCCAGGAGGACCAGGCTGACCGCGCCGACCGTGGTCAGCAGATGACGGCGGTCGAAGACACTGTCGATCATCAGGCGACGGTACGACCTGAAGCGCGATTCAGGTCAAGGCGGACGAGACGCGGACCGTGGTGCCGTGCGGGCCGCTCGCCATCTCGATCGTGTCGGTGAGCTTGTCCGCGAGGAACAGCCCCCAGCCG
Source organism: Catenuloplanes nepalensis (assembly GCF_030811575.1). Taxonomy (GTDB): domain Bacteria; phylum Actinomycetota; class Actinomycetes; order Mycobacteriales; family Micromonosporaceae; genus Catenuloplanes; species Catenuloplanes nepalensis. The sequence goes on along the minus strand of NZ_JAUSRA010000001.1, from coordinate 7,070,061 downwards.
CCGGGCCTGGCCGGGACCGGCGGGACAGCGGGGTGCCCGGCCGTGGCGAGCTCGAAGCCGCCGCCGGTGTCGATCACCTCGCAGGTGACCGACTTCGGGTCGTGCCACAGTTGCAGCGTGCCCTGCCCGCCGCCGTGCCGGACCGCGTTCGTGAGCAGCTCGTAGACCGCGAGCACGAAGTCGTCGAGGCGCTCGCCGCGCAGCCCCGCGGTCGCGGCGCAGAGGGCCACGCGGTGGCGGAGTGCGGTCACGCCGTCGGCGTCGAACCGGGTTCCGAGCAGCGCGACGGAGCCCGCGGCCGGAACCGCGAGCGGTGAGACGGCGGGGTGGTCGGCGGGGTGGTCGGCGGGGTGATCGGTGGGGCGGTCGGCCATGCCCAGTTCCCCTCGCCAGCTGGTCAAGGGCTTACGGCATCACCACAGTACGCGTTCCGTCGCTCCGGGGCGCAACTGAGTGTGGGACGGTGGCACCGTGCAACAAGGATTGGCCGCGCCCATGTGGCGCGCGATCGGTGCGTACCGGATCGCCTCGCTGCTCTACGTGATGGTCCTGATAGTGCGCAACGTGGATCAGTACGCGAACCCGCTCGCCGCCGGCCCGGCGCTCGCGCTGATGGTCGGCTGGACCGCCTTCGCGACCGCCGCGTTCGCCCGGCCGGCCTGGCGCCGCTGGCCGCTGCTGATCGCCGACCTCGCGGTCGCGCTGGCCGTCGTGGTGGCCAGCCCCTACGTGGTGGGTCAGGGCCCGCTGAACGCCGGCGTACCCACGCTGGCCGTCGCCTGGCTCGGCGCGCCCGTGCTCGCCTGGGCGGTCTCCGGCGGCCGCCGCCGCGGGCTGACCGCCGCGCTGCTGCTCGGCACGGCCGACATCGTGGTCCGGGACCGGTTGCACCCGTCCACGCTGAACGGGTTCGCGCTGATGGTGCTGGCCGGGTTCGTGGTCGGGCTGGTCGCGCGGCTGGCGGCCGACGCGGAGGAGCGCATGCAGCGCGCGATCGAGTTGGAGGCCGCGACGCGCGAACGGGAACGGCTGGCCCGCGACATCCACGACTCCGTGCTGCAGGTGCTGGCGCTGGTGCAGCGGCGGGGCGCGCAGCTTCCCGGCGAGGCGGGCGAGCTGGCCCGGCTGGCCGGCCAGCAGGAGGCGAAGCTGCGCATGCTGATCGCGGACGGCCCGTCCGGCCCGCCGCCGGGTGAGGAGGGTGAGGCGGACCTGCGGGCCGTGCTGGGCCGGTTCGCGTCGGACACGGTGTCGATCGCGAGCCCGGCCACGCCGGTGCCGCTGCCGGTGCGCGCGGCCGAGGCGGTCGGCGCCGCGGTCCGCGCCACGCTGGACAACGTGGACCGGCACGCCGGCCCGGCCGCGCGCGCCTGGGTGCTGCTGGAGGACGACGACGCCGCGATCACGGTCTCGATCCGCGACGACGGCCCCGGCTTCCCGGACGGCCGCCTGGAGGAGGCCGCCTCCCAGGGCCGCCTCGGCGTCGCCCAGTCCGTCCGCGGCCGCATCGCCGACCTCGGTGGCACAGCCGAGATCTATTCAAAACCCGGCGAGGGTACGGAGGTGGAGCTCCACATCCCCCGCCACTGACCCCCGGCCGGCCCTTCATCACGCGGGACGACCGGCCCCACGGGCGACACGGGCGGCGCTGGGCCGTGCGGCGGCGCTGGGCCGTGCGGCGGCGCTGGGCCGTGCGGGGCGTTGAGCCGTGCGGGGCGCCGGGCCGTTAGGGGCGGTAGCCGCAGGACGCCCGGGGCACGCGGAGCGGCAGGTCACCCAGCACGGTCGGGTGCTGCGCGCCCGAATCGTGAGATGACGGGCAACGCGCCAGCCACCTGGCCGGGTCTGAGTGGCGGCAGCCGCGCATCTCGGCGCTCAGTGGGGCATGTCCGGAGTCGTGACCAGCGGCGCAAGCCGCATTGTCCTTCCCGGCCACCACGCATCAGACAGGGAGGAGCGCCAGCGACGACCGGTGCCCGCGGGAGCACGCCCAACGCCACCACGCCGGAAGTGGGAAACGGCACTTTGGTTCTTGTTCTTGGTCTTGCTCTGGTTCTTGTTCCTGGTCTTGCTCTGGTTCTTGCTCCTGATTCCTGCTCCGGTTCTTGATCCTGGTCTTGGTTCTCCGTGTCCGTCGGCAGCACCGCGCCCCACTAGAGTGGTCTGGTGCGTGTGATGGTGGTGGACGACCACCCGATGTGGCGGGACGGCGTGGCCCGTGACCTGGCCGAGGCCGGTCATGACGTGGTCGCGGCCGTGGGCGAGGGACGGCAGGCGGTGCGGATCGCGGGCGCGGCCCGGCCCGACCTGGTGGTGCTGGACCTGCAGCTGCCGGACATCGACGGCGTCGAGGTGATCAGTGGGCTGCTGGCCGCGCTGCCCGGCGTGCGCATCCTGATGCTGTCGGCCAGTGGCGAGCAGCAGTCGGTGCTGGACGCGGTGAAGGCGGGCGCGACCGGTTACCTGCTGAAGTCCGCCGGGCAGGCCGAGTTCCTGGCCGCGGTGGAGGCGGCCGGGGCCGGTGAGGCGGTGTTCACGCCGGGGCTGGCCGGGCTGGTGCTGGGCGAGTTCCGGCGGCTGGCGGCCGAGCCGCCGCGCGCGGAGGACGACGGCGCGCCCCGGCTGACCGACCGGGAGACCGAGGTGTTGCGGCTGGTCGCGAAGGGTCTGTCGTACAAGCAGATCGCGGAGCGGCTGGTGCTCTCGCACCGCACCGTGCAGAACCACGTGCAGAACACGCTCGGCAAGTTGCAGCTGCACAACCGGGTCGAGCTGACTCGGTACGCCATCGAGAAGGGCCTCGATCAGTGAGCGGCTTCTTCCAGCCGGAGTTCATCTCGCCGAAGCGGCGGATCGGCGCGCGCGAGTTCGACTTCTCCCGGCAGGTCGCGGTGATGGCGATCGTGAACCGGACGCCGGACTCGTTCTTCGACCGGGGGCGCACGTTCGCGCTGCGGGCCGCGGTGGACGCGGTGCTGGCCGCGGCCGCGGACGGCGCGGACTGGATCGACATCGGCGGCGTGCCGTTCGGCCCGGGCCCGGAGGTGACCGAGGCCGAGGAGCTGGACCGGGTGATCCCGGTGGTCGAGGCGGTGCGCGCGGCCAGCGACGTGGTGATCTCGGTGGACACGTACCGCACCGGCGTGGCCCGGGCCGCGATCGACGCGGGCGCGGACGTCATCAACGACACCAGCGGGTTGCAGGACGACGCGCTCGGGTCGCTGGTGGCGGCGAGCCCGGCCGCGCTGGTGATCACGCACAGTCTGGCGTCGCCGCCACGCACGCCGCATCCGAGCCCGGCCTATCAGGACGTGGCCGGTGAGATCGCCGCGTTCCTCACGGAGCGGGCCGCGCGCGCGGTGGCGCTGGGCGTGCCGCCGGAGCGGATCATCATCGACCCCGGGCACGACCTGAACAAGAACACGCACCACACGCTGGAGCTGAGCCGGCGGTTGCACGAGATCACCGCGATCGGCTACCCGACGCTGGCCGCGGTCTCGAACAAGGATTTCATCGGCGAGACGCTGGACCTGCCGTCCGGTCAGCGGCTGGCGGGCACGCTCGCGGCCGTGGTGCTGAGCATCGTGCAGGGGGCCAGGATCGTGCGCGTGCACGACGTGCCGGCCGCGGTCTCGGCGGTGCGGCTGACCGAGGCCGTGCTCGGCTGGCGCGCCCCGCTTCACACCCGGCACAACGTGTGAGGGCGCTCGCCTACGCCGAGGTTGATCTCGTCGCGGCGTACGCGATGGAGCGGCCGTCGCTGCGGGTCAACTTCGTGGCGAGTGCGGACGGGGCGGCGACGCTGTCCGGCCGGTCCGGCGGTCTCGGCAACGCGAACGACCAGCACATCCTGGGCCTGCTCCGGCAGCTCGCGGACGTGCTGGTGGTGGGCGCGGGCACGCTGCGGGCGGAGGGTTACGGGCCGCTGGTGCTGCCGGACGCCGCGGTCGCGCATCGCCGGGATCATGGGCTGCCGGATCACCCCCGGCTGGCGGTCGTGTCCGCGCGGCTGCACGGGCTCGGGCCGGATCATCCCTCGTTCGCGGCGGCGCCGGTCCGGCCGTTGGTGATCACGGTCGGTACCGCGCCGGCCGAGCGTCGGCACGCGCTGCAGGCCGTCGCGGACGTGCTGATCTGCGGCGACGAGGAGCTGGACGCGGCGGCGCTGCCGGGCCTGCTGGCCGGGCGCGGGCTGCCGGGCGTGCTGTGCGAGGGCGGACCCGCGCTGTTCGGCGCGCTCGTCGCCGCGGACGTGGTCGACGAGCTGTGCCTGACGCTGAGCCCGTGGCTGGCCGGGGCCGGCGCGAGCCGGATCGTCGCGGGGCCGCCGTCGGTGCCGCGGCCGCTGACGGTCCGGCACGTGCTCACGGACGACGAGCTGCTGTTCCTCCGGTACGCTCGGCGGCGCTCCTGACCGGCCGGCTGCGGCTCCGTCGCGGGCCACGATCGCGCCGGTGATCGCCGGGCCGTTGTCGTGGCCGGCGATGCGCCGGTGATGCGCCGGCGACCGCCCGCCCGGGCTGTGTCGCCGATCAGCGTGAGCTGCGCTGTTGGTCAGTGGAAGCTGTTTCGCCGGTCAGGCCGTGCTGATTGACCCATCAAATCGTGCTGCTCCGCAGGTCAGCTCGTGCTGCGCCGCTGGTCAGTTCGCCCGACGCCGCCGCGCGGTCAGGATGGCCGCCGCGCCGACCGCGAGGCCGGTGGCCGCGCCGGTCCGGGCCAGCATCCGGCCCATCCCGTGCCACTCGCCCCGCGCCCGCCCGGTCGCCCGGCTGCCGGAGAGGTTACCGGTGGTGTCCGGCGCCGGCCGGTCACTCAGCACGGTCCGCGCGCCGTACGCGCCGAGCACCCGCTCCGTGAGCCCCGGGAACAGGCGCCACTGGTAGCCGAGCAGCGCCGCGGCCGCGCCCGCGTACGTCTCCCGGCGCGGCCGCTCCAGCATCCGGATGATCGCGCGCGCCACCACCTCCGGCGGGTACACCGGGGGCGGCGGCGTGGGCCGCCGGCCGGAGTGGTTCGCCGCGTTCGCGAAGAACGGCGTGTCGATGGTGGCGGGCAACACGGTGCAGACCGAGATCCGCCGCGCCCACGGCTCGTGCCGCAGCTCCTGCCGGACCGTGTCGGACAGCCCGCGGACGCCGTGCTTGGCCGCGTTGTACGACGACATGTACGGCATCGTGATCTCGGCCAGCACGGACGCGTTGTTGATCAGCACCCCGCCCCCGGCCGCGCGCAGGTGCGGCAGCGCGGCCCGCATACCGTACGCGGCGCCGAGCAGGTTGACCTCCACCACCCGGCGGAACTCCTCCGGCGGCACGTCGGTGAGCAGCCCGTAGACCGCCTCGGTGGCGTTGTTCACCCAGCCGTCGATCCGGCCGGTCGCGGCGGCCGCGCGGGTGGCCAGGTCGGTGACCGCGGCCGGGTCGGTGACGTCGGTCGGCACGACCAGCGCGCGCCCGCCGTCCGCCCGGCAGGCCTCGGCGACCCGCTGGAGCGCGTCCGTGCCGCGCGCCGCCAGCACCACGGACGCGCCCCGGGCGGCGAGCGCGCGGGCGGTCGCCGCGCCGATGCCGGAGGACGCGCCGGTGATCACGATCGTCGACTGGGAGAGCGGTGCGGTGAGGGGCATACGGCACGCGTACCCATCGGTGGTGCCCGTTATCCGGGCCACCGATGTTTTACCGGAGCGCCGGGCGGTTAACCAGTGACCGGCTCTCTCAGCTGTACGTCACCGTGCCGGCGGCTGGTTTCCTGGTGTCCGTATGTCAATACAGCGGAGGTGAGCGATGCGCGTGGGCCTGATCAGGGCCAATGCCCGTCCGATGGAGGCGGGTACGTCCAGGGTGGCGGCCGAGCTGGCCGCGCTCGGCCACGATGTGCGAATCTTCGAGTGCCGCGGCTCGGGTCCGGCCGACGGCGATGAGGTCTTCACCGAGAAGGGCTACGCCGTCCACCGGGTGGCGCCGCCCGCGCCGCAGGGAGCCGCCGGCCGCTTCGTGGCGCAACTGGCCGGCGTGGGCCGCCGGCTCGCGGACCGGTGGTCCAGCGGCTGGATCCCGGACGTGGTGCACGGTCACTACTGGCTCGGTGGGCTGGCGGCCGCGACCGCGGCGCGCACCTCCGGGCTGCCCATGGTCCAGACGTTCTACTCGGTCGGTTCCGCGCAGCGGAGCCTCGGCAAGCCGGACGCGTGCCTGGGCGAGCGGATCGCGATGGAGCGGGTGCTCACCCGGGCCGCGGACGTGGCGGTCGCGCAGTCCCCGGACGAGGCGGACGAGCTGACCCGGCTCGGCGCGGCGCGCGCGTCGGTGGCGCTGATCCCGTCCGGCGTCGACACCACCGTGTTCGCGCCGGACGGCGAGGCGGAGGCACGGACCGGCGGGATGGAACGGATCCTGTCGGTCGGGCTCGGCCCCGGGCACGGCCAGGACCACCTGATCCGCGCGCTGCGGTACGTGCCGGGTGCGGAGTTGGTGATCGTCGGCGGCGCGGGTGGCGAGAACGGCCGTGACGTGGTGCGCGCGCTCGGCGACCTGGCCCGGCGCAGCCGCGTGGAGGACCGGGTCCGGATCGTCGGCGAGGTGCCGCACGAGCGGATGGCCCGCTGGTACCGCTCCGCGGACGTGGTGGCCTGCACGCCCAGGACCGCGCCGAGCGGCGCCGTCCCGGTCGAGGCGATGGCCTGCGGCGTCCCGGTGGTCGGCTACGCGCTCGGCGGCATCGCGGAGAGCGTGGTGGACGAGGTGACCGGCCGGCTGGTGAAGCCGGGTGACGTGCGCGCGGCCGGCTACGCACTGCGCGAGCTGGTCGGCACGAAGGTGCAGCGGACCGCGTACGGCGACGCGGCCGTGGACCGGGCCCGCTGCCGCTACACCTGGGAACGCACCGCGTCCGCGTTGGAGGCGGTCTACCAGGGTCTGCTGACCCCGCAGGCGGCGACGGCCTAGCGCCTGTCTCACCAGGGATGGCCGTGGGCACGGCCATCCCTGGTGAAACGGGTCCTGGGTCAGCTCTGAGACCGTTCCGAGCCGACTGTGAGCGGCACGTAGTTCCCTTGCGGTGCAGGCGGCGGCGTCACCCGTTTCCGGGCCGGCGCGGTCTCATGGTGGTGTTGCGGCTCGGCGTACCGGGTCAGGCCGATCACCGCGAGCAGCGTGACCACGAACCCCAGCGTGGCCAGCCACTCGCGGCCCGGCCAGATCCGGTCGCCGAGCAGCAGCAGGCCGATGATCGCGGCGGGCACCGCACCCGCGGCGTCCATCGCGGCCACCGCGGCCGTGGTGGAGCCGCGCTGCATGGCCAGGCCGAGCAGCAGCTGCCCGACGATCGAGTGCACGATCAGGAGGTAGAGCAGCGGGTCGCTGAGCACCCCGCCCACCGAGTGGAGCGAGGCGAGCGGGCGGGCCGCGACCGCGGCGGCGGAGAACGCGATGCCGGCCAGTGAGCCGAGCGCGACCGATCCGGGCGCGCCGTGTAATCGGGCCGCGAGCGCGCCGAGCACACCGAGAACGGGCACGGAGAGGCCGAGCGCGACCACGCCGGCCAGCGGCAACGGCCGGGCGGGCGCGGGCTCCGCGGCCACGATGAGCGCGGTGATGCCGCCGAACAGCACGGTGATCAGGCCGATCTCGGCCAGCGGCAGCCGCCACTTGAGCAGCGCGACGCCGAGCACGGCGGTCACGCCGAGCCCGGCCGCCACGCTCGCCTGCACCAGGAACAGCGGCAGATCGCGCCGGGCCAGGAACGCCAGCACGAAGCCGAGGATCTGAATGACCAGACCGACGAGGTACGCCCGGTGGCCGGCGAGCCGCAGCAGCAGACCCGGGTCGAACGTGTGATGCACCGTCGTCCGGGTCGCCGCGATGGATTGAAGCAGGTTGGCGACGCCGTACGCGATGATCATCGCGCCGAGGAAGAGCCATCCAGCCGACATCACCTGGCGAGGATAGACCGCTTCCGGCCACGCCCGCAGTTGCACCGGCGCAACTGGTCCGCCCTGGCCGGGTGATCTTTAAATGGGGTGCTCGTACCGTTACAAAGGGTTCTAAAGCGTGCGGATTCCCGAGGGTTTCAACGAGCGCGGATGCCGGGGATTCTCAAAGTGCCCGGATGCCGGGCGATGAGAGCCGCTCCAGCACCTCGGTGTGCAGCCGGCCGTTCGTGGCCACCGCGCTGCCGCCGCCCGGGCCCGGGCGGCCGGTCAGGTCGGTGAAGCGGCCGCCCGCCTCGGTCACGATCGGGACCAGCGCGGCGACGTCCCAGAGTGACAGCTCCGGCTCGACCATCGCCTCCAGCGCGCCCTCGGCCAGCAGCATGTAGCCGTAGAAGTCACCGTACGCCCGGTTTCGCCAGGTCTGGCGCATGATGTCCAGCATCGGGGCGAGCCGGCCGGACTCCTCCCAGCCCATCAGGTCGGAGTAGCAGAAGCTCGCGTCGCTGAGCCGGCTGACGCCGGAGACCTTGATCGGCGTGGCCGCGGCGGTGTGCTTGCCGGCGAACGCGCCGTGCCCGGTCGCGGCCCACCAGCGCCGGCCCAGCGCGGGCGCGGAGACCAGCCCGACCACGGGTGTGTCGCCCTCCATCAGCGCGATCAGCGTGGCCCAGACCGGGACGCCGCGGATGAAGTTCTTGGTGCCGTCGATCGGGTCGATGACCCAGCGCCGGGTGCCTATGCCGACCGCGGCCTCGGTCTGGCCGTACTCCTCGCCGAGCACCGCGTCCCGGGAACGGGTGCGGGCCAGCGTCGCGCGGATGGCCCGCTCCACCGCCGTGTCGGCGTCGGAGACCGGTGTCAGGTCGGGTTTGGCCTCCACATGCAGGTCCAACGCCCGGAACCGGGCCATCGAGATGGAGTCCGCGGTGTCGGCGAGCACGTGGGCGAGCGAGAGATCGTCGGCATAGCTGGCCATGGCGCAAAAACTAGCCGATCACGCCGAGCGGGCTAACCTCGGTCGGGCCCTTCCAGCCCGTCGCCACCGGATCGGGACGCCAGCAGCCGCCGGTAGGACTCCAGCCGCCGCACGTCCGCGTGCCCGGCCGTGACCCACGCGGGCAGCGCGCACTCCGGGTCGGTCTCCGTGTGCTCGCAGTTCGGCGGGCAGTCGACGGTGCCCTCGACCAGGTCCGGGAACCCGTGCAGCAGGCTCTCCGCGGAGACCAGCGCCAGGCCGAAGCTGCGCACGCCGGGCGTGTCGATGATCCAGCTCGCCTCCTTCGAGGGGAGCCGCAGCGCGACCGCGCTGGTGGACGTGTGCCGGCCCTTGCCGACCGCGCTGACCACGCCGACCGCCCGGTCCGCGTCCGGCACCAGGCGGTTCACCAGCGTCGACTTGCCCACGCCGGAGTGACCGACCATCACGGAGACGCGCCCGGCCAGCACCTCGCGCAGCGCGCTCAGGTCGCCGTCCGGCTCGGTGAGCACGTGCGGCAGGTCCAGCTCCGCGTAGTAGCCCAGGACCTCCGCGGGGCCGGCCAGGTCGGCCTTGGTCAGGCAGAGCAGCGGCACGATGCCCGCGTCGTACGCCGCGACCAGGCAGCGGTCGATGAAGCCGGTGCGCGGCGGCGGGTCGGCCAGCGCGCTCACGATCACCAGCTGGTCCGCGTTCGCCACCACGACGCGCTCCAGCCGTCCCTCCGCCGTGGTGTCGTCGTCGTCCGCGGTGCGGCGCAGCACCGAGGAGCGCTCCTCGATCCGGACGATCCGGGCCAGCGAGCCGGTGCTGCCGGAGACGTCGCCGACCAGCCCGACCCGGTCACCGACCACGACCGACTTGCGGCCCAACTCGCGGGCGCGCATCGCGGTCAGCGGCTCGTCGTCGACCATGCACGTGTAGCGCCCGCGGTCGACCGCGATCACGAACCCCTCGACCGCGTCCTCGTGCTTGGGCCGGGTCCGGGTCCGCGGACGCGACGACTTGCTCGGTCGGATGCGGACGTCGTCCTCGTCGTACTCCCGCCGCTTGCCGGTCAGCGCAGATCTCCTTCATCCATGAGCGTCGTCCGGCGCCGAACTCGACCCGCTCGTCACCGCGGTTCGCGGTGCCGGTCTCCACCGCGCCGAACAATGCTCAGTCGCCCGCGATCATCGCCGACCATAGTGCCGGGAAGTCGGGCAGCGTCTTCGAGGTACACGCTACGTCGCTCAGTTCCACGCCGGGAACCGCCAGGCCGATGACCGCGGCCGCGTGCGCCATCCGGTGATCGCGGTCGGTGTCCACCACGCCGGCGCGCAGCGGGCGCGGCACGATCCGCAGGCCGTCCGCCAGCTCGGTGACCTCGGCCCCGAGCGTGCCGAGCGCGCGGGCCAGCACCGCGAGCCGGTCGGTCTCGTGGCCGCGGATGTGCCCGACGCCGTGCAGCGTGCTCGGCGAGTCGGCCAGCGCGGCGAGCGCGGCCAGCACCGGGGCCAGCTCGCTCAGCCCGGACAGGTCCGCGTCCAGCCCGTGCACCCGGCCGGTGCCGCGCACGGTCAGCCCGCCGGTGCCGAGCCGGACGTCCGCGCCCATCGCTCGGAGCAGCCCGCGCAGCTGCTCGACCGGCTGCATGCTGCTGCGCGGCCAGCCGGGCAGCACCACCGTGCCGGCGGTGACCAGTGCGGCCGCGAAGAACGGCAGCGCGCTGGACAGGTCCGGCTCGATCTCCCAGCCGCGCCCGGAGAGCCGGCCGGGTGCCACGCTCCACACGTCCGGCGTGGCGTCGTCCACGCCGGCCCCGGCGGAGCGCAGCATCTGCACCGTCATCCGCAGGTGCGGTGCGGCCGGCACCGGCGGACCGACGTGCCGCACCGTGATGCCGCGTGCGAACCGCGCCGCGGCCAGCAGCAGGCCGGAGACGAGCTGGCTGGACGCGGACGCGTCGATCACCACCTCGCCGCCGCGGACCTCGCCGGTGCCGTGCACGGTCAGCGGCAGCACGCCGCCCGGGCCGCCGTCCACCCGGACGCCGATCCGGCGCAGCGCGTCGATCAGGGGCCCCAGCGGGCGCCGCCGGGCGAGCGCGTCGCCGTCGAACGTGGCCGGCCCGGCCGCGAGCCCCGCCACCGGGGGCAGGAACCGCATGACGGTGCCGGCCAGGCCCACGTCGATGTGGCCGGCCGCGTGCAGCGGCCCGGGGCGGACCACCCAGCGGTCGTCCGCGGCCGTGGAGACGTGCGTGCCGAGCGCGCGCAGCCCGGCCACCATCAGCGCGCTGTCCCGCGCCAGCAGCGGCGAGGAGAGCGTGGACGGGCCGGTGGCGAGCGCGCCGAGGACGAGCGCGCGGTTGGTGACGGACTTCGAACCGGGCAGGTGGACGACCGCGTCCACGGGGCCGGCCGCGACGGGCGCGCGCCACGGTATGACGGTGAGTTTTGCCACGATTACAGTCTGACGTGTTCGCCCATTGCTCTCCGTCTCTCTCTCGCTGATCGGGAAACGCGCGGTCCGGGAGAATGTCGTACCGGCGGCGTAGCGTGGACCGCATGTGCGGCAGGTATGCGACCACCCGGAGTTCCGTGGATCTCAGCGCGCTATTCGGTGCCGAGGACGAGACCGAAATGCCGATGACCGCGCGATTCAATGTTGCGCCGACAGATCCGGTGCCGATCGTCCGCGTCTCCCACCGGCGTGAACTGCGAGTTCTGCAATCCGCGCGATGGGGACTGCTGCCGCCCTGGGCGAAGGATCCGCGCGCCGGCGCCCGCATGATCAATGCGCGCGCCGAGACGGTCGCGACGTCCCGTGCGTTCGCGCCGTCGTTCGCGCGGCGCCGGTGCCTGGTGCCGGCGGACGGCTGGTTCGAGTGGGTCAAGCCCGAGGGCAAGGGCGCGAAACAGGCTTACTACATGACCCCGGCCGACGGCGGCGAGCTGGCCTTCGCCGGGCTCTGGTCCGTCTGGGGCGAGGGCGACGACGCGATCCTGACCTGCAGCATCATCACCACGGCCGCGCGCGCGACGCTCAGCGCGGTGCACGACCGCATGCCGCTGCTGCTGCCGCCCGGCCGGTGGGACGCCTGGCTCGGCGCGCCCGCCGGCGAGGAGTCGCTGCTCGCGCCGCCGCCCGACGACTACCTCGCGGGGCTGGAATTGCGGCCGGTCGGGCCGGCTGTCGGCAACGTCCGGAATGACGGTCCTGAACTCATTGCCCCAATTGCAGCGGATGCGCTTCGCCCGGCGCCGGACGACCCGGCGACATTGACGCTCTTCTGATCCCCGCTCCTTTGTAAAAAGATGTGAGCAATTCCCCGATATTGGATAGAAACCCTTGCCTGTCCTATGTGAAGTGCGGTAGAACACAGCGCCGGCGGTTGGCGCGATTGGGGTTTCGGTGTGGTCGCGCCGCAAGGGAGAAAACGTTGCCAGCCCCACGGGGGAGGTGGGTGAATGACACGGGCGCGCATGCCACGCCCGCAAGAGGTCGCCGCAGCTCGCAAGGATCCGCGACTGCTCCGCGCCCTCGACGAGCGAAGCCTGGACGAGGCCTGGCGGACCCGGGGGGTCTGTCAGAGCGTCGATCCGGAGACGTTCTTCCCGGCTCCGAACGAGCCGGCGGACGCGGCGATCGCCATGTGCGGTTCCTGCGAGGTCCAGGGCGCCTGCCTGGCCTGGGCGCTGACGGTGGGTGACTGCCACGGGGTCTGGGGCGGCACGACCCCGCGCGAGCGCCGGGCCATGCTCCGCGTCTGGCAGGAACAGGCGCGGGACGACGCCGGCCGGGAGAGCGGCGAGCTCGTCTTCGAGGTGGACGGTCCTCCGGTCCGGGGCGGGCTGTTGGCTCTGGTGCCGCTGGGCCGTTGAGACGGGCCGGTCACGCGGGAGATCGAGCGCCGCGACGCCACCGCACCGTGGTGGGATGACCGGTATGAGCGACGCAATGATCGGCACGGCTCGCGGGCCGGCCCGGGTGGACGTCGATCGTCCCGAGGCCGAGCCCGTGAGCCTGCTGGTGCTGGGCCACGGTGCCGGTGGCGACGTGGACGCGCCCGACCTGGTGGCACTCCGCGACGCGGCCCACGCGGCCGGCGTGCTGGTGGCGCGGGTGACCCAGCCGTACCGGGTGGCGGGCCGGCGCGCGCCCGCGCCCGCGAACCACCTCGACGAGGCGTTCACCGATGTGGTCCGGCAGCTGCGGCGCATCGACCCGGACCCGGTTCTGCTGCTCGGCGGCCGGTCCAGCGGCGCCCGGGTCGCCTGCCGCACCGCGCGGGAGCTCGGCGCGGCCGCGATCGTGGCGCTCGCGTTCCCGCTGCACCCGCCGGGCAAGCCCGAGAGGACTCGCGCGCCCGAGCTGGAGACCGACCTGCCCACACTGTGCGTCAACGGCGACCGGGACGCGTTCGGCGTGCCGGAGGCGGCCGGTTCGGTCGAGGTGCTCGTCCGGCCCGGCGAGACCCACGATCTCAAGCGCGACCCGGCCGGCATCGCGGCTGCGGTCGTCGAGTGGCTGCGCCGGAACGGCTGGGCGAACTGAGCCGCGGCTCACGCCGTACCCCCGGATCGGTCTTGGAATGTCGAGGCCGTGCTCGTGGTTGAAGCCCCCGGAGGCAACGAGCGGAAGGGGTGGATCTCGTGCGATCAGCAGTACGCGGTCCGGACCGGGCATCGACTGGTCCAGGCGCCGAGCGCGTCAGGGCGCTGCTGAACGGTCCCGAGTGGCCCGCAGCGCCGGCCGAAGCCGAAGATCGGGGCAAATTGTCTGTGTTGACGACTACCAGTCGGGTGACACACCTGACACCGGACGTTTCCGAAACCATTGGCGGGACACTCCACGTATCCTCTGCGGGACAGCGGAGGGGAGACGATCGGGTGACCCGAGCGGAGACAGCCGAGGAACGGCGCGCGCGCTTCGAGCGCGACGCGATGCCGTTCGTCGACCAGTTGTACGCGGCGGGCCTGCGCATGACGCGGAACCCGGCCGACGCGGAAGACCTGGTGCAGGAGACGTTCCTCAAGGCGTTCGCGGCCTTCCACCAGTTCGAGGAGGGCACGAACCTCAAGGCCTGGCTGTACCGCATCCTCACGAACACGTACATCAACTCGTACCGTCGCCGGCAGCGTCAGCCGATCCAGGCGCCGACCGAGGAGATCACGGACTGGCAGCTCGCCGAGGCGGAGTCGCACACGTCCAGCGGGCTGAAGTCGGCCGAGACCGAGGCGCTGGACCGGCTGCCCGACAGCGACATCAAGAACGCGCTGCAGGCACTGCCGGAGGAGTTCCGGCTCGCCGTCTACCTCGCGGACGTGGAGGGCTTCTCCTACAAGGAGATCGCGGACATCATGAACACGCCGATCGGCACCGTGATGTCGCGGCTGCACCGAGGCCGGCGTAACCTCCGCAAGCTGCTGGAGCGCTACGCTGCGGACCGGGGTTTCAACCGGTCCCCCGAGTCGGCGGCAGCGCAGGAGGTGTGACGCGGTGAGTTGCGGCGAGCCACACGAGACGGACTGCGACGAAGTGCTCGGCGAGGTCTATCTGTACCTCGACCTGGAGTGCGCCGACGGGCGGCGTGAGGTGATCCGCGAGCACCTGGACGAGTGCTCGCCGTGCCTCCGCGAGTTCGGCATCGAGCAGGAGGTGAAGGCGCTGGTGTCCCGCTGCTGCGGTGACGAGACCGCGCCGGAGGAACTGCGGGCGCGGCTCCGCGCGAAACTGGGGGAGCTGTCCGTCGAGGCCGGCACCCGGGAATATCTGCCCGACTGAGCTTTCATGAAGAGGCCGCCGTCCCGGATGGGACGGCGGCCTTTTCGCGTGCTCAGCTGTTGGGGCGCTTGCCGTGGTTGGCGCCGCTCTTCTTACGGGCCTTCTTCTTACGGGCCTTCTTCGCCATGGCCGCGTCCTTCCGCTCGTCGGTGCGCCGCACTCCCGCTCTGCGAGCAGCGAGGCGGCGTTGGTCCACCCGTGATTTTAGATGGCGGGCGAGCCCGGCCTGCGGGCGCCCGCGTCATGATTGGATGCAGGGTGACGAGGCGCGACGACGGAGGGACCGGGAGCGATGTCCGAGGAGATCCACGCCGAGATGGTGGCCAACGTCTGGAAGGTCGTGGCGAGCGAGGGCGACACCGTGGCCGAGGGTGACACCCTGGTCATCCTGGAGTCGATGAAGATGGAGATCCCGGTCGTCGCGGAGGCGGACGGGACGCTGACCCAGGTCGCGGTGCACGAGGGCGACGTCGTGCAGGAGGGCGACCTGATCGCGGTCATCGCCTGAACAGCCGCCGGAGTAAGCCGGTCCTGCGCGGTGGCGGCGGGGCCGGTGGCTCCTCCACCGGGCGCTCCGCCGCGATGATCGCCCGCGCCATCAGCTCGGTCTTCGCGTCCAGTTCCGGTGTGGCCAGCGCGAGCTGCGCCACCGACCAGGCGATCGTGACCGGGCGCTGCCGCACCACGACCGCGATGTCGGCCAGCCGGTCACGGATCAGGCCGGCCACGTCCGCCCGCACCTCCGGCGCCACCCAGGCCGCCGTGACCAGGGCGAACAGCGCGGCCTCGGTGATCCAGTCCTCCACGCCCCAGGCCAGGTCGGC
Source organism: Catenuloplanes nepalensis (assembly GCF_030811575.1). Classification (GTDB taxonomy): domain Bacteria; phylum Actinomycetota; class Actinomycetes; order Mycobacteriales; family Micromonosporaceae; genus Catenuloplanes; species Catenuloplanes nepalensis. The sequence continues at coordinate 7,054,559 of NZ_JAUSRA010000001.1, read as the reverse complement.
CAGCACCCGGCGCCGCGTGCTGCTCTCCCACGGCTCGTCCGTGCGGTGGTGCAGCAGCCCGAGACACGCCCACACCTGCACACTGCGCACCCAGAGCGACGGGTCGTGGGCGGCGAGGGCGGTGCCGAGCTCGGTGGCGGGCGGCGCCGGCGGGTGCACCAGCAGCGCCAGCAGGTCGTCCATCTCCAGCAGTGCCAGCGAGAGCGCCGCGTCGTAGGCGGCCTGCGGGTGCGGCCAGGCCGGCAGCGCGATCTGCCGGATCCGCTCGACCGCGGCCTCGGACGGCTCGCGCAACGCGGGCAGCGCGTCCGTCTCGAAGAACTCCCAGACCGACCGTCCGCCGGTACGCCGGGGGAGCCGCAGATCCGGCTCCGGAACCCGCTCGACGATCACCGCCATGTCCGGCAGCGCGGCGCCGACCGTGCGCATCGCGGACGGCGGCTCCAGGTTGCTCAGCCGCAGCCGCCCGCCGGTGATCGGCCCCTCGGTCTCCAGCATCTGCCGCAACACGTTGATCACCGCTTCGCCCGCGGCCGGCAGCCGGCCCAGCCACGGCAGGTCCTGGCAGCACTCCGCCAGATCGGTGTGCTCGTGCGAGTCGTCCGGGTGGTGCCGCTGGAAGTCGGCCAGCGCGACCAGGTGCGAGAGCTTTCCGTCCCGCCGGTAGCGCAGCCGGTGGGCGGTGTGCACCGCGCAGTCGAACTCCGCGTCGCGGGCCAGCGCGTCGTCTATCCAGCGGATCGCCTCGTCCAGCTGACCGCTGTCCGCGAGCGTGCCGGCGATGTCGGCGTAGACGGAGAGGTCGGCCGGGTCGTGCGCGACGGCCCGGCGGAGCGCGGCGATCGACTCCTTGGTCCGGCCGGCGCTGCGGTACGCGTACCCCAGCCACACCTCGCCGAGCTTGGTCGGCGCGACCCGCACGCCGCGCTGCGCCCAGTCGATCGCGATCGCGGTCTCGCCCATCCGGCGGGCCAGCGCGGACGCGGCGCCGAGCAGCAGCGCATGCCCGGGATGCGCGGTGGCCGCGTGCTTGGCGACCCGCAGGTACGGCTGGAGCGGCCCGCGCTGCTCGTCCGGCACCGGGTCCGGCACGCCCGCGCAGACCTGCATGATCGTGCGGGCCAGCTGATCCGGCTCGATCCGGGTGGCCAGCTCCGGGTCGGCGACCCACGGCACACCGGCCCAGTCCGCGTTCGGCGCGTGCCCGGTCGCGGCGGCCAGCAGCTCCAGCGCCTCGCCGGGCTGACCGGCCGCGGCCAGCAGGTGGCTGCGGGCCACCACGGCGCCGATGAACACGTGGTCGGCGAGCGGATAGAGGTCGAGCGCGCCGCCGGTGCGCGCGGCCAGCTTCGCGAGCAGCTCGTGCACCTCGGGCATGGTCGGGGCGTGCGCGAGCGCGCCGGCCACGTGGTCCGCGGCGTGCCCGAAGTCCGCCTCGTCGAGCGCCATCCGGGCCAGGGCCAGTTCGCCCTCCGCGGAGAGGCGTGGGTCGCCTATCCCCTCAGTCAAAGCCTTATGTCCCTTGTGAAGGCCTATGTCCGGCTGCCGAGCTGTCGTTGATCGTCACCCCGCAACCGCAGCCTATGGCACGGCGCGGCCTACGCATCCATCCCGGCCGCTGTTGCGCGATTGGTTGCGAAAACTGCTTGATTCGTGCAGCATTGAGCACGGAGTGAACACCGTTTGCGCGAGGAGTCGTCATGCCTGAGGTGCAGCCCGGGGCCGGGATGGCCGCCGACATCGCGGAGCAGCCGGCCGGCATCGCCCGCCTGCTCGAGACGCCGCACGCCACCGCGATCGCCACGGTCGCGGCCGCGATCGTGGCCCGCCGCCCGAAGCACGTGGTCTTCGTCGCGCGCGGCACGTCCGACCACGCCGCGCTCTACGGGGCATACCTCACCGAGATCCGGCTCGGGCTCCCGGCCAGCAGCTCCTCGCCCAGTTCGATCACGGTCTTCGGCGCCCGGCCCGACCTGTCCCAGGCGTTGGTGATCGGCGTCAGCCAGAGCGGCGGCTCGCCCGACCTGACCGAGGTCATGCGGGTGGCCCGCGCGTCCGGCGCGCTCACCGTCGCGGTCGTCAACGTGCCGGACTCGCCGCTGGCCGAGGCCGCGGAGCACGTGATCGACGTCGCGGCCGGGCACGAGCGCGCGGTCGCGGCCACGAAGTCGTACGTGGCGGAGCTGCAGACGCTGCTCATGCTGATCGAGGGCGTCCGGGCCGGCGACGGCGCGCTGCCGGCCGAGGAGCGCGCGATCCTGGAGGCGCTGCCCGCGCACGCGGAGCGGGTGCTCGCCGACCCCACCGCGACCGAGCTGGCCGCGCGCTACCGGTTCGCGGCGCGCATCCTCACCACCGGGCGGGGCTATGCGTACCCGACCGCGCGCGAGTCCGCGCTGAAGCTGATGGAGACCTGCTACCTGCCGTCGCTGTCGTTCTCCGGCGCCGACCTGATGCACGGCCCGCTCGCGCTCGCCGCGCCGGACGTGCCGGTGCTCGCGGTCGTCGGCGCGGGTCCCGGCGGCGCCTCGATGACCGAGGTGCTCGGCCGGCTGACCGAGCGCCGCGCGGACGTGGTGGCGATCGGCTCCGGCGAGGTTCCCGGCGCCTCCGCCCGGATCGTGATCCCGGAGCTGGACGAGCGCTACGCCCCGCTGCTCGACATCCTCCCGGCCCAGCAGCTCGCGCTGGCGCTCGCGGTCGCCCGCGGCGAGGACCCGGACGCCCCCCGCGGCCTGAAGAAGGTCACCGCGACCCTCTGACCGAAAGACCGAATTCAACTTCCGGATCTTCCCGCTTCCGGCGCGGTACGGCCCGTTTGCTCCCGCGGGCAAACCGCGCCGAGTGCTCCGACTCCGCTAGCGCTCCGCTCCGCACGCGGCGACGGAGCCAGCCGGGCGGGTGGCTGGGTGACCCCACGCGATCCCCGCGGCTGTCCCGCCCGCGGCCGCGCCGCGTGCTGGGCGGATGGCCGGGAAGGACCGCGCGATTCCCGCCGGAAGCCGCGGCCCGTGGTGGGGTCGGGTGGTTCTGCCGGCCGACCGCTCAACGTGCAGGGAGGCCGCCCGCGGCCGACCGGTGCCCGCGGGAGCACTGGGAACCCGGCCACGCCGGAAGTGGGAAGATCGCCTTCGAGGGTTTGATCCTGGTGCTCTCGCTCGCACCGGGCCTGGATCGAAACACGGCTGTGAAAGGCTGGCGGCGTGTCCACGCTGCGCGACCTCGTCGAGGAGCACACCAAGCTCTCCTCCGCCGACATCGATCACCTGCACCGGCTCGCCGGCGACTGGCAACTGCTGTCCGATCTGTCGTTCGCCGATCTGCTCCTCTGGGTGCCGGTCGGCGACCGGAGCACGGCGCGGTCGTTCCTCTGCGTGGCGCAGGTGCGGCCGACCACCGGGCCGACGGCGTACCTGGATGATCAGGTCGGGCGGATCATCGGCGGTGCCGAGGTCGCGCACCTGGTGATAGCGCACCACCAGGGGCGGATCTGGCGCGAGGGCGACCCGGTGTGGTACGGGGAGACCCCCGCCCGGCACGAGGCGATCCCGGTGCGCACCCGGGACGACGACGGCGAGCCCGGCGAGGTCATCGCGATCATCGGGCGGGACACCAACCTCTCCACCGCGCGCACGCCCAGCCAGCTGGAACTCAACTACCTGACCACCGCGGACGACCTGGCGCAGATGGTGGCGGACGGCACGTTCCCGCCGGCCCGGCACCCGGGCGAGACCACGTCCGCGCCGCGCGTCGGCGACGGCCTGATCCGGCTGGCGGCCAGCGGGCGGGTCACCTACGCCAGCCCGAACGCGCAGTCCGCGTACCGCCGGCTGGGTTTCTCCTCGCACCTGGTCGGCGAGGACCTGCCCGCGCTGACCGGCCGCCTGGCCCGGGACCCGCTGGACGGCACGGACATCACCGCGAAGATGCTCTCCGCGTTGCGCGGCGAGGCGCCGGCCAGGCGGGAGATGGAGGCGCGGGGCGCCACCGTGCTGCTGCGCGCGCTGCCGCTGATGCCGGCCGGCGTGCCGATCGGCGCGCTGGTGCTGGTCCGCGACGTGACCGAGGTGCGCCGCCGGGATCGCGCGCTGGTCACCAAGGACGCCACCATCCGGGAGATCCACCACCGGGTCAAGAACAACCTGCAGACCGTGGCCGCGCTGCTGCGGCTGCAGGCCCGCCGGGTGGACAGCGCGTCCGCGAAGGCCGCGTTGCAGGAGTCGGTGCGCCGGGTCGCGTCGATCGCGCTGGTGCACGAGACGCTGTCGATGACCGGCAACGGCAACGAGACCGTGGAGTTCGACGGCATCCTGGACCGGGTGGCGACCGCTGCCACCGAGGTCGCGGCGACCGACTTCACGGTCGCGATCCGGCGCGAGGGCAGCTTTGGCGTGCTCGCCGCGGAGACCGCCACCAGCCTGGTCATGGTGCTGAACGAGCTGCTGATCAACGCGGTCGAGCACGGCTTCCCGGCGCACGAGGAGGACGGCCCGGACTCCGCCGAGCTCACCGTGCCGGAGGGCAACGCGGAACCGGTCGGCGAGGTGGTGGTCACCGTCCTGCGGCAGCGCAAACAGCTGCTGGTCACGGTGGCCGACAACGGCCAGGGCCTGCCCGACGGCTTCGTGGACGGGCGGGACGGCCGGCTCGGCCTGCAGATCGTGCGCTCGCTCGCCACCGGGGAGCTGCGCGGCACGATCGAGCTGCGCAACCGGGACGGCGGCGGCACCGAGGCCGTGCTGACCGTGCCGCTCGGCAAACCGGGCACGACGCACTGATCGCCGGCGGCCCCCACGTCCGGGGGCCGCCGGCGATCAGTGACGGATCAGCGGCCGCCGAGGACCGGCGGGGGAGCGGAGCCGTCCTGGCCCCACACCATGTCGTCCTCGGTCAGCCAGGTGGTGCGGTCGTCCGCGTCCTCGTCCTCGCCGGTCAGGCCACGGCCGCCGGCCGCGCTCTGGGCGCCCTTCGCACCGGCCGCGTTGCGGTTCTGCAGGCCGTGGTGGCCGTCGACGCCGCCGACACCCTGCCGGGGCACGCCCAGCCGGTCCTTGCCGCCGCCGGCCGCGCCGGTGCCCTTGCCCGCGCCGGTGCCCGTGTTGCCGCCCGGCTTCATCGCCGAGGAGCCGGCACCGCCCGGACGGGCCGACTGGCCGCTGTTGCCGAGGCCCAGCGCGCCCGCGGCGAGACCGCCGGCGCCCGCGGCGAGACCGCCGAGCGCGAGGCCACCGCCGCCGAGGCTGTCGCCACCTCCACCGCCACCGCCACCACCACCGGTGCCGAGACCGGTGCCGGTGCCCGTGCCGGTGCCGATACCTGGGGTGGCGGCGCTGAGACCGGTGCCGTTCCCGCCGCCACCGGTGACGTCACCGACCGAGGTCGAGGGTCCGCCGCCGGTGGTGTCGCCGCGATCACCGGGCGTGCCGGTGTCCGAGACCAGCGACGGACTGTCCGGCGCGCCGGCCCGGCCGGAGCCGGACGACGAGCTGGTGCCGGTGCCGCCGAGGCCGCTGACGTTGGTCGCGCCCGGGCCGCTCGCGCTGCCGGGCCCGTCGTTGTCGACCGAGCCGGGCAGGTCCGCCGGGGCGATCGGCGGCTGGACGCTGCCGCCGGACCAGGACATCTGGTAGTCGCCGGCGAGGTTGGAGATCAGCTCGACGGTGCGCGCCTTCGCCTTCTCCCGCTGCTCCTCGTCGCGGTTGTGACCCCAGACCGCGCCGACCACCGCGCCGGGCACACCGGCCACGGCGCCGCCGGTGAGCGCGCCGCCCCAGGTGCTGGTGTTGTCGTCGGTGTCCGCCGGATCGTCGACCTTGGCCTGGGCGGTTTTCAGGTCGGCCGCGAACGAGGTGAGCGCGAGCTTCACCTGCCCGGCCAGCTCCGCGTTGTCCGAGGCGAACTGGGCGATCACGGTCACCCGGCGGCTGAACTCGTCGCCGGAGTCGCTGCTCCACTTCTCGTTCAGCGAGGCCAGATCGCGGGTCAGCGCGGTCGAGATGTCGTCGAGCGTGCCGGAGACCGTGCTCCAGTCCGCGCTCGCGGCCTCGACCGCGGCCGGGTCGCCGTTCTGCAGCTGGTTGTAGAGAGTCTCGTGGCTCTCGTTCTCGTAGTACGACCTCAGGTCAGACATTGCCCGTTCCTCGCAGCGGTGCGGCCAGGTCACCCACGGTCGACGCGATCTCGTCGGCGCTGACCCGGTTGAGCTCCTCGGTCGTGGTGTAGTTGCGCAGGATCTCGGCCGTGGCGGTCTGCGCGGCGACGATCGCGGTCCGAAGCCGGCGCGCGTTCGCCAGGTGCTGGGACTGCCGGGTCGAGTAGTTCGTGCTGATCGTCGACGCGTGGTGGAACGTGCCGACCGGCAGCGGTGCGCTCAGCCGGTTGCTGAGCACGCTGATCACGTGGTCGACCTCGCTGAGCCGCGCTCTGAGCTGGTCCTGGAACTCTTGCAGTGAATCGACGTCTACAGTGGTGTTTCCACCGCGAGCAGCCGGACTCATGACCGTTCGCCTCCCCGTCTATAGCGATGTTCGATTCGGCTGGACTGCACCGGGACGACGGCGACTCAGGCATCGACGAACCACCGCGGTTATCCCGAAGTGCCAGCGTAACCAATGGATGCACGCCGTTGCAGGGGCCGCCCGTCAGGTGTCCGAACTATCCGGTTGTCGCCGCGCTCGTCACGGTTCGGCGCGCCAGCTCGATGTCGAGTGTCGGCCCGGCCGGGATCAGATCGATCAGACTGGCCGGAACCGGCGAGGGGCTCGACCCTCCGTAGCCGAGCGCTGTCTTTGCGTCACCGCCAGCGGTACCCAGCGCGAACATCCGGCCCTCGTCCGTGAGCAGGAACACGGTGGAGCCCGGCGCGGCCGTGCCGCCCGGCAGTGCCGGCTGGATCAGCGCGCCGGTGCCACCGGTCACCAGCACGCGGTCCACCGTGGCGGTCGCGGCCCGGGTCGCGGAGTCGGTGCCGTCGTCCAGGGCCGCGGCCAGCTCGGCCGGGCGGGTCGCGTACACCTCGACGGTGTTCCGGTTGTCGCCCACGTCGTAGAAGTCGCAGATCGCGCTGTTGCTGCGGTTCGTCACGGTCTGGCTCAGCCGCGGCATCTCGGACGGGAACCCGTCCGGCTCGACCCGCGTGGTCGCCTGACGACGGTCCGCCTCCTGCGCGGTGGTGTCCCGGACCTCCGCGCCGTTGTCCTGGAACAGCTGCGCCATCAGGTTCCCGACCGGAGCCAGCCCCGACTCGGCCAGCACGTAGAACCGGTCGCCGACCCTGAACACGGTGCCGACCGCCGCGGACCTGCCGTCCACCGGCTCCTCGGCCGGCGAGCCCTGGCCCGGCAGCTCCACCGGCGCCAGATTCGGCCCGGCCGGGATCGCGTTGACCAGTTCCTCGGCCACCTTGATCGAGTCCGTCGGGTCCAGGCCGACCAGCGCGGGCCGCGGCACGGCCAGCCGGGTGTTGTTCCACACAAGGTAGAACACCGCGGTGTTGTTCTGCACCTCGCCGACGTGCACCAGCAGGCCCTCGTCCCCGGCGAGCGTGGCCGCGCCGCTCAGCGACCGGCCCACCACCAGGCTGCTGATCGGCGCGTCGCCCTCCAGCGCGGTCAGGTTCGAGCACACCCGCCAGGTCGAGCCGGACAGGTTCTTCGGGTCCGGCAGCGCGTCCGGCGCGTTCATGATCCCGACGGTCCGAGCACGCGGCTTGTCCCTCAGCGAGCCGGCCGAGACGCGGCGGATCTCCGGGGCGTCCGTGGCGAGGATCAGGCGCGCGGACGCGTAGTTGGCCACCGGGAACAGCTTGTTCGACGTGTAGACGTACGTCGCGCCGGAGTCCTTGTCGATCACCAGCGTGTCGTTCGCCAGCGGCGCCTTGTTCTCGGTCAGGAGCCCGTAGGCGCCGAACACGCCGAGCACCAGCGCACCCACCAGCACGCTGCCGAACAGGGCCAGCCCGAGGCGGCGCATCGGCAGCTCGTTGGTCTCCGGCTCACCCGAGACCACCGCCGATACGATGCGGCGGGTGACGAAGCGGTACGCCTGGACCTGATCACGGCGGGTACGCATGCAATCCTCCTGAAAAGCGGTGCCGCGCCGCCACGGGTTCCTGCGGTGTCGCGCGCGTCCCTACGATAAGGGTCCGCCGGTAGGGCCGGGGGACCTGCGGTACGCCGCAGGACCGCGAGGCGAGAAGGGCACACGGGGATGACAGTTACCGACACGAGGCGACGAGGCGCGCCACCGCTGCGGGCCGAACGGCGGCGTGGACACCTGGGCGGCCTGTCCGTGGCCCAGCTCGTCTGCGTCGAAGTGGCCGTCGTGGCCGTGCTCGCGTCGCCCGGCGGCCCGGTCTGGGCGCTGCCGGCGGCCGGCGTGCTCGCGGTCGTGCTCCTGGCCGGTGCGTTCGCCCGCCGGAAGAACCGCTGGTGGTTCGAGCACCGCGTGATCAGCCGCCGGTTCCGGGAGCGCGCCCGTGCCGCCGCCGAGACCCCCGGCCGGGAGCTGGCCGCGCTCGCACCCGGCCTGGCCGTCACCGAGATCCGCGAGCGCGGCACGCCGATCGGCGTCGGGCGCGACGACATGGGCTGGTTCGTGGCGCTGGCCGTCAACGCCGGCGACGACGCCACCACCGCGGACGCCGCCCTCGGCGTCGACCGGGTCGGCCGGATCCTCGCCGAGTCCGCGCTGCCGGTCTCCTCGCTGCAGGTGGTCACGCACCTGGTGCCGGCGCCGACCTCGTTCCTCGACCACGCGGCGCCGGCCGTCCAGTCCTACCGGGAACTGCTCGGCGGGCTCCCCATCCCGGCCGACTCCCGCGTCTGGGTCGCGGCCCGGCTGCGCCCCGCCGACGCGCTCGCGGCCAGCGCCAGCCGCGGCGGCGGCCCCGAGGGCGTGCACCGCGCGCTCGCCGCACTGCTCGGCCGGATCGGCAAGACGCTGGACAGCGCCGGCCTCGTCTCCACACCGCTCACCGCGACCGAGCTGACCGCGGCCGTCGCCACCGTGGCCGGCCTCACCGGCGCCGCCGTGACCGGCGACGCCCCCGCCGAGGCGGTCCGGCGGGAGAACTGGGCGGGCTGGCAGGGCACCGAGGCCGTGCACGTCGGCTTCCTCGCCACCCGGCTCTCCCCGTCCGGCCTGTCCGTCGCGGCCCGCCGCCTCACCGAGGTCGGCGCGCTCGCCGCCACCGTCGCGGTCGTCCTCAACCGGCAGCCGGACGGCGACTTGCGCATGCAGGCCATAGTCGACGTCGCGGCGCGTGCCACCACCGCCGCCGAGACGCTGTCCGCGGTCGTCGGCATCTTCAACCAGTGCGGCATCGCGCTCCGCCGGCTCGACGGACAGCACGCCGCCGCGATCTACGCGACCGCGCCGACCGGGGGAGCGATCGGATGACCCAGCTGCACGCCGTCTCCGGACGGTTCACCACGGAGCCGGACGGTCTCGCCGCGCTCACCACCCCGGTGCCCCGCGGCGGCCTGCTGCTCGGCCGGGACCGCAACGGCAAACCCGTACCGCTGGAGGTCTTCGGCCCGTCCGGCGCGGACATCGCGCTGATCGGCAACTGGTGGGCGGCGCGGCTGATCGTCTTCCGGGCCCTCGCGCTCGGCGCCCGCGTCGTCGTCAGCTCGCACGCCCCCGACCAGTGGCAGAACCTGGGCCAGTGGGCCACCGGGCGTCCCGACCGCCTGATGCTGGTCCACGGGCTGGCGAACCCCGGGTCGATCCCGTCCGGCACGGCCATCCAGCCGGTGCTGCACGTGGTCGACGTCCATCCCGAAGCCGCCGAGGCCGCGCTCACCCAGCCGCTTCAGCCCTGGCAGGCCCGCCTGACCGTGGTCCAGCAGCTCATCCCGGCCGCCGGCACCATCCTCCGCGCCGCCACGTTCGCCGTCGTCCAGCGCCTCAACGCCACCGAGGCAACCGTCGGCGCGGCCCCACTGCGCCTCTCCGGGCGAGACGTCAAGCTCTTCCAACGCCTCAACGTCGACATGGCGGTCCTGCTCGGCAACGGCCCGGAAGCGCAATACCTGTGGTTCACCCCCACCAGCATCGAACAACAGGCCCTGGGAAACGCGCCTCGACGATCCTGACCCCGCTTTTCCCACTTCCGGCGTGGCCACTTCCGGCGTGCTCCCGACTCCGTTGCCCATTCGGCATCGGAAGCCGCGAGCCCTGCCCGGAGACCGGAAGTATCAGCCCGAAATTTCGGATTATTTCCGCCACAGCTCGGACAGCGTCGAGCGGAAGCCGGCATGAGTGGTCGCGCTGTCGCGACCACTCATGCCCGAAGGATCATTGACCGACACGAAAGAGAGGTCGACTTCGATATTCGACCTCTCTTTCGTGTCGGTCAATGATCCTTTGCGGCGAGCCGCCGCCGAATGGGCAACGGAGTCGCTCCCTCGGGCAAACCGCGCGGAGCCCTGCGACTCCGCTGGCGCTCCGCTCCGGTCGCCCCTCCTTGCCCGACATTTCGTGCTATGAGGCTTATTCAGCGCGGCGAGCCAACGCCGCGTTGCCGCAGGCCGGGCCGCCTGACGAGGGCGACGCTGAATAAGCCTCTATGTCGCCTGAGCGCATGGAGGTCCGGCGGGAGATCGACCGAGAGGATCATTGAGTGATACCTGAGGGCGATCGACTTCGCTCGTTGACCTACCTCAGGTATCACTCAATGATCTTTTGCGGGATCTGCGGGATCTGCGGGAGTAGCGGGCGGACGGCAGCCTGACATGTGCGGAAACAGGACGCTATCGCGCGGCCGGGCGACCTGCCGATCGGGATGATCCAAGCGCCTGACCACCCGGCTATTCAGCGCGGCGAGCCGGCCCAGCGTCGCCGCAGTCCGGGCGGCCTGACGAGGGCGGCGCTGAATAAGCCTCCGCGTCATAAGCCTCCGCGTCGCAGGCCGTCGGGAACCAGACACTCCCTAGGCCCCGAACCGGGCCGGTCGGTGGCGGACCGGCGATTTGCCGAGCCGGAGTCGGTCCGGTGGTCTGGTGCGTCGGGGTTGGTCCGGTGGTCTGCCGGGCGTTGGGGTCGGTCCGGTGGTCTGGTGTGTCGGGGTCGGTCCGGCGGGCTGGTAGGCCGAGGCGTCGTGGGCGGCCTGCCGGCGGGTGGGGTCTGCCGGCGGGTGGGGCCGGGGCGAACGCGCCGACGATCCGTGGTCCAGGCGTCATTCACGTCGCGAGAACGACGTGAATGACGCCTGGATCGCCGGAAGGGTGATCCGCCCGGGTTTCAGTGGGCACGCCGGGACCGGCAGGGAGGAGCGCCAGCGACGACCGGTGCCCGCGGGAGCGAGCCCGAAGGAACCACGCCGGAAGCGGGAAAACGGGTTTCAGGCAGTGATCGTGGTGATCCAGCTGTAGAGGCCGCAGACCCAGGCGGCCAGGGGGACGACGGCGAGGATGAGGAGGATCTCGGCGATGTCGAGGAGGCGGCCCCAGATGGGGGCGATGCGCTTGCCGGCGACGGAGAGGCCGTAGATCAGGGAGATGGCGGCGACCAGGATGAGGCCGCCGAGGACCAGGCCGAGGCGGGCCGCCCAGCCGCCCCAGCCGAAGATGGCGAAGGCGGTGAGGATCAGGCCGGCGCCGCCGGCGAGCAGCGAGGGGAGGCGCTCGCGGCGGCTCGGGTACGGGCGGGCGCGCAGCAGCAGGAGCAGGGCCAGGACCAGGCAGAGCAGGACCGCGCCGAGGCGGCCGTCGAAGGCCAGGGTGATCTCGGCGCCGAAGACGATGGCGGAGACGGTCCAGATCAGAGCGGTCAGGTATTCGTCCGCGCGCTCGCTGAGCTGGAGCACCCGGCGGCCGTCGACGGACTCCTCGTCGGCCTTGAGGTCGTCCGGGCCGGTCGGGATGGACGGGACCGGGACGCGGGCCAGGCGGTAGGACATCATCGGCAGCGCCGGGTGGAACGCGAAGACCGCGGCGGCCACGATCGCGGCGGCCGGGGCTGCGGAGAGGCCGAAGAGGACGCAGATCCCGGCGCCGAGCGCGAGGGCGACGCCGGCGGCGGCGGAGCCGAGGAACAGCGGTGTCGCATAGCCGACCGCGAGCGTGGCGACCACGCCGAGGATGAGCAGCACGGCCGCACCGAGCAGCGCGTGCGGGGCGCCGAGGGCGGTGAGCGGCGTGTCGCCGGCGAGCAGCAGGGTGCCGCCGACGATGCCGAAGACCAGGCTGACGCCGGCCACCATGGCGCCGCTGCGGCCGTCTCCGGCGGCGCGGGACAGCATCGTGGCGGTGAGCATCAGCAGCGCGGCGACGGCGAGCGCGGCAGCGCCGCCGGGGAGGTGCGGCGGGCCGCTGAAGAGCACGCCGACCGCGCCGGCGAGCAGCGCGACGGCCGCGAAGCCGACCGAGAACCGCCTGGTCATGGCCGTGTCCCAGCGGCCTTCGCGGTTCTGCGTGGCGGTGGCTACCGCGTCCACGATGTCGTCGAAGACGACCTCGGGACGCGCGGCGGCGCGCGGCGTGAAGTAGAGCATCTCGCCGTCGCGGATCTCCAGCTCGACCGCGGTGCGGGAGCTGTCCAGCGGCTTGCCGCCGAGCCGGGCCAGCGCCCAGCCGCCCTGCGCCGCGCCCTGGTCGGCGACGTCCTCGCCGGCGTGCCGGAGCACGGTCGGCAGCAGGTCGGCCAACGGCACGTCCGACGGCAGGGCGAGATCGAGGCGCGTTCTGGGTGCGACGATCGTCACCCGGCTGCTGCCGCTCGCTGTGGCTGCCAAGGTTGCCTCCCCGTGGATCCAAGGCACTCACGTTTCGTGAGGAGAGTACCTACGATGACGAACGCTAGGATGCCCACCCGACGCCAGCCTCGCTGAGGGCGGCGTCCGACGGGGGAATTTCGGGAGGCGAGACGCGGATGAGTACGGTGCTGTTCCGGCGGCCACCGCGGCGGCAGGGGCCACAGCTGCCCCGGGGCGAGGTGCTCCTGGAGTCACCGCCCGAGCTGCCGGAGGAGCTGCCCAAGGGCCTCGGCCAGCTGATGATGATCCTGCCGATGCTCTGCGGCGTGGGCGCGATGGCGTTCCTCTACGCCGGGCGCAGCGGCGGGACCATGATGTGGGTGGCGGGCGGCCTGTTCGGCGTCTCGATGCTCGGCATGGCGGTCGGCCAGCTCGGCGGCGGCAACGACAAGGCCGAGCTGAACGCGGACCGCCGCGACTACATGCGATACCTGGCCCAGGTGCGCAAGCGGACCCGGCGCGCGGCCGACCAGCAGCGCGCCGCGACCACGTGGAAGCACCCGGAGTCGGACGCGCTCTTCTCGTTCGCGGCGTCCCGGCGGATGTGGGAGCGGCGGGTCACCGAGGACGACTTCGGCGAGGTCCGGGTCGCGCTCGGCCCGCAGCAGCTCGCGGTGCAGATCGTCACGCCGGAGACGAAGCCGGTCGAGGACCTGGAGCCGATGTCCGCGATCGCGCTGCGCCGGTTCGTCCGGTCCCACTCGGTGGTGCCGGACCTGCCGATCGCGCTGTCCATCCGCGCGTTCAGCCGCATCGTGCTGCGCGGCGACCGGGAGCCGACGCTCGGCCTGACCCGCGCGCTGATCGGGCAGCTGGCCACGTTCCAGGCGCCGGACGACCTGATGATCGCCGTGGTGGCCGCGCCGGACCGGGCCGCGAGCTGGGACTGGACGAAGTGGCTGCCGCACGCGCAGCACCCGCGCCGCAACGACGCCGCCGGCTCCCGGCGGATGGTGTTCAGCACGCTGCTCGCGGCCGAGCAGATGCTGGCCGAGGAGCTGGGCAGCCGGCCCCGGTTCAGCCCGGACGCGAAGCCGCTGACCTCGCTGCCGCACGTGCTGGTCGTGCTGGACGGCGGCGAGGTGTCGGCGAACTGCCAGCTGTACGGCCAGGGCCTGCTCGGCACGACCGTGGTCGACCTGTCCGGCGCGGTACCTCGGGACGCCGGCCGCTGGCTGCTCTGCCTGGACGTGTCCGCCGAGTCGGTCGAGGTGTTCCGCGGCAAGTCGAGCACGCACCTGGGCCGGCCGGACCAGCTGAGCCCGGTGCAGGCGGAGGGCCTGGCGCGGCAGCTGTCGCCGTACCGGTTGTCGGCGCAGAGCGCGGCCTCGTCGGAGGAGCCGCTGGCCCGCAGCATGGAGCTGCCGGACCTGCTCGGCATCGGCGACGCCGCGAGCGTGGACGTCAACCAGACGTGGCGCGAGCGGCCGCACCGGGACCGGCTGCGGATCCCGGTGGGTCTCGGCCCGGACGGCAACGTGGTGGAGCTGGACTTCAAGGAGTCCGCGCACGAGGGCATGGGCCCGCACGGCCTGATCATCGGCGCGACCGGTTCCGGCAAGTCGGAGCTGCTGCGCACGATCGTGGGCGCGCTCGCGGTCACCCACTCGTCGGCGGAGCTGAACTTCGTGCTGGTCGACTTCAAGGGTGGTGCGACGTTCGCGTCGCTGGACGCGCTGCCGCACACCTCCGCGGTGATCACCAACCTGGAGGACGAGCTTCCGCTCGTCGACCGCATGAAGGACGCGCTTGCCGGTGAGATGACGCGGCGCCAGGAGGTGCTGCGCGCGGCCGGCAACTACGTGTCCCGGTTTGACTACGAGAAGGCGCGGGCGGCCGGCGAGGAGCTGGACCCGATGCCCAGCCTCCTGATCATCTGTGACGAGTTCAGCGAGCTGCTGCAGCAGAAGCCGGACTTCATCGACCTGTTCGTGATGATCGGCCGGCTCGGCCGGTCGCTCGGCGTGCATCTGCTGCTCGCGTCGCAGCGGCTGGAGGAGGGCAAGCTGCGCGGTCTGGACACGCACCTGTCGTACCGGATCGGTCTGCGCACGTTCTCCGCGGTCGAGTCCCGGATCGTGCTGGGTGTGCCGGACGCGTACGAGCTGCCCAACGCGCCCGGTCACGGCTACCTGAAGTCGGACACGTCGACGATGCTGCGGTTCCGGGCCGCGTACGTGTCCGGCCCGTACAAGCCGCCGGGCCGCGCGGTGCGGTCGCAGGCCGTGGTGCAGCGCCAGATCCTCGAGTACGGCACCGAGTTCGTCCCGGTGCCGGAGATCTCCGAGCAGATGATCATGGTCGAGGAGGAGGACGAGGGCATCGGCCGGCAGCAGAGCATGCTGGACGTGCTGATCGAGCAGTTGCAGGGCCGCGGCCCGGAGGCGCACCGGGTGTGGCTGGAGCCGCTCGGCGTGCCGCCGACCGTCGACGCGATGCTGCCGCCGCTCACGCCGGACCCGGTCTTCGGCCTGTCGCCGGCCGCCTGGCGGAACGCGGCGAAGCTGATGGTCCCGGTCGGCATCGTGGACCGGCCGTACGAGCAGCGCCGCGACCCGCTGGTGGCGGACCTGTCCGGCGCGGGCGGCAACGTGGTCATCGTGGGCGGCCCGCGGTCCGGCAAGAGCACGATCCTGCGGTCGCTGCTGATGTCGCTGGCGGTCACCCACTCGCCGCGCGAGGTGCAGTTCATGTGCCTGGACTTCGGCGGCGGTGCGCTGCGCGCGCTGGACGGGCTGCCGCACCTCTCCGGCGTGGCGGGCCGCCGCGACGGCGAGGCGGTGCGCCGGACCGTGGCCGAGGTGGTGTCGCTGATCGACGAGCGCGAGGCCCGCTTCACCACGATGGGCATCGACTCGATCAACACGTACCGGCGGCGGCAGGCGAACGGCGAGGTGCCGGACGACCTGTTCGGCGACCTGTTCCTGGTGGTGGACGGCTGGGGCACGCTCCGCGAGGACTTCGAGGAGCTGGAACAGACCATCATGATGCTGGCCCAGCGCGGTCTCGGCTACGGCGTGCACGTGGTGCTCACCGCGGCCCGCTGGTCCGAGGTCCGGATCAAGATGCGGGACCTGCTGGGGACGCGGCTGGAGCTGCGCCTCGGCGACCCGAACGAGTCGGAGATCGACCGCAGGGCCGCGGCGAACGTGCCGGAGCGCACGGCCGGCCGCGGTCTGACCCGCGACAAGCTGCACTTCCTGGCCGCGATCTCCCGGCTGGACGGCAAGTCGCAGCTGGACGACCTGGCCGAGGCGACCGCGTCAGCGGTGGAGCAGATCCGGGCGGCCTGGCCGCACGCGCCGGCGCCGAAGGTGCGCCTGCTGCCGCGCCTGCTGCCGGTCGCCGAGCTCAACCGGATGGTCGATCCGTCGCTGCCCGGCCTGCCGCTCGGCGTCAACGAGGCCAGCCTGGCCCCGGTGCTGCTGGACACGTCCGGCGAGCCGCACCTGGTGATCTACGGCGACGCGGAGTGCGGCAAGACCAACCTGCTGCGCCTGATCGGGCGGCAGATCAGCGAGCGGTTCACGCCGGCCGAGGCGCGGATCGTGATCGGTGACTACCGGCGCGGCCTGCTCGGCGCGATCGAGGGCGACCACCTGCTCGACTACTCGCCGTCCGGCGAGGTGTTCGCCACGAACATGAAGCAGATCAGGGGCGCGCTCCAGGCCCGGATCCCCGGCCCGGACGTGACGCCGCAGCAGCTGCGGGACCGGTCCTGGTGGCGCGGACCGGACCTGTACGTGCTGGTCGACGACTACGACCTGGTGGCCACGTCGGGCAGCAACCCGCTGAGCGCGATCACCGACCTGTTGCCGCAGGCGCGCGACATCGGTCTGCACCTGATCCTGGCGCGCCGCGTGGGCGGTGCGGCCCGGGCCGGGTACGAGCAGGTGTTGCAGCGTCTCCGCGAGCTGGACACCCCGACGTTGCTGATGTCCGGCAACAAGGAGGAGGGCCAGATCGTCGGCAATCTGCGACCAAGCCCACAGCCCCCGGGCCGTGGCACGCTGGTCCGCCGCCGCGACGGGCAGAACTTGATCCAAACTGCCTGGACAGAGCCTTAGGAAGACATTTTGCCCCGACGGCGAAGTCCGATAAAAACGTCTGAATTGGACATATCGTCGTCGGGGCCCTGGCCGAGGCTGTAAGCACTGGACCTGGTGCGTTACGGTCAAGGCCAAGTGTCCGTCGGTGGGCTTTCAGACGCCGCCGCGGGGGAGGCGCAGCGTTTGGCTGCACTAACGATGACGAAGGGGTGAGTGACCATGACGGGCCCGTTCGAGGTCGATCACGCGACACTGCATACCGCCGCCAATGACGTGCGGTCCACGCGGAGTGAGGTCGACGGCGAGCTGAAGAAGCTCTGGAACGTGGTCGACGACCTTGCCATCGCGTGGCAGGGTTCGGCGTCCACCGGCTTCCAGCAGTTGATGAACCGCTGGACGGAGGACACCAACAAGCTCCAGGAGGCGCTGAACAACATCGCCGAGTTGCTGGACAAGTCGGGCACCACGCACCAGGTGAACGACGAGGAGCAGCAGCAGATGCTGAACAAGTTCCACTCGGCTCTCAACGGCTGATTCAGCGCGAAGGTAGGAGTGACGTCATGAGCGTTGTGAAAGTTGACTACGCGGTTCTCGAGAGCTCGACGCAGCAGATCAACTCGATCTCGAAGACCATCGACGAGAAGCTGGACACGCTGCGGCAGATGCTGTCGAAGCTCCAGTGGGACGGTGAGGACCGGGTCGCCTACGAGCAGCACCAGGCCACCTGGGACGCGGCCGTCCGCGACATCAACCAGATCCTGAACGACATCGGCGGCGCCGTCGGCATCGCCAAGGAGAACTACGTCTCCACCGAGATGTCGAACTCCCGTCTGTGGCAGTGACCTCCGTGTGAGAGGGCCCGGTTCGGTGTTGATCGAGCCGGGCCTTTCTGTTTGTACGAATGACGCGCCTTTTCGCAGAAGGCGCGGGAAAGGGCTCGATGAGGTTCGCGTCGGCACTGGCCACCGTGGTGGTCCTGGGAAGTACCGTCCTGCTGGCGCCGGGTTCGGCGCAGGCCGCGGCACCGCAGACCATCGGCGAGTACCAGAAGTGGTACTACGACGACTATCTGAAGATCCCGGAGGTGCAGAAGGCCGCCGGCAGCAAGGGTGCGGGCGTCACGATCGCGCTGATCGACAGTGGCGTGGACACCAGCCGGCCCGACCTGCGCGGCGCCGACCTCAGGGACGGTGGCGGCTACGGCAACTCGGGCGCGGGCAAGAGCGGCCTGGAGGACGCCGGTTACCACGGCACCGTGATGGCCGGCATCCTCGTCGGCCAGGGCACGGACGACAGCCACGTCAAGGGGATCGCGCCCGAGGCCACGCTGCTGTCCATCTCGGTCGGCCTGGAGAGCCAGGGCAAGACCACGCACTCGGAGGCGATCCGGGCCGCGGTGGACCAGGGCGCCGACATCATCAACATGTCGATCACCCGGGTCAACGTCACCGGCGACCTGACGTTCATCAACCCGCTCGACCGTGAGGCCGCGGAGTACGCGCTGAGCAAGGGCGTGATCATCGTGGCCGGTGCGGGGAACGCGGAGACGACCGGGCCGGTGATCGGCCCGCCGGCCAACATCCCCGGCGTGCTCGCGGTGTCCGGCCTGGACAAGGACGGCGGGTTCTGGTCCGGCGGCGCCAGGGGACCGGAGGCCGGCATCGCCGCGCCCGCGGTCGACATCTTCTCGGTCCAGCCGGAGGGCTACGACCCCAGCGGGTACGGGACCGGCACCGGCACCAGCGCGGCCACCGCGATCGTCTCCGGCGTCGCCGCGCTGATCAAGGCGAAGCACCCGGACCTGGACGCGGCGAACCTGATCAACCGGCTGACCGCGACCGCGCGGGACGAGGGCGCGCCGGGCCGCGACGACCAGTTCGGGTTCGGTGCCATCGACGCGCTGGCCGCGGTGAACGCGGACGTGCCGGCCGTGACGGAGAACCCGGCCGGCGACCCGATGGACGGCGTGGCCGGCGACACGGCCGCGGAGGCGGAGGAGGAGTCGCCGCTCGCCCGCTACCTGTGGGTGCTGATCGCGGCCGCGGTCGCGGTCGTGCTGCTGATCGTGGTGATCGCGGTGGTGACGAGCCGCCGCAAGCGCCCGGCCGCGCCGGTCACCGGCTATCCGCCGCCCGGTCACCAGCCGCCCGGTCACCAGCCGCCTGTCTACCAGCCGCCGGGCTATCCGCAGCAGCCGCCACCGCCACCGCCGCCTGGCTACCGTTAGAGGATCGAGGGGGTACGGCTCACCCGTACCCCCTCAGGCGTTGTTGTGGTCCGGGCGCCAGCCGTTGCGGCGTCCGCGCCGGACCAGGGGCGCGCCGGCCAGCATCGCGACCGCCAGCACCAGCACGACCGCGATCGTCCACAGTGCCACCACCCGCGCCGTGGCCGCCGGGTCCTCGGGCTCGCCGGCCAGCGTGATGCCCGCCGCCGGGCCCGGCGACTTCTCGCTGAACACCGCGGTGATCGCCAGGTACGGGTTGATCACGCCGGTGCCGACCTCCTCGTCCCGGCCGAGCGGGGGCGCGTCCGTGGTGGCCATCAGCCGCTCGCGGACCTCCTTCGCCGGCATCTCCGGGTAGTACGACCGGAGCAGCGCGACCGTGCCGGACACGTACGCGGCGGCGAAGCTGGTGCCGCCCTCGGCCTCGCCCACGTACTTGTCGCCGGTCGGCGCCGGGCCGAAGATGTTGAAACCCGGCGCGGCGACGTCGACGAACGCGCCCCGCACGGACGAACCCACGTGCTTGCCCGCCTCGTCGATGCCGGCCACGGCCACCACCGTCTCGTACGCCGCCGGGAAGATCGTGCCGCTCTCGCTCTGCTCCTCGCGCAGGTTTCCGGCCGCCGCGATCACCACCACGTCCTTCTGCTCCGCGTAGGCGATCGCGGCCCGCATCCCCTCGCTGTCCGCGGTCTCCAGCGACAGGTTGATCACGGTCACGCCCTGGTCCACCGCGAACTCGATGGCCTGCGCGATGCGGCCGGGCGCGGAGGCGTCCACCTCGAAATCGTCCTCGTCGAGCACCCGCAACGGCAGGATCCTCGCGTCCGGCGCGATGCCGGAGAACGACGCGTCGACGCCGTCCCGGCCCGCGATGATCCCGGCCACGACCGTGCCGTGCCCGACCAGGTCGCACTGGCCGCCGAAGTCCTGGAAACCGAAGTCGCGCCCGCCCGCCACCTTGCCGGCCAGCACCGGATGGTCGCCGTTGACGCCGGAGTCGATCACCGCGACCGTGACGCCGGCGCCACGGCTGAGCGGCCAGGCGGCCTCCGGCGCGAGCCGGTTCAGCGCCCAGCTGCGCTGCGCGGGCGGGTCCGTGCCCTCGATGCCGCCGCAGGGGACGGCGGCGTGGGCGGTGCCGGGCAGCGCGAGCGGCACCGGCGCGACGAGCAGCGCGGCCAGCGTGAGGTGCGCGAGGCGACGGGAGAACGTGAGACTCACGGCCCGAGACTATCGGCTGGCTGCCAGCGGGCACGGGCATGGATGGACCCGGTGATGAACACGGTGTTACGGCGTGACGGTAACCACAGCGTAACCGGCATCTGGGACGGGACGCTCGGGCCCTGGTCCGGGGACGGTCGATGTGGCAGCATGTGGAGCGTGACTACCGCCGCGCACCGCTCTGAGAGCCTAGGCGCCGTGACGCTGGGTCTGACGACCCGCCGCCACGTCGACTACGGCCGCGTGCGCAGCGCCATCTGTCCGGCCTGCTGACCTCGCCCCGCATCTTTCTGCCTGGGCGTGCATACGCCGGCCCCTGACGATGACGTCGCTGGCCCTGGTTGATCCGGGGTGGCCGCCGTGCCTGCGCGTCCTTCCACACGAGTCATACCGGAGGACGCCGCGATGGCGGTTAGCACCACACCCACGACCGGCGGCAACGCCCGCCCCGCCCGCCGCCCGCGCGGTGAGGGCCAATGGGCGCTGGGCCACCGTGAGCCGCTGAACCCCAACGAGCGCACGAAGAAGGACGACAACCCGCTCAACGTCCGCGCCCGCATCGAGAACGTCTACGCCCACCGCGGCTTCGACTCGATCGACCCGGCCGACCTGCGTGGCCGGTTCCGCTGGTGGGGGCTCTACACGCAGCGCAAGGCCGGCATCGACGGCGGGCGCACCGCCGTGCTGGAGCCGGAGGAGCTCGAGGACAAGTACTTCATGCTTCGCGTCCGGGTGGACGGCGGCCAGCTCAGCCTGGCTCAGCTGCGCGTGATCGCGGAGATCTCGGAGAAGTACGCGCGGGGTAGCGCGGACATCACCGACCGGCAGAACATCCAGCTGCACTGGATCCGGGTCGAGGACATGCCCGCGATCTGGAAGGCGCTGGAGGAGGTCGGCCTCTACACCACCGAGGCGTGCGGCGACTGCCCGCGCGTGGTGCTGGGCAGCCCGGTCGCGGGTGTCGCCGCGGGCGAGCTGATCGACCCGACGCCGGCGATCGACGAGATCGTGGAGCGCTTCATCGGCGACCCGGCCTACTCCAACCTGCCGCGCAAGTTCAAGTCGTCGATCTCCTGGCTGGCCGACATGCCGTACGAGGTGCAGGACATCTCGTTCCTCGGCGTGGTCCACCCGGAGCACGGCCCCGGCTTCGATCTCTGGGTCGGCGGCGGCCTCTCCACCAACCCGATGCTGGCGCAGCGCCTCGGCGTCTGGGTGCCGCTGGGTGAGCTGGCCGACGTCTGGGAGGGCGTGGTCGGCATCTTCCGCGACTACGGCTACCGCCGGCTGCGGCACCGCGCCCGGCTGAAGTTCCTGGTCAACGACTGGGGCGTGGAGAAGTTCCGCGAGGTGCTGGAGAAGGAATACCTGGGTCGCGCGCTGATCGACGGCCCGGCGCCGGAGCTGCCGGAGAAGCCGATCGACCACATCGGCGTGCACGAGCAGGCGGACGGCCGTCGCTACGTCGGCGCCGCGCCGGTCGTCGGCCGGACCTCGGGCGAGCAGCTGCGCAAGCTGGCCGACGTGGTCGAGGCGCACGGCAGCGACCGGGTGCGGCTCACCGCGTACCAGAAGCTGCTGGTCCTGGACATCGCGCCGGAGAAGGTCGACTCGCTGGTCGGCGGGCTGCGCGAGATCGGGCTGGAGTCGTTCCCGTCGGTCTGGCGCCGCTCGACCATGGCCTGCACCGGCATCGAGTACTGCAAGCTCGCGATCGTCGAGACCAAGGCGCGCGGCCAGCAGCTGGTCGAGCGGCTGGAGGAGCGGATCGGCGACCTCGCGGGCCAGGACATCTCCATCCACATCAACGGCTGCCCGAACGCGTGCGCCCGTACCCAGATCGCGGACATCGGGCTCAAGGGCCAGCTGGTGATGGGCCCGGAGGGCAAGCAGGTGGAGGGCTTCCAGGTCCACCTCGGCGGTGGGCTGGGCATGGCCGAGGGGCAGAAGGCCGGCTTCGGCCGCAAGCTGCGGGGTCTGAAGACCACCGCGGACGAACTCCCCGAGTACGTGGAGCGGCTGACCCGGCGCTACCTGGCCGGCCGCACGGACGGCGAACGGTTCGCCGACTGGGTTGTCCGGGTCCCCGAGGACGAACTGCGATGAGCGAGCGCCGACCACCACGCGACCGCGGCATGGAAGGAAGTCCGGCATGAGCGAGCGTGCTGCCCCCTTGTACTGCCCGTACTGCGGGGACGAGGACCTTCGCCCGCACGAGGAGTCGCACGGCGCCTGGGAGTGCCGTTCCTGCGTGCGGGTATTTTCGATCAAGTTCATCGGAATACTCCGAGAGGCGGTGGAGACCCGATGAGCCCGATATCCGCGGCCGGTCTCGGCCTGATCAAGCTCGATGCGGCACCGGCCCTGTCCGCCACCATGTCCGCGCTGGTGCAGCCCGTGTCCGAAGCGCCGGTCGAGGAGGAGCCGCGCCGCTCGCCGGAGGAACTCAAGGCCATCGCGGCCGAGGGCAACCGGCTGCTGGAGGGCGCCCCCGCCGAGGAGATCGCGCGCTGGGCCGCCGAGACGTTCGGCGACCGGTTCTGCGTGACCAGCTCGATGGCGGATGCGGTCCTCGCGCACATCGTGTCCCGCGTGAAACCCGGGGTCGACGTCGTCTTCCTCGACACCGGCCTGCACTTCCCCGAGACGCTCAAGGTCCGCGACATCGTGGCCGCGACGTTGCCGGTGAACGTGCGCTCGATCCGCCCCCGGCTCACGGTCGGCCAGCAGGACGGCGAGTTCGGCCCGCGCCTGTTCAACCGCGCGCCGGACGAGTGCTGCGCGCTGCGCAAGGTCGAGCCGCTCAACCGCGCGCTCGCCGGCTACGACGCGTGGGCGGCCGGCCTGCGCCGCGACGAGTCGCCGACCCGGGCGAACACGCCGATCGTGGGCTTCGACCCGAAGAAGGGCAAGGTGAAGGTCAACCCGATCGCCACCTGGTCCCAGGCCGACGTCGACCGGTACATCGCACGATGGAACGTGCCGGTCAACGAGCTGTTCCGGAAGGGTTACACGTCGATCGGCTGCTGGCCGTGCACCCGGCGCACCAAGGCGGGCGAGGACCCGCGGGCCGGCCGCTGGGCGATGTTCGAGAAGACCGAATGCGGACTCCACCTCTGAGCCGGAAGACGGTGCCGCCGCCGGGTGACGATGCGGCGGTGCCGCCGGGTGACGATGCGGCGGTGCCGCCGGGTGACGGCGCGGCGCTGGTCCTGGTCGCGCACGGCAGCCGGGATCCGCGCGCGGCCAATGCCACGCGGGCGCTGGTCCGGGCGGTGGCGGCGCTGCGACCCGGGCTCGACGTGCGCGCGTCCTATCTGGACCATGCGGGCCCGCGGCCGGGCGAGGTGCTGTCCGTGCTGGAGTCCGCCGGGTGCGCACGGGCGATCCTGGTGCCGCTGCTGCTCACCGCGGCCTATCACGGGCGGGTCGACGTGCCGGACGTGGTGCGCACGGCGCGTGCCGAAGGGCTGCGCATGCCGGTCGCGATCAGCGAGGTGATCGGCCCGTTCGACGGCGTGGTGCCGGACCTGCTCCTGTCCGGCCTGCTGCGCCGCCTCGGCGAGGTCACGAACCTTCAACCCCCGCGCGGGTACGGCCGGGAGCCGGCCACCGAGGCGGCGAAGAGCCCGGAGCCGGCGGACGGGGTCGCACGGAACCGGGAGCGGGCGGGCGGGGTCGTGCGGAGCCGGGAGCCGGCGGGCGGAGTCGCACGGAACCGGGAGCGGGTGGGCGGGGTCGTGCGGAGCCGGGACCCGGCGGACGGGGTCGTGCCGAACCGGGAGCCGGCGGGCGGGGTCGTGCGGAGCCGGGAGCAGGTGGTCGCCGGGATCGGGGTGCCGGACCCGGGGTTCGACGCGGTCGTGCTGGCCGCCGCGGGCACGAACGACGTCGCCGCCCGCGGGACCGTGGAGCAGGCCGCGGTGGCGCTGGGTGACGTGCTGGGTGTGCCGTGCGCGGTCGCCTACGCCTCCGCCTCCGCGCCGACCGGTGCGGAGGCGGTGACCGCGCTACGGGCCGCGGGTGCGCACCGGATCGCGATCGCCGGATACTTCCTGGCCCCGGGTCTGCTCTTCGACACTGTGGTGGAGTCGGCGCGGTCGGCCGGGGGAGTGGTGGCGATCGCGGCGCCGCTGACGGACGCGCGGGACATCGCGCGGCTGGTGCTGTCCCGCGCGGACGAGGCCACCGTGCGGAGCGCCGCGCTGGCGGCGTGACGGGCCGGTGGCCGGCCCGGCGACAGCGCGGTGGGCCATCGTGCGCGACGGCCGGGTGACGGATGCGGTCATCACGTGTGCCCGGTGGCGGCGTGACGGATGTGCTCACGGTGCGTGAAGCGGCAGGAACGCGGTCGCCGTGCGTGGCGCGGTGGCCGGGGAGTGTCGCCTCTGCCGGGCCGAGTACGGGCATCCGTACCATATGGTGAATTTCGGGGTTTTTGGGTTTGGTCGCCGCTCAGGCCGGGAATTGGGGCCGCGATGAATCGTGCGATCGGTGAGCCCGCACAGCAGAACGCCCCGGGAGGGGTGCTCCCGGGGCGTGCGGCTTGTGTGTGTGGTTCAGGCGGAGTGAGCGCGGACCCGCAGGCCGCCGCGGCGCTTGACGGTGCGCCGCTCCTCTTCACTCATTCCGCCCCAGACGCCCGCGTCCTGACCCGACTCGAGCGCCCAGGCAAGGCACTCCTCGGTCACGGGGCAGCGCCGGCAGACCGACTTGGCCTGCTCGACCTGCAGGAGCGCCGGGCCGGACGTCCCGATCGGGAAGAACAGCTCAGGGTCCTCGTCGCGGCAGACAGAATCGTGGCGCCAGTCCATGGCGGCAACACTCCTTGTTCTTCGGATCGGCTTCGGTGAATGCGTATTACCTATTACTTATGCGCGCGCGGCGTTGATCGCGACGGTGTGCAGCCATCGGTCAACAGTGCGTGAGCAGGCGTTTGGGGAGCACTTGGGTGTGGCGGAGTGGTCGCACTGCGTGCGCCTACCGGCAACATCCGCGTAACTCTTTTCGCTTGTGAATGCTTTCACGAACTCCGGCAAAGTCAAGAGGCGCGCTCCGAAAAAGTTGGGAGCGGTGAGCTAGCTCACGACCTCTTTGTCCGAATTTCGGTCTTCCTCCGACACCCGGCACGCGACAGTCAAAAGTCAATGTAGTACGGTCCCCGCCGCATTGCCGTCATTTCCGGCCCGGTTTCTTGTGCTGGCTGCCACGACCGTGATCTGTTGGATCTAGGTCTCTCAACCTGATATTGGGCGGGTACCCACTCTCTAGCAGATTACACGCGCCGCGTCCGGGACTTCGCGAAACTGTACTTTCCGTTGCATGCCAAGATACTCACCGTCAAGCTGGTACGGCTGCGGCCGCTCGCCGCCGGGCCGTATTCGGGCAGGTCATGCAAGCTAAACGCCGGATGACCCCCACCGGTCGCGTGCTCCCGGAAAATCTGCCCCAAAGTGCAAGCGGGCCCCGCGCGACGGGTGGCCGACTGATCGCAGTCCGCGCTATCGCGAGATCACGAATGGCGCATGTGGACTCACCGAAACCGGGCGATCACCGTATTGGGCTTGCACACACGCGCCCGATGCGATCCGCGTGCCAATGCATCCACCGCGCGCCACCGTGACGTCCCCTCTCGGGCGCGTCCTTGCCGGCGAAGAAGGCGCCGATCATCCGGGCTCCGGAGTAGTCGCCCGACTACGCTCTCGGCGTTCTTCTCCGCCGATCGCCCGACGATGGTTCGAGTGACTCTCGGGTTAACTGTCGATTACACGGCGCAGTTGTCGTTGCTCACGGTGCGTCAGCGCGTGTGGTCGAGGACGATCTTGCCGAACACGTCACCGGACGCCAGCCGCGCGAACGCGGCGCCGGCCTCGCCGAAGCCGAACACCGAGTCGATCACCGGCCGGACGCCCGTCTCCGCGCAGAAGCCGAGCAGTGCGGACAGCTCGTCCGGCGTGCCCATCGACGTCCCCAGGATCTCCAGGCTCATAGCGAAGACGCGGCGCAGGTTGACCCGCGGCAGGTGGCCCGCGGTCGCGCCGCAGACCACGATCCGGGCGCCGAAGCCCGCGCACTTGAGCGAATGGTCGAACGTGGCCTCGCCGACCGTCTCGATCACCACGCCGACGCGCTCGGGCAGCCGCGCGCCGGGCTCCACCGCGGTCGCGCCGAGCGCGGCGATCCGCTCGCGCTTGCCAGGGTCGCGACTGGTCGCGTACACCCGCTTGCCCATCGCGACCGCGAGCATCACGGCCGCGGTGGCCACGCCGCCGCCGGCACCCTGGACCAGCACCGCGTCCGACTCCGCGACCCGGCCGCGCGAGGTGAGCATCCGGTACGCCGTCAGCCACGCGGTCGGCAGACAGGCCACGTCCTCGAACGCGAGCGCGGGCGGCTTCGGGATCAGGTTGGCCGCCGGCACGGTCACCCGCTCCGCGAGTGTGCCCTGGTGGTGTTCGGAGAGGATGGACAGGCCGCGAGGGTCGGCCGGCGTCGGCACCACCGGGTAGACGACCACCTCGCGGCCGTCCGGCGCGATCCCGGCCGCGTCGCAGCCGAGGATCATCGGAAGCTGCTTCTCCGCCAGGCCGACGCCGCGCAGCGACCAGAGATCGTGGTGGTTGAGCGAGCTGGCCCGCACCTCCACGGTCACCCAGTCGTCGCCGGCCGGCTCCGGCTCGGGACGCTCGCCCACGGTCAGCGCGGAGAGCGGGTCGGTCTCGTCGATCCTGGACGCGAAGGCAGCACGCATGAAACGCACGTTAGCGCTCCTGCGGCCGCGGTGCGGGCCTTGCTCCCGGCCCGCACCGCCGCCGTTGGCATCACACCGCCGCTGCCGCCACCGCCGCGGCCACGGCCGGAGCCACCCGCGGGTCCAGCGGGGAGGGAACGATCGCGTCCGCGGTCAGCGAGCCCGTCACCACGCCCGCGATCGCGTCCGCGGCCGCCACCTTCATCGCGTCCGTGATCGTGCGCGCGCGGGCCTCCAGAGCACCCCGGAACACGCCGGGGAACGCCAGCACGTTGTTGATCTGATTCGGGTAGTCGGAGCGGCCGGTCGCCACCACGGCCGCGTACCGGGCGGCGACGTCCGGGTGCACCTCCGGCGTCGGGTTGGCGAGCGCGAAGACGATGCCGCCCGGCGCCATCCGGGCCACCGCGGACTCGTCGATCGTGCCGCCGGAGACGCCGATCAGCACGTCCGCGCCGTCCAGCGCGTTCTCGATCCCGCCGGTCAGCCGGACCCGGTTGGTCAGCGCGGCCAGCTCGTCCTTGGCGCCGCCCAGCCCGGACCGGCCCTGGTGCAGGATGCCCTTGGAGTCGCAGACCACCACGCGGTCCGCGCGCACGCCGCCGGCGATCAGCATCCGGGTGACCGCGACGCCGGCCGCGCCCGCGCCGCTGATCACCACACGCAGGTCGCCGAGGTCGCGGCCGAGCAGCGTGGCCGCGTTGCGCAGCGCCGCGAGCGTGACGATCGCGGTGCCGTGCTGGTCGTCGTGGAAGACCGGGATCGGCAGCGCCTCGTCCAGCCGGCGCTCGATCTCGAAGCAGCGCGGCGCGCTGATGTCCTCCAGGTTGATGCCGCCGAACGACGGCGCCAGCGCGGTCACCACCCGGATGATCTCGTCGACGTCCTGGGTGTCGAGGCAGATCGGCACCGCGTCCACGCCGCCGAACTGCTTGAACAGGATCGCCTTGCCCTCCATCACCGGCATGGCGGCGCGCGGCCCGATGTTGCCGAGCCCGAGCACGGCGGAACCGTCGGTGACCACCGCGACCGCGTTACCGGTCCAGGTGTAGTCGGCGGCCAGCTCGGGACGTTCCGCGATGGCCTCGCAGACGCGGGCCACGCCGGGGGTGTACGCGAGCGACAGATCCTCGCGACTACGCAGCGGCACGGTCGACGCGACGGTCATCTTGCCGCCGCGGTGCAGGTCGAAGACGGGATCAGCGGATGCCATTGGGGACTCCACTCCGTGACTGAGAACGCCCGGCGCGCGCGGAAGCGGCCGAGCAGGAAGAAGACATGCTCAGCCGGAAGCAGGCCGTGGTCAGCGCTGACCGGCGGAGTGCACGGGGGTCACCCGGTGTAGCGGCCGAGCATAGTGCCCGGCGTGCACCCCACGGGTGAGTGGGGTCGAACTCGACAGTAACGGTCAGCGGCCCAGGAGCGACGGCCTCGGCCAGTATCGAAATGTCACACGACCGCGCACATCGGCCACACCGTACGCCCGGGAATCGTCCGTGATCAGGGCATTGTCGCCCTGCAGCCACCAGCCCCCGTCCTGCTCCCGCACGGCCCGCTTGATGACGAGCAGCCCGGGCCGGGACCGGAACTCGCCCACCACCACGTCGCCGGGCCGGATCCGGGCGCGCTCCCACACCAGCACCGCGTCACCGTGACGCAGCGTCGGCACCATCGACGGCCCGTGCACCAGAACCGGCAGAATCACGCGTTTCACCTCTCTCGGTCCGGGCACGAGTGCCAGGAGTAGTGTTCCCACTGAGGATCATCGCAACTGCTCACCGGAGGATTCCTGATGCGACTCCCGCGCATGTTTACTCCTCGCACCGTTGCCAGCGCCCACTGCGACCTGCCGTGCGGCATCTACGACCCGGCTCAGGCCCGCATCGAGGCGGAGTCGGTCAAGGCGATCTGCGAGAAGTACCAGGCCAACCAGGACCCGGAGTTCCGCACTCGGGCCCTGATCATCAAGGAGCAGCGCTCCGAGCTGGTCAAGCACCACCTGTGGGTGCTGTGGACCGACTACTTCAAGCCCCCGCACTTCGAGAAGTACCCGCAGCTGCACAGCCTCTTCAACGAGGCCACGAAGCTCGCGGGCGCCGCCGGCGCCAAGGGCTCGGCCGACCCGGCCAAGGCCGAGGAGCTGCTCGGCAAGATCGAGGAGATCTCCAAGATCTTCTGGGAGACCAAGCAGGCCTGAACCGGCCCGCCGTCCCGGCCGGTGCACTCCTCACGGTGCGCCGGCCGGCGTGCTGCAATGATCCGCTGGAAATACCACACCGACACGTCGCACCTCACGGGCGGCGGAGGCGGTAGAGTCGCCGATCGGGGGGATGGCCCGGTGACTGATCTGACGATGGAACCCACGACGGACGACGACGTCGTGCTGCTCACGGTGCCCGCCGACGGCGGCTACCTCAGCGTGCTGCGCACCGCGACGGCCGGCCTCGCGGCCCGCCTGCACTTCGCACTCGACGAGATCGAAGATCTCCGCATCGCCGTCGACGAGGCCTGCGCCATGCTCCTCGCGATCGCACCGCGCGGCGCCGACCTGGAGTGCCGCTTCTCGGTCACCGAGGACGCGCTCACGGTCCAGGTCAGCGTGCCCACGGTCCGCGGCGCCAAGCTGCCGTCCGAGTCCAGCTTCGCCTGGAAGGTCCTCACCGCCCTGACGACCGCCGCCTCCGCCGGCGCCGCCGACGGCAAGGCCACCATCACGCTGCTGACCCGCCGCACCAGCTTCTGACCGCGTTCTCACTCGCCACGAAGCCTCCGGCAACCCGACCGCCGGCACACCGACGGCCCGATCCTCCCGCTTCCGGCGTGGTCCGGCCCGACTCAGGCGGGACCCTTGCTCTGCTTACTGACCTTTCGACGTCGGGTGAGCCGCCGGCCTGAATCACCAGAAGACCGCCGCCCGGTGACTCCGACGCCGAAGGACCAGTGCCTCGCGCTTCATGCCGGCGGGCGGCACGTGTGGGTGGGTGCGGTGGTCGATGGGGGTGTTGCGCGGGCACAATCGGGCGGGTGCGCCGCCGCCGTGAAGTGCTTGCTCTCGTCGTACCGCTGATGCTGTTGCCCGCGGGTTGTGGGGTTGATCTCGGCGGTGGGGGGAGTCCGGCGCGACCGGCCGCGGCCGAGCCGACGCCGGAGGATGCGGGGCCGCCGCCGCCCGGGGTCGCGCCGGCGGAGACGTTCGAGGTGGGGCAGCGGACGCTGCGGCTGGCGCGCGGAGAGCGGGAGTTGCCGACCACGGTGTGGTACCCGGAGTCGGAGAGCGGCGAGTTCCCGGTCGTGATCTTCAGTCACGGGCTGGGCGGTAGGCCGGCCGACTACCGCAACCTGCTGGCGAGCTGGGCCGCGGCCGGATTCGTGGTGGCCGCGCCGGCCTATCCGAACACGACGGCCGGCAGCCAGCAGAACGCGCTCGACGTGCTCAACCAGCCGGCCGACGCGGCGCACGTGCTGACCGCGGTGCTGGCGCTGAACGACGAGGACGGCGACCGCCTCTCCGGCCGCCTGCTCACCGACCGCGTCGCCGCGGCCGGTCACTCCGCCGGCGGCATCACCACGATCGGCGAGTTCACCCGCGGCCGCGACACCCGCCTCGACGCCGGCATCGTGCTGGCCGGCAGCACGCTCGGCGTCGGCACCGGCTTCTCCGGCAAGGAGACCCCGATGCTGTTCATCCACGGCCAACTCGACCAGGTCGTGCCGTACTCATCGGGTAAATCCGCCTATGACGCGGTCCCGTGGCCGAAGGCCATGCTGACGCTGCCGGAGGGCGACCATGTCGGTGCGCTCTCCCGCGGGGACGCGTTCGAGCTGCTGGCGGCCACCACGACCGAGTTCCTCCGCTGGTCTCTCTACGGCGACGAGGGCGCCCGGGACCGCATCGCCGAGGCGGCCGAATCCGGCGGCGACATCGCCGAATTCGACGACGAGCTGTAGAACCCGTGTCGACGTGGGGGCCGGAGCGAGGCGCGGTCCAGGTGTCGGCTGGGTGTTGCGGCGCGGACGCCCTCATACCGGTGTTGTATGTGAGTTTTCGCGACGTGCGGCAGGTGGCGCCTGGGCCTCGCCGCAGCCCGTCTCCCACGTCGATACAGGCTCTAGCAGGGCGCTTGAACGAGGCGGGACATGTCGATGGACCGGAAGGCGTCGCTCACGTGAAAGGGGCGGCGAAAGCCGTCCGCGATCGAGGCGAGCGTGTCGACGGTGGCCGCGTTCAGGGCGAACCGCTCGCTGATCGCCGCGAGGGGCCACTCCCGACAGGGGCGGAGGATCTCGATGCCGATCGGGTTGCCCGCGGCGTCCACGTCGACGACGGTGCCCGGATCGAACTCCACGGTGCGCACCGGCGCGCCGTGCGCGAGGGTCACGTAGACCGCGTCGGCCTCCCTGTCATGCACGGTGCTGATCGCCATCGCGCTGGCCTCCCTCATCGGCTCGCCCAGACGGCCGTGATCACGAACTCCTCGTCGCCGGCCCGTACGCACACCTTAAGCTCCTCGCCCGTGGCGGCGTAGCCGTAGATCCAGACGGTGCCGGGCTCGCCGGCCTCACGCCGGATCGGATTGCGGAGTGCCTTCTCCACGTCCTCGATCAGGATGTCGCGTTGCCACATCCGTTGCAGGGCATGCTCGGTGAAGTCGAGTGGCACGGCGTCACGTCCTTTCCGGCGGCTGGTCGACGACCACGAACGGGATGGTCTTGAGAAGCACGCCGCCGACGAGGAACCTCAATCTGTGTCGTCCGAAGTCCTGCAGGGGAAGCACGATGTTGGCGGCGAGGATGGCGCGCAGGAGATCGGGATGCGTCTCGGCACCGACGTCGCGGACCGAGGACACCCCGCGGAAACTGACGATCGTGCGGTCGTCCGGCCCCTGGAAGTCCAGTTCGGTGCGGGGCAGGCCGTCGGCCGGCACCACCGCGTCGGCGAAGCTCACCCGGGCGGCGATCCCGATCGGCACGACGCCGGGCAGCTGCTCGATGTAGATCCGGTCGATGCCGGCGGCGACCAGGTGCACGATGGCGCCCTCGGCGCGCACGTGGTCGCAGAGCATCAGGAAGTCCAGTTCCGGCACGGTGAGCCCTTTCAGTCGTCACTCAGGCGCCCGCACTGCCCTGTGGTGACGACGCTTTCGTTCGGCGGCGGCTATTCGCCGATAACATAGTCGATTATGTGCGGGCGCGGAACGGCGGTATCCAAAACTGGTGCCGGGGTGGTACGCAGGCGCTCAGGACCATGCGAGGCATCACTCCGCTGCCCATGAACGGCCGGCGCTTCGGCGGACCCTGACCAACCATCACGAGCCACTCGAGGTGGCGCGCCGGCTATGCCGCCGAGATGATCGGCCCGCCGTCGGGAAGGTCGCTGTACAGCTCGGGCTGAGTGGTGAGCAGACTCGCGTCGAGGTCGACGGCGGCGGACGCCGCATCCATTCGGCCGACGACGTCGGTGTAGGCGGCCACGTCGCGCCACACCTCCGCAGCGGGGGCGAGGATCACCGTGGACTCGCGCGCGACCAAGTGATGGAGCAGGTCCGCTTCGGCGATCAGCCGGTGGGACTCGATGAGACAGAGCAGCGGCAGGCCCACCACGGCGCCCTCGTCGAGCACCTCCGACATCGGCTCACCGACGTGCACGGAGCCGCGACAGAACGCGGCGATCGCTGAAGCGTCGAGCAGGATGCGTATCGGGCGGTCGGTCATTCGGCACCCCGCGGCGGCAGGCCGAGCTGCCGGCGGAGGGCATCTCGCTTCTCCCGGGTCCACTCCCGCTCGACGGCCAGGCGCCGCTCACGAGCGCGGCGCTTGCCCTCCTCGGTCACGGTGATGCCCACGGCGGCGAACAGATCGAAATCACCGGACGGCGGTCCCTGCTCCGCGGGGGTGGCCATGGACTCGGAGTGGTCCCGCCCCCGCGACTCGGGCGGACTCACCGGCGGCGGAGTCCGCTTCGCCGGATGCGGATCGACAGGCGCTGGCATGAATCGCTCCAGGGGTAGCGGGAACCGTCGATACCAACATAGTCGATTATGTGCGCGCATGGGGGCGGGCCGGTGGGGCCGGTATCGTACGGGGGGTGAGCACTGAGTCCGCTTCCCCCGCGGCCCTGCCCGTTGTCTCGCCGCTGACGCTGAAGGCGGCGGTGTTGCTGCTGAAGGCGCAGGCCGTGGTGGTCGGGGCGATCGCGATCTTCCTGGTCTTCAAGGACATCACCTCCACGCCGACGGATCTCGGGGTGGCGCTGAGCCTCACGGTCTTCACGGTGCTGGCATCCGCGGCCATCTACGCGATCGCGCGGGCGCTGGGGAATCACCGGGGCGGGGCGCGGGCGCCCGGCATCGTGGTGCAGCTGATGCTGCTGGCGATCGGTTACTACATGATTCAGGGCGGCCTGGCGTGGCTGGGAATCGCGCTGATCGTGCTGGGGATCGCGGTGGTGGCCCTGATCGTGGCGCCGCCGTCGACGCGGGCGCTGGGTTACGGACCGCAGGAGAACGACGCGTCCTGAGGCCGGCGGGTCCGCAGGGGGCGCCGGGTCGCAACCGGGCCATGAGCCCGTGTGGGCCGCGGTGTCCACCCGGAAGCCGGCCCCCGACGAGACCGCCGCTGCGGCGACGGCATGCCGCTGCGGCGCCGGTTACCGCTGCGGCGCGGGTTACCGTTGCGGCGCCGGTTACCGCTACGGCGCGGCATGCCGGTGCCAGCTTGTCCGCAGAGGGCGGCTTCGTTGCGCGACGCCGGGACGCGCGCGCCGTGTGCGGGTTATGGGCGCGAGTGCACAACCTGCCGCAGGCCGGCACGTCATGCCCGAATTCCGGACAAAGTCCGTGGGTAACACGCTTCGCCGCGCCGGATGGGTCGGCGTTGCCGGGTCTGAATGCCTGTGTGATCAATCAGTTGAGCAAAAG
Organism: Catenuloplanes nepalensis; assembly: GCF_030811575.1. Lineage (GTDB taxonomy): Bacteria > Actinomycetota > Actinomycetes > Mycobacteriales > Micromonosporaceae > Catenuloplanes > Catenuloplanes nepalensis. The sequence goes on along the minus strand of NZ_JAUSRA010000001.1, from coordinate 7,020,634 downwards.
GTAGATCAAACATCGAAGATGACCTCTCTTTTGCTCAACTGATTGATCACACAGGGTCAAATGATGGCGTTGCGTTGAGTCGGCACTCCCGGCCGGAGTGGGATTCGGCGATATTTCGGGCGCGCGGCGCGGCTTCGGGACGAGAGGTACCCGCAGGGGTCGACCGGACGGGCGTTGCAGCGCGCTCATAGATCTTCGGTGATCTGCGGCGGCTACGAGCTGACGATCCGGGCACGAAGTGCCTGCCCTCCCGGGGTAAGCAGAGCAAAGCGTCTCCGAAGCCCGCCGCAGCGGTGGCGACCATAGACCGATATTTCGGGCACGAAGTGCCCGCGCTCGCGGACACGGAACCCATGCTTCGACGCGTCGGGTGACGCCGCACCGTTTCATGCCGTAGGTCGCCGGGCGCAGGGTGATCGGCGGCAGGGCCGCGTGGGTTCCGGTGACCACACGGACACCGGCTCCGACGCGGCGACCGGAGCGGAGCGCTAGCGGAGTCGGAGGCCTCCGCGCGGTTTGCCCGCGGGAGCGACTCCGTTGCCCATTCGGCGGTGGCTCGCCGTAAAGGATCATTGACCGACACGAAAGAGAGGTCAACTTCGATATTCAACCTCTCTTTCGTGTCGGTCAATGATCCTTCGGGCATGAGTGGTCGCGACAGCACGCGACCACCACGCCGGCTTCCGCTCGACGCTGTCCGAGCTATGGCGGAAATAATGCGAAATTTCGGGCTGGTGCTTCCGGTCTCCGGGCAGGGCTCGCGGCTTCCGATGCCGAATGGGCAACGGAGTCGGGAGCAGGCGGGCTGGGCCGTGCTGGGAGTGGGTAGGTCGGGGTCTGGGGTTGGTCCCCAGGCTGGCTCAAGCGCCCGCGGGAGCAGGTGGGCTGGGCCGTGCTGGGAGTGGGTAGGTCGGGGTCCGGGGTCTTCAGATCTTGCCGGTGATGGTGGAGACGCCGGGGAGGGTGGCGTCGACCGGGAGGCGGGTGCGGGCGTTTCGGTCGCCGTAGAGGGTCCAGCGGAGGAAGTCGGTCATCGTGTCGTTGGCCTCGGAGAAGCCGCGGTTGCCGGGCGTGAGGTATTCGCCGTGGCCCTGGCCGGCGAGCGTGACGAAGGCCTTGGGCCACGGGACGCGGTCGTAGGCGGCGCGCGCGACGTAGGGGGCGACGACCGGGTCGGCACCGCCGTGCACGAAGAGCAGGGCGGCCTCGGGGCCGGCGAACGTGCCGGGGAGGCCGCCGCCGGCGATCACGATGCCGGCGCGCAGGCGTGGGTCGTGGCCCTCGGTGAACAGGCCGGCGCTGGTGAAGCCGCCGGCGGAGTGGCCGGCGGCGGCGATGTGGTCGACGTCGAGGCGGCCCTTGAACATGTCGCCGCGCAGCGTGTCGCGCCGGACCAGGTCCCCGATCACCAGTTCCGCGTCACCGGGCTGGTTGCGGACGTCCCACCGCTGGAAGTTCGCGGTGCGGGCGTGGGTGAACGGGTACGCCGGGGCGGCGACCACGAAGCCGGCGGCGGCCCAGCGGGTGAGCAGCGCGGTGAAGTGTTGTGGCGAGCCCTTGAGCCCGTGGCTGAACAGCACGATCGGGAAGCGGCCGGCGGCGGGGCGGGCGTCGGGGCGGATGCGCTGCTCGCCCTTGCGGCCGTCCGCCGGGTACCACACCGTGGTGGGCAGCGGGCGGTCCGGGCCGCGTGCCAGATCCAGCGTGCGGACACCCACGGGGTACGGTGTGACGGGTGCCACGCCCGCGGCCCGGCTGAGCGCCTCCGGTGCGGCGGCCTGCGCGGCCTGGCATGCGGCGAGCGCGATCAGCAGGGTGGCGGTGAGCAGCACACGCGCGCCCCGCATCGTCATGTCTGGAACGGTAGGGGTGCGACCGGTCATCGACCCTGGCCGAACGGCTGGTTCTGATGAGGCCGCGCAGATACATTACCTTCAGTGTCTAGATCGCTACTTTGCGTGTAGCGATTTGACGGACCTCGATGGAAATGTGCCCCATGGAGTGCTTTTTCGGGCCACGTGTCGGCTAGGCGTACGGCTGTGCGTGAATGTCGTAGCGCTTCGCTATCGTCGGGGCATGGCAGATGAGTACGAGGACCCGAGCGGCAGCACCATGGCGTTCCGGGCCTACATGAACCGTCAGGAGCAGGAGCAGCAGGCCGAGGCGGCTCCCGTCAAGTCCAGCAACCTTCCGCTGATCATCGGCGGGGTGGTGGCGGCGGTCGCCGTCGTGGCGGTCGTGCTCTTCTTCGTTCTGTAAGTCCTGAAGTCCTGAAGTCCGGTAAGTCCCGGTCAGTCGCCGAGAACGGCGCGGGCCTGCGTGGCGATCTCGAGTTCCTCGTCGGTCGGCACGACGCACACCACCACCCGCGACGCCTCGGTGGAGACGATCCGTTCGCCGCGCTCCGGCGCGGCGTTCCGGTCCGCGTCCACCTCGATGCCGAGCGCGGACAGCCCGGCCAGCGCGGCCGCGCGCACCGTCGCCGAGTTCTCGCCGACGCCCGCGGTGAACGTGATCGCGTCCACCCGGCCCAGCACCGCGTAATACGCGCCGACCAGCTCCTTGATCCGCCGGGTGTAGACGCCGAACGCGAGCGCGGCCGCCTCGTCGCCGCCCGCCCGGCGCGACTCGACCTCCCGCATGTCGCTGACGCCGGCCAGGCCGCGCATGCCGCTCCGCTTGTTCAGCAGGTCGTCGATCTCGTCCAGCGACATGCCTCCGACCCGGTGCAGGTGGAAGATGATCGCGGGGTCCAGGCTGCCGCTGCGCGTGCCCATCACCAGGCCCTCCAGCGGGGACAGTCCCATCGAGGTGGCGACGCTGCGGCCGCCCTCGACCGCGGCCGCGCTGGCGCCGTTGCCGAGGTGCAGTGTGATCACGTTGGTGTGCCGGTTCTCCCTGCCCAGAAGCGCGGCCGTGCGGCGGGAGACGTACGCGTGCGAGGTGCCGTGGAAGCCGTACCGGCGGACACGGTTCTTCCGCGCTGTCTCCGCGTCGATCGCGTAGGTGGCGGCCTCCGGCGGCAGCGTGCTGTGGAACGCGGTGTCGAAGACCGCGACCTGGGGTACGTCCGGCAGCAGCTTGCGCGCGGTCTCGATGCCCGCGAGGTTCGCCGGGTTGTGCAGCGGCGCCAGCGGGATCAGCCGCTCGATCGTGCGCACCACGTCGTCGTCGATCAGCGTGGGCTCGGTGAAGTCCGGGCCGCCGTGCACGACCCGGTGGCCGACCGCGTCGAGATTCCGCAGATCGAGTTCGCTGAGCACGTCCCGCAGCGCAGCCTGATGATCGGTGACCTCCTCCACCAGTCCTTTCGCGACCGTGTCCGTGCCGTCGAAGAGGCGGTACTTCAGGGAGGACGACCCGGTGTTGAGCACCAGTACGCGTGTCACTTCGCTTCTCCGGCGGCCTGGATCGCGGTGATCGCGACCGTGTTGACGATGTCCTTGACGGTGGCGCCCCGGGAGAGATCGTTCACCGGCCGGCGCAGCGCCTGCATGACCGGGCCGACCGCGACCGCGTTCGCCGAGCGCTGCACCGCCTTGTACGTGTTGTTGCCGGTGTTCAGGTCCGGGAAGACGAACACCGTGGCCCTGCCCGCGACCGTGCTGTCCGGCAGCTTCGTCGCGGCCACGCCCGGGTCGATCGCGGCGTCGTACTGGATCGGGCCCTCGACCGGCAGGTCCGGGCGGCGTTCGCGGACGATCCGGGTGGCGGCCGCGACCTTCTCCACGTCCGCGCCCGCGCCGGAGGTGCCGGTCGAGTAGGAGAGCATCGCCACGCGCGGCTCGATGCCGAACCGGGCCGCGGTCTCCGCGGAGGAGAGCGCGATGTCGGCGAGCTGCTCCGCGTTCGGGTCCGGGTTGACCGCGCAGTCGCCGTAGACCAGCACCCGGTCGGCCAGCAGCATGAAGAAGACGCTGGACGCCACGGAGACGCCGGGCACGGTCTTGATGATCTCGAAGGCCGGGCGGATCGTGGCCGCGGTGGTGTGCGTGGCGCCGGAGACCATGCCGTCCGCGCGCCCGGTGTGCACCATCATCGTGCCGAAGTAGCTGACGTCCCGGACCACGTCGCGGGCCAGCTCCAGCGTCATCGCGCGGTGCTTGCGGATCTCCGCGTACGTCTCGGCGAACTCCTCGGCCCACTCGCTGGCCGCGGGGTTCGCGATCTCCGCGCCGCCGATCTCCAGGCCCAGCTCGCGGGCCTTGCGGGTGATCTCGTCCGGGTCGCCGAGCAGCGTCAGGTCGGCCACGCCGCGGCGTAGCAGGATCTCGGTGGCGCGCAGGATGCGCTCCTCCGTGCCCTCCGGCAGCACCAGCCGCTTCCGGGCGGCGCGGGCCCGGTCGATCAGGTCGTACTCGAACATCATCGGCGTGACCCGGGCGCTGCGCGTGACGTCCAGCCGGCGGACCAGCTCCTCGGTGTCCACCATGGACTCGAACGCGCCGATCGCGGCCTGGACCTTGCGCGGGTTGCGGCCGTTCAGGCCCGCCTCGATCCGGCTGGCGGCCGCGATCGTGTGGTAGCTGTCGGTCTTCACGGACAGCACGGCCAGGCCGCTGTGCAGGCTCTCGATCAGCCGCGCGACCCGGGCGTCCGGGCGCTCGCCGAGCGTCAGCACCAGGCCGGCCACCGACACCTCACCGGCCGCGTGCGCGGCGGCCGCGGCCACCAGCAGGTCGGCCCGGTCCCCAGGAGTGATCATCAGGCAGCCGTCGGTCAAATGATCGAGCAGCACGGGTACGTGGGCCGCGCCGACCACCAGGTCCAGCACGTCGCGGTCGAGCGCCCGCGCGTCGCCGCTGAGCACCTCCGCGCCGAGCGCCTCGGCCAGCTCCGCCACGGTCGGCGCGGAGATGGTCGGCACCTCGGGGATGACGTAGGTGGGGACGGTCTGGTCCGCCGGCGCGGCGGTGCCGGCCGGCACCCGGTTCGCGATCACCGCGAGCACGGTGGCGCCCAGGTCCTGCACGCTGTGGTACGCGCCGCGCGCGGCGGAGGCGACCTCGTCCGCGTCCGCGTCCCGGCCGTCGACGACCGGGATCACCACGCTGCCGAACTCGGTCGCGAGCCGCACGTTGAACGCGAACTCGCGGGGCAGGCCCGGTCCCGGCTCGCCGTTGTCGTCGAAGTCGCTGCCGATCACCACGACCGCGTCGAAGTGCCGCTCCAGCGCGCGGTAGCGGTCCACCACGCGGGAGATCAGCTCCTCGCGGTGGCCGGCCGCCACCATCGCCGAGGCCTCCGCGAACGTGGTGCCGAACAGCTCCTCGTACGGCCGGTCTATCCGGTACCGCTCACGCAGCAGCGCGAGCATCGGGTCGGCCTCGCCGCGGGTCGCCACGAGCGGCCGGAACACGCCGACCCGCGGCGTCTGCCGGGAGAGGAGCTCGGCCAGGCCGAGCGCGATCGTTGACTTTCCGCCGCCGGGTCCGAGCCCGGCAATGTAGACGCTTCGCCCCACGAGCCTCAACCTACCCGTGGTGAGCGGTGCGACACCCAGGTCTTCGTACCTTGATCAACGTCACGCGGGACGTTGGTCACGATCTTCCGCTCGGCTACTCGTCGTCGGGGTCGTCCAGGCGGGCGAGCCAGGTGGCGAGGCGCTCGACCGGGGTCTCGAACTCGGGGTTGAGGTCGACGAAGTCGCGCAGGCGCTCGGCGACCCACTCGATGGTGACCTGCTCCTGGCCGCGGCGCTCGTTCAGCTCTTCGATGCCGCGATCGGTGAAGTACATGCTGCTCCTACATACGGGCGCTCCCCGCCACCCGGCGTTCCGGTGGCGGGGAGCGGTACTCGTACCCGCGAAGGCTCTTGATCTTGCGAGCCTCCGCGGATCTTGCGTTTCCTGCGGTCTTGCGCGTCTTGCGTGCCCTGCGGTCTTGCGTGCCCTGCGGTCTTACGGGCGGGGCAGGGACGCCTCGATGAGCGCGGCCTGCTCGGCCTCGTGCAGCTTGGCCGAGCCGACCGCCGGCGCGGCCGCGGACGGGCGGGAGATGCGGCGCAGGCGCAGGCCGTCGAGGTGCTCCAGCAGGTTCAGCGCGATGAAGCTCCACGCGCCCTGGTTGGCCGGCTCCTCCTGGACCCAGGCGAAGTCCTCCGCGTTCGGGTACTTCGCCAGCTCGGCCTTCAGCTCCTCGACGGGCAGCGGGTAGAGCTGCTCCATCCGGACGATGGCCGTGTCGGTGATCTTCCGCTCCGCGCGCGCCTGGACCAGGTCGTAGTAGACCTTGCCGCTGCAGAACAGCACGCGCTTCACGGCCGCGGCGTCGGGGACGCCGGCGTCGCCGATCACGGTCTGGAACGTGCCCGTCGTGAAGTCCGCGACGGACGACACGCACAGCTTGTGGCGCAGCAGCGACTTCGGCGTGAAGACGATCAGCGGCTTCCGCTTCGGCGACAGCGCCTGACGGCGCAGCAGGTGGAAGTGGTTCGCCGGGGTGGTCGGGTTCGCCACCCGGATGTTGTCCTCCGCGGCCAGCTGCAGCCAGCGCTCCGGGCGGCCGGACGTGTGGTCCGGGCCCTGACCCTCGTGGCCGTGCGGCAGCAGCAGCGTCAGCGCGTTCTGCTGGCCCCACTTGACCTCGCCGGACGAGATGAACTCGTCCGCGATCGACTGGGCGCCGTTCGCGAAGTCACCGAACTGCGCCTCCCAGAGCACCAGCGCCTCGGTGTTCTCCACCGAGTAGCCGTACTCGAAGCCCATCGCGGCGTATTCGGAGAGCAGCGAGTCGTGCGCGAAGAACCGGGCCTGGCCGGCCGCGAGCTGCCCGACCGGCAGGAAGTCCGCGCCGGTGCGCCCGTCGACCACGGCCGCGTGCCGCTGCACGAACGTGCCGCGGCGCGAGTCCTGGCCGGAGAGGCGGACCGTCACACCCTGGGTGAGCAGCGAGCCGAACGCGATGATCTCGCCGAAGCCCCAGTCGATGTTGCCCTCGCGGGCCATCTTGGCGCGCCGGTCGAGCAGCTGCTGGACCCGCTTGTGCGGCGTGAAGCCGTCGGGCAGGTCGATGTGCGCCTGACCGATCCGGGCCACGGTCTCCGCGTCGATCGCGGTCTCGACCACCGGCTCGGGCTCCTGTGAGACGACCCGGGCCCGGCGGCCGGAGGACGACGTGTTCGCGTCGCGGGTGGCCTTGAAGACCTGCTCCAGCTGACCCTGGTAGTCGCGCAGCTGCTCCTCCGCGTCCGCCACGGTGATGTCACCGCGGCCGATCAGCTCCTCGGTGTACGCCTTGCGGACGCTGCGCTTGTTGTCGATGATCGCGTACATCAGCGGGTTGGTCATCGACGGGTCGTCGCCCTCGTTGTGACCGCGGCGCCGGTAGCAGACCAGGTCGATCACCACGTCCTTGTTGAACGTCTGGCGGTATTCGAAGGCCAGCCGCGCGACCCGGACGACGGCCTCGGGGTCGTCGCCGTTCACGTGGAAGATCGGGGCCTGGATCATCCGGGCCACGTCCGTGCTGTAGAGCGAGGACCGGCTGTACTCCGGGGCGGTGGTGAAGCCGACCTGGTTGTTGACGACCACGTGCACGGTGCCACCGGTACGGTAACCGCGCAGCTGGGAGAGGTTGAGCGTCTCCGCGACCACGCCCTGGCCGGCGAACGCGGCGTCGCCGTGCACCATCAGCGGCAGGACCGTGTAGCCCTCCAGGCCGAGGTTGAGCCGGTCCTGCTTGGCGCGGACGATGCCCTCCAGGACCGGGTCGACGGCCTCCAGGTGCGACGGGTTCGCCGTGACGCTGACCGTGGTGCCGAACTCGCCGTCCGGCGTGGTGAACTTGCCGGTCATGCCCAGGTGGTACTTCACGTCGCCGGAGCCGTGCGCCGACTTCGGGTCCAGGTGGCCCTCGAACTCGGAGAAGATCTTCTCGTACGGCTTGCCGACGATGTTGGCCAGCACGTTCAGCCGGCCGCGGTGCGCCATGCCGATCACGACCTCGTCCAGCTGGTTCTCCGCGGAGGCCTGCAGGATCTCGTCGAGCAGCGGGATCAGCGACTCGCCGCCCTCCAGCGAGAAGCGCTTCTGACCGACGAACTTCGTCTGCAGGAACGTCTCGAACGCCTCGGCCGCGTTCAGCCGGTTGAGGATGTGCTTCTGCTCCTCCGGCGACGGCTTCTCGTACCTGATCTCGATGCGCTCCTGGACCCAGCGGCGCTCCTCCGGGTCCATGATGTGCATGTACTCGATGCCGACGCGGCGGCAGTACGAGTCGCGCAGCACGCCGAGCACGTCGCGGAGCTTCATCTTCTGCTTGCCCGCGAAGCCGCCGACCGGGAACTGGCGGTCCAGGTCCCACAGCGTGAGGCCGTGCTCCAGCACGTCGAGGTCCGGGTGCCGGCGGATCTCGAACTCCAGCGGGTCGGTGTCGGCCATCAGGTGACCGCGCACCCGGTACGCGTGGATGAGCTCGACGACGCGGGCGGCCTTGTCGATCTGGCCCTCGGACGTGCGGGCGACGTCGCGGACCCAGCGAACCGGCTCGTACGGCACGCGCAGGGCGGTGAAGATCTCGTCGTAGAAGCCGTGCTCGCCGAGCAGCAGCTCGTGCATGACCTTCAGGAACTCGCCGGACTGCGCACCCTGGATGATCCGGTGGTCGTAGGTGCTGGTCAGCGTGATGACCTTGCTGACGCCCAGTTCGGTGAGGGTCTCATCGGACATTCCGGCGTACGGCGCGGGGTACTCCATCGCGCCGACACCGATGATCGCGCCCTGGCCGACCGTCAGCCGCGGCATCGAGTGCACGGTGCCGATGCCGCCCGGGTTGGTCAGCGAGACGGTGGCGCCGGAGTGGTCCTCCATCGTCAGCTCGTTGCGGCGGGCGCGGCGGACGATCTCCTCGTAGGCCTGCCAGAAGCCGCGGAAGTCGAGGTTCTCGCAGCCCTTGACGCTCGGCACCACCAGCGATCGGGAACCGTCCGGCTTGGCCAGATCGATCGCGATGCCGAGGTTGACGTGCTCCGGCGTGACGATCGTGGGCTTGCCGTTGGTCTCGACGTAGTTGTTGTTCATCTCCGGGTGCAGCGCCAGCGCCTTGACCAGCGCGTAGCCGATCAGGTGGGTGAAGCTGACCTTGCCGCCCCGGCCGCGCGCGAGGTGGTTGTTGATCACGATGCGGTTGTCCACCAGCAGCTTCGCCGGGACCGCGCGGACGCTGGTGGCGGTCGGGACCGCCAGCGACGCCTCCATGTTCTGCACGATCTTGGCGGCGATGCCGCGCAACGGCGCGGTGCCGGGCGTGACCGTCTTCGGCTCCTTCTTCGCCGGGGCCTTGGCCTCCGGCTTCGGGGCCGCCTTCGGCTGCGGCTTCGCGGCCGGCTTCGGCGCGTCCTTCTTGGCGGCGGGCGCGTCGGTGCCCGCGCGCGCCGCGGAGCCCGCACCGGATGCCGCGGTGGCCTCCGCCGGCGTCGCGATCGAACCAGCATCCGCCGTCGGCTTGTAATCAGCGAAGAAGTCGTGCCACGCGGGATCCACGCTGGTGGGATCAGCGAGGTACCGCTGGTACATCTCTTCGACGATCCACTCGTTGGGGCCGAAGCCCGCCAGGGGATTGTCCTGCGAAGTTTGCTGGGTCGACACGGCCGGTATCGCCTCTTTCAGAGCGGTTTGTCTGTGTCGCGGTAGGTGACAGGCATTCGTTGACTGCCGCGAGCTGACGTGGGGTCAGACTTCGGTTTCCAGGCTACGCCGTGTGATTCGGGGTCATGTCGTCGACATCCGTCCGTGTCGAGATTCACAGCATTGGGGTCTTTCGGCCCTGGGCGCACGTTCGGTTGCCCGTGGGTGAAACATGTGCCTTGCGTGCCTGGTCACCGTGGATTCTCCGGCTCACACGCGGCCCGTTCGGCGTCCCCGAAGACCCCGTCCTGAGTCATGACACAGAGTCACGCGCATGAGTGATCTTGCTTGCGTGCATCGTTCATGTGCTTGACATCGGGATCGGGGGCGCGCGACACGCCACTGAGGGATCACCCGCTTACACAGTGAACATGGACACCGTTGACCCGTCGGGCGTCCTTCCCGGACCGGCCATCGTGCCGCCCTGGCGCCCGCCGCTGCCCGCCCCGCTCGCTCAGCCCCGGTCCAACTGCGACAGCGGCTGCCTGCCCGTCTCGAGCTTCCACCGGCGCGTCTCCGGCCTTCGCCGGGCCGTGCGTGCCGTGGCGCTGGTCGGCGCCTTGACCAGTGGTCTCGCGCTGCTGCCCTTCCTGCCCTTCCTGACCGGTTCCGGCCGGCACGCCGCCGGCCGCTGGTGGGCCCGCGCGGTGCTCGCCGCCGCCGGCGTCCGGCTCGTCGTGCGCGGCGCCGGTGCCGTGCCACGCCGCCGGGCGCTCCTCGTCGCCAACCACAACTCCTGGCTGGACACGGTCGCGCTGCTGGCCGTCTCGCCGGCCCGGATGACCGCCAAGCACGACATCCGCCACTGGCCGGTGATCGGTGTGCTGGCCACCCTGGTCGGCACGATCTTCATCGACCGCCGGCACCCGAGGATGCTGCCCGCCACCGTCGCCCGGATCGCCGCCGCGCTCCGCGAGGACGGCCTGGTCGCGGTCTTCCCGGCCGGCACGACCGGCTGCGGCGGCGCCGGCGGCCCCGGCCACCGCGCCGACAACTCCCTCACCGGCCGGTGGCGCCCGGCCGTGTTCCAGGCCGCCGTCGACGCCGGCGCGGTCGTCGTGCCGATCCGCCTCAGCTACCGCGAGGGCGCGAACGGCCCGGACAGCACCATCGCCACCTTCCTCTCCGCCGAGAGCCTCTTCGCCTGCGCCTTTCGGGTGATCGCGGTCCGCGGGCTGACGGCCGTCGTCACGGTCGAGCCGGCCCTGCACCCCGACCTGGACGCGGACCGCAAGGTCCTGGCCCGCGCCGCCGAGGGCGTCGTCCGTCCGTACCGCCGCCGCCCGGCTCCCGCCCCGGCCGCCGCGGCCGGCGCGCCCGCGCCGGTCCAGGACCGCCTGGACCTGGCCGCCTGACTCCATCCCACCAAGCCTCCGGCGCCGCACCGACGCGGCCCGGAGGCTTCTCGCGTCCCGGCGCCGATGCCGCGGACCGCTCCGGCCGATCGTGGGTATATCGCGATGTATCGCGTAGGATGGTGGCGTGGTCGGGAGTGTGTCGCGGGTCGAGCTGGAGGGTGGCGTGCTGCTGTCCAGGTTCGCCGTGGCCGCCGAGGACGACGGCGAGCCGGCCGCCGCCGGGCCGGTGCACCGCGACTCGGCCGAGGGGCTGGCATGACGGCCGTCTTCAGCCACGGGCGACTCCGGCTCTACCTGCTCAAACTGCTCGATGACGGCCCCAAGCACGGTTACGAGTTCATCCGCCTGCTGGAGAACCGCTTCCTCGGGCTCTACGCGCCGAGCGCCGGCACGATCTATCCACGGCTGGCCCGGCTGGAGGCCGAAGGCCTGGTGACGCACACCGCAGCCGGCGCACGCAAGACCTACGAGATCACCGGCGCGGGCCGGGACGAGTTGCGCGAGCGGGCCGGCGAGCTGCGGGCGCTGGAGGACGAGATCTCCGCGTCGATCAGCGACCTGAGCAGTCTGGCCGGTCAGATCCAGTCGCAGGTGCAGGGCTCGGTCCGCGACCTCAAGCGCGAGCTGCGCGACGCCACCCGGCAGTCCCGCCGCACCGAGCAGCCCACCTCGCGGTGGACGCCGCCCGCGCCACCACCTCCGTCCTGGCCCGGCTGGGAGCAACCGGCCCCGCCCGGCCCCCCGCACCCCCCCGGTGCCCCGGGCGCCCCGAAGGCCCCGGGTGCGCCGGGCGTCCCGGGTGCGCCGGGTGTTCCGGCCACGCCGAGCGAGCCGGGTGGCCGACATCCCGGATTCGGCTCGCCCGGTGGGGCCGGAGCAGCGGGAACGCCCCCGCTGAGCACGCCCAGTGGCATCCGGATCATCTTCGGCAGCGGTCATACCGGTCACCCCGAGCCACCCGACACGGTCCCGGGCACGGCCGGGCCGCGGAGCGCGACCGCCCCGGACGAGGCGACCGCCGCGAGCGAGCGGAGCGAGCTGGAGGAGGCGCTGGCGCTCTTCGCCGACGAGGCGCGGACCATGATCCGGGGCGTGCGGGCGACGGAGGACCAGGTCCGCGAGATCGGCGAGGTGCTGGACGCGACCCTGACCAGGATCCGCCGGCTGTTGCGCGGCTGAGGCCCGCGGAAGCGCCGCACGGCCGAGGGCCCGTCGGTGGTGGGGCGGCTTCGGACGTACCATCGAGGGCTCTGGGTCTTGGGTTTTCACAGACTGTTCTCAGTGGGTCTCCAGAAACCCCCCAGAACAGCGCGTAATGATGTCGGCATGGCCGCAACACAGACTGAGGCACGACTGCTCGTCGTCGAGGACGACCCGAACATTCTGGAGCTGCTGTCGGCCAGCCTGCGTTTCGCGGGCTTCGACGTCGCCACCGCGATCAGCGGCAGTGCGGCGGTGGCGGCGGCCCGGGATCGGCGCCCCGACCTGGTCGTGCTCGACGTGATGCTGCCGGACCTGGACGGGTTCGAGGTCATCAAGCTGATGCGGGAGGGCGGCACGCGCACGCCGGTCGTCTTCCTGACCGCGCGGGACGCGACGGACGACAAGATCCGCGGACTCACGCTGGGTGGCGACGACTACGTCACCAAGCCGTTCAGCCTGGAGGAGCTGACCGCGCGCATCCGCGCGGTGCTGCGCCGGACCAGCGCGACGGCCGAGGAGAGTTCCCGGCTGACCTTCGCCGATCTGGAGCTGGACGAGGAGACGCACGAGGTCTACCGGGCAGGCAACCGGGTGCAGCTGTCGCCGACCGAGTTCAAGCTGCTGCGCTACCTGATGCTGAACGCGAACCGGGTGCTCTCCAAGGCGCAGATCCTCGATCACGTGTGGAACTACGATTTCCGCGGCGACGACAACATCGTCGAGTCGTACATCTCCTACCTGCGGCGCAAGGTCGACACCACGCAGCCCCGGCTGATCCACACGCTGCGCGGTGTCGGCTACGTGCTCCGCAAGCCCGCGCAGTAGGCGACGATGAAGGCCCGCCTGCGCAGCACCCCGCTGCGGCTCAAACTCGTCGCGAGCGTGCTGGTGCTGGTCGGCGTGGCGCTCATCGTGATCAGCGTGAGCAGTGCGTACTTTTTGCGCTCCTACCTGGTCCGGCTCGTCGACGACCAGCTGCACCAGATCGCGAACGACGCGAACGCGGCCGCCATGTTCGTCAACGGCGGCGAGGTCACGGTCCCGACCGACTACTACGGCCGGGTCACCGCGGTGAGCGGTGTCGGCAAGGACCCGGTCTACGACGGGCACCTCGGGCTGGACGACCTTCCGCCGCAGGTCGAGGGCCGCGAGGAGATAACCGCGGTGGCCGGCGAGGCGTACACGGTGAAGTCGATCAATGGCAAGATCCGCTGGCGCATGCTGGTCCAGGAGCTGCCGAACGGCGAGGTCCTGCACATCGGGGAGAACCTGGGCCAGGTCGACCTCGCGGTCAAGCGGCTGATCTGGATCGACGGCCTGGTCGGTGGCGCCGTGCTGATCATGCTGGCCTCGATCGGCGCGGGCATGGTGCGGGCCAGCCTGCGGCCACTCGACCAGATCGAGCAGACCGCGGGCGCGATCGCGGCCGGTGACCTGAGCCGCCGCGTGCCCGACCCGGAGCCCGGCATCGAGGAGCCGCAGAGCGAGCTGGGCCGGCTCTCCCGCGCGCTGAACGGCATGCTCACCCAGATCGAGGCCGGTTTCGCCGCGCGCGCCGCGTCCGAGGCTGCGGCCCGGTCCGCGGAGACCATCGCGCGGGACGCGGCGCTGCACGCGCAGGCGTCCGAGGCGCGCGCACTGAACTCGGAGTCGCGCATGCGCCAGTTCGTGGCGGACGCGTCGCACGAGCTGCGCACGCCGCTGACCACGATCCGCGGCTTCGCCGAGCTGTACCGGCAGGGCGCGGCCACCGACGCGCCGAAGCTGGTGCGCCGGATCGAGGACGAGGCCGCGCGGATGGGCCTGCTCGTCGAGGACCTGCTGCTGCTGGCCCGGCTGGACCGGGAGCGCCCGCTGGCGCTGAACCCGGTGGAGCTGCCGGTGCTGGCCGCGGACGCGGTGCAGGCCGCGCGCGCGATGGCGCCGGACCGGACGATCACGCTGGACATCGCGCCCGGCTCCGGGCCGCTGGTGGTGACCGGCGACGAGTCCCGGCTGCGGCAGGTCTTCGGCAACCTGATGACGAACGCGCTCACCCACACGCCGGCGGACGCGTCCGTCACGCTGCGGCTGCGCGCGGAGGCGGACGCGGACGGGCGGCGGGTGGCCGGCGTGGTCGAGGTGACCGACACCGGTGGCGGGCTGACCCAGGAGCAGATCGACCGGGTGTTCGAGCGGTTCTACCGGGCGGACGCGGCCCGCACCCGGACCGCGGCCGGCACGATCAGCACCGGGCTCGGCCTGGCGATCGTGGCGGCGATCGTCTCCTCGCACGACGGAGTCGTCGAGGTGGAGAGCACGCCGGGTGACGGCGCCACGTTCCGGGTAAGACTGCCGCTGGTGCCGACCGAGCTCGACGCGGACTCGGACGACGCCGACGATGAGCTGGAAGACTTCCTGGAGGATGAGGGGGCCAGCGTGGTCGCGTCGGATATCCGCCCTGATAAGCCCTGATATATCCCCGGTTTTGAATTCACAGTTAACCTTCAGGGCGATTTCAGGGCCGTCGCAGATGTCGGCGGGAAGGTGGGAGACATGAACGAGCACGAGACCACCCCTGAGGGGCAGCAGGCCCCCGCCGGAGAGGCGCAGGGGACCCCCGCCGAGGGCTACCGGCACCCGGCCGAAGGGCTGCGGGGGCCGTCCGGCTCGAGTGACGAGACGGCGCGGCCCCACCAGGCCGAGCCCGTCACCCAGCCGGTGCCGACCAATCTCGTCCCGCCCGCCGCCGGCCCCGGCAGCGCCGGGCGCCCCGGCTACGGGCAGTACCCGCCGAGCCCGTGGGCCGCCCCGGCCGTCGCCCAGACGTCGCAGATGCCGCCGGCGGTCGCGCCGACGAGCGCGCAGCCGACGTCGGCGCCGGCCTCGCAGTGGGCGCAGCAGCCGGTCGCGGCCGGTGCCTACCAGCCCGGTGCCTACCAGCAGCCCGGCGGTTATCCCGGCCAGGGCCACCCCGGCCAGCCCGGCGTTCCGGGCCAGCCCCCGGTGCCGCCGTGGGCGGGCGGGCCGGTGGGCCCGGTGCCGCCGCCGCAGTCGCAGCCCGGTGACCGCCGGTTCGGCCGGTTCGCCGCGACCGCCGCCGCGGCCGTGGTGCTGGCGCTCGCCGCCGGCACGGTCGGCGCGGTCACCGCGAACGCGATGGACGACGACACCCCGGGCGTCAACACGACGAACACCGCCAACGGCGAGCCCGCACCGGTCGTCGACCGCTCCTCGCTCGCCTCGATCGCGGCCGCGGTGCAGGACAGCGTGGTCTCGATCACCACCGACACCGGCGAGGGCTCCGGCGTCGTGCTGACCGAGGACGGCTACATCCTGTCCAACAACCACGTGGTCGGCGGCGCGCAGGGCGGCAGGGTCACCGTCGTCTTCGCCGACGGCACCAAGGCAGAGGCCCAGGTCGTGGGTACGGATGCGCGTACCGACCTCGGTGTGGTCAAGGCCGAGGGCGTGTCCAACCTGACCGCGGCGAAGTTCGGCGACAGCGCGGCCGTGAAGGTCGGCGACACCGTGCTCGCGCTGGGCAGCCCGCTCGGCCTGCAGGGCTCGGTCACCGCCGGCATCATCTCGGCCAAGGACCGGACCATCCAGGTCGCCGGCGAGGAGGAGCAGAGCCCGTTCGGCGGTGGCCAGCAGCAGGCCGGCCAGTCCATCGCCGGGCTGTTGCAGACCGACGCGCCGATCAACCCGGGCAACTCCGGCGGCGCGCTGGTCAACACGAACGGCGAGGTGATCGGCATCAACACCGCGATCGCCACCTCCGGCCAGGGCAGCGGATCGATCGGCCTCGGCTTCGCGATCCCGAGCAACAAGGCCAAGGAGGTCTCCGAGGCGCTGAAGACCGGGCAGAAGGTCAGCCACCCGTTCCTCGGCGTCAGCCTCACCGAGGCCGAGGGCGGCGGCGCGCTGGTCAGCAGCGTCAGCGACGACAGCCCGGCGCAGAAGGCCGGCATCCAGCGCGGCGACGTGATCACCCAGATCGACGGCAAGGCCGTGAACAGCTCGGACGACGTGATCACCGCGGTGCAGGCCGGCAAGGTCGGCCAGCAGATGACGGTCACCTACAAGCGCAACGGCAGTGAGAAGACCGCGACCGCGACGCTCGCCGAGGCGTCCTGACGCACCCGGAGCCGCACCAGGGCGGGGCTCGCCCCGCCTGCTCCCCACGTGGCGGGCGACATGACCGAGGGGGTTGGTCATGTCGCCCGCCACACCTGTGTGCGCCGGCCAACGCTCGCCTCTATCGGTCATGGCGCCCGGTCGATACTCTTCCTGGCGGGGCGGCGGGCCCCAGGTGACAGGGGGTCACCAGGCGAAAACGGAGATCCTGCAGTGTCGATCGTTGAAACACGGCTGAGCGTCTGGGAGGCACTCGCCGGACGCGCTCCCGGCCAGCCGATCGGGCCTGGGGACACGGACGTGTGGTCCGCGGTCATCGACCGGATCAACCCGGCCCGGGCCCGGCCCGAGCTGCGGGCCGGCATCGAGACCGCGGAGCTGACCAGCGTCCGGGGCGTGCCCTACGTGATGCTCCGCTCGCCCGACGACGCCGGGCCCTCCGGCTACCTGCGGCTGAGCCCGGAGGAGTGGCAGCTCGCGGAGCTGATGGACGGCTCGCGGACCGTCGCCCGGCTGGTCGCGGAGTTCGCCCACATATCCGGCCGGCTCGCGCCCGACCAGGTCCGCCGGCTCGTCGCCGACCTGGCCGCGAACCGCATGCTCGGTGAGCTGCCGGTCGACGTGTTCGGGCCGCTCGAGCAGGTGCGCCGCCGCCCGCTGGCGCTGCGCCTCGGCGCCGGCCTGCTGGCCGCCGCGCGCGGCCGGCGGATGGCCGTGGCGAACGTCGACCCGATCGTCGACGCGCTCTACCGCTTCGGCGGCCGGTTCTTCTTCACGCCGATCGCGGCCGTGCTGTTCGGCATCGTCGCGCTGGCCGGCTTCGGCCTCTTCGCCTGGACCTGGTGGCGTGGCGATGCCTCCCTCTTCGTCTCGAACGGCTCGTTCCTCCTCGGCGCGATCGTGCTGCTCGCGCTCAACGTCGTGGCGCTCGCCGCGCACGAGCTCGGCCACGCGCTGGCCACCAAGCACATGGGCCGGCGCGTCCCGGCGGCCGGCTTCCTCGTCTACTTCGGCATCCCGTCGGTCTTCGTGGACACCAGCGACGTGTGGATGGCCGGCCGCCGCGCCCGGCTGCGCACCACGCTCGCCGGACCGGCCGCGGGCCTGGTGCTGGCCGGCTCCGCGCAGATCGTCGGCCTGATCTTCCCGGCCGTCGCGCCGCTCGCGTTCAAGCTGGCCTTCGCGTGGTACCTGAACGTGCTGTTCAACGTGAACCCGCTGCTCGCGCTGGACGGCTACTACCTGCTGATGGACTGGCTGGAGATTCCGAACCTGCGGGCCCGCGGGCTCGCGTTCGTGACCGGCCGCCTGCGCCGCCGCGCGCCGCGCTGGAGCGAGCTGGACGCGGAGGGGCGGCTCGTCGCGCTCTACGGCACGCTCGCGGTGCTCTGGCTGGTGATCGCGGCGAACGTGTTCTACCGCGTCTGGGCCGACCGGGTGCAGGGGCTGGTCGCCGGCCTCTGGCACGGCGGCTTCGGGCCCCGGCTGCTCCTGCTGCTGGTCGTCGGCGGGCTGTGCGCGCCCCTGGCGTACCTGCTGGTGGGTTGGCTCTCCCGCCGCCTGCGGCGGTTCCGCGAGATGCGGCGCGAGCGGAAGCGGGCCGAGGACACGCCCCGGCGGCTGCACGCGCTGAACCGTTCGATGCTCGGCCGGCTCCCCGCGGAGGTGCTCACCCGGCTCGCCCGGCAGGCGCACTGGGAGCGCCCCGGCGACGGCCGTCAGCTGGTCTCCGCCGGTGGCGCGCAGCCGAAGGTGTTCGTGGTGATCGAGGGCGCGCTCCAGGGCCGGCGCCCCGGCGACCCGGGCGGCATCCTGCGCCAGCACGCCGGCCCCGGCTCCACGGTCGGGCTGGACGCCGCGCTCGCCGGCGCCCCCGCCGCCCTCGACTGGTACGTTGCCGGCGACGCCGTGCTGCTCGCGATCCCGTCCACCGCGGTGGCCACCGCGATCGGCCCGCTGCCCGGCCCGCCGCCCACCGACCGGGCGTACGCGGAGGCGCTCTTCGACGACACCCCCGCGCTGACCGGGCTCTCCCCCGAGGGCCGGATGGGCATGCTCGCGTCCGCGCGCTCCTCCGCGGTCAACCCCGGCGAGGCGGTCCGGCTCGACGGGCCGACCGACGCGGTGATCATCGAATCCGGCGCGATCGTGCTGCCGGACGGCGGGGAACTGCGGCGCGGCACCATGATCGGACCGGTCGGCGAGGGCTACCCCGGCCCGGTCGCGGTCGCCCGCACGCCGGTCCGGCTGTGGACGATCCCGGCGATGGCCGGCGCCTCGGCCACGTTCGCCGGCAGCTCGTCGTTCGAGGGCGCGGACCGGCCGCCGCTGCGGCCCTCGGTCGGCGTGCACTCCGACGGCGACTACCCGCCGCTGGCCGCACCGCCCGGCATGCCGCCGGGCGGCGTCGACTACGGGCTGGACGGCCGGTTCGAGCGCCGGCTCTGGTGGCTGGTGCTGCTGCTCCTGCTGCTCGCGTTCGCGCTGACCGCCGCGCAGCTGCGGCCCGCGCCGGCGTGGGCGGAGATGCCCGCCGACCGGGTGCTGCTCACCGCGGAGACCGGCTCCGTCGACGTCGGCGTGGCCGGGCGGATGGTCACGCTCGACGAAGGCGGCCGCTATCAGCTGCCGGTCGGAGCCCAGGTGTGGGTCGGCGCGCAGTCGCGGGCGTCGCTGACGTTCCGGGGCGGCGCGTTCTCCGTGCTCTGCGCGGGCAGTAACGCCGAGGTCCGCGACCTGCGCACGGACGGCGACCGGACCCGCACGCCGTACGGCGGCCTGGAGCTGAGCGAAGGGCGGATCCTGTCCGACACGGACTCCACCAGCGGCGCGTTCCGGCCGCTGTCGCTGGAGATCTCCAGCGCGCGGATCGCGGTGACCAGCACCGCACCGGCTTGGTACGCGGTGGAGAACGGCCAGGCCGTGGTCTCCCGCGGCGAGGTGCTGGTGGACCGGGTGACGCAGCCGGAGACGCGCGGCGACCTGGACTGCGGCGACGGTCTCCCGGACCCGATCCCGACGCCGTCCGGCTCCCCGACTCCCACTCCGTCTCCCTCCCCGTCTCCGTCTCCGTCGGCTTCGCCCTCGCCGTCCCCGTCCCCGTCGGGCTCGCCGACGCCGTCCGCGCCCGGCTTCGTGGTGCCGACCGACGATGACGATGACGACGACAACGGCGGGGGAGTGGTGCCGCCTCCGGTGACCCGGTCGCCGACGCCCGGCAGGCCGCCGACACAGCCGTCGCCGGTACCGTCCCGGACCACGCAGCCGCCGGCGCCGACGACGCCACCGGCCGACCCGACACCGACGACGCAGTCACCGCCACCTGAGGGTGAACCCACCATCTCCAGCGGTACGTTCACCCCGTCCGTACCCGCGGAACAGTCCTCGGTGCCGGCGGTCTCTTCCGTGCCGTCGGTCGCCGAGACCGTGATCCTGTTCTGACGCCGGTGCCCTGAGGAGGCCACGTGCTCTGCTGGTTCTGCGCCAAGGCCGCGCGCGGCTCCTGCCGGTTCTGCGGCCGGGGCGTGTGCGAGGACCACGCGCGCTTCGGCCCGTACCTGCTGGAGGTCCACCGCTCCGACTCCCGCCGCCGTGCCGAGGGTCTGGTCGTCGACGACGCGCTGCAGTGCGGGGCCTGCCACCCCCGTCCACAGCCGGTCCCGATGCCCGAGCTGGACTGACCGTGCCCGGCTTCGACGACGCCCTGGAACGCCTGGTCATCGACCCGGCGTTCGCCACCGCGCTCGCCACCGACCCGGATCACGCCCTGGCCGGCTACACGCTCTCCCCCGACGAGGCAGCACTGCTCCGCAGTCAGATCTCCACGGGTACGAGCGACACCGGCCACAGCACGGTCGAGTCCCGCACCAACCAGTCCAGCCTCTTCGGCCTCTTCGGCGACATCTTCCCGACCGCCGACGGCGCCCCGGCCGGCGGCATAGCCGGTGCGCCGGCCGGTTCTTCCGCGGGCGGCGCCGGGTTCGGCCCTGGCCCGGCCGCCGACAGCGGCTTCGGCCCGGCCGTTATCGGCTCCGGCTCGGCCGGCTCCGGCTCGGCCGGCTCCGGTCCGGCTGGTTTCGGCCCGGCCGGTTCTGGGTCGGCCGGTTCTGGGGCGGTCGGCTTCGGCCCGGCCGGCTCCGGCCCTGAGATGTCCCTGCACGGCACCGGCCCCGGCGCGCTGCCCTCCGACCCCACGACCGGCTTCGGCACCGCCGACGACCGGGGCTTCGGCGACGCCACCACGCAGTTCCTCGGCGAGGCCCCACCCCCGGTCCCCGACGGCTACCGCACCCGCGTCGACGCGGACGGCGACGGCACCTGGGACCCGCACAGCGTCCGCGGCCGGCCCGGCCGCGGCGTCGAGATCCTGGCCGACCGCGACGGCGACGGCCGCACCGACTTCACCGGCCACGACATCGACGCCGACGGCCTCATCGATCACGCCGGCCTCGACACCGACCACGACGGCATCCCCGACATCCACCTGACCGACACCGACGGCGACGGCTGGCTCGACACCCCCACCCCACCCCGCTCCTGACGCTCCCTGGCCATGCGATTCCCGCTGATGGCAGAGCCATTGTTTTGGCGACCGTCGATAGAGTGAGGCCGGAGAATCGGCGAGCCTTTGTGAGGTCCGGTGCGGTGGCTTCGGGGCAGGCGGGGATCGGCGATCGCCGTGCTTCTCTCCGGCCTCGCCCTGCTGTTCCTGCTCGCCCCGATCGGTTTCATGCTCGCCTTCTCCGGAATGCCGGGCACGGCCGTCGACCGGATGAGCCAGATCGGCCAGGCATACGGTGGTCTCTCCGCACTCCTCTCCGGCGGCGCGACCTTCGGCGTGGTCATCGCGCTGGTCATGCAGACACGCCAGATCAGGATGTCGCAGGCTCAGGGCATCCGGATGATGCAGATCGAACTCATGAAGATTCTGATCGAGCACCCCGATGTCCGCCCCCGGCCCCCGCTATTCGATCCGGACATGCGCGCCCAGCATCGGCGGGACATCTTCACCAATCTGATGTACCGGTACCTGGAGCACGGCTACGAGATCGGATATCTGCCCGATGAGGCGATCCGTCTAGAAATGATCAATCAGTTCAGCGTTCCGGACATCCGGCGCTGGTGGGAACTCGTGCGCGGCACCGTGTCCAAAGCCGCGCACAACGAGCACCAACAGCGGTTCTTCGCTATCGCGGAGTCTGCTTTCGAGTCGGCCGTCGCCGAGACGGCGGAGCCGGAGGTGGCGCGGCCACGGCGCCGGACGACGCGGATGTGGATTGGCGCCGGCGGCGTGACCGCGTTGATCCTGGCGGGTGCGTGCGCGGTCCGCCGTCGCCGTCGCCGCTAGGCCGTCTTGAGAGCGGTGATGAATGTGGACCAGTCGTCGGTGGGGAAGCTGATCAGGACGCCGGGAGCGGTGCTGTCCCGCACGTAGACGCTCCCCGATCGGATGCGATCCGTGTCGACCTCGACGCAGTTGGCGGTCTCGCACCGCCGCGATCGGCGGAAGCCGCGGCCGATTTCGACATGACTTGCGTTCATATTAGGGATACTTCCAGATTTGATGGAGACGGATGGGGATTCTGCCAAACGACCGAAGCTAGATCGATCCGGCCGTCCGGCGGATACGGCACACGATGCCACCATTCGGGGTTGGGCCGAGGTTGTTCTCGTGCTCGTACGGGTGATTGGCACGGGCGAACCGCTCGGCGCGGGGAGAGTGCCGTCTGTCGATGTGGGGTGGCGGGGGTGGGGAAGAGCGCTTCACCATGTCGGCATGACGGCCGTGGGGCTCGACCACCTGGGGAAGGTGTTCGATGACGGGACCGTGGCCGTGGAAGATCTGTCGCTGGAGATCGCGGACGGCGAGCTGGTCGTGTTTGTGGGGCCGACCGGGTGCGGGAAGTCGACCGTTCTGAGGCTGGTGGCGGGGCTGGAGACGCCGACCGCGGGGCATGTCCGGTTCGGTGGTCGGATCGTCGATCAGCTGCGCACCCGGGACCGGAACGTGGCGATGGTGTTTCAGCACTATGCGCTCTATCCGCACCTCACGGTGGCGCAGAACATCGGGTTTCCGCTGCGGTCCGCGCCGGGCGTGTCCGAGCTGGTGGCGCGGGCGGCGGCGCGGCTGGGGCTGAGCGACGTGCTGGACCGGCGGCCGGCACAGCTGTCCGGCGGGGAGCGGCAGCTGGTGGCGATGGCCCGGGCGCTGGTCCGGCAGCCCCGCGTGTTCCTGCTGGACGAACCGCTGGCGCACCTGGACGCGGGCCTGCGGGCTGAGCTGCGCGGCGAGGTGGCCGCGACCGCGCGCCGGATCGGCGTGACCACGCTCTACGTGACGCACGATCAGGCGGAGGCGCTGGCCGTGGCGGATCGGGTGGCCGTGCTCCGGGACGGCGCGCTTCAGCAGGTCGGCACGCCCGCGGAGGTCTACGACGATCCGGCCAGCGTGTTCGTCGCGGCGTTCCTCGGCGCGCCCCGGGCGAACCTGTTCGAGGGCGCGGTCTATCCGGTGGACGGGCGGGTGGCGGTCGACCTGGGCAGTCAGGTGCTGACGCTGCCGGCCGATGACGCGCGCGCGGCGGCGCTGCTCCGGCACGGGCGGATCACGGTCGGCCTGCGCCCGGACGCGCTGCGCACCGCGACGCCCGCGCAGGCCGACGGCGCGAGCCTGCGGGGACAGGTCCGGCACGTCGAGCATCACGGCCACGAGGGCATCGTCCACCTGGACGCGGGCGGCCTGCCGACGCCACCGGCCCAGACCATGATCGGGACCGCGGACCCGGCGCACCTGGCCGGGCTGCTCGCCGACCCGCCCGATCCCGGTCCTCGCCGCGGCGTCATCGGCCGCCTGCTGCCACGCGCCGCCACCCCCGCGCATCCCCGCTACGGCCTCCACCCCGCATACGAACCCTCCGCGGACGCCGTCCCCGACGACGGCGACCTGGTGGTCCGCGTGCCCACGGCCGCCGGCCTGCCCAGACCCGGCGAGAACCTGACCATCGCCGTCGACCTGGACCGCCTGCTCCTCTTCGACTCCACCGGCACCCGCATCCGCGCACAGCCGCGCGGCACCGAAGCTCCGCAGAGCCGAAAGCCCTGATCGGGGCGAGACCCGATCAGGGCTTTCGACAGCCGGTGGCCGGGACCGCCGCACGGCGGCCCCGGCCTGGCACGTCAGCGGAAGTCGAACGTCGCCACGTGCGTGCTGCCGTCCCGCAGCGGAAGGCTGAAGGTGCGGCAGGTGCCGGCCCACCGCGGGTCCGTCACCCAGTAGTAGGTGTACGTGTCCCGCACCTTCTCGTAGAGCAGCACCACGAGTCCGGCGTTCGCCGGCGAGGAGCCGCCGATCGTGGCGCCGGTCTTGCAGTCGACCCGGACGCTGCTCGGCGCGCCCTTGATGATGTCCAGCCCCTGGTTGCCGCCGAGGCTGAACCTCATCGGCACGATGCCGCCGGGCTTGAGCTTCGTCGCGCCGGTCGGCTTGACCGGTGCCTGGAAGCCGCCGAACGCGTACCGCGTGATCGTGAACGTCCGCGTCGACGACTCGAACGACTCGCCGCCGGCGTCGTCCTTGACCGCGAGCGTGACCAGGTAGGTGCCCGGCTCGGCGTAGGTGTGGGAGGCGGTGGTGCCGACGGCGGTGCTGCCGTCGCCGAAGTCCCACAGGTACTCGACGATCCTGCCGTCCGTGTCCCGGCTGCCGACGGCGTCGACGGTGACGGTCCGTCCCGACTGGCGTGCGTTCAGCTTCGGAGCCGGCAGCTTGTTCGCGACCTTCTCCTCATCGATGATCAGCCGGGTCTCCTCGCCCTGCGGGTCCACGTCCGCGCCGTACAGCGAGACGGTCCAGGTGCCCTTCTCCGGCTTGTCGACCAGGTACGTCTCGTACGTCGGCCCGACCATGTGGCGCACGTCGGACGCGGTCGTGGTCCGGGTGATCACCCGGCCGGACGGTGATCGCAGGCTCATCACCACGTCACTGCCGGGCCACCGGGTGGAGAAGCTCGCCGAGGTGCCGTTGGTCACCCGGTAGCCGTGCGTGATCGTCTGTCCGGGGTGGACGGAGTACGCGGTGCCCAGTGGCACCTGGTTGACGACGCCGTTGATCGCGTCGGCGATCTTCCGGTGTCCGGACGCGGTCGGGTGGTACGACTCGCTCTGGGCGGTCTCCCACTTCGGCGGCCAGTCGGGCGTCAGCACGACACCGTTGAGGAACGGGTCGCTCGATCCGCTGCACAGCTCCGCACCGTTCGGCAGGTTGTAGGCGTCCACGAACTGGCTGCCCATGCTCACCGCGGCCCGGCTGATCGCGTCGTTGAGCAGGCGGATCTGGGCGTTGATCCAGCGCTGGTCGGTCATCCGGATGCCCGCGCAGAAGTTGTCGCTGGCCGAGTTGCTGCGACCGCCCTCCACGTAGAACCGGGGGTATCCGACGACGACCACTCGCGCGTACGGTGCACGGTCGCGGACCTTGTCGTAGACCTCCTGGAGCCGGGTCAGCCCGTTCGCCTGTCGCGTGGTGAGCGCCGTGAGGTCGGCCTCGACCTGGCGGGCGAACTCGCCCTCGCAGCTGTGATCGGACCAGTCCCAGACCATCTCGTCGGAGATGCTCTCCAGGATGCAGGACTGCAGGATCGAGGAGAACCGCATGTCGTTGCCGCCGATCCCGATGGTGACCAGGTCGGTGTGGTCGGCCAGCCAGTCCAGCTGGCTCCAGCCGGTGACCTTCGGGTCGCTCCACGGCGGGCGGCTGGTGCTGACCGTGCGCGACTCCAGGTCGTCGATCACCGCACCGCTGCACGCGCGGAAGTAGAGGTGCATGTCCTTCGCGACGCCGTCGCGCTGGAGGAGCCTCGGGTAGGCGTTGTCCGACCGGTGGCACAGGTTGATGCCGGGCAGGTCGGTTCCGACCTGGTAGTCGTACGCGCCCTCGCCGGACTGGAACGAGTCGCCGAGCGCCACGTACCCGTCGAGTTCCTGCTCCGGCTCCTCGATCGGCGTGGTCGGCTCCGGCGTCGGAGACGTGTCCGGGTCCGGGTCAGCCGGCGTCGTCGGCGGTGCGGGCATCCGGACCGCGCCGTGCACGGCCAGCAGCGCCGACGGCTGCGGGGTACCGGCCCAGGCCGCGCCGTAGTCGGCGATGTAGAGGCTCGTGCCGTCCGTGGCCAGGCCGGACAGGTAGTGGAAGTAGCGGGCGTCGGGGTACCAGGAGCCCTCGCTGTTCCCCTCCGGCGTGCCGTAACCGCTGGCGAAGGAGCCTCGCTCGCCGGTGGTCTTGTGCAACCAGCCGACTTCGTTCCAGTCGTAGAAGCCCGGGGCGATGAAGAAGAAGTAGTCGCCGACGGAGAGGACCTGACCGTCCCAGTACGGTCCGTTGCCCCGGTCGGTGATGTCGCCGTCCGCGGACCAGTTGAATGCGTACGGCATCGGGGTGCGCTCGCCGGTCACGCGGTCGATCCGGTGCATCCTGGTGCGGCCCCAGGCCCACACGTGGTCGTCGTCCGCGACGACCACGTCGAACGCCTCCGGCACCGTGGCCAGCTGCCGGGTGACGCCGGTGGCCAGGTCACGGGCGAAGATCTCCTGCGACGTGGTGAGTGGATCCGAGCCGTGGTCCCAGCTCCCGGTGTAGAGCGTGCCGCCGCGGACGTTGACCGACCACGGCACGCCGTAGCCGTCGCTGCCACCCACGTCGGAGAGCGTCTCCGTCGCGCCGGTCAGCGGGTCGACGCTGCGCACGCCGCAACCCTGGTCCCGCACGTAGAGCCGGCGTCCGTCGGTGCCGACCATGATCGGTTCGAAGATCGCGCCGGCCGTCTTCGGATGGTTCTCGCCGCCGAATCGTGCTGCGGCGCCGGTGCCGCCGTCGGCGCATCCCCGCTCGCCGGCCACGCCGGCGACCGTGGTGACCGCACCGGTGGCCGGGTCGACCCGGACGATCCGGCTGTCGGCCACCGAGTAGGCCGACCCGCCGACGAACGTCAGGCCGCCGAGCGTGGTCAGTCCTTCGCTGGTGTCTACCGTGTCGACGACCCCGCGGACGTCCGCGGCCGGTGTCTTCCAGGACACCGGGACGGGAGTCGCGGTGGCCGCCGCTCCCGAGGCCGGGGGTGAGACGAACCCCGCCATGAGCACCACGACGCCCGCGACGGAGACTCCGCCGATCAGTCGCCGCGCCATGGCAGGCCGGACACTTCCGAACATGCACACCGCCTGTGACGTAAATGTGAACAGGCTGGCAAATATATGAAATATCGGAAATGCGGTTAAGGTCCATTCGACGGAGCGGGTCTGTCCGCGCGGATCACCGGGCGGCGCGGAACGGCCATTTTCCGGCGCGGCGATCGGGCGGAGAACCCAGGACCGGACAAACCGTCGCGGGTACGGCGTGCGTGCGCAAGCTGTGAGGATCCCCTCCGGCCGTACCCCTCAGGAGCGCACGCCGACCGGAATCCCCGCACTCCGGAACCCGCCAACTCGGCTCTCCACCGGCTCCGAGCCGGTGTCCGTGTGTGGTCACCACCAACCGCGCGGATCCCGCCGCCGGCCGCCTTCAGCCTCGCCTGCGTCTCGTCCGTGAGCGGCACGGCGCTCGCTCAGTTCATCCGGCCCACGGCGGCCCGGAGCCGGGTCAGGTCGCGGCGGCGGCGTTCGTAGGTGATCGCCAGGGTGACCAGGACGAGGCCGCCCAGGGCGAACGGGAGCCAGCGGGGCAGCAGGTCCCAGACGCGTGCCACCTCGGTCACGGACAGCAGGAGCAGCGTGCCGCCGCCGAGCACCACCGGTGACTGGCGGCGGCGGATCGCGCCGGCCACGACCAGGATGATCGCGCCGGTGCCGAGCAGCAGGCGGCGCTGCCAGGACGCGTCGCCGAGCAGGACCAGCGCGAGGCTGGGCAGGAGCGCGGCGGTGACGCTGACCGCGTACGCGCGCCAGCTGCTCAGCGCGGGCCACCGCCGCGCCGCGACCACGCCGGCCACGGCCGCGACCAGCGCGGCGGGCAGCGTGTACGCCTCCCAGACGCCGATCCGCACCGAGCCGAGCAGCAGCCACCAGGCCAGCAACAGCCAGCCGGCCGCGGTCAGGCCGAGCGGCCGGCGCCACGGGCCGAAGATCGCCCGCACGCCGATCGCGATGCTCCAGAGCAGCGCGACGGCCGCCGCGTACCGCAGGTCCACGCCGATGACCAGCAGGAACCCGACGACGGCGGTGGCGTGCGCGGCCACCTCGACCGGGCCGGCCTCGGCCGGGCGGGTCCGGCGCAGCAGCGCGCCGAGCGCCAGCGCGGCCACCGCGACGCCCAGGATGATCACCGCGGTCACCCGGAGCGGCAGGTCGGCCGCGGCACCGGTCGTGCCGGCCAGGCCGATCGCGGCCAGCACCGCGCCCAGCCAGCCGCTCAGCCGGGCGCGCAGCCCGCGGCCGGTCGCGCCGATCACCACGCCCGCGATCAGGGACAGGCCCAGCGCGGCCAGCGTGCTGGCCGGTCTCGGCGACGCGCCCGCGAGTGCCGCGAACTTCAGGACCAGCCCCACGGGTACGAGCAGAGCCGCGGTCCGCGGTACCCACGCGGCAGTGAGCAGCGCGGCGAGTCCGAACGTCAGGCTGACGGCCGGGACCGCGGGCCAGGGCGCCCCGACGGCGGCCAGGCCGACCAGCACGGCGAGCGCGGCGGCCGCGGTGGCGCCGAGCGCGGCCCAGCGGCCACGAGCCCGGTCGGTGACCAGCACGGCCAGCCACACCACCGGGATCAGCAGCGTGACGGCGGCGAACTCGCTCCACACCGGCAGCGTGACCGGCTCCGGCGAGAGGCCGACGCCGGTGGGCACCTCGGACCAGCCACGGCTGAGCCAGGAGTAGGGCACCACGACGACGGTGTGGATCGCGTTCGCGACGCCGAGCAGCACGGCCACGATCAGCGGTCCACCGGCGAGTGCCAGCAGGCTCTGCCCCCAGACCGCCGGCGACCACGGCGCCGGAGCCCCGGCCGGCCCGGCACCGGGCATCGCACCGGGCGCACGGGGCGCACCGAACGGCGCGATGCCGGGCGCGGCAGGCGACGGGCCGCCGGAAGGCGCGGGCGTCGCGGCGACGTCCGGCGAGTCCGCGGACCGGATGCCGTGCCCGGACGCGGCCGGTACCCCGCCGCCTGCGGATGCGGCGTCCGGCCCGGCCGGCCCGGCGCTCCGCAAGCCGCGCTCGTCATCGGGAATCGCGGGCCGGTCATCTGGTGCGGTGCCCGGTGCCGCGGCTGGTGCCGCGGGCTGAACCCCCGGCGAGGGCGGCGCCGTGGCGTCCGGGGCGAAGGCGAGGAGCGGTCGTGCGTAAGCGGCCAGCGCCGTCAGCAGCAGTGCGCCCGCCGCGTAGAGCAGGCGTGGGTCGGGGCCCGGGTCGAGCGGCAGGCCGGCGAACAGCATGACCAGGCCGAACGCCACGCCGGCCGCACCGAGGTAGGCCGGCCACCAGCGCCGGACCGCGGCCACCGCGAGAAGCACCGCGGTGGCCGCGACGAAGGACAGGCGAGCCGCGGCCGCGTCGTCCCACGCGGGCTGGGACGTCACGCCGGCCAGCACCGCGACCGCGGCGAACGGCACGCCGGTCAGGGCCGCGCCGAGCACCGGGCGGCCGAGCCGCGGGTTCCGGCCGTAGGCGAGGAGCGCCACCGCGACCCCGAGCACCACCGAGAGCGGCAGCGTCAGCGCGAAGGACTCCGGCCGCCACGCCGTCAGTGCGAGCGCGACCAGCACCAGGACCGCCCCGGCCAGCGCCCGGACCAGCACGGACCGCGCGAACCGCTCGCGTGCGGCAGTGAGCAGCAGCACGGCGCCGAGGGCCAGTTCCAGCGCGGCGACCGCCGCCACCGGCATGGTGAAGCCGAGCGGCAGCGCCAGCACTCCCATCATCACCGCGACGACCACCGGGTCGTGCCAGCCCCGCCAGCCACCACCCACATGCCGCGCCGGCCCGGGCACGGGAGCAGCCGGCCCGGCCGCGGGAGCAGCCGGCCCGGCCACCGGGGCAACCGGCCCGGGCACCGGAACAGCTGGCCCGGCGGCCACCGGAGCGGCCGGCACCGCAACGGGCGGTGCCGAAAGGGGCGGCGGTACCGGGGCCGGCGGCGGCACCCGCGGCAGGAACGCCTTCGCCGTATGGAGCGGCAGCAGCGGCGCGATCGCCAGGGGCAGCGTCGCCAGCGCGAGCGGGAGCTGCCAGTCCGCCATCGCGGCGAGCCGGTCCGACTCGCCGGCCTGATCGATGGCCAGCAGCACGCCGACTGCCGTCGTCGCCGCCAGCGCCGCATACGTCCCGCAGAGCACGACCAGCGCACCGGCGCGCGGACCCGGCCGCACCGCCTCGGGCAGTCGCGGCAGCACGGCCCGCACCGCCAGCGCGATCACGATCAGCACTACGACCGCGGTGACCAGCCAGAACCTGTCGCCGTACGCGACGACCGGCCGCACCGCCGCGAGCGCGACCAGGCCGACGAACACGCCGGACGCGGCCGCTTGGAGACGCGCGCCCACCACCGAGCCCGCGACCAGCAGCCCCGCGACCGCGAGCAGCGCGGTCGGCGCGACGATCGCGGGCACGCCGTCCGCCGGGATCAGCGCGAACAGCGAGGCCGCGAACGCGGCGATCAGCCAGCCCGCGAAGAGCAGCCAGGCGAGCGCGCGCAGTCCGGTCCGTACCCCCGGATCGGTGGAACGCGCCCCGGCGCGGACCGGAAGCGGGAAGCGGGCCGCGACCAGGTCGATCGCGGCCGTTCCGGCCAGCACGAGTGCGGTCACGTAGGTGCCGGACCGGGCGAGCAGCAGCGGCAGCACCGGCTGGACGAGCAGCAGCGCGGCCAGCCGGGGGCCGGTGAGACCGGTCGCCCAGCCGTAGCCGGCCGCGATCGCCGCGGCCAGCAGCGCGACCACGCCCGCGTACCGTGCCGGGTCCATGGTGGTGACGCCGAGCAGGTTCACGTACCACGCGGCGTAGCCGTCGAGCAGGATCAGCAGCACGCCGAGCGCGGCGAACGTCTCCGCGGTCGCCCGCAGGGCGCGGCGCAGCGCGACCAGCGGCGCGGCCAGCGCGAGCGCGGTGACGCCCGCGAGGATCGCGGCGCGGCCGGCCAGCCCGAACGTGGCCCAGGCGATCGTGGTGAAGACGATCGCGGCCGTGCCGAGCAGCAGGCCGCCGAGGATGAACAGCACGTTCTGCACGGTCCGCGTGGACGACTCCGGCCGGGCCGCCGGCGCCCCGGGAACGGGCGCGGGAACGGGAACGGGAACGTGCGCGGGCGGGACCAGCGGCGGCAGGACGACCGCGTGGATGCGTGCCAGCAGCCCGTTGCGCCGATGCTGCATCCCGCGCAGCGTGGCGGCGCGCTCGTCGTAGACCCGCCGCGCCGTCTCCAACTCCCGGCGCGCGGTCTCGACCAGCGGTGTCAGCGCGGCGATCCGCCCGTCCAGCCCGATCACCTCGGCCGCGACCGGGTTCGGCTCACGGCCGCAGCCGGGGCATCCGCGCTCCAGCGTGGCGGTCGCGCCGCACCACGGGCACGGGTATTCGGGGGCGAGTTCAGGCTGCACCCCGGCATCCTGTCGCGTTCGGCGGACGCGCGGACAGAGTTCGCGTACCTAGTCGTGGATCGAGGCGTGCACCCAGGAGAGGTAGTCGGGGTTGCCCGCCTCGACCGGGACGGCCACGATCTCGGGCACCTCGTACGGATGGACCGCCCGCAGATGCTCGATCAGCCCGTCGAGCCGGTCCGTGGTGGTCTTGAGCTGCACCACCCACTCGGACGCCGTCGCGACCGTGCCCTCCCACCAGTACGTGCTGGTGACCGGCCCGCCGACCTGCGCGCACGCGGCGAGCCGGGCCTGCACGGCGGAGGTGGCGAGTGAGTCGGCGGCCGGGCGGGCGTCCACCGTGGTGGTCACCAGATGAGTCTGCTCCACGCCGCGCACGCTACCGCTCCCGGCGCCTCGCACGCATCGGCCGCGCGGGCTGTGGCTGGTGTGCCTCGATCCAGTCGTCGATGCGCTTCCACCAGTCGAAGAGCCACTCGATGCGTTCCTGCTCGCCGGTCGGGATCTCCTCCGGCGGTACCGACCAGAAGCTCATCATGATGGTCTTGTCCGTCGGCAGCTCCCGCCACACGTCACCGACGGTGAGCATCTTGTCCAGCCCGGTGTGCGCCACGAAGATCACGCCAGCGTCCGGTGCCGCGTCGATCGCCGCGTTCAGGCCGCCGGGCTTGGGCGCGAGCACGTGCCGCATGTTCTCCGCGCGCCGGGCCATCCTCTCCAGGCCGAGCGCGCGCAGCCGGTTGATCGCCTTGGCCCGGCGCTTGGGCGTGAAGTTGCCGCCCTCCGGGAAGATCACCAGCGCGTCGTTCGGGTCCAGCCCGACCGTGACGTCGAAGATCTGCTTCTCGATGTCCGCGCCGGGCACGTGGCCGGGCGCGATGAACCGGGTCGGCAGCCGGTTGAGCAGCACGTCGATCGCCGGGTCCCACTGCAGCGTGTCCTTGAGCACGATCCGCGGCTCGCGCGCGAACGTGTTGACCAGCGAGTGGATCAGGATGAACGAGTCGCCCGGGCCGGCGTGCCGGCAGACCACGATCTCGGGCCGGCCGGGCAGTGCCACGTCCGGATCCGTACCCACGATCTCGATCTCGACGTTGAGCGCGGCGCGGCAGAGCCGGAACAGCGTGTTCAGGAACGCGCCGGTGACCACGTAGTGGGCGCGCTGGAACGCAGGCGTCCGCTTCTTCCACCCGAAGCCGGCGGCGAGCCACAGCGCGAGCAGCACGAGCAGCGCGGCCGCGTCCCAGACCACGTAGACGACGCCGACCCAGACGAGGCGCAGCAGGCGCAGCCGGCCGGGCAGGACCGGCGCCAGCACCAGCGGCACCAGGAGCAGGACCGGAAGACCCATCAGCAGTACGGCGGCGAACGCCACCATCGCCGGGCCGAGCACGAGCCTGCGGAACCACCGTGGGGGTAACGGCATGCGGTCTACTCCGTCTTCACGTTGGCCTGCAGGTAGCGGCGGGACGCGGTGTAGGCGCGGCTGATCCGCCGGCCGACCGCGGCCATGTCGCGGTAGGCCCAGGGGGTGTCGTCGCGGGGTTCGCCGCCCCCGGCCGGCAGCACGTGCACCTCCACATCATCGGGCAACGATGCCATCTCGCGTGCGAACCGGTGCCGCCGGGCGATCTCGAACGCCACCTGCGCGACCTCCCACGGGCGGCGCGGCGCGACCAGTGCCCGCTCGATCCGGCCCACCTGCAGCACGAAGATGAGCTTCGCGCCGCACCGCACCGCCTCGTCGACCGGGATCGAGTTGACGATGCCGCCGTCCACGTAGTGCTCGCCGTCGATCTCCGACGGTGGCAGCAGGCCGGGCACGGACGCGGACGCGAGCACCGCGCGAACCAGCGGCCCCTTGGTGAACCAGTGTTCCGCGGCCCGCTCGATGCTGGCCGCGCAGCACCGGAACGGCACCCGCAGTTCCTCGAACGTGGTCTGCTCGCCGAGTTCGCGCTCCAGCAGCCGGCGCAGCGGCGTCGGCGAGTGCAGGTGGGTGCGGGCCGCGAACCGGCGCAGCTGCCGGGCGAGCGAGTCGCCGTAGACCTCGCCGGCCTCCGGCGAGGCCCAGAGCCGGACCAGCCGGTCGGTGACCCCCTCGGCCGGGTCGGCCGCGACCAGCGCGCCGTTGACCGCGCCGATCGACGTGCCCACCACCAGGTCGGGGGTGAACCCGGCACGGAACAGGGCACGCAGCATGCCCACCTCGACGGCGCCGAGCACACCGCCACCGCCTAGCACGAACGCGACCGGGCCGTTGACCATGGGAAACATCCTTACATGTCGCCGCTCGTGGGTCGGGGTCGCCCGTTTCGCACGGTACGTCCGCCCGCGTAACATCCCGTTGACAACGCGTTCGGATTCGCGCAGCCTGATGTATCCGCTTGTCCCCACCAGGTGATCAGGTGTGAGAGATGCCCTCGCTGCACCCCGGCGGGCTGCTGGCCCGTAGGTACCGCATCATCGATCGGATCGGCGCCGGCGGCATGTCGGTGATCTGGCGCGCGCACGACGAGGTCCTCGACCGCACGGTGGCGCTGAAGGTGCTGGCCGCCTCGCTCGCCGCGGACACCCGGTTCCGCTCGCTGGTCCGGCAGGAGGCGCGCGCGGCCGCCGCGTTCGTCCACCCGCACGTCACCGCGGTGCACGACTACGGCGAGGAGATCGACCCGGACGGCACGGTCACCGCGTTCGTGGTGATGGAGCTGCTGCACGGTGAGGTGCTGGAGGCGCGGCTGAGCCAGGGCCCGCTGGACTCCGAGCACGCGGTGCGGGTCTGCGCGGAGGTGGCGGAGGCGCTCGCGGCCGCGCACCGGCTCGGCATCGTGCACCGGGACGTGACCCCGGCGAACGTCATGCTTACCGCGCTCGGCGCCAAGGTGCTCGACTTCGGCATCGCCACCCACGTCGGCGCGCCGGACGAGGACGAGGAGGGCGACACGTTCGGCACCCCGGCCTACGTGGCGCCGGAGCGGCTGGACGGGACACCGGCGCAGCCCGCCACGGACGTCTACTCGCTGGGCGTCCTGCTCTACGAGACCGTGACCGGCCGGGTGCCGTACCCGGCGGAGACCTGGGACGACCTGACCGTGGCGCTGGCCGGCTCGGCGGCGCCGCCGGTGGACGCGCTGCCGGACGACGTGGCCGAGATCTGCCTGCGCTGCCTGGACCGGGACCCGCGCGCCCGGCCGACCGCGCACCAGGTGGCGGCGTCGCTGCGCGGGCTGCTGCCGGTGCCGGTCCGGCCCCGGGGCCGTCGCCGGGTGGCGCTGCCGGCCGCGGGCGCGCTGATGGCGGTCGCGGTCGTCTCCGCCGCGCTGGTCGCGGGCACGCTGCTGCGCCCGCCGGCCCAGCTGGCCGCACCGCACCCGCCCGCGGACGCGGCCACACCGGCACCGGCCGGCAGCCCGTCCTACGTCTCTCCGTCCGCCGTCCCGGTTCCGGTCCCGGCCAGCGCGACCGCGCCGGTGCCCACGGTCCGCGAGGCGATGGCGGCGCTCGGCCACATCCTGGACGACGGAGTGGCGCGCGGTGAGATCACCGCGGACGCCGGCCAGGACCTGCGCAACCTGGTGCGGAACCTGGAGGCGAACCTGGCCGCGGGCGGCGCGCTGGATCTCGCGTCCCAGGTGCGCAACCTGCACGTGAAGGTCGGCGACCGGCTGCGCGAGGGCAAGATCTCCGCGGAGTACGCGACCGAGCTGGGCGCGGCGCTGGACCGGCTGGCGACCGCGGTTTAGACCCGCGTGATCCTTCCCTTAAGTCCCTTTTAACTCCGCGCCGGTGTTGATGTTGACCGCTAACGTTCTGCCGTAACGCGCGACTACGCCCACTTTTCCCCTTTTGTCGCGCGCGCTCCACGGATCGGAAAATCTCAATGACCACAGCACAATCCCGCCGGGTACGCGAGATCGCGGTCTTCGGCGCCGCCGGAGTGATCGCCGCCGGCGCGGTCGCCTACTTCGTCGCACCGTCCCAGGCCGCCACCGACGCCGCGCCCACGGCCACGGTGGCGGCCGAGTCCGGCCGGCAGACGGAGGACCTGGACCGCGGCGTCGTCAGCGTCCGGGCCGGCAACGACAACCTGGTCAGCTGGCGGCTCCTCGGTACCGAACCGGCCGCGACGTCGTTCAACCTCTACCGCAACGGCATCCGCGTCACCACCACCAGCGCCACGAACTTCCTGGACAAGGGGGCCGCGGCCGGCTCGTCGTACACGGTGCGGGCCGTTCTGAACGGCACCGAGGCGGCGGCGTCGCCGGCCTCGCTCACGTTCGCGAACGGCTACCTGGACGTGAAGCTCTCCGTGCCACCGGCCGGGAACGGCTACACCTACTCCGCGAACGACGCGTCCGTCGGCGACCTGGACGGCGACGGGGACTACGAGTTCGTGGTCAAGTGGGATCCGTCCAACTCCAAGGACAACTCGCAGTCCGGCGTGACCGGCAACGTGTACGTCGACGCGTACACGCTGCAGGGTCAACGCCTGTGGCGGATCGATCTGGGCCGCAACATCCGGGCCGGCGCGCACTACACCCAGTTCCAGGTGTACGACTACGACGGCGACGGACGGGCCGAGGTCGCGATGAAGACCGCGGACGGCACGGTCGACGGCGCCGGCACGGTCATCGGCTCGGCCACGGCGGACCACCGCAACTCGGCCGGATACGTGCTCGCCGGCCCGGAGTTCCTGACCGTCTTCGACGGACGGTCCGGCGCCGCCCTGTCCACCGTGAACTTCGTACCGCCGCGCGGCACGGTCTCGGCCTGGGGCGACTCGTACGGCAACCGGGTCGACCGGTTCCTGGCCGGCACCGCGTACCTGGACGGCTCGCGCCCGTCACTGATCATGGCGCGCGGCTACTACACCCGCTCGGTGATCACCGCCTGGGACTTCCGGGACGGCACGCTGAAGCAGCGCTGGACCTTCGACACGAACACGTCCGGCAACAGCGCCTACGCCGGCCAGGGCAACCACCAGCTCTCGATCGCGGACGTGGACGCGGACGGCCGGGACGAGATCGTCTACGGATCCATGGCGCTCGACGACAACGGCGCCAAGCTGTGGAACACCGGTAACGGCCACGGCGACGCGCTGCACGTCGGCGACCTGATCCCGGCCCGCGCCGGCCTGGAGGTCTTCAAGGTCGACGAGGACTCCGCCAAGCCGGCGATGTGGATGGGGGACGCGCGTACCGGCGCGATCATCTGGAAGACGGCCGCGAACGGCGACAACGGCCGCGGCGTCGCAGGCGACGTCTGGGCCGGCTCGCCCGGCGCCGAGTCCTGGTCGTCCGCGGACGCCGGCCTGCGGAACACCGCCGGCGCCGACATCGGCCGCAAGCCGTCGATGACCAACATGCTGATCTGGTGGGACGGTGACCCGGTCCGCGAGCTGCTGGACGGCAACAAGATCGCCAAGTACGGCACGGCCGGCGACACCCGCCTGCTCACCGGCGACGGCGCGTCCAACAACTCCACCAAGGCCAACCCGTCGCTGTCCGGCGACATCCTCGGCGACTGGCGCGAGGAACTGGTGCTGCGCACCGCGGACAGCACCGCGCTCCGCATCTACTCGACGCCGCACGAGACCACCACCCGCATCCACACGCTGATGCACGACGCCCAGTACCGCACCGCGATCGCCTGGCAGAACACCGGCTACAACCAGCCGCCGCACCCGAGCTTCTTCATCGGCGCGGGCATGACCACCCCGGCCCAGCCCGCCATCCACGTCCGGTAGCCCCCTGCCGCCACGCTGAAAGGGCTCCCCGCTGGTTGCGCCGGGGAGCCCTTTCGGGCTCCACTGCCTTTCCCGCTTCCGGCGTGGTCGCGGAGGACCGGGGTTCACTCCGGCTCCGGGGCGGGGGCCGGGGCGGCAGCCGGGTCCCGCGGGCACCGGCCGTCGCCAGGGCTCCTCCCTAATGGTCCCGCCGCTGGTCACCACGACCCCGAACCCGCCCGCACGCTTCCGGCACGTGCAGCGCGGCACCGGGCAGCCGCCGCGGACGCGGTCCGTCTCGAACTCCCGCCGCGCGGCGTGTGGCGCGGGGCCGGAGAGGTCGCGGCGCGGGAATCGCGTGGGTTTCGGTGACCAGCGTCGGGACCGGCTCCGATGCGGCGTCCGGAGCGGCGGCGGAGGCCGCCGCGAGGTTGGCCCGCGGGAGCATGCGGGCCGCACCACGCCGGAAGCGGGAAGACGATCTGGCTCTGGATCTTTCTGCAGTCAGCCCTGATCAAGGCCTCGTCGTTCCGATCAGGTCAAACGCGGCGGGATCAGGATCGCGGTACGACTCGCAGGCTCATCGTGGGCGCGTCGGTGAGGACGGAGACCGGGTCGGAGACGCCGCCGGAGGACCAGTTGCGGGCGCGGCCGACGTGGACGCCGGGGTAGAGCTCGACCAGGTCGGTCGGCTCCAGCACGCGCGTCTTGCGCTTGATGATGAGCCGGTCGTCCTCGTCCATGCTGCCGCCCGGGCGGATGCCGGTGCCGTTGGTGCTGACGTCGGTGACGGAGAGCTCGCCGCCGCGCAGGTCGAAGCGGACGTGGGCGCGGCTGATCCACTTACGGGCCTCGTCGGAGAGCCACTGGCCGAGCATGATGCCGCCGTCGGGGGCGCGGCCGACCTCGAGCGGCTCGTCCGCGACGACCACGAAGCGCTGGCGGACCACGCCGCCGACGCGGATCGCGAGCGCCTCCGCGGCCGGGCGCGGGCCGGCGTCGGAGAGGCGGGCGCCGTGCCGCGGGCAGGTGGGTGCGCCGTTGCGGAGCGTGGGCGGCGGCTGTGCGCCGGGGCGGGCGTCCTGCTCGGGCTGGCGCAGGTCGGCGAAGAAGCTGTCGCCACCGTCGGCGCTGCCGAAGCTCGCGCACGGGCTCTCCGGGCAGCGCCAGATCCGGCTCATCAGGCGCACGCCGGCCGGGGACGGAGCGCCGGACGCGGCCTGGCCACCGCCGACGCGGGCGACGAGCGCGGCGCCGCCGTGGCCGACGACCGGCGCGACGAGCCGGCCGGGCTCGGTGAGCCACGGGTACGTCCCCCGGAGGCCCTCGAAGCGGTCGCGGCTGAGCACCGGCAGGCCGAGGATGTCCGCGATCTCCAGGACGCGGTCGTTCATCTGCGGCACGACCTCGACGAGCCCGTCGTCGGCCCAGCGGCGGGCGACCATGCGCTCGTTGGAGGTGAGGTCGGCGTCGGAGAGCAGCGCTCGGGGGAGCACCACGTAGACGGGCACGTCCTCCTCGGCGAGCTGACGGCCGAGCGCGTCGACGACCATGCCGAGGCGCAGCATGCTGGCCGGCCGGCCCTGATCGAGGTCCTGATATCGGACGATCTCCGACAGGTCGAGGACGGCACGCGCCATCGCCGGGTCGACGCACAGGCGCCGCTCGATGGCGTCGAGCACCTTGCTGATCTCGAATCTCACGCTGAACCTCCCGCCAGGGCAGCTACATCATGCCGGTAGCGCCCGGCGTGACGAAATCTAGGGCTGCGACAGCACGCTGGCCACGATCTCGTCGATCCGGGTAGCGAGCGTGATGTCACGTTCGGTGACTCCGCCGTCGGAGTGGGTGGTCAGGCGGAACGTGACCGTGCGCCACCGGATGTCGATGTCCGGGTGGTGCTCGAGCTCCTCAGCGATCTTGGCGATGTCGACCACGGCGACGATCGCGGCCGGGAAGCTCGGGAACTCCACGGTTCGCACGATCACCTCCTGATCGCCGATCCAGCCCGTGAGCTGCGCGAGTGCCTTGCCTACCGCTGCGTCGTCCAGCAACTGCGCCATGTCTCGACCCTAACCGGCCTGCGGTTCGTTTGCCCGGCGACGCGGTCGGGGAAAGACAGGGTTGTATCCGAGGACACGACGGAGGAGACCTTGATGGATCGCCGAATTCTGTGGGTTCCGAGCGTGGCCGTCGCGGGCGTGCTCGCGCTGGGTGGCTGCGCGGAGAACGGGGAGCCCACGATCTCCCTGCCGTCGGTCGGCGCGACGCCGACCGGAATGGCCACGACGGTGCCGCCGAGCGCGGCGGACACCGCGCTGGCCGCGTCGACGCAGGCGCTCGGCACGACCAGCTACAAGACGACGATGACGATCGGCGACGCGGTCTCGGTCACCGGGCAGATCGACCCGGTGAAGGAGTCCGGCGACACCACCATGCGGCTGACCGGCGCGAACGGTGGTGACATCACGCTGCAGACGCTGCTGATCGGCACGGACGCGTGGGCGAAGGTGACCGGTCTCGGCGAGGCGCTGCCGGCCGGCTGGATGCACCTGGACACGCAGAAGGCGTCCGGCACCGAGAACTTCAGCATCTCGCCCGGCCAGACCGACCCGGCCAAGGCGTCGAAGTTCATCGCGGCCAGCGCGGACGTGCAGCAGAACGGCACCAACGGCTTCACCGGCACGGTCGACCTGTCCAAGGTCGCGGGCGTGACCGGACTGAGCGGTGTGACGCTCGGCGACGGCTCGGCGCAGAAGGTGCCGTTCACCGCGACCACGGACGCGCAGGGCCGGCTGACGAACCTGACCGTGGACATCCAGAAGGTCTCGCCGGAGGCGGCGGGCCCGCTGAAGATCGACTACACCGACTACGGCACGGCCGTGACCGTCACGCCGCCGAACCCGTCCGAGGTGACCGAGGCGCCGAACGAGCTCTACAACCCGTTCGGCACGAACTGAGACAGCACTGAGAAGGGCCGCCCCGAAGAAGACGGGGCGGCCCTTCTCGGTTGGCGGCCCTCAGGGGGAGCTGAGGACCGCCGTCAGCCGGCCGAGCGCGAAGTCGATGTCGTCCTCCGTCACGGTGAGCGGGGGAGCGAGCCGGATCGTGGAGCCGTGCGTGTCCTTGGCCAGGACGCCCTGCTCCAGCAGCAGCTCGCAGGCGCGCCGGCCGGTCATCAGCGCGGGGTCGATGTCCACGCCGGCCCAGAGACCGCGCCCGCGTACCGCGATGACGCCCCTGCCGATCAGGCCGGTGAGCCCGGCGTGCAGGCGGCCGCCGAGCGCGGCGGACCGGCGCTGGAACTCGCCGGTGGCCAGCAGGTTCACCACCTCGGTGGCGACCGCGCAGGCGAGCGGGTTGCCGCCGAACGTGGAGCCGTGCTCGCCGGGGCGGAGCACGCCGAGCACGTCGCGCCGGCCGGCGACCGCGGAGACCGGCACGATGCCGCCGCCGAGCGCCTTGCCCAGCAGGTACAGGTCGGGGCGGACGCCCTCGTGGTCGCAGGCGAACGTGTCGCCGGTGCGGCCCAGCCCGGACTGGATCTCGTCGGCCACGAACAGCACGTTCCGTTCGGTGCAGAGCGCGCGCACGCCGGTCAGGTATCCGGGCGGTGGCACCAGCACGCCGGCCTCGCCCTGGATCGGCTCGATCAGCACCGCGACCGTGTCCTCGGTGATCGCGGAGGCCATCGCGTCCAGGTCGCCGTACGGCACGACCGTGAACCCCGGCGTGTACGGCCCGAAGTCGTTCCGCGCGTCCGCGTCCGTGGAGAAGCTGATGATCGTGGTGGTCCGGCCGTGGAAGTTCCCGTCCGCCACGACGATGTCCGCCCGGCCGGCCGGCACGCCCTTGACCCGGTAGCCCCAGGCCCGGGACACCTTGATCGCGGTCTCCACCGCCTCCGCGCCGGTGTTCATCGGCAGCACCAGGTCCTGGCCGCACAGCTCGGCGAGCCCCTTGCAGAACGCCGCGAACTGATCGTGCACGAACGCGCGGCTGGTCAGCGTGAGCCGGTCCAGCTGCGCGTGCGCGGCCGCGATCAGCGTCGGGTGCCGGTGCCCGAAGTTCAGCGCGGAGTAACCGGCGAGGCAGTCCAGGTAGCGCCGGCCGTCGACGTCGGTCACCCAGGCGCCCTCGGCCTCCGCGATGACCACCGGCAGCGGGTGGTAGTTGTGCGCGGTCCACCGCTCCGCGTCCGCCAGCGCCTTCGGCGTCAGCGTGAGGTCGTCGATGATCATGTCAGTCTCCCGCGCGGATCTCGAGCGTGCAGCACTTCGGTCCGCCGCCGGCCTTGCGCAGCTCGGACACGTCCACCCCGATCGGCCGGAATCCGCGGTCCGTGAGCTGCTGGGCGAGGTTCCCGGCCTGCACCGGCAGCACGACGTTGTGCCCGTCGCTGACCGCGTTCAGGCCGAGCACCGCGGCGTCGTCCGCGCCGGCCAGGATCGCGTCCGGGAACAGGCGGCGCAGCACCTCGCGGCTGCCGGGCGTGAACGCCTCCGGCAGGTACGCGATCGTGCGCTCGTCCAGCACGCAGAGCGCGGTGTCCAGGTG
The DNA here is from genome assembly GCF_030811575.1 of Catenuloplanes nepalensis. GTDB lineage: Bacteria > Actinomycetota > Actinomycetes > Mycobacteriales > Micromonosporaceae > Catenuloplanes > Catenuloplanes nepalensis. Next base: position 6,979,467 of record NZ_JAUSRA010000001.1, on the reverse strand, counting down.
GTAGTAGTTCGGGTCGACGAGTTGCAGCGAGACCACCGGGCGGCGCAGCACCTCCTGGGCCTGCAGGTGCGACTCGTGCGCGGTGCGGAACCCGGTGCCGGCCAGCAGCACGCCGCCGGCGAGCAGGATGTCGCCCTCGCCCTCGTTGACCGCCTTCGCCTCGACCACGTCGAAGCCGGCGCGGCGGAACCAGTTCGCGTAGGCCGGTCCCTCGTCGGCCCGCTCCGGGTCGCGGAACTGCACCGCGAGCACGGTGCCGTCGACCACGGTCGCGCCGTTCGCGGCGAACACCATGTCGGGCAGGCCGGGCAGCGGGTCTATCTCCTCGACCGTGTGCCCGAGCCGGGTGTAGACCTCGCGCAGCGCGGTCCACTGCCGGACGGCCAGCTCCGTGTCGTACGGCGCGGCCGGGTCCATCCACGGGTTGATCGCGTACTCGACCGCGAAATACGTCGGGCGGCACATGAGGTAGCGCCGGTGCGAGAACATGGGTGCGGCTCCACGGGTTCTTCAGCGAGAGGTCTCACCGAGAACGCTATGGCCGCTGCCGTTTTCCGATCCACCGAGAACAGTTGCGTCCGGCGGCGATTCGTTGCGTTGATCCGCGCCCGGACGGCGAAACGTTGCCTGAACAGCTTAATGGGGGCGGTGAACCACCGCCCCCAAGCTCCGGCACCGGGCGAACCGCCCCCGAGCGAACCGCTCGTCGTGCCTGACTTACATATGCCCGTCAGAACCAGTTCGGAAACTGTGCGTCAAGCCACTCTCGCGCCGGCCGGACCGTGTCGGTGTCCAGGCTCAGCCAGGACAGCTCGCCGGTCACCGAGAGGATGCCGACGATCAGCGCGGCGGCGCTGACCAGCATGCCGATCAGCCCGTCGAACTTGCCGGCCACGTGCCGGCGCCGGGTCGCGACGAAACCGCCGGCCGAGGCGAGGAACGCGATCACGGCGACCGCGATGCCGTAGCCGCCGAGCGGGCCGGACAGCACCAGTGCGGCCGCGCCGACGCTCAGCGCCAGGCCGACCGTGGCCAGGACGCTGGTCCGCGCGCGCGGACCGTGGTCGACCACCACGGGCGGCGCCGGCGGCGTGGCCGGGCGCTCCATGACGTCGGTGGAGCCCTTCTCGTACGGAGTCCGGTCGTCGACCTTCTCGCGCGGCGCGACTGCGGGACGAACCGCGGTGGTCTCATCGTCGGCGGTGGTCGTCGTGCCCGCCGATCGGGTGAACGTGGGGAGCCGCACGGTGCACCTCCTGGAGTGATATGGGGGTTTCACCTCTGGTACCCGAATGCGCGGATCGCCACACATCGCTCGCTGTTCACCCCGCGGCTGGACCGTCTTCGACACGCGCACCGGGCGGGTCGCCTGGGACGCGGGCAACACGTTCGAGTGGCTCGCGGTCACCCACGGGCTGCACAACGACGGCCGCGCGGACAACAAGGGCAGCGAGCCGGAGGGCCTCGCGGTCGCGACGTACCAGGGGAAGCGCTACGCGTTCGTCGCGTCCGAGCGGAGCAACTTCGTCGCGGTCTACGACCTGAGCGACCCGGTGCGCCCGGCGTTCCGGCAGATCCTGGCCACCACGAACGGGCCGGAGGGCCTGCTGCCGATCCCGTCGCGCGGGCTGTTCGCGGTCTCCAGCGAGACCGACGAGGCCGACGTGAACGTGCGGTCCAGCCTCACGCTCTTCCGGCTGGGCACGGAACGGCCGGGCTTCCCCGGCATCGTGTCCACGAAGGACATCGGCTGGGGCGCGCTCGGCGCGCTCTCCGCGGTGCCGGGGAAGAAGGACCGGCTCTACTCGGTGACGGACGCGGCGTACTCGCCGACCCGGATCCTCACCATCGACACCGGCAGGACGCCCGCCGAGATCAACCGTGAGCTGACGGTGACGGACGCGTCCGGCGCGCCGGCCGGCTACGACGCGGAGGGCATCTCCGCGCGGGCGCAGGGCGGATTCTGGCTCGGCGTCGAGGGCGCCACCGGCGCCGGCAACCAGTTGGTCCGGCTGGACGCGGCCGGCCGTACCGTGGAGGTGGTCGCTCTTCCGGCCGACGTGGCGTCCGGGCTGGCCAAGCAGGGCATCGAGGCGTCTCCGCGGTCACCGGCCGTTCCGGCGAGCACGTCTGGGTGGCGCTGCAGCGCGAGCTGAGCACGGACCCGGCCGGCGTGGTGCGGATCGGCCGCTACGACGTGGCCACGAAGTCCTGGACCTGGTTCGGCTACCGGCTGGAGACGACCACCACGGCCGGCGACTGGATCGGCCTCTCCGAGATCGTGGCGGTCGACCGCGACACGCTCGCGGTGATCGAGCGGGACAAGCTGAACGGCCCGGCCGCGAAGGTCAAGCGGGTCTACACGGTCACGGCCCCGGCCAGGGACCCGGCCGCGGGCACGCTGCCGGTGCTGCACAAAAAGCTGGCGATCGACGTGCTGCCCGCGCTGCGCGCCGGCAACGGCTGGACGCAGGAGAAGCTGGAGGGCCTGACGATCGGCGGCGACGGCACCGTCTACGCGATCACCGACAACGACGGCCTGGAGGACGCGACCGGCGAAACCGTCCTGCTCCGCCTCGGCCCGGCCCGCAAGCTCCTCTGACGGCAAAAATCACAAAAGCATCAAAAGCGGATCTTCCCGCTTCCGGCGTGGTCCGGCCCGTCTGCTCCCGCGGGCACCGGTCGTCGCTGGCGCTCCTTCCTGTCAGTGTCCGTGTGGTCACGAAAAAGGCGCCCATGATCAGGGCGTCCCCGCGGTTGTTCCAACGACGTGAGGGACGCCCTGATCTCGGGTCCTACGAGGCCGTCAGGGAGGCGGCCAGGTCCTCCAGGGGTGCGGGGCGGCCGATGTGCCAGCCCTGGGCGTGTTCGACGCCGAGCGCGGCCAGGGCCTCCAGCTGGGCGGCCGTCTCGACGCCCTCCGCGGTGACGCGCAGTTGCAGGCCGTGGCCGAGGTCGGTGAGCAGCTTGACGACGGTGTGGTCGCGCGGGTTGTCCAGCATGCCGGCCACGAACACCTGGTCGATCTTCATGCCGTGCACGGTCAGCGTGGAGAGGTGCCGCAGCGTGGTGGAGCCCGCGCCCATGTCGTCCAGCGTCAGGTGCACGCCGGACTCGCGCAGCCGCTCCAGCCGGGCGTGCGCGCCGGCCAGCAGCGTCAGGTCCGCGGTCTCCGGCAGTTCCAGACGCAGCCGGTCCGGCGGCAGCCCGGTCTCGGCCAGCACGTCCAGCACGGTCACGTCGAACGGCGTGGCCAGCGTGCGGGTGGAGACATTGACGTTCACCGACGGCGGCGCCGCGTCGCCGAACCGCTCGGTCAGCGCGACCAGATCGGCGCAGGCGGTCCGGAGCACCCAGCGGTCCAGCGCCGGCATCTGCCCGGTGCGCTCCGCGCCGGGCAGGAACCGGTCCGGCGAGAGCCACCCGAGGCGCGGGTGCTCCCAGCGGACCAGCGCCTCCACGCTCACCATGGTCCGGTCCGAGATCCGCACGATCGGCTGGTAGACCAGGCGCAGCTCGTCGCCCGCGATCGCCTGCCGCACCGACCGGTCGACCTGCTCCACGTCCCCGGGCAGGCCGGCGTCCACGCCCATGACGGTCACCACGTCGTCGCCGCCGGCCTGCTTCGCCCGGTACATGGCCATGTCCGCGGCGCTGAGCACGGTCTCCGCGTCGGCCCGCACGCCCGAGGTCGCCACGCCCACGCTGGCCTTGGTCCGCGCGCCCGGCAGGATCATCGGGTCGGTCTCCGCCGCGGCCGCCCGGTAACGGTCGCCGATCTCCTTGACCTCGGGCTCGGTCGCCTCGTCCGGCAGCCGGGTGAGCACCGCGAACTCGTCGCCGCCGAGCCGTGCGACCAGCTCGTCCTCCTTCGCGACCGCGGCGAGCCGGGCCGCCAGCGAGGTCAGCACCACGTCGCCGACGTGGTGCCCGAACGAGTCGTTGATCTTCTTCATGTGGTCCAGGTCGATGAACGCCACCACCACGCGCGGGCCCGGCACGTCCGGGTCGGACGCGTCGATGCAGGCCGCCTCCAGCTGCTCCAGGAAGTGGGCGCGGTTCGCCAGCCCGGTCAGCTCGTCGCGGATCACCTTGGCGGAGAGCCGCTCGGTCAGCGTGTCCAGCAGCAACGCGGCCGAGACCGAGCTGAGCCGGGTGTCGCCGTCGGAGACGATCACGTCGTCGTAGCGGGCCTCCCGCGGCCGGGTGCGCAGCCGCTGCGCCGCGGTGAGCACGCTGGTGCCGGCCAGCAGCACCAGCGGGTGCCAGTCGGTGAGCTCGGCCACGGTCTGCCGGTTGGCGAGCGGCCGGCCGTAGCCGAACGCGCCGGACATGGCGAGCAGGAACCGCTCCCGCATGATCAGGCCGAGGCGCCCGTCCGGCCCCTCGACCGCGACCGAGGTGAGCCCGGGACGGCCGCGGAACAGCTCGTCCAGCACCGGGCAGGGCGTGTCGGCCGGCACCAGCCGCAGCGTGGAGGCGAGCGACGCGATGTCGTCGCGCGCCTGCTCGGTCAGCGTCTCCGCGGCCGGGAACCGCCGTCGGATGATGTGGGCCCAGCGGCCGATCACCCGGTCACCCGTGAGATTCAGCTCCACGGTGTCCCCTCGTGCGGGCCGCTCGATCAGGGTGGCCAGCATACCGGCCGGTACCGTCCCTTGAAGATCGTCGAACCCGAGTTTTTGCTCCTATGGAAATTCCACCGACAACAGGGTTGCGTGACCTGGGACGCGACCGGCCGCAGTGATGTATCGCTCAACCACGTATCTTTCGGACCATGCCCGAGGGACACAGCATCCACCGCCTCGCGATCGCCCACCGCCGGCTGCTCGCCGGGCAGTCCGTCGAGGTGACCAGCCCGCAGGGCCGGTTCGCGGCGGACGCGGAGCTGGTCACCGGCCGCATACTGGAGGACACCTCCGCGTACGGCAAGCACCTGTTCCACCACTACGCCGGCGACCGGATCGTGCACGTCCACCTGGGGCTCTACGGCAAGTTCGCGACCGGGCCACTGCCGGTGCCGGAGCCGGTCGGGCTGATCCGCATGCGGCTGGCCGGCGAGCACGGCTGGCTGGAGCTGCGCGGGCCGACCGCGTGCGAGGTGCTGGACCCGTACGGCGTGGCGCGCATCCACGCGCGGCTCGGCCCGGACCCGCTGCGCGACGACGCGGACCCGGCCCCGGCGTACGCGCGGATCACCCGCAGCGACGCCGCGCTGCTTGCGCTGATCATGGACCAGTCCGTGCTGGCCGGTCCGGGCCTGATCTACGCGACCGAGGTGCTGTTCCGCGCCGGGCTGGTGCCGACCACGCCGGGCCGGGCGCTGAGCGCGGCCGCGTTCACCGAGATCTGGGAGGACCTGCGCGCGCTGATGAAGGACGGCGTGGCGCAGGGCCGGATCGACACCGTGCACGTCGCGCACACGCCGGAGGCGATGCGGCGCGCGCCCCGGGTCGACCGGCACGGCGGGGAGGTCTACGTCTACCGGCGCGCCGGCCAGCCCTGCCTGGTCTGCGGGACACCGGTGCGGAAGGGCACGCTGGCGAACCGGAACACGTACTGGTGCCCGGTCTGCCAAAAATGAGGTTTCGGCCTGACCGCTCCCGCCCGCCGCTAGCGTGATCGGGAGGGCAGCGCGGCGTGCGGCGGATCCGGGAAGCGTCCGCCGCCGCCGACTCCCGTCTCCCCGAGCACCCGGAGGGCCGACCTGTGAGCGTGACGCCGACCACCACGGCCCCGATCAGCACCGCGCCGGCCGGCGTGCTCGCCCTCGGCGTCGAGGAGGAGTTCCTGCTGCTCGACGCGGAACGCCCGGAGCCGGCGCCGGTCGTCGACGCGGTGCTGGACCGGGTCTCCCCGGCGTTGCGCGCGTCCGTGCGGCACGCCTACCTCCGCACCCAGATCGGCGTGGCCGCCCCGCCGGTCGCGGGTCTGGACGCGCTGTGGCGGTCGATGAGCCTGCTCCGCGAGGGCGTCGCGGACGCGGCCGAGGCGGCCGGCGCGCGACTGGTCGCGATCGGCGCCGGCCCGCTGACCGGCCCGGACGCGCCGGTCGCGGACCTGCCGCGGTACCACCGGACGGCGGAGCGGTTCGGCCCGCTCGCGCCCGGCCACGGGCTCAACGGCATGCACGTGCACGTCGGCGTGGGTGATCCGGAACTGGCCGTGCAGGTGCTCAACCACGTCCGGCCGTGGCTGCCGGTGCTGCACGCGGTCACCGCGAATTCGCCGTTCTACCAGGGCGTCGACACCGGGTACGCGAGCTGGCGCTCGATCATGTGGGAGCGCTGGCCGTCCGTCGGCCCGACGCCGCACCTGGAGTCGTACGCGCACTATCGGCACCTGCTCGACGATCTGATCGCGTCCGGCGCCGTGCTCGACGACTCGATGCTCCACTGGCACGCCCGGCTCTCCGCGACAGGCCCCGCGGTCGAGATCCGGGCCGGCGACGTCTGCCCGTCGCTCGAGGACACCATGCTGGTCGCCGCGCTGATCCGGGCGCTGGTGGCCACCGCGATCACGGACGTCGGCGCGGGACTGCCCGCGCCCGCGATGAACCAGCAGTTGCTGGCCGCCGCGCACTGGCGGGCCGCGCACGACGGCCTGGAGGGCGTCGCGGTCGACCTGGTCAACCAGCGCCCGCGACCGGCCTGGCACCTGCTGCGCCGCCTGTTCGACCTGGTCCGCCCGCAGCTGGAGCGGCACGGCGACCTGGAGATCGCCACCGTCCTGATGAGCCGGCTGCGCTCGCACGGCTCCGGCGCGGCGCGGCAGCGGGCCGCGTTCGCGAGGCACGCCACGCTCGACGGCGTGCTCACGTCGTTGACCGAGGCCACGCGCGGGTAAATCATCGTCGGCGTGGTGATGAAACGACTGATCGTCGTCGGTGGCGACGCGGCGGGCATGTCCGCCGCCTCCCAGGCGCGCAAGCGCGTCCCGGCCGAGCGGCTGGAGATCGTCGCGTTCGAGCGGGGAGACCACGGGTCGTACTCGGCCTGCGGCATCCCCTACTGGATCGGCGGCGCGGTGGACGCGCGCGACGACCTGATCGTCCGCACGCCCGAGATCTTCAAACAGAACCAGGACATCGACCTGCGGGTACGGCACGAGGTCGTCTCGATCGACCTGCAGTCACGCAGCGTCTCCGTGAAGTCCGATGCGGGCGACTCCGACCTCGGCTTCGACTACCTGATGATCGCCACCGGCGCGGTCCCGGTCAGCCCACCGTGGGCGGACGTGGACTTCGGCGGCGTCTTCGGCGTGCAGACGCTCGACGACGGCGACCGCCTGGCCTCGTGGCTCACCCCGGAGGTCCGGCGCGCCGTGGTGATCGGCGGCGGCTACATCGGCGTCGAGATGGCCGAGGCGATGATGAATCGGGGCCTCGACGTCACGCTGCTGGAACGCGGCGACGCGCCCATGTCCACCGTGGACCCGGACATGGGCGCGCTGGTCAAGAAGGCGATGACCGGGCTCGGCATCGACGTGCGCACCGGCGCCGAGGTCACCGGCCTGACCGGCGCACACGGCCGGGTCACCGGCGTCACCACCGCGGCCGGCGAGGTGCCCGCGGACGTGGTCGTGCTCGGCCTCGGCGTCCGCCCGAACACGCTGCTGGCCCGCTCCGCCGGTCTCCCGGTCGGCGAGCACGGCGGGCTCCTGACCGACCTGCGCATGCGGGTGCACGGCCACGAGGGCGTCTGGGCCGCCGGCGACTGCGTCGAGACCCGGCACCTGATCACCGGCCGGAACGTGCACCTGCCGCTCGGCACGCACGCGAACAAGCAGGGCCGGGTGGCCGGCATCAACATCGGCGGCGGGTACGCCACGTTCCCCGGCGCGATCGGCACCGCGGTCACCAAGGTCTGCGACCTGGAGGTGGCCCGCACCGGCCTGCGCGAGCGCGAGGCGTCCGCGGCCGGCTTCGACTACGTGACCGCGACGGTCGAGTCCACCAGCCGGGCCGGGTACTTCCCGGGTTCCGCCACCATGCACGTGAAACTGCTGGCCGAGCGCCGCACCGGCCGCCTGCTGGGCGCGCAGATCGTCGGCCGCTCCGAGGCCGCGAAGCGCATCGACGCGCTCGCGGTGGCGCTCTGGTCCGGCATGACGGTGGACGAGATGACCGCGCTCGACCTCGGTTACGCGCCGCCGTTCGCCCCGGTCTGGGACCCGGTGCTGATCGCCGCCCGGAAGGCCGCGGAAGAGGTACTCGCCGCGGACCGGTGAGGCATTTCCGGTACTTTGGCCGGATGGTGACAGCAGACAGCCGGCTCTTGCGGGACCGTGCCCGGGATCTCGAGGCGGAGGCCGAGGAGAACCCCGCCGACCGCAGCGAGATCCTGCTGGACGCCGGTGTGGCCTGGCGCCACGCCGGCGACGTCGAGCGCGCGTTCGAGGTGCTCCACGACCTGGCCGAGGTACGCGACCAGTTCGGTCTGTACGCCATGATCGAGGTGGCCGAGATCCACCTCGAGCGCGGCGAGCAGGACGAGGCCGACGCCGTGCTGCGCCGGCTCCGCCGCGACCCGCTGCTCGACGACGGCCACTGCATGATCACCGGCGAGTTCTTCGAGACGCGCGGCGACCTGGTCGCGGCGGAGCGCTGGCTGGGCCGCGGCGCCGCGCTGCTCACCGAGGAACAGCTCGACGAGATGGAGGCCAGCCCCGCGCCGGACGCGACCGTGGCCGGCATGCTGCTCACCTCCCGCCGCCGCGTGCGCCGGGCCCTCGGCCGCGACCCCGACATGCTCGACGACCTCGCGCCCGCGGAACTCCCGGCCGACCCGGTGGAGCGCCACCGGCACGTCAACGCGGCGTTCGACCACGAGTTCACGGACTCGGCCGGATCCTGGACGTGGAGGCGCGACGTCGTCCCGAAGGACCCGCCGCGCAACGCCCCCTGCCCGTGCGGCTCCGGCCGCAAGTACAAGAAGTGCTGCGGAGCCCCCACCCAGCCACCCGCCTCCGCGAACCACTCATGATCGGGACGTCCCGATGTCGCCAGAACGGCATCGGGACGCCGGTTCGCGGCCTTGAGTGCCGGTGGGACGCCGGTTCGCGGCCTTGAGTGCCGGTGGGACGCCGGTTCGCGGCCTTGAGTGCCGGTGGGACGCCGGTTCGCGGCCTTGAGTGCCGGTGGGACGCCGGTTCGCGGCCTTGAGTGCCGGTGGGACGCCGGATCGCGGCCTTGAGTGCCGGTGGGGGCGTCGGTCGCGGCGAGTGCCGCGAGCGCCGGCCGAGGTCGTGGGTCTTGGGGTAACCACCCTCGGAACGTGCATTAGGGAGGAGCGCTGGCGACGACCGGTGCCCAATGCCACGTGGCCTACTTTGATCTTGAGGCTTGTTCAGCGCAGCGAACCGGCACCGCGTTGCCGCAGGCCGCGCGGTCTGACGAGGGCGGCGCTGAATAAGCCTCCTTGAAGGAGCTGCGGTACGGCCGCATTCCGTGACCGGCGGGAATGCTCTCAGCCCGATCCGGGTTCCGTGGCCCCCGCTCGCTGTCGGTACGCGAATCGCACGCGGTCTCCGGGCGCCGGAACACCGCAAGCGGGCAGGGTCGACCCCCTTCCGGCGGGGACCCGGCGCCTCGTGCCCGAAATCTCCCGATGAAGCGGGCACGCGTCCTGCTGGCGGGGCCGGGAGATCTTGACGGCCTCGGGCCCGGCGCCTGAGTGATCAATCAGGTGAGCGAAAAGGCGATCAACTTCGATTCTCGATCTACCTTTTGCTCACCTGATTGATCACTCAGGCTGCGGCGGTGTCGGCTCGCGAGTCTGGGGTCCGCGCCGGAGGGTGGGATGTAGCGATATTTCGGGCGGGCAGCGCCCGATCGCCGCGAGCGGGCCGGGTCAGCTCGCGCTTCCCGGTCCGAAAGGGCTGGGCAGCAGAGCCAGTCCGAGGGGTGCGGGCGACAGAGGACGGCCGGCGGGCGTCGGGCGGGCGTCGGCGGAGCGCTTTCGGGAAGCGCAGGCAGGAATCCGTGGTCGACTCAAGCTGGGTGGCATTGACCGGTGCCCGCGGGAGCACTGGGGAAGTGGGCACGCCGGAAGCGGGAAAATCACTTTGTGGTCCTGCCTCTCCGGACGCTCCTTGTCCTGTCTTTCGGACCCTCTATGAGGCTTATTCAGTGCGGCGAGCCGGCACCGCGTTGCCGCAGTCCGGGCGGCCTGACGAGGGCGGCCTGACGAGGGCGGTGCTGAATAAGCCTCTATGTCTTTGACTTTTCCGGCTCTATGGGGCGGTCTTTCCGGCGGGGCCGAGTTCGATCAGCAGGCCGTCGCGGTCGGCGAGGACCGCGCGGAGGATCCGGCGGCCGGCCGCGAGCAGGTCGGCCACGTCCGGGGTGCTCAGGGCGTACATGACCAGCGGCCCGTCGCGGTAGGTGAGCACGATGCCGGCACGGCGGAGGACCGCCAGCTGCTGGGAGAGGCCGGACGCCTCCACGTCGATCTCGGCGAGCAGGAGCCGGACCGGCTTGGGGCCGTCCTGGAGCAGTTCGAGCACGCGGATCCGGACAGGGTGGCCCAGCGTGCGGAACATCTCCGCCTTCGCCTGATAGAGCGGCACCGACACGGTGCGACCTGCCTCGTGGTTGGCGGCTTGAGGGTTTGCGCAGTTGCAGAAGTTCACAACTGGCGTGCCGCGGTCGTCCGAAGTCTGTGACAGCGCGCGACGTACCGATCGCACAGCTTGTGCGACCGATGTCCGCCGTGCGGCCGCAATCTGGGAAACCGTAAGCGGCTCACGTGCCGCCCTTCCCTCGCACGCCCTTCACGGAGGCAGGCACATGCCAGACATGGACGTCGCACTCAAGGACGCGATGCAGATCGACGGGGCCATCGGTGTGGCGCTCGTCGACTACACCAGCGGGATGGCGCTGGGCATCGCGGGCGGGACCAAGGACTTCGACCTCACGGTCGCCGCGGCCGGCAACACCGATGTGGTGCGCGCGAAGCTGCGCGCCATGGAGATGCTGCAGATGCGCGACGAGATCGAGGACATCCTGGTCACGCTCGGGGAGCAGTACCACCTGATCCGCCCGCTCAAGGCGCGCTCCGGCAAGGGCCTGTTCCTCTACCTCGCGCTGATCAAGTCACGTGCGAATCTGGCACTGGCCCGGCACCAGCTGCGGCGCATAGAGGAGTCGATCGACGTCTGACCCTCCCGGAGCCCGGTGGGCGTCCCCCGGCCGGGACGCCCACCGTCCGGCTCCGCAGCACTCCCGCGCGGTCACTCCGAGTAGTGGCCGCGCTTGTTCGTCGATTGATCTGTCGTGATTCCGACGCAACCCCGGACGACCTTCCACAGAGGAGCGACTGCGGAGCGCGTCGGTGTCGTCACGCACAACGGAAACCGCCGCCCGCCTCGATCTCCTGTTGTGCAACGAGGGATGATGTCCTCGTCGCACGCGAGAACCAGGAAGGATCGCCGGGATGTCTGCACCGAGAAGCGCACCGCGCGCGGGCACTGCCGCACGCTCGGTGACCGGCGTGCCCGGCAGGGACGGCATCGACCGGCACGACGGTCACGGAACGTTGTGGGAGACTGCGGCATGACGTTGTTCGGCCAACCGGGATGGCTCCTGGACGAGCTCATCGAGAAGGTGCCTCACACCCGTCAGGCGGTGCTCCTCTCCGCGGACGGTTTGCTGATCGGTGCCTCGCGCGGGCTCTCCCGGGAGGACGGCGAACACCTGGCCGCCATGGCCTCGGGCTTCGCCAGTCTGGCGCGCAGCGCCAGCCGGCACTTCAACGCCGGGGCGGTCCGGCAGACGCTGCTGGAGATGGAGGACGCGTTCCTCTTCATCAGCACCGCCGGCCGGAGTTCCTGCCTCGCCGTGCTGGCCGGCTCCGAGGCGGACATCGGCCTGATCTCGTACGAGATGGCGCTGCTGGTCACGCGCGTCGGCGACAACTTCTCCGTCGCACACCGGGCGGGCGTCGATGGCCGCTGAGGAACGGCGCGCCCCGGTCGCGCTCAAGGTGCTGGTGGCCGGCGGTTTCGGCGCGGGCAGGACGACGATGGTCGGCGCGGTCAGCGAGATCCGGGTGCTGCAGACCGAGGAGATGCTCACCGACGTGAGCGTCGGCACCGACGACCTCTCCGGCGTCGAGGCCAAGACCTCCACCACGGTCGCGATGGACTTCGGCCGGATCACCATCGATCAGGACCTGGTGCTCTACCTGTTCGGCACGCCCGGCCAGGACCGGTTCTGGTTCCTCTGGGACGAGCTGGCCCAGGGCGCGCTCGGCGCGGTGGTGCTGGCGGACACCCGGCGGCTGGCCGACTGCTTCCCGTCGATCGACTACTTCGAGACGCGGAACCTGCCGTTCCTGGTCGGGGTGAACTGCTTCGACAACGAGCAGAAGTTCAGCCCGGCCGCCGTGCGGACCGCGCTCGACCTGGACGACGAGGTGCCGGTCGTGCTCTGCGACGCCCGCGACCGCGCGTCCGGCAAGGAGCTCCTGATCGAGCTCGTGGAGTACGTGATCAAGCGGAACTCCGCTCGACGCGACTAGATATGGTGGGTCGATGGTGCTGACCGGGTTCCTGTGGTCGCTGTGGGCGTGGACCGCCGCACAGCTGACCCAGGCCGCCCCGGCCGGCTCCAGCCCCGCCGAGATGATCGCGCTGGCCGCGGCCGGCCTCGTCGCGGTGGTGCTGGCGATCCATCTCGCCAGCGGCCGGTTGCGCGGCCCCGGCTACCCGGCGCCGCACCGTGGCGCCGCCATGCGCGTGCGCGCGCTCAACGCCCGCACCCCTCGATTCCGTGATCCGGACGCGGCCGGCCGTTCCCGGCCCCGAGCCCCGGCGACCCTCCCCTCGGTCGCCTAGCTCGTCCCGTCCGTACCCACGTGGGTCTTTGCTTCTGAGGGGTTTCACCATGCTCGCGTTCAATCCCATCGACGGTGCCGCCGGCATCGCGTCCACCGTCGTCACCTCGATCGCGTCCGTCACCGAGCCGTTCACCGGCACGGCCGCGACCGCGATCGCCATCATCCTGTTCACCATGGGCGTCCGCCTGCTGATCTCGCCGCTGACCTGGGCGCAGATCCGCGGCCAGCGGCGCACCGCCGCGCTCGCGCCGAAGCTGCGCGAGTTGCAGGCCAAGCACAGGGACGACCCGGCCGCGCTGCAGGCCGAGATGCTGAAGATGTACCGGGAGGAGGGCGCGAGCCCGCTCGGTGGCTGCCTGCCCGCGCTGCTGCAGGTCCCGTTCTTCACGGTCATGTACCGGCTGTTCACCACGCCCACGCTGGCCGGCGAGCACAACGCGCTGCTGGACGAGCGGTTCTTCGGCACCGCGCTGGGCGCGCACGTGAACGACGGCGGCCTGGCGCTCTTCGCGGTGCTGCTGGCGATGCTGACCGTGCTGGCCTGGTGGTCGTCCCGGCGGATGGCGCTGGTGCAGGCCGCGAACCCGACGCCGGCCGACGCGCCGCCCGGCCAGGCGCAGATCATGCGGGTGATGCGTTTCCTGCCGTACGGCACCGTGCTGTTCGCGCTGGTCGTGCCGCTCGCCGCGGTGCTCTACCTGGTCACCACCACGACCTGGACCGCGGCCGAGCGGCTGCTGCTCGGCGCGGACCGGCACCTGCTCAGTGCTGCCGCGCCCTCTTCCGCCGGCGAGCCCGGACGCGGTTGAACACCCACGACCCGATGATCCAGGCGAAGATCGCCCAGATGATGTAGTCGAACCACCGGTTGTACTGCTCGATGTCCTGCCAGCGGGAGCCGAGCGCATAGCCCGCACCGATGAAGATCGTGTTCCACACGCCGCTGCCCAGCGCGGTGAACGCGGTGAACATCGGCACCGGCATGTGGTTGGCGCCGGCCGGCAGGGAGACGAGACTGCGTACGACCGGGACGCAGCGGCCGAGAAGCACGGCCCATTTCCCGTGCTTCTCGAACCAGCGGTCGGCCTTCTCCAGGTCGTCGCGTTCGACCAGCGGCACCTTGTCCAGCCAGCGCTTGAGGCGCTCCTCGCCGAGGCCGCGGCCGACCCAGTAGAGCGCGATCGCGCCGATCAGCGAGCCGAGCGTGGCCGCGACCCAGACCAGCACCAGGTTGACGCTGCCCTGGTTGGCGAGGTATCCGGCCAGCGCGAGCACGACCTCGCTGGGGATCGGCGGGATGATGTTCTCCAGCGCGACGAGCAGGCCGACACCGACCTCACCCAGCGACTCGATGACCCCGGCCACCCATCCGCTGAGTCCGGTCAGGTTCTGCGAAGGGCTGTCGGCATTGATGGTCACGGCCGGTCGACTACCCGGCGACCCCGCGGCCGAAACGAACCGAGCTGTCCCTGATCTCCAGGTGCGTGGCCAGCGTGATGGTCGACGGCGGCCGGGACGGCTCGGCGATCCGCTCGGCCAGCAGGCGCGCGGCGGACCGGCCCAGCTCGTAGGTCGGCTGCGCCACCGTGGTCAGCGCCGGCCGGATCAGCGCGGCCCACGGCAGGTCGTCGAAACCCACCAGGCCCACCTCACCGGGTACGGACACGCCGCGGTCCCCCAGGCAGCGCAGCGCACCGAGTGCCAGCCGGTTGCCCGCGGCGAACACCGCGTCCGGCCGCTCGGGAAGCGCCAGCAGCGCGCGCATCGCGTCGTAGCCGGCCTCCTCGCGGAAGTCCGCGTGCCGGATCAGCGCGTCGTCGACCGGCCGGCCGTGCTCCTGCAGCGCGGCCCGGTAGCCCTGCGCGCGCTGGGTCGCGGTGGAGACCGTGGCCGGGCCGGTGATGCAGGCGATCCGCGCGTAGCCGGACTCGATCAGGTGCGCGGTCGCGGCCTGCGCGCCCAGATCGTTGTCCACCAGCACGGTGTCCACCCGCAGCTCCGCCGGTTGCCGGTCGACGACCACCACGGGAACGCGCGCGTCCAGCAGCCGGCGCACGTGCGGCGCGACCGGGCCGGCCGGTGCGACGATCACGCCGGCCATCTGCTCGGCCAGCGCGGCGTCGACGTACCCACCCTCCTTGTCCTCGTCGTCGTCCGTGTTGCACAGGACGACCGAGAAACCGGCCGGGCGGGCCGCGTCCTCCACGCCGCGCACCATCGCGGTGTAGAAGGGGTCGCCGATGTCGGAGATGATCGCCGCCCAGAGCGTGGTCCGGCTCCGCCGCAGGTTACGGGCGACCGCGTTGGGCCGGTAACCCAGCTCCGCCATGGCCCGCCGGACCCGTTCGACCAGGATCGGGTCCACATTGGCGTGGCCGTTGACCACTCGGGAAACGGTCGCGGGGGAGACTTCCGCGCGCCGTGCGACGTCGTAGATGGTCGCCATCGCTCCTCGTTCGTTCTGCGTCTCCCTGCGCCGCGCCGGTCCCCGCGGACATGATCTCACCTCTCCGTGTCGGTTTGGTGTCGGCACCGCTTGGAAACCTCTTGTCCTATGAATGAGCGGTGGTACTCCAAGGCCGTCGTCTACTGCCTCGACATCGACACGTTCCAGGACTCGAACGGCGACGGGGTGGGCGACATCCGGGGACTGATCGGCCGGCTGGACTATCTGGCCCGGCTCGGCATCACGTGCCTCTGGCTGCACCCGATCCACCCGTCACCGAACCGCGACGACGGCTACGACGCCACCGACTTCTACAACGTCGACCCGCGCTTCGGCACGCTCGGCGACTTCGCGGAGCTGCTGCACGAGGCCCGTAACCGGGGCATTCGCGTGATCATCGACCTGGTGGTGAACCACGTGTCGAACGAGCACCCGTGGTTCCAGTCGGCGCGGTCGTCGCCGGACTCGCCGTACCGGGACTGGTTCGTCTGGTCCGACACCGAGCCCGCGGACCGCGGCCAGGGCATGGTCTTCCCGGGCGAGCAGAAGGAGACGTGGACCTACGACCGGACCGCGAAGGCCTGGTTCTACCACCGGTTCTACGACTTCCAGCCGGACCTCAACATCACCAACCCGGCGGTCCGCGAGGAGATCAAGAAGATCTGCGCGTTCTGGTTGCAGCTGGGCGTCGACGGCTTCCGGATGGACGCGGTGCCGTTCATCATCGAGCGCACCGAGCCGGGCAATCCGAACTCGCCGAAGGACTTCGACTTCCTCACCGAGCTCCGCTCGCACGTGCAGTGGCGCAAGGGTGACGCGATGCTGCTGGCCGAGGCGAACGTCGAACCGGCCGAGCTGACCAACTACTTCGGCGGCCGGCTGCACATGCTCTTCGACTTCATGCTCAACGCGCGGCTGATGCTGGCGCTGGCCCGGCAGGACCCGGAGGGCATCGTCGACGCGCTGCGGGACACGCCGGCGCTGCCGGACGCCGGGCAGTGGGCCACGTTCCTGCGCAACCACGACGAGGTCGACCTGTCCCGGCTGACCGCGGACCAGCGGCAGGACGTCTTCGAGGCCTTCGGCCCCGATGAGGACATGCGCCTGTACGACCGGGGCATCCGGCGGCGGCTCGCACCCATGCTGGGCAACGACCGGCGCCGGATCGAGCTGGCCTACGCGCTGCAGTTCAGCCTGCGGGGCACGCCGGTGCTGCGCTACGGCGAGGAGATCGGCATGGGCGAGGACCTGAGCCTGCCGGGGCGGATGGCGATCCGTACCCCCATGCAGTGGTCCTTCCAGCCGCACGGCGGCTTCACCACGTCGGACGAGCCGCTGCGCCCGCCGGTCAGCGGCGGCGAGTACGGCTGGGAGACGCTGAACGTCACCGCGCAGCGCAGCGACCGGAACTCGCTGCTCTCCTGGTTCGAGCGGATGATCCGCACGCTGCGCGAGGCGCCCGAGGTCGGCGGCGGCTCCTGCGAGCACGTGGACGTGCCGGTGCCGCGCGGCGTGCTGGCGCACCGCGCGCTCGACACCACCGGGTGCATGCTGTTCCTGCACAACCTGGGCGGCGAGGCCTGCGAGGTGGACATGTCGTCGCTGGCCGAGGAGGCGGACCACCCGGTCGAGGTGCTCTCCGACGACGGCTACGACCCGATCAGTTCGGATCTGTCCAAGGTGTCGTTGAACGCTTACGGCTACCGCTGGGTCAGGCTGCGGCGGGGCTGGTGACGCGCGTGCGGTGCAGCCAGAACAGGCCGACCAGCGGCAACACCAGCGGGACGTAACCGTAGCCCTGACCGAAGCCGGACCAGACCGTCGCGTCCGGGAACGCCGCCGGGTCGAACACGCTGAGCAGGCCGACCACGATCACGCCGATCAGCTCGACCACGATCGCCACCAGCGCGACCCGGCGTGCGTTACGGGACAGCGCGACCGCGGCCACCAGGTAGATCACGGCGGCGATCGCGGACAGCGCGTAGGCCAGCGGCGCCTCGCCGAACTTCGTGGCGATCTGCACCCCCGCCCGGGCGCCCGCGGCCAGCGCGAAGATGCAGTAGATGACCAGGATCACCCGGCCGGGCCCACGCCCGGTCGGGCGGACTGCGTTCGTCATCGACGTCCCTATCCCCAGATCTGTTCCAGCCGGAGCACCAGCACCGGGATCACCAGACAGCCCACCGCGACGGTCACCGAGCCCCACTTGGTCGGCTCCATCCGCCCCAGCACGAACGCGACCGCCGGCCAGCAGACCGTGGTCACCACGTAACCGGCGAACGTTTCCAGCTCGGCCGGCCGCTCGCCGCCGAGCAGCGCCACCAGCGAGACCACGCCCATCGCCAGCACCATCACCTGCAGCACGCCGAGCCCGGCGAACTGCACCGGATCCGGTGCGCGATCGCGGAAACCGGCGAATCCGGCCCAGGCGGCGACGAGCAGCGAGGCGATAATGATCGCGAGGTTGAGTGCGCCGATCACCGGGCGTCTCCATGGTGCACGGGGTCACTCTACGCGCGGGTCGGAAGGGGCCGGCATGACCGTTTTCCCGATGGAGACCGTCGTCGCGGTCTGCCACGCGGCCAACCGCGCGCTGCAGACGGCGCTCGGCGACCCGTGGCCGTCGCCCGACGTGCCCGCACCGTGGGAGCGCGAGGCGACCGAGGCCAGCGTGCGTGAGGTGCTCGCCGGTGCCACGCCCGAGGACCTGCACGACGCGTGGTGCACCCTGAAGATCAACGACGGCTGGCGGTACGGCGCACGCAAGGACCCGGTCGCGAAGACCCACCCCTGCCTCGTGCCGTACGACGATCTCCCGGAGACCGAGCGGCGCAAGGACGCACTGTTCCATGCCATTGTCCGGGCGCTCGCCGGGCCGTGACCGGCACGTGATTTCCGGCCCGGAAGATATGTGCGACGTCCGGGATCGGGGAGGGGCGAGGGCCGTGGGTTATGACTTGCCGGTGGCGATGTGGGGGCTGCTGATCGCCGGAGGCTCGGTGGTCGTGGCGCTGATCTTCCTCGCCGTCGTCAGCATCACCACCCGCGAGTCACACCGGGGTCCCGACCCGAAGCTGCTCCGCGCCGAGGCCGACGAGCTGGCCGCGCACGCCGCCGCCGCATACGCCAAGGCCGGCCGGGCCGCGGCCGCGGCCGAGCAGGCGCGCGAGGCGGCCAACACGGCCGGCATCGCACGCGACGAGGCCTGGGCCGCGCAGGAGGTGGCGGACGCGGCCTACGAGGCGGCCCGCAAGGACGTGGAGGACGCGGCCGCCGAGATCGCCGCCGCGGCCGCGCTGCAGTCGTTCGACGACTCCGAGGAGAGCGACGACGAGCGGGACCGGACGGTTTCGCGGGCCGCGCTGGGGGCGTTCAAGCGGGGTGAGATCTCCGTCGAGGAACTGCGCGACGTCTTCCGGGTGACCACCACCGACCAGTCGCCACTGCAGAGCGAGCGCGAGCGCGTGGCCTACCGCTACCAGACCGAGCAGCGCGCCGCCCACCGGATGTACGATCGGGCCGCCGCAGTCTCCCGCGCCGCCGACGAGGCCGCCCGAATAGCCGAGATCGCCGCGCACGCGCTCGCCGACGAGGCCGCCCAGGCCGCCGCCGAGGCCCACGAGGCGATGCTGCTGGCCCGCGAGCACGCCGGCAAACGCCGCCGCTAGGTAATGGTCTGCTCCACATCGCACCGTGAACCCGCGCGGGTAACGGATTCGTATACCCCTAGGGTGGGGTGTTCGACTGACCGGCACGGCGATGAGGAGCGACGATGAGATTCGGACTGCTCGGCACGGGCTATTGGGCCGCTGAGACACAGGGGACGGCGCTGGCCGCCCACCCGGAGGCCGACCTGGTCGGCGTCTGGGGCCGGGACTCCGCCAAGGCGCAGGCCGTCGCCGACCGGTTCGGCATCACCGCCTACGCCGACGTCGACGCCCTCATCGCCGACGTCGACGCGGTCTCCATCGCGCTCCCGCCGGACGTCCAGGCCGAGCTGGCCACCCGCGCCGCCACCGCCGGCAGGCATCTGCTGCTGGACAAGCCGCTGTCGCTCACGCTCGCCGCCGCCGACCGCCTGGTCGCCGCGGTCGAGAAGAACGACGTCGCATCCGTCGTGTTCTTCACCAGCCGCTTCCAGACCCCGGTCGAGGAGTTCATCCGCGAGGCCGTCACCACCGGCGGCTGGACCGGCGCCCGCGCCGACCGCTTCGCCTCCATCTACGGCGACGACAGCCCTTACGCCGACTCATCCTGGCGCAAGGAGGTCGGCGGCCTCTGGGACGTCGGCCCGCACGCGCTGGCCGTATTGCTGGCGGTGCTGGGCATGCCGACCGCGGTGACCGCACTCCCCGGCGCCGACAACACGACGCACGTGCTGGTCAAGCACATGCTGGGCGCGGTCAGCTCGCTGACCTTGACCCTGGAGGCGCCCTCGTTGCTGAAGGGCACCGAAACCGTCTTCCACGGTACGGCCGGTGCGGTGCAGGTCCCGGAACACTCGTCATCATCGGTGGACGCCTTCGGCTCCGCCATCAGCCAGCTCGTGCAGGCGGCCCGGCATCGTGCGCCGCATCCGTGCGGCGTCCACTTCGGACGGTTGGTCGTGGCGGTGCTGGAGGCCGCCGAGACCTCCATGAAGGAATCCCGCACCGTCACGCTCTGAGCGCCCGGCCGAAGCGACCGGCTTCAGGCGCTCGCGTCGTCGCATGCGGCTGCCGTCATCCCGGACGGCGCGTGTCGACTCTTCGTCGCCAGCTCGCCTCGGCCTTCGCCGGGGCCCTGGTGCGCCGGCGACGTGCTCGGTTCTTCGTCGCTGACTTGCTTCGGTGGTCGCCGGGACCTCGACGTGCTCGGTGGGTTCTGGGCACTGCTTACGTTGAAATATCGGGCGCGCAGCGCCCGATATTTCAGCTTAAAGGTGCCGTTCATCTGTCGGTGCGGATGAGGCGCCTCCGACGGGCCTCAGGCTCCGGGGAATGGGCGCAGGTCCCAGCCCGCCTCGGTTTCCGCTGGCCCGGCTTCCTTCTCGTGGGTGGCAGGGGTTGCGCCTGGTTTCCCCATATGCCCGTCCTCCAGGACAAGCGAGCAGATCATCGGCAGGGCCGCCGGGTCGGGTCAGGGCCGGCATGGTCGGCGTCAGAGCGTCAGAGCGTCAGAGCGTCAGAGCGCCAGAGCGCCAGAGCGCCAGAGCGCCAGAGCGCCAGAGCGCCAGAGCGCCAGAGCGCCAGAGCGCCAGAGCGCCAGAGCGCCAGAGCGCCAGAGCGCCAGAGCGCCAGAGCGCCAGAGCGCCAAGATCCTTCCATACCATATGGTCCTTTCGAGGGCCCGGAAACAGCCATACGGTATGAAAGGATCTTGCTTCTCGAATCCCGGAAGATCGAGTCCACATAGAGGGCTATTCAGCGCGTTGCGCGCCGACAGTGCTGGCCTGCGGCGACGCGGCGTCGGCTCACCCCGCTGAATAAGCCTCATAACGGGCCCGATTCGCTGCGAAAGGCTCGCCGGCCGATATCGGGCGCCGCGGCGCCCGATATATCCGCATAAAGCTCACCGGTGCCTCGCCCGCCGGATGAGGCGAGGTCAGATCTCCTCCGCGCTCCACTCCAGCAGCAGCGACGTGATGGACGAGGCGGCCTGGGGTTTCCCGAAGTAGTAGCCCTGGACGTGGTCGCAGCCGATCGACTCGAGGTATTCCGCCTGTTCCGACGTTTCCACGCCCTCGGCCAGGGCGGAGAGGCGCAGGTCGTGGGCGAGCTTGACCAGGGACGGCAGCAGTGACTTCGTCGAGGACGGCTTCCAGTCGCGGACGAACTGCATGTCGATCTTCAGCTGGTTGACCGGGAGGT